>JBOHUM010000001.1:0-127361 GCA_050734515.1 Candidatus Dormibacteria bacterium
GAGCCTGAGAGCGGTGATCTTCACGGCTGCCGAGTCCGAGACCCAGCCTGAGTACTCAGTTCACAGGGTGCCCAAGCGCGACCTGGTCCAGAGCTTGGAGATCGTCCTCCAGGGGCACCGCGTCGAGACGGTCCCGGACTGCCCGCTGCAGGAGGATCTGCGGGCCGAGCTGAGCGCCTTCGACTTCTCGATCAGCGCCAGTGGCCACGACCGCTTCGAGGGGGCCAGGGGCTCGCACGACGACCTGGTGATGGCCCTCTGCCTGGCCATCTGGTGGGGCGAGCGCAGCGGAGCCAGCGATGGCTTCGCCGAGTGGGAGAGGCGCCGGATCGAGGCGCCCGAGCGGTACGGACCCCGGCCGGGCGACGTGGTTGGGTAGAGCGAACCGGACGTACACTCCTCCAGCACCGCAGGAGCAACCGGGAGGGCTGAGGATGGGTTTCCTGGAGGAGCTTCGCGAGAAGCACGCGGCCGGGATCCGGCAGGCCAAGTTGGCTGCCTGGGAGGCGGAGCAGCAGGCCCTGCAGCATGAGCTGGACCTGGCCCAGAACTTCCGCGGGCTGCCCGACGCGGACGGCCTCCAGCTCCAGGCCGGTGAGCTGAGGTACTTCACCCTGAGCGGCGCTCCGCTGCTGGAGATGCAGCGCACCCAGGGTCACCGCACCGGGGTCTACGGCGGGCCGTCGTTCCGGGTCGCCAAGGGTGTCTACATGCGCTCGGGCGCCTTTCGGAGCCACTACGTTCCCGGCGTCGAGGAGCTGGAGCAGGTGGACATCGGCACCGCCCACATCACCGACCGGCGGGCGGTCTTCATCGGAGGCAAGCAGACCCGCGAGTTCCCCTTCGCCAAGCTGATCGGCTATGAGCACCACCCCGAGGGCCACTACACCCAGTTCAGCATCCAGGGGCGCCAGCAGCCGTCCTGCATCCGCTACGGGGACCAGGGAGGTGACTGGTGCTTCCGGCTCGATCTTGCCCACGCGCAGTTCGCGGGCGAGCGCGACGGCTTCACCGCCAGCCTTCGCCAGGAGCTGGCCGACCACGCGGAGGCGAAGCCGCCAGCGAACCCCTAGGCGCTGGCCGAGCGGCGCGGGCTCTGCGAGGACTGCGAGCGGGAGCTCGACCCGTACTGGGACGACGGCTGGGGCGACTGAGCACCGGCCCGCCGGGCCCGGGCCTCGCGCCGCTCGCGGTTCCCCCGCTCCAGTTCCCCGCTCCGCTCTCGCTCCAAGGTGGTCACCCCAGACCCACTACCAGGTGCCCGCGAGGCTTGACGTTGCTCGTACAGCTTGCTACGCTCTACCTCTTCTTAAGGCATAGGTCTGGCACGAGGACGGCATTGTCCTACTGTCAGGAGCGAAGCTCGAAGTGGTGGAGGAAACGCTGCCATGACGAAGACTAAATTTGCGCTCCGGTCACTTGTTCTGGGCTGGCCCTCGTCTTAGTCCCTGCGTCTGGGGTAGTCGCAGCACAGGCAGCGACGACGACGAGCCATCCTGACTTCACCGCTCCAGGGCAGGGTGGTGGTGGGACACTAAGCTGTAACCCGTACCGGTATATGTACGTGTCAGGAGACATCGTCGGTGCGGGAGGAGGGGGCAGCTGCAACGGACTTGCGTCGACGATCTCAATCAACTACTACTACATTGGCGTCCCACAGGACGAAGGCCGTCAAGGTGATGAATACAAGTCGGACCCCCAAGGCACCGAGCACAATGTGAGTAGCTACATACTATGGGATCACTTGCCGTGTGTGCCCGGCGATGACTACGGGATGAACGGACAGGTCGATATAGATGGCTCACTGGGGTCGCTCACCGACGCCCTATATGCAAGGGCATGCTGACTAGGCGCTACTAGGTTCGCGCATCGACGAGCGTGGCTGACTGTAGACTGAAGGCACGGAACCAGAAGAGGCTTGGCTTGGAGGCTAGCCCATCCTGTAGCTGCAGTCAACCGCCCTTGGTGCGGAGGCGAACTGAGGCCGTCGTGTCCTTGTCGCAAGGGTTAACGGGCAGTAGAGCTTGACCGATTGTAGAACCCGATCTACTCTCGATCAGCAATGAGATCGCCGCGGCTCACCATTCCTTCAGGCCGATGGCGCTCAGAGGGCTGAGGTGAAGAGGCGTTCCATCGGCCCCGTAGGGGCGGTCTTGGCATTGGTTATGGTGTCCGCGACGGTCGCGGCCTGCTCCGCTCCCAGCAAACTATCTGAGTCTCAACCTACGATCTTGGCCTGGGCCGTGGCGCGCCAAGCCGCGTTTGCATCGGGCACTGACTATCTCACCAGCTCAGCCGCGTGGGTGGTTGCGAAGGCGCCCCGGGTCAAGACCTGGCTAACGCAGGTGGGAAACCCAGATCCATTCACGCTTCCGTGTAGCGTGACGTGCTTGGTCGTCCGACTGACCGGGAGGCGGTACGCAGGGCAGGTCCGCCCCGGATCGGCCCTATATGTGATCGGCGCGGACACCCCCAGCGGCCGGCCTCCCAATCCGTTCAGAGGGAATACGTTCACTTTAGGGCGTACTGCGTCAATGGGCTTACTCGGGCGGCTAAGCCATGGCACTCTTACTGGGGCAAGCCGCCCGCACCCTGGCTTGACGCCGGATCTGCTGGGGCTTGAGGAAACCCAAGCCAACTGGCTTTGGTTGCGGCTTGGGCTTGGTCCCCGGGTGACCACGAAATATGTCTGGAACCGGTCCGTTCCATACGGTACCGTCCTCGCTGAAAGCCCCAGCCCTGGCACGAAGCTCGCAGGCCACACACTGCGGCTCACCCTCTCCTTCCCCCTCCGTCCACACGCTCCCCCCAAGACCAAGCCCCCCAAGACCAAGCCTGCAGTCGTTCCGTCGCCTGTCACGCTGCCAGTCACCTGTAGGACCATACCCCCCAGTCGGTTGTCCCTGACGAGTGTCACTTCACGGTTTGCCTTCCTCATGCCCGCAGCAACCGCGCCCCCCAGCGACCCCTGGGCCGGTTCCCAGGGAGCGGACGCCGTCCCCAACGATTGGGAGTCATACATCCTCCCCACCCCGGTCGTCGATGCCACCCATGGGCTGGTAAGTCCTTGCGAGGCAAAGGTCTGGGGCTACAGCCTGCTCAAGATGATGTGGCTGACCAATTGGGCGTCTGAGTATGGAGCGCCGGTTCTGGAAGAGTCCACGGCAGAACCTCAGGCGGCTGCGTTCTACGGAGGTCCGCCGGCGGTTACCGTGCTGCAGAAGGGATCCATCCAGTTGGTCCAGGGTGGCGTGTGGCCCATTAAGGTCACACTGGTCCCGCTCACATTCACGGCCAGCACTGACCTCAACGCCGGCGCGGCGTATGCCTTCATCTCCAGTTATGCAACCAGCTCAGAGACAGTGATTACGCGCACGCGGGGCGGAAGCGAGACCTCACAAACCTCGTCGGGAGACCGAAGTCAGATCATCTCAGGCTGGTACAACCCAGAGTACAAACCCGCACTTCACCCCTCGCAATGGCAATTCGGCCCAGTGTGGGATATCACGGGCTTTGCCACTTGCAGGTCCATGGGCAAAATCTCCGAATCGACTTGTGCCAAGGCAGGGGTACAGGACCGGTCATGACGGTTCGAGTCTAGCCGATGTGACCACACTAGCCGCTAGTGTCCTGGAACGGAAACAAATGAGATATTGTTGGGGGTTGTCACCCTGACCTGGGGCAGTTGGAGCGGCCGGTGAGTCTGGACCCAAATGCCGTCCCGCAGCACATGGCCGCGGGGTAGCACCAGCATGGGAGCCGCCGTCCCGCATCCCTGGATGAGTGCCACCAGGACCTGGCAGGGCTCGCCGCCCAGCTCGGCCCAGCAGAGCACCCGCCGGGGGTCGGGGCCAAGTTGAGCGTAGTCCGTCTCGGCCGCGGTGGGCGCCCTGACGACTGCCACGGGCAAATCTTAGAAACGTCTGAGCCGCTGTGCGGGCCGTGGAGAGCCGGCAAGGATCGCTGGTGACCTGGAAGACCTTGGCTCGGGGTCGCCGGGGCGGCCGGTCTGGTTCTCTGTTGACTAGTTCCTTATAGTTCCCCGCGTGTATATCGGGCCGCTGACTGGGTCTGGCGGGAAGGACTCGATCGGGAGCACGATCTGCGTTTACTTCCCCGGGGGATCCGAGACTTTTTCGGACGTCGTCGTGGCGATGGGCAAGGATGAGGAAGACCTCCGGCTGTACCAGGTGACCCATCGCGACGAGAAGAGCACCGCGATGCGCTTGCGAGCGGCCTTCCCCAAGGGAGGTTGGCTGCGGTTCAGCGTAGAGAGCGGCTCTGACCCCACAGCGAATGCCCTGGGCTTCCGCGCCGCCTCCGACTAGACCTCCACACGGTCCGATAGGCTCGGCTTCCCCGCCGGTTGGCGCCTACACCCCGATGATCCCACGGGACGGACGAGGCCGATTTCGGGCTGTCGGTGGCGACCACATAAGTGGACGCCTTTCGGTGGCACCCCTGATCTCGGGCGCATACCGCTGAGCCTTGGAGACTTCCCAAGCAGAAGGTCGCGGGTTCGAGACCCGTCTCCCGCTCCAGCCCGGAATCAGAGCCGATTCCCCGAGATTACTCGACGACTTGCCTCCTCCCCGAATTCTGCTGTAGACCGACCGAGCGGTCGACATAGCAGGCGGTCCCTAGAAGGGGTGGTCGAGCCCAAGACGCTCTCCGAGTAGTGATGGGTTCGACTCGGCCGCTGCGAATCGTCGAGGCACCGCCCTCCCCGGAGCGATCGATGGAGGACTGCTGGCCAGTCGCCGGGCGCGGGCGCTCAGCCCGACGGTCCTTGGCAGCGGCAAGCGAAATTTTCGTGGCTCCAACCGAACCGAGTGAATCCGATTTTTTCGCAGCCATTTAGCTCGAATCGAGCGATTTTTAGACTCACTCGAGCGTACCCTTCCCACTTCGGACGTGATCGGACCGGCCATGCGGCCGTGGGGTGCTTGGCCCGGGCCGGTATGCGAAGTGGACGCGGGCTAGCCGGCCCGGCTGTCTTGGTCCGCCGAGTTGTCGGAGGTCCTGGAGAGCGCCCGCAGGTGGGGGCCGAAGGGTCGGTGACGCAGCTGCTCCATGGCCATCGGCCGACTGAAGAGGTAACCCTGGAGTAGGTCGCAGCCTTGGCTGGCTAAGAACTCCGCCTGGGCCTCGGTCTCGACTCCCTCCGCCACGGTGGTCAGGTTGAGGGCGCGGCCGAGGGCGATGGTGGCGGCGACGATCGCCCCGTCCTCGTCGAGGGTGCCGACGCCGCGGACGAAGGAGCGGTCGATCTTGAGGAAGTCGAACGGGAACTGGCGCAGGGCGGTGAGCGAGGAGTTGCCGGTGCCGAAGTCGTCGAGCGCCAGATGGACCCCCAACTGGCGCAGGCCGCGGAGGATCGCCGCCTCCGCCTGAGGGTCGGCGCTGAGGGCGCTTTCGGTCACCTCCAGGCAGAGCCGGGCGGGTTCCAGTTCATTGTCGTCCAGAAGGCGGGCCACGCGGTCGACCAGCGCCGGATCGCGCAACTGGACGTAGGAGAGGTTGACCGCGACGGTGAGGTTGGCGGCCAGGTCATCCTGGAGCTCCCAGGCCCGCAGCGAGGCACACGCCTGCTCCAGGACCCAGCCTCCGATGGCGGTGATGCTTCCCGTCTCCTCGGCCAGGGGTATGAACCGGTCGGGGGGGACCATGCGCCGATTGGGGGGCGCCCAGCGCACTAGGGCCTCCACCCCCACGACGCGGGCGGCGGCGGCGGTGACCAGCGGCTGGAAGTGGAGGCGGAGTTCTCCGAGGTCGGCTGCCTCTGCCAGCCGGGAGGAGAGGTCGATCCTCTGCAGGAACGCCTGGCGCATGCCCTTGTCGCTGACCTGATAGCTGCCCCGCGATGACTGCTTGGCCTGGTAGAGGGCGATATCGGCTTCGCGGATGGCGTCCTCAATGTCAGTCCCCGGACGGTGCCGGGCCACTCCCCCAGTGACGCGAGCCTGCAGCTCCCGCCCCTCGACCCGATAGCGGTCGCCCAGCCTCTCGAAGAGCCGTCGCACCGCCGCCTCGACGCTCCCCCGGGGGATGGCGCGCAGCACCACCAGAAACTCGTCGCCCCCTACCCGGGCGACGACGTCGCCGGGGCGGACCGAGCCCTTGAGGCGCTGGGCGAAGGCCTGGAGCAGCTGGTCCCCGGTGGAATGGCCCAGGCTGTCGTTGGTCTCCTTGAAACCGTCGAGGTCCAGGGAGAGCACGGTGGCGTCCCGGTCCGAGAACTCCGAGGGCCGACTCAGCCGCTCCACGAAGCCGCGCCGGTTGTAGAGCCCAGTCAATTCGTCGTGCTGGGACTGGCGGCGGAGCTGCGTCTCCAGTAGCCTGCGGGTGCTGATGTCCTTGTAGGTCCCCAGGCAGGCGGTGACCCGGCCCTGCTCATCCCGCAGGGGGGCGGTGGAAAGCAGCACCGGCACCGAGTGCCCATCGCGATGGCGCCGCTGGGTCGCGAAATCGACCAGGACCTCGCCCCCCTCGAAGGTGCGGCGCAACAGCTCCTGGAACTGCCGGCTTCGGGCGGAGTCCAGGAAGTGCATCGGCCGACCCACGGTCTCGTCCTCCCGCCAGCCCAGGAGCCGCTCTGCGGCCGGGTTCCAGAGCAGGACCGTGCCCGCCCGGTCCACCGCCGTCAGCGCGATCGGCATCTCGACCACCACAGCCCGCAACAACTCGTGCTCGACCAGTTCCAGGCGCGGGAGCTCGAAGTCGCGCCCCATCAGGCGCCGCAACTGCTCCATGGCGGTCGTCCGGGCTGCGGTCTCGGGCCCAGTGGCAGCCGCCTGGCGAGAGGCCGACGTCATAGCCTGCAGGCTAGGGTCGAGATCGAAAAACCCAGGTCACGGGGGGGTGAAAAGTCGTCACCGGATTGGGTCTCGTCGGTAAGGCCCCGCCCTGGTCGCGCGAGCCCCGGTTCGGCTCAGGCCTGGGGGTTTGGTTCCAGCTTCAGGCTGGTGGAGTTGATGCACCAGCGCTGCCCGGTCGGCGCGGGGCCGTCGTCGAAGACGTGGCCCAGGTGGCTCCCACAGCGGCTGCACATGACCTCGGTGCGGCGGCGCCCCAGGCTGCGGTCGTCGTCGAGGGCCACCCCCTCCTGGTCCAGCGGCGCGCTGAAGCTTGGCCAACCTGAGCCGGAGTCAAACTGGGTGTCCGAGGAGAAGAGCTCGGCGCCGCAGCCGGCGCAGCGGAAGGTGCCCCGCGCGCCGGGGTGGGTGTACTCGCCGCTGAAGGCAGGATCGGTGCCCTTCTCGCGGAGCACGTGGTACTGCTCCGGGTTGAGGCGCTCTCGCCACTCGGCCTCGGAGGTCGTCGCCGCTCGCTCTGGTGCTTGAGACATGCCTTGCCCCTTGATGGCCGCTCTGCCCCGATCATATCCGGCCGCCCGGGGAGACCTGGGAGGCGAGGTCGGGCACGGGCGCCCCACCTCCGAGACGGTAGTGGAGAAACAGGAGCGACCGATGGTGCCGCACGCTCAGCAGCCGGATGTCCTGGCTGCGCCCCAGCAGGTCCACCCCGGCAAGGAACCCGGCCCGGGGCTGGCGGTCGGTGCGCCCTGCCAGCAGCGGTGAGAGGCTGAGGAAGAGATCGTCAACCGCCTCGGCGGCGAGCAGGCTGCCCAGCAGCCGGGGCCCCCCCTCGCTGAGGATCCGGCGGTAGCCTCGCTGGCTCAGGCACTCGAGGATTCGCCGGGCCGGCAGGGGACCGACGCCGGCGACGCTCACAACCTCGAGGTCGGGTCGGCCCGGGATCCTCCGGGCGCCCTCATCCGAGGTCAGAATCAGTCCGCCCGCCTCCAGCCCAGGATGTCCCCAATCGATCTTGCCGCTGCCACTGGCCAGGGCCAGGACGGGTCGACTCGGCAGCTTCAGCCGGCGGCGGAGCTCGGCAAACTCCTGGCGACCCGACGGGAAAACGTGCTCCGGCGTCCAGCGGTGACCGGGGCTGCCGCGCAGGGTACCGGTGCCGATCAAGACCGCGTCGGCACAGGCGCGCAGCAGGCCCATGACCATGCGGTCGGCCCGGCTGTGCTGGCTGAGCTGGGAACCGGAGGAGTCGCCCACCACCGCCACCCCGTCCAGCGAGGTGACGAAGTTGGCATACAGGCCCCTCTCGGGAAGGTTCAGCGGCCCGCCATACCAAGTCCGGAGCGCGTCGGACAGGGGCAGGCCCGCCAGCCTCTCGGTCTCATACAACGTTTCCAGGAAGTCAGTTTCGCCGACATTGGCCCCGGTCGACTGGCTCAAGCGTTCTCCTCGGGCCGGACGGCGGCCTCGGCTGGGAGCGTGATCGGCGCTCGGACGCGGAGACTGGTATCGGGCCTCCGCCAGCCCCGTGCCGGGGGCCCACCATAGCCCGTGGCCCAGGCCGGTTGCAGCCTCGCCCCAGACCCCCCCTATACTGGCGCCGTCGCGATGCGCAAGGGGCCATCCCGTCTTCTCTACGTCCCAGCCCTGGCCCTGGGGTCGGTCGCCGCCTTGGCCGCTCCCGCCACGGGGATTGCAGCCGCGCGCCATCAGCCGCCGGCGAAGGGGCTGAGCGCTCCTGCCCCCTACATGGTGGCGATCATGCCCGGTCACGGCGGTTACGACCCTGGAGCCATCTCGCCCTTCAACCACCTCAAGGAGAAGAACGTCACCTTGGGGATGGGCCTCGATCTGCGAAGGGACCTGGAAGCCTATGACATCAAGGTGGTAATGACCAGGACCACCGACACCGACGTGAGCGTCGCCCATGCGGAGTCACTAGCCCGGCAGAGCCACGCCGACGTGCTGGTCAGCCTCTGGGTCAACGACTGGACCGACACCAGCCTTGAGGGGCTGACCGTGTTCACTCCTCATCCCTGGGACCGGGGTCTGGCCGGCCACCTCGACGCCGGGCTGGCCAATACCCTAGGCCCGTTGGGCATGGGCAACCGGGGCACGGCCGCTCTGCCCCAGCTCTGGGTCCACGCCCCCATGCCGGCGGTGACGATCGAGATCGGATTCATGAGCAACCCGACCGACTCGCAGCTGCTGGCCCAGCCCAGCTTCAGGGCGGCGGCGGCGAGCGGGATCACCCAGGGTCTGCTCGCCGATGCGCCTCAGATCCTGCGAATCCGCACCCAGCTGGTTGCCTACCGCCGCGCCCAGGCCCGGCTGCGGGCCGCCAGCCTGGCCGCCGCCCGGCGCTTCACGACGATCCGGCAGCTGCAGGGGTGGGCGCCGGCGCTGCTGCTGCTCGACCTGCTCCTGGCGCTGGTCGCCTACCGCCGCGCTTGGAGCCGGGCCCTGGTTCGGCGGCTGCCGACCGGGCTGCGCCGGGTCCTGAGACCAGGGGGCGCGCTAGCCGCCGCCGCGTTCCGGGGTGGATCCGGCCGGCGCCCCCCCGGCCCCGCCCGGGGTCCGGGTCGGCCGGCGCCCGCCGGGGCGAGCTGGGGCCGCCGGCCGGCCGCTGAGAGGCACCGCCCCCCGCGCCAGTGGCGGGGCGCCGCCGCTGCGATTCACCCTCGGCGGGTGACCGAGATGGTCCAGCCTGCGGATCGCGGCCGACGCTCGCTCTATGACGACTTCTCCTTCTGACCCAGCGCCCTCAGCCGCTCGCGACCGTGGCCGTGGGCGCCGAGACGGCCGCTCCCGGCGGTCTCACCTTCCAGACCAGCCATCCGCCCAGGACCAGGGCGATAGCAAAGAAGCCGAAGATCATCGGGTAGCCGGCGTTGTGGCGCAGGCCGTTGCCGAAGTCGAGCAGAGGGCCCGCGATCACGGTTGCCAGGATGCCGGACCCGGCGGTGGCCAGATTGGAGATGCCCATGTAGCGGCCGGACTGGCCCTTGGGAGCCAGGTCGGCGACGAAGGCCCAGTCGACCGAGAGCAGGATCCCGAAGGCGCTTCCCACCAGGATCCCCACCACGTACACCCAGACCAGGGAGGTGGCCGGGATCAGGAGCAGCGTCCCGGCGGCTCCCAGCCAGGCGGCCACCCGGACCAGCACCCGCCGCCCCACACGCTGGGAGAGGCGGGCCGCCGGCAGCGTTACCACCACAGCGCAGAGCACCACCACCGCCAGCAGCACCGAGGTCGCGCCCGCCGCCTGGTTGGCCAGATGGCTGCCGTGGCCGGGATAGAAGGTCGACTTGATGTAGAACTGGGCAAAGTCGGTGAGCCCGGTGATCCCCATCAGCGCCAGCAGCCGCGAGCCCAGCAGCCAGGCGAAGTCGGGGTGCTCGCGCGGGCGGAAGCTGAAGATCCCCAGCCAGGCCTCGCGCCGCGAGGGCACGTCGCCCCGGGCGGGCCCGTCGGGCACCAGTACCACCGTCACCGCCATCGCCAGCAGCATCACGGCGGCGACCACAAGCAGCGCCAGGCGGATGTGGCCGAGCGCGATCAGACGGCCGGTGAGCAGGAATCCGAGCGCGGTGCCCACGAACACGGCCAGGCCGTAGTAGCCCGCCGCCCGACCGCGCTGGTCCTCCGGCACCTGGTCCGGGAGCATGCCCTGGTAGGCGCCCTCGGCGGTGTTGGAGCAGATCTGCAGGGCGCAATAGGGAATCAGCAGGGCGCCGTAGCTGCCCGCCACCGTGAGGCCGAAAAGGCAGGCGGCATCGCCCAGGCTGCCCAGCAGGATGAAGGGACGGCGCCGCCCCCAGCGCAAGGTGACCCGGTCCGACAGGGCGCCGGCGGCGGGCTGGACCAGGATCGCCACCACGGCCCCCAGCACCGAGATGCCGGTCAGGGCCACCCCCTTGTGGGCTGAGGCCACGAAGCGCTCGATCAGCCGGGGCAGGATCAGAGCGCCCATGCCCTGCCAGAGGTAGTTGATCGCCAGCCAGTACACCGATAAGGCGATCAGCCGGGTGGCCGAGAAGCGCAGCTGGAGGCGCCCCTGGGCGGGGAGGGCGGCGTTCACCTGGCGTAACTCACTGGACCTGCCCCACTGGCGACTCCGGGCTGGAACTGGCCCACTCTACGCCCCGCCTGACGGGGGCGGGCAACGGCCGCCTATGGTGGGTAAGTTGGAGTGGAGCCAGTCCCAGGCGGGGCCGCCGGGGGCGCCGGCCGCATGGACCTGAGGAGAACATCGCATGGCAGTAGAGCGGCTGCGCATTGCTGGCGAGGGTGGTCGGCAACTGGACGTCTTCCTGGGCGGCGCGCCCCAGGGAACGCCGGTTCTGGTACACCACGGCACCTTCGGCAGCGGGTCGCTCTATGCCGGCTGGGTCGGGGATGCCGAGCGCCGGGGCATCCGGCTGATCAGCTATTCGCGTCCCGGCTATGGCGGATCAAGCAGGGACGCGGGCCGGGACGTGGCGCGGGCGAGCACCGATGTGGCCGCGATCGCCTCCCATCTGGGGATCACCCGGCTGGCTACCTGGGGGTACTCGGGTGGCGCCCCCCACGCGCTCGCCTGCGCCTCCCTACTCCCCAAGCTGGTGGTGGCGGCCGCCACCATCGCCTGCCCCGCTCCCTACCGGGCTGAGGGCCTGGATTTCGTGGCGGGGATGGGGGAGGACAACGTCCGTGAGTTCTCCAGGACCCTGGAGGGGGAAGCCGCCATCAGGCCCGACCACGAAGCCGCGGTGGCCAGCATGGGCGGCACCGCCGAGGAGGTGGTCAACCAGATGGCGAGCATCTTCTCCCAGGTCGACCGCGCGGTGGTCTGCGGTCCATTGGCCGAGTGGCTGGAGGGCACAAGCCGCGAGGCCTTCAGCTCCGGGGTGGACGGCTGGGTCGACGACGACCTGGCCATCGTCCGGCCCTGGGGCTTCGACCCCGAGACGATCTCGCTGCCCCTGCAGCTCTGGCAGGGGGGACAGGACCTGATGGTGCCCACCGACCACTACCGTTGGCTCTCCTCCCGGCTCCCCCAGGCCGACGCCCATTTCCTTCCCGACGAGGGCCACATGACCCTGCTGGTGAACCGCGTGCCCGAGGTCCACGCCTGGCTGCTCGATCGCTTCTGAGCGGCGGCGCCGCCCGGCGCCGCCAGCCGCTACATTCCCCAGGGGCCGTCCAGCCAGGAGGTGGTGATTGACCGAGGCCGTGATCGTCGATGGCGTGCGCACTCCAATCGGGCGCTACGGGGGAGTGCTGGCCTCGGTGCGGCCGGACGATCTGGCAGCCCTGGTGTTGCGGGCCCTGGTGGACCGGCTGTCCCTGGATCCCTCCCAGCTCGAGGACGTCTACCTGGGCTGCACCAATCAGGCCGGCGAGGACAACCGCGATGTCGCGCGGATGGCGTCGCTGCTGGCGGGCTTTCCCGTGGAGGTGGCCGGTTGCACCGTGAACCGGCTCTGTGGCAGCGGGCTGGAGGCGGTGGTTGAGGCAGCCCGGGCGGTGATCCACGGCGATGGCCGGGCTCTGATCGCGGGCGGTGTGGAGTCGATGAGCCGCGCCCCCTGGGCTACCCCCAAGCCGGAGCGGGGCCAGCCGCGTGGGGACCGCGTCCTCTACGACACCGCGCTCGGCTGGCGCTTTGTCAACCCGAGAATGGAGGGTCTGCACGGCACCGACTCCATGGGTCAGACCGCTGAGAACCTGGCCCAGATGTTCGCCATCGACCGGGGCGCCCAGGATGCCTTTGCCCTGAGCAGCCACCAAAAGGCGGTGGCCGCGCAGGCGCGTGGCGACTTCGCCGCCGAACTGGTTCCGGTCCCGACCGCGAAGGGGACGGTCGAGGTCGACGAGGCTCCCCGGGCGGACACCTCCCTGGAGCGCCTGGCTGGCCTCCGTCCCGTCTTTGCCGAGCAGGGCAGCGTCACCGCCGGCAACTCCAGCCCCCTCAACGACGGCGCGGCGGCGCTGCTGGTGACCAGCCCCGAGTTCGCCGCCGAGCACGGGCTGGAGCCGGCGCTCAAGGTCCGGAGCATGGCTGTGGCCGGGGTGCCGCCGCGGATCATGGGCATAGGCCCGGTGCCGGCCACCGCCAAGGCCCTGGAGCGAGCGGGCCTCGAACTCGGCGACATCCAGCTGATCGAGCTCAACGAGGCCTTCGCAGCCCAGTCCCTGGCAGTGCTCCGCCAGCTCCAGATCGAGCCCGACGATCCCCGGCTCAATCCCAACGGAGGTGCGATCGCCCTGGGGCACCCGGTGGGCTGCTCCGGGAGCCGGATCCTGGTGACCCTGCTCCACGAGCTGCGCCGTCGCGGTCTCCAATTCGGGCTGGCGACCATGTGCATCGGCGTCGGCCAGGGGATCGCGATGGTGGTCGAGAACCTGGGTGGATCGCGGAAGTGACCCGAAGCGGGCCCTCGCGCCAAAGGGGGTTGAGACTTGACGCCAACCGTTGACCAACTGGCGCACCAGTACTTGGATCGGATCTCGGCCCTCGATCCGACCGAGGCGAGCGGCTGGGGCGCACTGGGCCATGACCGCGAGCTGACCGACCAGGGGCCCGATGCCGAGGGCTCCCGTGCCGCCCTGGCCCGGGAGACGCTGGCAGCGCTGACCCTGGCGGCGGTGGACTCGCACCGCGACCAGATCGCCGCCAGCGCCATGCGTGACCGCCTCCAGGTGCGTCTCGAGCAGCACGAGGCCGGCGAATGGATGAGGGCCCTCCACCTCTTCGGGCCCCTCAACTCCACCCGGCGGGTGTTCGACCTCATGGCCAGGAGCAGCGAGGAGGAGTGGGAGGGGATCGCCGAGCGGATGACCAAGGTCCCCAATACGCTGGCCAGCATCCGGGCGACCCTGGAGACCGGGATCAGCCGTGGCATCACCTCGTCGCGGCGCCAGGTGCTGGTCTCGGCCGCCCAGGCCCGCACCTTTGGCGGCGACGGCCCCCGGCCCGGCTACTTCCGGCAGCTGGCCGCCGGCTACCTGGTGCCGGCCGACCCCCTCGGGCGCCGGCTGGCAGAGATGGCCGCCGCCGCCGACCGAGCCTATCTCGACATGGCCGCCTACCTGGAGAGCGGCTACCTGTCAGCGGCGGTCGAGGGCGACGGGGTGGGCGAGGACCTGTACCAGCTCCAGTGTCGCGCCTTCAACGGCGTCACCATCGAGGCTGCCACCACCTACACCTGGGGGTGGGAGGAGCTGGCGCGCATCGAGGCCGAGATGCGCGCCACCGCTGGCCGGATCCTCCCCGGCTCGTCGGTCTCCGAGACCATCGAGCTGCTCGAGGACGACCCCTCCCGGGGGATCGAGGGGGCGGAGAGCTTTCGCCGCTGGAACCAGGGATTCCTGGAGCAGACGGTCGCCGAACTTCAGGGTCGCCATTTCGATATCCCCGAGCCGGTTTGCCGGGTCGAAGCCATGCTGGCCCCGGCGGGGGCAGGGCCGGCGATGTACTACACCCCCCCGGCCTCCGACTTCAGCCGGCCCGGGCGCACCTGGTACCCCACCATGGGCCGGACCAAGTTCCCCCTCTGGGCGGAGGTCGCCACCGCCTACCACGAGGGCGTACCCGGCCACCACCTGCAGATCGGCCACGCCTACTGGCTGGGGGACCGACTCAACCCCTTCCAGTCTCAGCTGGGGCACGTCTCCGGGCACGTCGAGGGCTGGGCGCTCTACGCCGAGCGCCTGATGGGGGAGCTGGGCTACCTCGACAACCCTGACTACTACCTGGGGATGCTGGCCAACCAGGCCTTCCGCGCCGCTCGGGTGGTGGTCGACATCGGGCTGCACCTGCATCTCACTCTCCCCGCCGGCCAGCCCTTCCATCCCGGCGAGGCCTGGTCATTCGCCCTGGCCGTCGAGTTCATGAGTTTGAAGTCAGGGCGGTCGGTCGACTTCTGCCACGGCGAAGTCCAGCGCTACCTGGGGATGCCCGCCCAAGCCATCTCCTACAAGCTGGGCGAGCGAGTCTGGCTGGAGACCAGGGCCGCGGTCCAGCGCCAGCTCGGGGGCGGCTTTGACCTCAAGGCATTCCACCGCCGGGCGCTGGACCTGGGCTTTGTCGGCCTGGAACAGTTGCGCCAGGAGATGACCCGGCCGGGGACCGAGACCGAGGCGGCACCGGGCTAGGGGCGCGTCGCTGGCGCAGACTGAGTGGGTGGACGAGCCCCGAATCGAGCTGTTGATCCTCGCCAATCATGTCGAGGCGGTGAACGGCCTGCTCTACGTCTCCGGCGGCGGCTGGACCGATCACTGGCGCCCCGCCGCCCAGGGCGGTCAGCCCGTGATCAGCCACCTGGGGGTCGGGGTGACGGTTCTGGTGCCGTGGACCGCCAGCGGCGTCCTCCACACCCTGGCGCTGGCGATTGAGGACGCCAGCGGCAACCAGGTCGCGGCGGTGTCAGCCCAGCTCAACCCCACCCGCCCCCAGGGGCTGCCCACCGGCAGCGAGCAGCGGGCGGTCCTGGCCCTGTCCCTGAACCTGGTCTTCCCGGCACCGGGGGAGTACCAGGTGGCGGCGCGGCTGGGAGACTCGCAGGCCCGCACCGTGGGCTTCCGCGTCCACGACGTCGCCCAGCCCGCCCCGGAGCAGCCGGCTATCAACTGAGGCGGAGGCGAGGGCGGTGGCGATCTCCTTAGGCGCGCTTCTTGGCGCCGGCCTTGGCTCGCAGCTTTCCCGCCGCGGACTTGGCCTTGCCCACCGTCTCCTGGACCGTTCCCTCGGTCTGAAGCCGCCTGTTGCCCACCGCCTTGCCGACCGTCCGCTTGGCGGCGCCCGCCACCTGGTCTCGGCGTCCTGCCATCTGCACTACCTCCAAAGCCCTGCCAGTTCTCTCCAACCCAAGCTAGCACCGCCGCAGCGGCCCCGGACTTCAGCCGAAGGGAACCCTGCCCAGGGCCCGGGCTCAGACGACGATGCCGCCCCTGGTAGCGACCGGACCGCTGCTCTCCACCTGATCCAGGAAACCGCGCAGGCGACGCAGGTAGTCCTGGGGCTGCTCAAGGAAGGCCATGTGCGAGCTGTCGTCAAAGATGGCCAACTCGGATCCGGCGATACCCTCGGTGAGCAGCCCCAGCTCCGCCTGGGAGGCCTCGTCGTAGCGGCCGCCGGTAATCAGGGTCGGGACCGCGACCTCTTCGAGCCGGCCGCTGACATCCCAGTCCCGAAGCCGGCCGGTGACGGGACCGAATTCGGCCGGTCCCCACATCGTCGAGTAAACCTGGTCGCCGAACCCCTGGACCGAGCGCTCCAAGCAGTCCGGCCAGGGGTCCAGACGACAGAGGTGGCGACGGTAGAAGGTCGATACCGCGCCCAGGTACTCGGGGCAGGTGTAGAAGCCGCCCTGCTGGTGGTGGTCGAGCGCCGCCCGGACCGGTTCCGGGAGCTGGTTCCGGAGCCGGGTGGTGTTCTCGATCCAGCCGGAGACCCGCGGCGGGGCGCTGCTCAGGACCAGGCCCGCCAGGGACGGCCGCCGGTCGAGGGTGTACTGGAGCGCCAGCCAGCCCCCCCAGGAGTTCCCGAAGAGGAAGTGCCGCTCCAGCCCCAGTGCCTGGTGAACCGCCCCCAGCTCGTCGAGGAAGCGCTCCATGGTCCACAGGTTGGGGTCCGAGGGACGGTCGGAGCGCCCGCTCCCCAGCTGGTCGTAGAAGATCACCGGCCGCTCCGCGCTGAGCTCGCCCAGAGGCTCCAGGTAGTCGTGGGTCATCCCCGGACCGCCGTGGAGGCACAGCAACGGCGTGCCCGGGCGCTCTGCGCCCAGGACCTGGTACCAGACCTTGCCCCCGGGGACGTCGACCTGGCCTTCCACCGCCTGATTCAACGTTCCAGAGCCAGGTCGATGCCGACCACGGGGGCGAAGCGTTGCAGTTCGACTCTTGGAGCGCGCGACGCCCCCGGTCCCGTGCGGGGCTTGGCCATCGGTCTCCAGTGCTCTGGCCGTCTGCAGACAAGCCCACTGGTGAATCGAGGGACCCACCACCGGGCTCGACTCCTACGGCGCGACGATAGGGTACGGGTCGACTGGAGTCAATGCTCGGCCGCGGGGTTGGCGCCCACAGCCGCGTCAGCGGCGATCACCCCTGGCACTGACCAACAACCGCCTACGGCAGCTCCGCCGAGCACAAGGAACCCTAACGTCCGCCCCCGTCGGTCTGGGACGCCATAGCATTCCCGGGGATGTCTTCCCGCCGCCGCAGTTCGCGGGTTTATGACGCGATCGTGGTCGGCGCCGGACACAACGGCCTGATCTGCGCTGCCTATCTCGCCCGCGCCGGACTCCGGGTGGTGGTGCTCGAGTCTCGGCCGGCGGTGGGGGGTGCCGCCACCACCCAGGAGGTCTGGCCCGGGTACCGGGTCTCGGTGCTCTCCTACGTGGTCAGCTTGCTCCGACCGGTGGTGGTGCGAGAGTTGGGGTTGGCCCGTCTGGGTTATCGCGTCCATGCTCTGGATCCCGCGTACTTCATGCCCTTCCCCGATGGCCGCGGCCTGTACTACTGGGAGGAGGTGCACCGAGCCGCAGCCGAGGTGGCCAAGTTCTCGGCCCATGACGCGCAAGCTCTCCTTGACTATGACCGGACCCTGGGGCGCCTGGTTGGCCTGGTTCGGCCGCTACTGGATCGGGCGCCTCCCCGCCTGGCGCGGCCCGGCCCCGGCGACCTGGTCTCGGCACTGGGGCTGGGGGCCGTGCTGGCCCGGCACCGGCGAGACCTGAGCCAGCTCGCAGACATCCTGACCATGTCGGTTTCCGACTTCCTGGGCCAGTGGTTCGACGACCCTAGCATTAAGGGGGCGCTGGCGCCAGGCGGGGTCATTGGAGCCTGGGCCGGGCCGCACCACCCCGGCACCGCCTACGTGCTCCTGCACCACCGCATCGGCGAGGCCGGGGGCCAGCGCGGGGGCTGGGGCTTCGTCGAGGGCGGCATGGGTGCCTTGGCCGACATCGTCGCCACCGCCGCCCGCCGTCAAGGAGCCGAGATCCGTACCGGGGCGCGGGTGGCGCGGATCATCGTTGTCCAGGGCAAGGCCCGGGGGGTGGCGCTGGACGACGGGACCGAGCTGCGCTCGGAGCGGGTGATCTCGGCCGTGCATCCTCGGACCGCACTTCTGGAGTTGGTGGGTGCGGAGCACCTGCCACCGGCGGTGACCCGCGACCTGGAGAGATTCCGCAGCCGCAGCGGGTCGGCCAAGGTGAACCTGGCGCTGGCCGAGCTGCCCGATTTCAGCGCGGCGCCGGGGAAGCAGCCTGGCCCGCAGCACCCGGAATTCATCATCAATCCGTCCATCGACTACCTGGAGGCGGCCTGGCAGGACGGCCTCGCGGGCCGCTGGAGCCGCTCCCCGATGCTGGACTGTGTGATTCCGACCACCAAGGACCCCGCGCTCGCGCCCCCGGGCCGGCACATCCTCAGCTGCTTCGTGCAGTACGCACCGATTCAGCTGGCCCAGGGAGGCTGGGAGCAGGAGCGTGATCGCCTGGCCGACCGCGTCATCGAGGTGCTGGGGTCCTATGCGCCCAATCTGCCCCCGGCCGTGATCCATCGCCAGGTGGTGACGCCCGAGGACATGGAGCGGGACTACGGCCTGCTCGGGGGCAACATATTTCATGGGGAGATGTCGCTGGACCAGCTCTTCTCGCTCCGGCCCACCCCATCGCTGGCGGCTTATCGCACGCCTCTGCGGGGCCTGTACCTGGGCGGATCCGGGAGTCATCCCGGGGGCGGGGTCATGGGTGCCCCGGGTCGGAACTGTGCTCTGGCGGTGATCCGAGACTGGCGCTGGCAGCGCTGGCGGCGCCGCGAGGCCCCGGTCTGAGTCGGGTCGGTTAGGCTCGCCATCCCCCAGTCGGAGCGGCCTCGGGTCGCTCCGACTGGGGCAGCCGCGGGCTTACGCCTCCTGGGCGATGTAGTCGCGCTCCGAGGAGGTCACCGGCTCGCCGGTTACCTCGATGTGCCCCTCGGTCGCCGGGAGCGCCCGGGGGCGGCCGAAGATGGCGTAGATCCCTCCCGCGACCACGAACGCCACCAGATAGGAGACGTCGCCCAGCTGAGGCACCGCGGCCGGGACTGCTCCGACGTACCAGCTCTGGTTCATGAAGGGGACGGACGCAGCCAGCCCCAGCACCCAGGCCACTGCCCCGACCCGCAACCGCCCGTTGGGGTCGTAGAGGGCGCGCAGTGCGTAGGCGCCCCGGTGCTTGAAGAACCAGTCGACCAGCACCACCGCCACGAACGGGCCGATCCAGTAGGAGAGCAGGAGCAGAAAGTTGCTGTACTGGGCCGCGGCCGCGTTGGGGTTGCTGCCCCCGATCGCCAGCAGACCGCCCAGGGCGCCGACTAGCACCGCCGCCTGCCAGCGGCGCAGCCGGAACCGCACCGCGGTCGACACCACCAGGCCGACCAGGACCGCCGCGCCCACCACCAGCGGGATCGCCAGCGGCGGCTGATGCTCCGAGGCCAGGGTGCGGTTGGCCACCACCAGCACCGCCCCGGTCAGCCCTCCGAATCCGGTCCCCGCGATGACCGCCCGGGTCCAACCGTGACGCTCCATCCGCACCACCAGCGCAGACATCGCCCCGCTGTAGATGTTGAGCGCGTTGGCGCAGGCGGTCCCCGCAGCGATCGCCAGCAGTGCCAGCGCCGACAGGGGGCCCGGCATCAGGAAGGCGATCGCCTGGGCGGGGTTGGCCGCGGTCGCCGCCGGCATGGCGATGGAGACCGTCAGGGCGCCCATCCATTCCAACACCAGGCAGGGCAGGAACATCCCGAGCGCGGTCCACCAGACGATGTGGGAGGAACGGGCCGCCTTGGGCAGGTAGCGGGAGTAGTCCGAAGCGAAGGGCATCCAGCCCATGGCGTAGGCCAGGGCCAGCCCGATCGTGATGATGAAGCCGCCGGTGGGGCCTCCGAAGGGGACTGGGGCGTGGGCGTTGAAGCCGAGCCCAAAGTTGCCCTTGGTGAAGGTGAAGATGGCCAGCAGCGCGAAGACCACCACCAGGGCCACGCTCATCCAGCGCTCGAAGGCGTGGATCATGTTGTAGCCGTAGACCGCCAGCGCCACCTGGCCCACGACCATGATCGCCAGGGCGATGAAATAGTTGAGGTGGGCCAACTGGGCCAGGGCGAAGGTGCCGTAGACGGTGTTGACGGCGAACCAGCCGATGCCGGCCAGATAGTTGAGGCCGCCCGGCCCCACGTTGCCCAGTAGGCCGAACGGCGCTCGTGCCTGAACCATCTGTGGGACGCCCAGCCGCGGTCCGAAGGTGCTGAGCAGTCCGAGCAGGATCGCCCCCAGGGCGTTGCCGATGGCCAGGGCCGCAAACGCCCCCAGGACGCTCTCCCCGAACGTTCCCACCGCCAGGTTGCCGATCACCCAGGTGGCAAGCACCAAGTTGGCGGCTAACCAGAGGGTGAAGAGGTGGAACGGGCGCCCGTGGCGCTGGGCCTGGGTGATGTGCTCCAACCCGTGCGGCTCGATCTCCAAGACCTCGTCCCGGTAGAAACGTCCGCCGGCGGCCGCGGTCTCAGTCATGGCACCTCCTCCCAGAGCGCTCATCCGGATTCACGATCGCCTTGACCCAGGCGGATGCGCAGATTCTCGCCTATATGTAGTGGTGTGTCAAGCTGCTGGCCACAACATCTTGGCCCTAAAGGGGCTGGCGGGGAGCAGGCGCGGTCAGGGATGGCCGGTCTCGAGAGCTGCGATCTCGACCGTGGGTTGCTGGCGACCAGACCCCCTAGGCTGGAGAGGCTGAGCTCGCTACCGCAGGAGTCAACTTATGGCCGCACCCTTGTTCGGCTACCACATGCCCAACTACACCTTCCCCGGGGTCGAGCCGGACGGGATCTTCGAGCACGCCGCCGGCCTGGCCCAGGCGGCCGAACAAGCGGGTTTCGACCTGGTCACGGTGATGGACCACTTCTACCAAATTCCCGGGGTGGGGGCCGAGGACCAGCCGATGCTGGAGTCCTACTCCACCCTGGCGGCACTCTCCCAGCGCACCAAGCGGGTGCGCCTCAGTGCGCTGGTCACGGGGGTCACGTACCGTAACCCGGCGCTCCTGGTCAAGCAGGTCACGACCCTGGACGTGCTCTCCCAGGGCCGCGCCGTCCTGGGCCTGGGAGCGGCGTGGAACGAGGACGAGCACCAGGGCTATGGCTTTGAGTTCCCTCCGATCGGCAGGCGGATGGATCGGCTTGAGGAAGCCGCACAGATCGCGCGAAGGATGTTCAGCGAGGAGCGGCCCAGCTTCCAGGGCCGCTACTTCCAGATCGACCGCGCCCTCAACGTGCCTCGTCCCATCCAGTCCGGAGGCCCCCAGATCCTGATCGGCGGCGCCGGGGAGCAGCGCACCCTGCGAATCGTCGCCCGCTACGCCGACATCTCCAACTGGTTCCCTGGCCTTGACGAAACCCGGCGCAAGATGGAGATCCTCGACCGCTACTGCGAGGAGGCGGGCCGCGACCCCCACTCGATCCTGCGCACCGTCATGCAGCCCTGCCTGCTGGCCGTCGACGAGGCCCAGGCCCAGAGGATCAAGGCCAGCGTCCCACCGGAGCGACTGCGCGCCTCCGGCAACCCTGTCACCGTCGACCAGGCCGCCGAACGCCTCCAGGAATACCTCGACCTGGGGGTGGGAGGCTTCACCTTCGGCAATCCCAATCTGCGCGACGCCGAGTTGATCGCCGCCGCCGGCGAGCTCAAGCGACTCCTCTCCTGAGCGCCAGCCCTGGGCCTGACGGCCGGTTCAGCCCGGGGCGCCAGGTTTGGCCCAGACCTCGTCGATCAGCCGGTAGTCGAGCGCCTCGTCCAGCTCGAAGTAGCGCGCCGCCGCCACGTCGATCTCGACCCGCTCCCCGGGCTGGCCGGTGGCCCGGGCCACCTGCTCGACAAAGCGCTCCAGCAGGAGCCGGTGGCAGCGGACGGCCGCCGCCAGTTCGGTGGCGGAGCCGCTGGCGCTCATCTCCCGATCGCAGAGTCGCAGACGGGAGTGGGCTGAGGCCCGCCGCCGCGCTGAGACCGCCAGGACTCCCAGGGCTGGCCCCTCGGCCTGGCCCAGACAGAGGGCCTCCACCGGCACGCCCAGGGCCGCGATCGTGTCCATCAAGGTCAGCCCGGCCGAGAGCGTGCCATCGCCACTGTTGATCTGCAGCCCAAGGGGATCGTCGCCGCTGGCGTCCAGGGTCATCAGCTGCGCCGCGATCTCGGTCGCGGTGGTGTCGGTCAGCGGGCCACTGAGCAGCACCGTCCGTCGGTCCATGAGCCGAGCCCGGAGCCACTCTGGCATCGGCCGTACCGACCCCGGGGACGGCTGGTCGGGAGCCGGTTCCGGGGTCGGGGACGCGCCGCCGCTAAGGGTGACCACTTTCCGAGGGCCCTGGGGCCTCCAGCCGCCAGCCCAGGCGCCGGTCGAGGGCCTCCGCGTAACGCTCCAGGGTCGAGAGCCGTACGTCGGTGCCGGCGGCCTCCAGGCGAGCCACCGCCGACTGCGAGGTGCCCATGCGCGCCGCCACCAGGGTTTGGGAGAGCCCCAGTTCCAGGCGACGCGCGGCCAGGTCGGCGGCCAGCTGCCGTCGCCGGGCCTGGGCGATCTCGCGGAATCCGGGGAAAACCGGGTCGTGGCGCCTAGAGGTCACCGGCCACTCGGGAGCGAAAGCTCAAGTCGGGCGTCGTCATACCTTATTTGATATCTTAACCCAGAGATAGGAGAGCTTCCGCCTCGAGGTGCCCAATGTCCAGCTCGCCGACCCCGCCACCACTTCTGGCCAGCGTGATCCCGACCGTGCTCGACCAGTCGATGCGCGGCGAGCGCGCCTTCGACATCTACTCACTGCTGCTGCGGGAGCGGATCGTATTCCTGGGCCAGGAGGTGGACGAGCAGATCGCCAACCTTCTGGTGGCAGAGATTCTCTACCTGGAGGGGCAGGATCCGGAGAAGGACATCCACCTCTACATCAACTCCCCGGGGGGCCTCGCCTATGCGGGGATGGCCATCTATGACGTGATGCAGCACGTCAAGTGCGAGGTCTCCACCCTCTGCATCGGCATGGGGATGTCGGCGGCGGCGATGATCCTTGGTGGTGGCGCCTCCGGCAAGCGGATGGCCCTGCCCAGCGCCAAGATCATGATCCACCAGGGGTCCGCCGGCACCCGCGGGGCGCCCCGGGACATGGAGATCCAGCTCCGCGAGGTGCTCTCCAACACCAAGCGGATGGCGCAGATCATCGCCCACCACAGCGGTCGACCCCTGGAGCAGGTGGAGCGCGACATCGAGCGCGACTTCTTCATGACCGCCCAGGAGGCCCTGGAGTACGGCCTCATCGATGAGGTGTTGTCGCCGCGACGAGGAGTGTCGTCAGCGGACCTGGACCGCGCCGACAGGGAGGCAGTGGCTCTGGCCGCTCGCTGACGATCCGCGGGCGCCATGGGAGAACAACCAGCGCGGCGCCGCGGAGTGAGGCGATGATGAGCACATGCCCACCACTGCGCCCACCGCGCCGAGCGCAGCCCCGCTCGACTCCTGGCGATGACCGCGTCCACCCGCGACGGGCCCCGATTGGTGCTGTGCAGCGCATTTTCCCAGCGGCCGCCTGGCGAATTGCCTGCTGCCACGTGGGTCCGCCGACCGCTTGAGTGGCAGAGTTCGGCCAGGTCGGTCTACCAGCTGGCGGCGGGCCTTTGGGCGCTCGGCTATCCCGCCGAGCTCCGTGGCGACCTCGACCGTGCGATCATCGATGAGCTCTGTCGCGAGGCCGGGGTCGCGCCTCCGCCCGAGGCGGCCAGCCGGCCGCCCACGCCCGATGACATGGTGCTGGTGGCGGATGAGGAGATCCGTCCCGGGGTTATCGGCGACGTCCTCCTGGGCGGCGCCGGCGTCGTCCGGCTCCAGACCGGCCCGACCTTCAAGGGCTGGTCCTTTTTGGACGGGGCCGACCTTGGCCCGGGCGACGCCCCGGGCCGGCGGGCGGAGAGCCTGCGAGCGGCCGACGCTCTCGGGCTGCCCCTCTGGACCCAAGAGCGCCAGCTCGCGGATCAGGCTCTGGAGACCGGCGTCCCCGCAACCTGGATCGGTTGGGGCTCCCCCAGCCCCCGCGCCGCGCCGCGCAAGTACATCGACCTCGCCCTACTCCCGGACGCCTCGGGGCGGGATTCGCTGGAGTGGGTGGTGGCGGAGCTCCCCGAGTTCACCCTGCTGACAATCGGATCCGAGTCGGGGCAACCGCTGGAGCGGGCACTGGGCCGGGCGCGCATCCTGGTCTGGCCCGCGGGCCCCGACTCCGCCCCGCAACTCTGGCGGCGTGCCCGGCTGCTGGAAACCTTGCCGGTGGGGATCGGCGCGGCGTCCGCCAGGGCACCACTCGGCTACGTGCTGGCTCAGGACAAGGAGGGTATGGCCCACGAGATCCGGAGCTTGCTCAATGACCGCAGCCGGCTTAGGGATCTTGCCCACGCGGCCGGAGAGTCGACCCGGGCTGAGGCCGACTGGACCACCTTCCTGGCGCGGCTGGCGGACGCGCTGGCTGCCCTGCCCCGCCCCCTGACCGGGCCCGCCCTGCGCCAGATCGGGATGGCCCTGAGGTCCGATGAGAGCGTGGCCGGCGTCACTCCCGGGCCGCCGGCGGCGCCTCGTCCGGGGCGGGCTCGGCACCTCCTCGGCCAGGCGCTGCGCGCCGCTCATCTCGAACGCGTGGCGGCTCGCTGACGGGGGCGAAGGATTCCCGGGATCCCCTCAGTGCCCCGTGAGCCTGCGTTCAGGAAAGGCTGCTCAAGTGGTTCGACGGCGGCCGCAAGCTGCGGCGATCAACCGGGAGCGCGCAGGGAGGCCAGGTTCATGAAGCGTTATCGCCAACGAATCCTGTTGATGACGATATCGGCGGCGGGATTGGCCGGGCTGGGGTTCGGGGTGGCCTCGCTGACGGCCGGTGGGGTCGCGGCCGCGCCCGGGGCGGCGCGCGTGCTGGCGGCGCAGTCCATCTCCAGCCCCAGCGCCAACGCTTCAGCCCCGGCGATGCACACCTGTCCCAACATGGCCAGCTCCTCGAGCAGCTCCTGAGCTGTCGGGGGTAGCCGGGCCGGGCTATGCCTCGGAGCCGGGGACGCTCAGCACCGCTCCCCGGGCAGCCGACCCCACCATGTGGGCGTAACGGGCGTAGGCACCGGCGCCGGGGGTGGGGGTGGGCGCGCGCCACTCCGACGCCCGGCGAGCCCACTCCTCGGGAGCCAGGTCCGCCGAAACGGTGCGCCCGTCAACGTCGATGGTGATCACGTCCCCCTCCCGGACCAGGGCGATGGGGCCGCCCACGGCCGCCTCCGGGGCCACGTGGCCCACCATCAGCCCATGGGTGGCGCCGCTGAAGCGACCGTCGGTGAGCAGGGCCACGCTCTCACCCAGACCCTGGCCCACCAGGGCGCCGGTGACCCCCAGCATCTCCCGCATCCCCGGCCCCCCGCGGGGACCCTCGTAGCGCACCACCACCACGTCCTCGGCCCCGACCGCGCGGGCGGCCACCGCCGCCATCGCCTGCTCCTCCGAGTCGAAGACCCGAGCGGGGCCCTGGTGGCGGCGCCGCTCGTGGCCGGCCACCTTGAGGACCGCGCCCTCGGGCGCCAGGGCGCCCTTGAGGATCACTATCCCTCCGCTGGGCGCCAGCGGCGCGGCCAGGATCCGGACCACGTCCTGGCCCGGCGTCTCCTCGCCCGCAGCCCTGGCGGCGTCCGCCAGGTTTAGACCGGTGCAGGTGCCGGCGCCGCCGTCCAAGAGGCCCGCCTCCAGGAGCCGGCGGGCCACCAGGGCGACCCCACCGGCCCGGGTCAGGTCGACGGCGTTGTAGCGCCCTCCGGGACGCAGGTCTGCCAACCAGGGGGTTTTGCGGCTGATGGCGTCGAACTCGTCGATGCTGAGGGGCACCTGGGCCTCACGGGCCAGCGCCAGCAGGTGGAGGACGGCGTTGGTCGAGCCCCCGGTCGCCATCACCGCGGCGATGGCGTTGTGGAATGACGAAGAGCGCAGGTAGCGGCTGGGGTGGCGGCGGTTGGCCACCATCTCCACCGCCTGCCTGCCCACTCGCTCCGCCACCTGCGGCTTGCCGGGATCGACGGCCGCCACCCCGCCTGACTGCAGGGGCGCCATGCCCAGGAATTCGACCGCCATCGCCATGGTGTTGGCGGTGAACTGGCCGCCGCAGGCACCTGGTCCCGGGCAGGCCACCGCCTCCAGTTCGTCCAGGTCCGCCTGGCTGATGCGGCCCGCCTCGGCGGCGCCGATCGCCTCGAAGACATCGATGATGGTGACGTCGCGGCCGCGGAAGCGGCCGGGCTGGATTGCCCCCCCGTAGAGCAGGCAGCCGGGCAGGTCGAGCCGGGCCAGCGCCATGGCCGCGCCGGGGATGGTCTTGTCGCAGCCCACCAGCGCCACCAGCCCGTCCAGGAGGTGGCCGCGGCAGACCAGCTCGATCGAGTCAGCGATCACCTCCCGGCTGATCAGCGACGCCTTCATGCCCTGGGTTCCCATGGCGATGCCGTCGCTGATGGCGATGGTGTTGAACTCCAGGGGGGTGGCCCCGGCGGCGCGGATCCCCCGTTTCACGTGCTCGGCCAGCTGACGCAGCCCCAGGTTGCAGGGCATGGTCTCGATCCAGGTGTTGGCGACGCCGATGAAGGGGCGGCCTAGGTCGCCGTCGCTGAGGCCGGTGGCTCGGAGCATCGCCCGCGCCGCAGCGCGCTCTCTGCCCTCCACCAGCCTGCGGCTGGGGAGGGGGGACGCGGGCGAGCCGGGCATCTGCAGACGGACCTCGCGGTCGCCGCCCTGCGCTGGGGGCGTGGAAGCTGGTGGCTCGCAAGCTTAGCGAGGGCGCAACCGGCGGCCGGGCTCCGCCCCGCCTGGTGCCGACCTGGGCTCGATCCCAGGAGCGCCAGCCTGGGCCCTGCTCCGGCGGTCATCCTAGTGACAGCAGAGTCGCGGCCACTGGAGCTGGCGGCCCACGGTCGAGACTCCGCGTCGGGCAGGTAACGGATCGGTGCGCGGCTTGACAGGCGCCGGGGACGTCGGTATAAGTGACCTCACTTTGCGCCACCTGCAACTGCGTCCGCTGACCGTCGAGGGCCGCCTGGCCCTAGTAATCCTGATTGCGGAGGGGTTGGTCAGCTAACGCCTGCACGTTCTGGCGAAGCTACCGGCCCCCCGAGCCTCGGGGGGCCGGTTCTTTTTTACCCAGCGACTGCGGACCCACGCCCGGCAACCGACTTCAGTGCGAGGAGGCGATGACACCCACGAGCGGCGATCCAGCGAGCGCCCCATTGGCTGCGGGATGGGGCCGGTGATCGACCCGGTCGAGGCCATGCGCCACCCACACCGCGCCCGGACCCGGTCGGTGGAGTGCGTCTCGTGCCACGCGCACTTCCTCACTCGCGCCGGGTCGAGGACGCTGCTCTGCGCCAACTGCCGCAGCCGCTTCCATCGCCGCACCCCCGAATCCCCTCCGCCTCAACCCCACCAAGGAGAGCCAACGTGAGCCAACCGCCAGACCACGACCAGCCGCGCCCCTCGGAGGCGGACCGGTTTCCCGAGGACATCCATCTCAGCGAGGCCGGCCGCAACTGGGTGACTCGCCAGACCGCGGCCCAGCCCTGCCGACCGCTGCGCCAGCTGGCCGCCGACGCCGCGGTCACGGCCGCGATCGGCCAGGTCTACGGAGTCTGAGCTGGAGCCGATGACCGCCCTGGCCACGTCCGTCACCCGTCCCCCGGACCGTCCCCTCTCGCGGCCCCCTCCGGCCCCAACCGGGGCCGAGCTGCTCCTGGGGGCGCTGGTGGCCGAGGGCGTGGATACGATCTTCGGCCTCCCCGGCGGCGCCAACCTGCCCATCTATCAACACCTGGGGGCCTTTCCCCTGCGCCACGTGCTGGTGCGCCACGAGCAGGGGGCCGCCCACATGGCCGACGGCTATGCGCGCGCCAGCGGCCGGGTGGGGGTCTGCCTCGCCACCTCGGGCCCGGGTGCCCTCAACCTGATCACTGGGCTGGCCACCGCCCACTTCGACTCGGTGCCGGTGGTGGCCCTGACCGGCCAGGTCGCCACCGGGGCCATCGGTACCGACGCCTTTCAGGAGTCGGACGTGATCGGCTCCAGCCTCTCCGTCACCAAGCACAGCTACCAGGTCCGCGACGCCCGCGAGCTGCCGGCGGTGGTCGCTGAGGCCTTCCACGTGGCCCGCACCGGGCGGCCTGGGGCGGTGCTGATCGACCTCCCCAAGGATGTTCAGCAGCAGCGCGTGGAGCAGCTCGCCCCGTTCCTCCCCCGGCGCCGCCCCCATCGGGCACCGCTCCCCGCGGACCCGGACCTGCTGGCTCAGGCGGCGGCCCACATCCGCGCCGCCGAGCGGCCCCTGATCCTGGCCGGCCGGGGGGTGGAGATCGCCCGGGGCCAGTTGGCCCTGCAGCGGCTGGCCGAGGCCGCCGACGCCGGGGTGGGCACCACCCTGCTGGGGACCGGCGTCTTCCCCAGCGAGCACCCCCTGGGCCTGGGCCTGGTGGGCTTCATGGGCACCGGCTACTGCAACCGGGCGGTGAGCGACTGCGACTGCCTGGTGATGGTGGGGATGCGGGCCGACGACCGGGTGACCTGTCGGCTGCCGGACTTCGCGCCCCGGGCCGAGCACATCGTCCACGTCAACATCGACCCTGCCGAGCTGGGCAAGACAGTGGCCGCCGACTGCCAGGTGGTGGGCGACGCCCGCGAGGTCCTCGAGGCGCTGGTGGAGCTGGTGCCCGCCCAGAGCCGGCCCCAGTGGCGGCGGCAGCTGGAGGGCTGGAGGCGGTCCCATCCTCTGCGCTACCCGGAGAACGGCCGGCTGCAGCCGCAGCAGGTGCTGGCCGCCTGCTACCGGCGCCGGCGCCCCCAGGACATCACCGTGGCCGACGTCGGCCTCAACCAGATCTGGGCGGCGATGGCCTGGACCGGGGCCGCTCCCGGCCAGTTCCTCAACTCCGGGGGCCAGGGGACGATGGGCTTCGCCCTGCCGGCGGCGATCGGGGCCAAGGCCGCCCACCCCGACCGCCAGGTGCTGAGCATCTGCGGTGAGGGGGGCTTCGTCATGACCATGCAGGAGCTCAGCACCGCGGTCGAGTCCAGGCTTCCGGTGCGGGTGGTCATCCTCAACAACCGCCAGCTGGGAATGGTGCGCCAGTTCCAGGACGACTTCTACGGAGGCGTCCGCTCCCAGGTGGACCACGTGGTCACCCCCGACTTCGCCCTGCTCGCCCGGGCCCTGGGCTGCTTCGGCGCCACCGTCGACTGCCTGGACGAGCTGGAGCCGGCCCTTGACGCCTTCATGGCCGAGCCCGGCCCCGCGGTGCTGGACTGCCGCATCGATCCCCAGGCCAACGTCTACCCGATCGTGCCCTTGGGCCAGGGCCTGGCCGACTTCGTCGAGTACGGGTCGAAGGCGTGAACCCGGTCCTTCCCAGTGGGCCCCTAGAGCGGGCGCGCCTGATCTCGGTGCGGGTCGAGGACCGCGGGCACGCACTGCTGCGGGTGGCCAACTGCCTGGCCCGCCGCGGCTTCCGCCTGGAGAGCTGCGCCGTCGCCCACAGCCCCGAGCCCGGGGTGCTATCCCTGACCCTGCGGGTGGACCCCGGTGGCCAGGCCGCGGAGCAGGTGGTCAGGCAGCTGGCCAAGCTGGTCGACCTGGTTTCGGTGGAGGACCTGACCGGACGGCGGCCGCTGGAGTGGACCTCCGCCCTGGTGGAGATGGAGGTGCCGGCTTCCGCCGGGGAACTGGAGGAGGTCCTCCACCGCCACCGCGCCCAGGTGCTGCGGCGGAGCGGCGGCCGGGTGGTGGCGGCTCTCTCCGGGCCCCCCGCAGCAGTCGAGCAGGCCCTGGTGGACCTGGGTCGGCTGCGGCTGCGGGACTGGGTCTGTTCCGGTGCCCTGGCGCTGGCCCCGGAGCCGGACCCGGCGCCTGAGGGAGCCACCTGCGTCCAGGGTGAGGAGGCACGATGAGGATCTACTACGACTCGGACGCCGACCCAGCGGAGTTGGCCGGGGCGGAGATCGCGATCTTGGGCTACGGCAGCCAGGGCCACGCTCACGCGCAGAACCTGCGGGACAGCGGCTATCGGGTCCGGGTGGGCCTGCGGCCCCAGAGCGCCAGCCGGGTCCAGGCCCGTGCCGACGGCTTCGAGGTGTCCGACCCGGTGGCGGCGGCGCGGGGTGCCGACGTGGTCATGGTGCTGATTCCCGACCACGACCAGGCCGGACTCTTCCGCGACGGCCTGGCCGAGGCGCTCAGCCCAGGCTGCCTGCTGCTCTTCGCCCACGGCTTCTCGATCCACTTCGGCACCGTCATCTCGCCGCCGGAGTGCGACGTGGCCATGGTGGCGCCCAAGGCTCCCGGGCACATGGTCCGCTCCTGCTACCTGGAAGGGATCGGTTGTCCGGCCCTGCTGGCGGTGGAGCGGGATGCGACCGGCAGGGCCCGGGGCCGGGCCCTGGCATACGCCCGAGGGCTGGGCAGCACCCGGGCCGGGGTCCTGGAAACCACCTTCCGGGAGGAGACCGAGACCGACCTCTTTGGCGAGCAAGCGGTGCTCTGCGGCGGTGTCGCGGAACTGGTCAAGGCGGGCTTCGAGACCCTGACCGATGCTGGCTACCAGCCCGAGCTCGCCTACTTCGAATGCCTCCACGAGCTCAAGCTGATCGTCGACCTCATGTACCAGGGCGGGCTCTCACTGATGCGCTACAGCGTCAGCGACACCGCCGAGTTCGGCGACTACACCAGCGGGCGCGTGATCGTCGACGCCAGCGTCCGCCAGCGGATGCGGGAGATCCTGAGCCGGATCCAGGACGGCAGCTTCGCCGAGAGCTGGATCGACGAGAATGTCTCCGGGCGGAGCGCCTTCCTGGAGCGCCGCCGGCAGGAGGCGGGCCATCCCATCGAGGAGGTGGGGCGCCGGCTCCGAGGGCGCATGCCCTGGATCCGCCCCGTGGCCCAGCTGCCCGACTCGAGCCCAGGCCCCGGCGCCCCGGCGCCCCGGGTGCCGGCTCCGCGCGACCCGGCTGCGGCGGTGGGGGCGGGGAGCTAGCCATGGCTCAGGACGGGCCTCTGCCGCCCCGGGGGGGCGAAGCTGCCGCCAGCACCGGCCCGACCGAGCTGGTCCAGTTCTTCGACACCACCCTGCGGGATGGTGAGCAGGCACCCGGAGCCAGCCTTCGAGGCCAGGCCAAGCTGGAGATTGCCCGGCAGCTGGCCCGGCTGGGGGTGGACGTGATCGAGGCGGGCTTCCCCGCCTCCTCGCCAGGCGACTTCGAGGCGGTGAGGAGGATCGCGCGTGAGGTGGTGGGCCCGGCGGTGACCGGCCTGGCGCGTGCCAAGCGGGAGGACATCGAGGCCGTCCACCAGGCGGTGCGTGACGCCGCCCGGCCCCTGATCCACGTCTTCATCAGCGTCTCCGACATCCACATCGCCAAGAAGCTGGGGTCGGACCGGGCCACGGTGCTGCGTCGGACCCAGGAGGCGATCGCCTACGCCCGGTCGCTCTGTGCCACGGTGCAGTTCTCGCCCGAGGACGCCGGCCGGGCGGATCCCGACTACCTTTGCACCGTGGTCCAGGCGGCCGTGGACGCCGGGGCCTCGGTGGTCAACCTGCCCGACACCACCGGCTACTGCCTGCCTAACGAGTTTCAGGCGATGGTGGCCAGGGTGCGGACCCAGGTGCGGGGCATGGACCAGATCCTGGTCAGCGTCCACTGCCACGACGACCTGGGGTTGGCAACCGCCAACTCCCTGGCGGGGATCGCCGCCGGCGCCCGCCGGGTGGAGGGCTGCATCAACGGCATCGGTGAGCGCGCCGGGAACGCGGCGATCGAGGAGGTGGCGATGGCCCTGCGGGTGCGTCGAGCCCGCCTCGGGCTCGGGGACCACCTCGACGCCACCCAACTGGTCCCGACCAGCCGGCTGGTGGCCCGACTCACCGGGCTGGCGGTACCGGCCAACAAGCCGGTGGTGGGCGGCAACGCCTTTGCCCACGCCTCAGGGGTACACCAGCACGGCGTGCTCCGGGACCGGCGCACCTACGAGATCATTGCCGCCGAGGAGGTGGGCGCGGGCGAGACTCGGATCGTGCTCACCGCCCGCTCCGGCCGGCACGCCCTCCGCCACCGGTTGGAGCGGATGGGGGTGGTGCTCCCCCCCGACCCCTTCCAGGCCGTCTGGTCGCGGTTTCTGGAGGTGGCCGACGGCGCCAAAGAGGTGGAGGACGGGACCCTCCGGCGCATCGTCGCGGAGGTGGGCGAGGCTCGACTGGCCCGCGAGTTGATGACCGGATGAGCGCCCCAGCCACCGACGCCCTACGATTGGCCGTCCTTCCCGGCGACGGCATCGGCCCCGAGGTGACGGAGGCGGCGCTTGCGGTCCTGGCCGCCATCCTGGACGGGGCCGGCATTCGCCTGGAGACGAGCCAGCACCTGATCGGCGGCGCGGGCCTGGACACCGCGGGAGACCCCCTGCCCGCCGCCACCTTACGGGCGGCCCGGGAGGCCGACGCCGTGGTCCTGGGGGCGGTGGGAGGGCCCAGGTGGTCAGGAGGCCAGCCACGCCCCGAGAGCGGGCTCCTCCGACTACGGGCCGGGCTGGGCGCCTTCGCCAACCTCCGGCCGGTGCGAGTCTGGCCGGGGCTGGAAGGGCTCAGCCCGTTCCGCCCCGAGGTGGCCCGGGGCGCTGACCTGCTCTTCGTCCGGGAACTGACCGGCGGCATCTACTTCGGACGGCCCAAGGGGGTGGCGGGCAGCGCTCCCCGACGCCACTCGGTGGACACCAGCGAGTACGGTGAGGAGGAGGTCCGCCGGGTGGCCGAGGTGGCCTTGGAGGCAGCCTCTCGGCGCCGCGGCCTGGTCACCTCGGTGGACAAGGACAACGTGCTGGCGACCTCGGCGCTCTGGCGCGAGGTGGTGACCGAGACCGCCCTCGACTTCCCCCAGGTCCGTTTGGAGCACCAGCTGGTGGACAGCTTCGCCCTGGGTCTGCTGCAGCACCCCCGGGAGTTCGACGTGGTCCTGACCGAGAACCTCTTCGGCGACATCCTCACCGACGAGGCCGCGGCCCTGGTGGGGAGCCTGGGAGTCTTGCCCTCGGCCAGCGGCGGCGGCACCGGGCCCTGGCTCTACGAACCCGTCCACGGCTCCGCCCCGGGGCTGGTCGGGACCGGCAGCGCCAATCCCCTGGGGGCGCTGGCGAGCATGGCCCTGCTGCTGCGCCTCACCCTCGAGCGCGAGGACCTGGCGGCGGCCCTGGAGCAGGCCCTGGCCGAGGTTATCGTCTCGGGACGGCTGACCCCGGATCTGGGCGGGGGCGCCAGCACTCGGGAGGTGACCGGCGCCGTCCTCGCCCGACTCGGGGTGGGGTCGCCGGCATGAACCGCCCCAGCGGTGCCTCGAGCCCGGTCCTGCTATATGACACCACCCTGCGGGACGGGATGCAGGGATTCGGCCTGCAGCTCAGCGTCGAGCAAAAGCTGGAGGTGGCGAGAAGCCTCGACCAGCTGGGGGTGGCCTACGTGGAGGCCGGCTGGCCCGGAGCCAACCCCCGCGACACCGCGGTCTTCCGGCGGCTGCGGCGCGCGCCCCTGGGCACGTCCCGTCTGGCCGCATTCGGCGCCACCCGCCGCCGAGGTACTGCCGCCGCGGACGACCCGGTGCTGGCGGCGACCCTGGCTGCCGCCACCCCGGTCGTGACGCTGGTGGGCAAGGCCTCCGCTTGGCAGGCCCGCACCGTGCTCGGTGTCGAGCCTGCGGAGAACCTGGCCATGGTCGCCGACTCCATCGCCCACGCGGTGGCCCGGGGGCGGGAGGTGGTCTTCGACGCCGAGCACTTCTTCGACGGCAGTGATCTGGACGTCGGCTACTCGCTGGAGGTGCTGCGCACTGCCCAGGCGGCGGGCGCCGCCTGGCTGGTGCTCTGTGACACGAATGGTGGGCAGCTGCCCGAAGCCGTGGCCGGGCGAACCCAGTCGGTGTGCGAGCAGTTGGGCGAGCGGATCGGCATCCACTGCCACAACGACACCGGTACCGCGGTGGCTTCCTCGTTGGCGGCGCTGGCGGCCGGCGCGACGATGGTCCAGGGGACCATCAACGGCACCGGCGAGCGCTGCGGCAATGCCGACCTGCTGGTGATCGCCGCCAACCTGCAGCTCAAGTGCGGCATCCAGGTGCTGGAGGCCGACGCCCTGGCGGGGCTGGCAGAGCTGTCCCGACGCCTGGACAGCTTGCTCAACCGTGCCCCGGATCCCAACCGCCCCTACTTCGGCAGCGCCGCCTTCCTGCACAAGGCGGGCCTGCACGCCCAGGGGGTGGCCCGCCACCCCCTGGCCTACCAGCACATCGATCCCGCCCGGGTGGGCAACCGCACCCGCACCGTGGTCTCGGACCAGAGCGGCCGAAGCAACGTCGCCAGCAAGCTGCGGCAGCTGGGCCTGCCGCCCCTGGCCCGGGAGTCCGAGGCCAAGCTGGTGGCACAGCTCAAGCAGCTCGAGGGGGCGGGCTGGGCCTTCGAGGATGCAGACGCCTCCTTCGAGCTGCTGGTGGCACGCACCCTGGGCGGGGACCGCCGGCCCTTCGCCCTCCAGGAGTCGCTGGTGGTGGCCCACGAGACCCAGGGCCCGCGCGCCCAGGTGGCGGCGCGCAACGTCCAGGCCCAGGTCAAGGTCCGAGTCGCGGGCGCCAGCATCCACACCGCCGCCGAGGGAGCCGGGCCGGTGGAGGCGTTGGACGTGGCGCTCCGCCGGGCCCTGACTCCACATTTCCCCTACCTGACCCAGGTGGAGTTGGTCGACTACCGGGTCCGGGTCATCGATGGGGACCGCGGCACCGGGGCGACAGTGCGGGTGGGCATCGACAGCAGTGATGGCAACCGATCGTGGACCACGGTGGGCTGCTCGGCGAACATCCTCCAGGCCTCCGCCCTGGCCTTGGTGGACAGCTACGAGTGGGCGGTCCGGCACGCCCCCAGGGAGGAACTGTGCCCCAGCGCCTGAGCGCTCCCAGGGCGGGAGCTGGTGGCCCGGAGCCGCGCACGATCTATAGCAAGATCTGGGGCGAGCACCTGGTCAGCGGTGATCCCAGGGAACGGGTGCTCATCTACATCGACCTCCATCTGGTGCACGAGGTGACCTCCCCCCAGGCGTTCTCCGCCCTGGCCGATTCGAGCTGGCCGGTGCGGCGTCCCGACCTGACCCTGGCGGTGATGGATCACACCGTGCCCACCTGGGAACTGGAGCGACCGTCGCCCGACCCCGTGGCCCTGGCGCAGCTGCAGGAGTTGCAGCAAAACTGTGCCACTCACCAGATCCCACTCCTCACCCGATCGCACCGTTTCCAGGGGATCGTGCACGTGATCGGGCCCGAGCTGGGCCTGACCCAGCCAGGGATGACCGTGGTATGCGGCGACTCCCACACCTCGACCCATGGTGCCCTGGGGGCCCTGGCCTTCGGCATCGGCACCAGCGAGGTGGAGCAGGTGCTGGCCACCCAGTGCCTGTGGCAGGCGCCGGCGCCCACCCTGGAGGTGCGCGCTGAGGGCGCTCTCCCGGTCGGGGTCACCGCCAAGGACCTGGCCCTTTCGGTGATCGGCCAGATCGGCGTCGCCGGGGCCGCGGGCAGCGTCGTCGAGTACACCGGCAGCGCCGTTCGGCAGCTGTCGATGGAGGGCCGGATGACCCTCTGCAACATGACCATAGAGGCCGGCGGGCGGGCGGGCCTGGTGTCGCCCGACGAGACCACGGTGCGTTACCTGGCGGGCCGGCCCGGCTGCCCCCGGGGACCACTCTTCGACCGCGCCGCCGAGCGCTGGCTGGGGTTCGCCAGCGACGCCGGTGCCACGTACGACCGCAGCGTCCAGATCAATGCTGCCGACCTGGCGCCGTGCGTGACCTGGGGCACCAACCCCGCCATGGTCGCGCCCGTCACCGGCGCTGTTCCCCGGCTGGCGGAGCTGGCCGACCCAGGGCAGCGCGACGCGGTGGGGCGGGCCCTGGAGTACATGGGGCTGGAGGAGGGCACCGCCATCCAGGAGATCGCCCTGGACCGCGTCTTCATCGGTTCCTGCACCAACAGTCGCCTCGAGGACCTGCGCGCCGCCGCCGCCATCGCCGCTGGCGGCCGCGTCCATCCCCGAGTGCGGGCCATGGTCGTGCCCGGCTCCCAGTCGGTGAAGCGCGCCGCGGAGGCCGAGGGTCTGGACAGGGTCTTCCGCGAGGCGGGCTTCGAGTGGCGCCAGTCCGGGTGCTCGATGTGCCTGGCGATGAACCCGGACGTGCTGGCGCCGCAGGAGCGCTGCGCCTCCACCTCCAACCGCAACTTCGAGGGTCGCCAGGGGGCCGGGGGTAGGACGCACCTGGTCAGCCCGGCCATGGCCGCCGCCGCCGCTCTGCACGGGCACTTCGTTGACGTGCGCCAGTTCGAAGCGGTGCACTCGGCCCCGAGGGTGTGATCGTGCGGCCCCTCACCGTGCATCGCGGCCTCTGCGCCCGACTGGCACGGGACGATGTCGACACCGACCAGATAGTGCCCAAGCAGTTCCTAAAGCGCACCGGACGCAGCGGTTACGCCGACGCCTGCTTCTTCACCTGGCGCCTTGCCACCGACGGTAGCCTCCGCGGTGACTTCGAGCTCAACGACTCCGCCTACGCCGGTGCCAGCATTCTGGTGACGGGCCGCAACTTCGGCTGTGGGTCCTCCCGAGAGCACGCGGTCTGGGCCCTGCTGGACAGCGGCTTCCGCGTGGTGGTGGCGAGTTCCTTCGCCGACATCTTCAGAGGCAATGCCCTGCAGAACGGTCTGCTGCCGGTGGCCCTATCCGAAAACGAAGTCGGCGAACTGATGGCTCGGGTCGGTCGTCGCGACGGATACCAACTGGAGGTGGACTTGGAGCGACTCCAAGTCCGGGATCACGAGGGGCGGCGGTTCACCTTTGCCGTCAGTCCCTTCTGGCGCGACTTGCTGCTCAGCGGCCAGGACCCCATCGACCAGGCGGTGGCCGAGTCGGCTGCCATTGGCGCCTACGAGCAGGCGCGCTCGCCGCTGCTGCCAACCACAGACATCCCGGAGTTGACCCACGCCCACTGACGCCCCACTTCCACCCCGGTCCGTCGGTACCTTTCATTGGTGAGGGAGCGGACCCCGGCTGAGGGTATGCGGGTGGTTGACATTCCCGCCGAGCGTCCTTATGGTGGTGGGACCGTGGCTCGCTGTCGCACTCCCACCGGCCGAGTTGACCCCTGGGTCAGCGCACCCCTAGCAGCAGGAGGGCTGGTCGGCTAGCGTAAGCGAACCGCTGAGTTAGAGACCGGTCCTCGGGTCACCAGGACCGGTCTTTTTTGCATATCGCTAGCCGCCGAACCACATGGAAACCACGTCAGGCACGCGCACCCTGGGAGAGCACATCGGGCTTACGCCCGCGGCGTCTCGGGGGCTGTACGATCCCAGCTTCGAGCATGATGGCTGCGGTGTGGGCTTTGTCGCCAGCCTGCGCCGCCAGCCATCCCGTGAGGTGGTGTCGCTAGCGCTCGGTTCGCTGGGTCGGCTGCTGCACCGTGGGGCCTTCGGCGCGGACCCTCGTTCCGGCGACGGCGCCGGGATTATGCTGCAGTTGCCGGACAGCTTCCTGCGGCGCGTCGCGGGCGAGCTCGGACTGACTCTGCCTAGAGCGCAGCACTACGCGGTGGCAACGGTCTTCTTGCCGCGTGATCCAGCGGACGGTGCCCTCTGCGAGAGCATGATCGTCAACGGGCTGGGCCGGGCCGGGCTGCGGCTCCTGGGCTGGCGTGACGTGCCCTGCCGGCCGACCGCGGTCGGGCCGGGGGCGCGGCGGGCGCGCCCCCGGATCCGCCAGGTCTTCATCGCCGGCGAGCGCGGGTCGGCCCTCGAGTGTGCGCTCTATCCGGCGCGCAAGCACATCGAGGCCCAGGTGAGGCGGCTGACATTTGCTGCTCCGGACTCGGCCGAGACCTTCGCCATCACCAGCTGCTCCAGCACCACGCTGGTTTACAAGGGCCAGCTGAGCGCGACCCAGCTGGACCGCTTCTTCCCCGACCTTCGCTCGCCCGATCTGGTCAGCGCCCTGGCCGTTGTCCACCAACGCTTCAGCACCAACACTGAGCCTAGCTGGCGGCTGGCGCAACCCTTCCGCTTCATTGCTCACAACGGCGAGATAAACACGCTGCGAGGCAACCGCAACTGGATGCGCGCCCGCGAGGGTGGCTGGCGCCACCCGGTTTGCAGTGCCCCGCCCGGCGAACTGCTCCCAATCATTGAGCCGGGGGGTAGCGACTCGGCGGCCGCCGACAACACCTTCGAGTTCTTGCTGCGCAGCGGGCGCTCGCTCCCCGAGGCGGTGATGATGATGATGCCCGAGGCCTGGGAGGAGAACCGGGACTGCCCGCCTCGGCGGCGTGCCTTCTACCGCTACCACAGCTCCCTTTTGGAACCTTGGGACGGCCCGGCGGCGATCGCCTTCAGCGACGGTCGTTGGGTGGGGGCGGCACTGGACCGCAACGGCCTGCGCCCGGCGCGCTACGCCATCACCGATGAGCTGGTGGTCCTGGCCTCCGAGGCCGGGGTGGTGCCCCTGCGAGCCGACTCCATCCGGCACGCAGGGCGGTTGCGCCCCGGAAGCATGCTCTTGGTCGACACCCGGCGGGGACGAGTCCTCATGGATAGGCAGATCAAGGCCGCCGTGGTGGGCCGTCATGACTATGGGGGCCTGGTCGAGCGGGGAACGGTCCTTCTGCCTCATCGGGGCCATCCCCTGCCGGATCCTCCAGGCGGCGACCCGCGGCATCAACTGGCCTCCTGGCAGCGCTGCTTCGGCTACACCGAGGAGGAGCTCGAGCGCACCCTGGCTCCAGCGGCGCGCAGTGGCCATGAGCCGGTGGGGTCGATGGGGGACGACGCTCCCCTGGCGGTGCTCTCCCAGGGACCGCGGCTGCTCTTCGACTACTTCAGCCAGGGCTTTGCCCAGGTGACCAACCCTCCCATCGACTCCATCCGCGAGCGCTGCGTGATGTCGCTGCGCACCAGCCTGGGCGGCGGAGGCGACCTCCTGGCTCGCCGTCCCGAGCCGGTGCCGCGCTTGGAACTGCCGCACCCGGTTCTGACTCCGGCGGAGCTGGAGAAGATCCGGGCCCTGGACGAGTTGCCCAGCCGGACCCTGGCGACGGTCTTCCCGGCTGCCCAGGGTGCGGCAGGGCTCGACGCTGCCCTCGAGCGGCTCTGCCAAGAGTCGGAGGCGGCGGTCGCCGCGGGCGTGCGCGTCCTCATCCTCAGCGACCGCACGGTTGGGCCCGGCGCCGCGCCCGTGCCCAGCCTGCTGGCGCTAGGCGCCGTTCACCACCACCTGGTCCGGCGCGGGGTCAGAAGCCGGCTCAGCCTGGTGGTGGAGTCGGGAGAGCCCCGGAACGTGCACCACCTGGCCTGCCTGGTTGGGCACGGGGCCGAGGCCGTCTGCCCCTATCTGGCGCTGGCGGTGGTCGCCGACATCGCGCGCCGACAGCAGTCGGACACCGCGTCCCGCCCCGACCTCGCGGCGACTGTCTACGTGAAGGCGCTCACCGAGGGTCTGCTCAAGGTGATGTCCAAGATGGGCATCTCCACGATCGCCAGCTACTGCGGTGCCCAGGTCTTCGAGGCGGTTGGGGTGGCCGCCTCCGTTATCGACCGCTGCTTTGACGGCACCCCAGCGCGTCTGCAGGGCGCCGACCTGGAGGTGGTGGCCCGCGAGACTCTGATCCGGCACGGCAACGCCTTCGCCACCGAAGGCGCCGACGAGCAGAACTCTGAGCTTGGCGACCAGCACCGCTGGCGCCATGGGGGCGAGCGGCACGCGTGGACCCCGGAGACGGTGGCGTCGCTGCAGCACGCAGTGCGGCGTGGCGACCCCGACCACTTCCGCCACTTCAGCGAACTGGTGGATGCCGACACGAGCCAACCGACCGCGCTGCGCCACCTGCTGGAGCCGATCCCCAACCGCGAGGTGCCCCTTGAGGAGGTGGAACCGGCAACGCAGATCGTCCGCCGCTTCGCCACCGGGGCAATGTCGCTGGGATCGCTGGGCAAGGAGGCGCACGAAACCCTGGCTCTGGCCATGAACCAGATCGGCGCCAAGAGCAACACCGGCGAGGGCGGCGAGGACCCCGAGCGGTTCACCGCCGACGACGATGGGGGCTCGCGGCGCAGCGCCGTCAAGCAGGTGGCGTCGGCGCGCTTCGGCGTCGACGTCCACTACCTGGTCAACGCCGACGACCTCCAGATCAAGATAGCCCAGGGCGCCAAGCCGGGGGAGGGTGGCCAGCTTCCCGGGCACAAGGTCGACGCCGCCATTGCCCGGCTGCGGCATGCGGCCCAGGGCGTGGAGCTGATCTCGCCTCCGCCCCACCACGACATCTACTCCATCGAGGACCTCTCCCAGCTGATCTGGGACCTGAAGCAGGCGAATCCCCGGGCCCGGGTCAGCGTCAAGCTGGTCGCCCAGGCGGGAGTGGGCACCGTGGCCGCCGGTGTGGTCAAGGCCCGCGCCGACCACATCACCATCTCCGGGCACGAGGGTGGCACCGGCGCCGCCCCGCTAAGCTCGATCAAGCACGTGGGAGTGCCCTGGGAGCTGGGGTTGGCCGAGACCCAGCAGACCCTGGTGCGGCAGGGCCTGCGCTCGCGAGTGACGCTCCAGACCGATGGCGGACTGCGCACCGGTCGCGATGTCGTCATCGCGGCCATGCTGGGCGCCGAGGAATTCGGCTTTGCCACCGCCGCCCTGGTGGCCAGCGGCTGCGTGCTCATGCGCGTGTGCCACCTCAACACCTGCCCGGTGGGGATCGCCACCCAGGACCCGGTGCTGCGGCAGCGCTTCGCCGGGACGCCGGAACACGTGGTGCGCTACTTCATGATGGTGGCCGAGGACGTCCGCCGGCAGCTGGCGCGACTGGGCTTCAGCTCGCTGGCGCAAGCCGTGGGCCGGGTCGACCGGCTGGCGTGCCGGGAGGGGGTCCGCCCCTGGAAGGCCGCCGGTCTCGATCTGGGGCCGCTGCTGCATCGGCCCCGGGCGCCGGTGGCCGGCGAGGCCGGCGGGCGCGGCGTCGCGTCTGCCCGAGCCGGCCTTTCCCGGACGCGGGGTCAGGACCACCAGCTCCACCTCGCGTGGGAGGCTCGCATCCTCGGCCGTGCGGCGGAGGGCTTGGCGCAGCGACGACCCCAGCGATTCCAGGTCAGGGTTCGCAACAGCGACCGCGCCGTGGGGGCGCGTCTCAGCGGCGAGGTTTCCCGGCGGCATGGCGGAGAGGGGTTGCCGCCGGACACCCTCCGGCTGCGGCTGGAAGGCACCGCGGGGCAGAGCCTGGGAGCCTGGCTGGCCCCCGGCGTGACCGTCACCTGCGTCGGCGCTGCCAACGACTACCCGGGCAAGGGGCTGAGCCAAGGCACGCTGGTGGTTCGGGTGCCGCGCCACGCCTCCTACCTGGAACCGGGTCACGTCATCGCGGGCAACGTCGCCCTGTATGGGGCGACCGGTGGCGAGGCTTACTTCGGTGGCGCTGCCGGGGAACGCTTCGCCGTCCGCAACAGCGGTGCGGTGGCGGTGGTGGAGGGCGTCGGCGATCACGGCTGTGAGTACATGACCGGCGGCACCGTGGTGATCCTGGGCGCGGTGGGTCGGAACTTTGCCGCCGGAATGACCGGCGGCGTCGCCTACGTCCTCGACCCCGGGCGACGGCTGCGGCGGTGTCTCAACTCCGAGTCGGCCAGGGCGTCGCGCATGGGTCCCGAAGATGGAGCGCTGCTGTTGCTGCTGCTGCGACGCCACCGCCGTCACACCGCCAGCGGGCTCGCCGAACAGCTGCTGGCGGACTGGCAGGCGACTCTGGCGGCAATGCTCAGGGTCAGCCCCTTGGGGGTGACCAACCGGAGCCGGGCCGACGGTCCGCACCGCCTCCCGGCCACGACAACCGCCAATGGCTGACCCACTCGCGTTCGTCCGCCACCGCCGCCAGCTGGGCGCCGACCGCCCGGTGGCCGAGCGTGTCCGTGACTACCACGAGCTGCACCAGGGGCTGGCTCCCGCGCCGCTCCAGGTGCAGGCCAGCCGCTGCATGAGCTGCAGCCTGCCCTTCTGCCATCACGCCTGCCCGCTCCACAACCTGGTCCCGGACTGGAACGCTCTGGCGGCGGCCGCCGATTGGCGACCCGCCCTGGAGCGTTTGCACCGCACCAACAACTTTCCGGAATTCACCGGCCGGCTCTGCCCCGCGCCCTGCGAGGCCAGCTGCGTGCTGGCCATCAACGACGAGCCCGTGGCCATCAAGGAGATCGAGCGCAGCCTGATCGATCGCGGTCTGGAGCAGGGCTGGGTCCGGCCACAGCCGCCCCGGAGGCGCAGTGGCAGGCGAGTGGCGGTGGTGGGCTCGGGCCCGGCCGGGCTGGCGGCGGCCCAGCAGCTGGCCCGGGCTGGGCACGCGGTCACCGTCTTTGAGCAGGCCGAGCGGCCAGGCGGCCTGCTGCGCTTCGGTATCCCCGACTACAAGCTGCCCAAGAGGCTGGTGGACGGGCGCATCGAGCAGATGGAGCAGGAGGGAGTCACCTTTCGCTGCGGCGTCACCGTGGGCTCGGACCTGGGCTGGGCCGGCCTGCTGGACGGTTTCGACGCCGTGGGGCTGGCGCTCGGCGCCCGCCAGGCCCGCGAGCTGCCCATCCCGGGACGCGCGCTCAAGGGGGTCCACCTGGCCATGGATTACCTGGAGCAGCAGAACCGCCGGGTGGCGGGGTTTCCCACTCTGATCACGGTGCAACCGATCTCCGCTGGGGACCGCCGGGTGGTGATCCTGGGCGGCGGGGACACCGGGGCCGACTGTCTCGGCAACGTCCACCGCGAAGGTTGTCGCTCCGTCATCCAACTTGAGCTTCTGCCGCGACCTCCCTCGGAGCGGGCCCCTGACAACCCCTGGCCGCAGTGGCCGCTGGTCCTGCGCACCTCGCCCGCCCACGAGGAGGGCGGAGAGCGCGGTTTCGGCGTGGAGACGGTAGCCTTCGGGGGCACGCGAGGGGAGGTCGCCTGGCTGGAGTTGCGTGACGTGCAGATGCAGGTCGACGCAGAGGGCCGGCGGACGATGAGTCCAGTTGCCGGCAGCCAGCGACGTCTGCAGGCTGACCTGGTGCTGCTGGCACTGGGGTTCGTCGGTGTGGCCCAGCGGGATCCGCTCGCCGAATGGGGCGTCCCCTGCTCACCTGCGGGCACGTTGATCACCGACTATGCCGGGCGCACGCCCCTGCCCCAGGTCTTCGCGTTCGGCGACGCAGTGCGCGGAGCCTCCCTGGTGGTGCACGCCATCGCCGACGGGCGTGACGCGGCCCGCTCCATCGACAGGTGGCTGAGCACCGGCGCCGCCTGACCCTCCGGCGGCGTTGGGTGCGCTTCCGGCGATCGTGTGGGCGTCACGACTCCCTGGATGCCATTTGGGGTGGGTCGCCCCATGACGAGAGCGCCGCGACCTGCGAGATTGAGCCCCAGTAGCCGAGGCAACCGACGAGCAGGGGAGCACCGCGATGTACATCCCGTCGGCACCGTACCTCAACGCTGGTGACAACTCCTGGCAGCTGACCGCCGGCACCCTGGTGGGCCTGATGTCTCTGCCCGGACTGGCAGTCCTCTACGGCGGGGTGGTCAAGCGCAAGTGGGCGGTCAGCTCGGCGGTGATGTGTTTCTACGCCTTCGCCGCGGTGCTGCTGGTTTGGGTCCTGGCGGGCTACAACCTGGGCTTTGGCCACCCCTGGCTGGGTTCGGTGGTGGGCTTCCCGCAACCGGTGCTGACCGCGCTCGGCGAGACCAGCCGAGCCAGCGTGCCTCTGCTCAAGGGGCTTGTGCCCAAGTTCGCCTTCCCCCAGGCGTCGCTGATCTACTTCCAGTTCGTCTTCGCCGCCATCACCCCGATCATCCTGGCGGGGGCGCTCTTCGGGCGGATCAACTTCAGGGCCTGGATGATCTTCGTGCCGGTGTGGTCGGTGCTGGTCTACAGCGTCAACGCCTTCATGCTCTGGGGAGGTGGCTGGCTGGCGCAGTTGGGGGTGGTCGACTACAGCGGTGGCTACGTGATCCACGTGGCTGCGGGCATCTCGGGGTTCGTGGGCGCAGCTGTGATTGGGCCACGAACGATCAAGGACCAGCAGGATTTCAAGCCCAACAATCTGCTCCTGGCCGCGGTCGGGGCCGGTGTGCTCTGGCTGGGCTGGAACGGGTTCAACGGTGGCGATCCCTATTTCGCCAACGCGGACGCCGCGGCGGCGGTGCTCAACACCAACCTGGCGACGGCCATGGCCATGCTCACCTGGTTCTTCCTGGACATGTCCTTCAACCGCAAGCTGTCCTTTCTCGGCGCCATCAACGGCCTCATCTGCGGGCTGGTGGCGATCACCCCAGCGGCGGGATACGTGGACGGCTACGGCGCCATCCTGGTCGGGCTCTTCGGGGCGGCGATTCCCTGGCTGACCATGAACAAGCTCGCCGGGCGCTGGCCCTTCCGGAAGGTGGATGACACCCTGGGAGTGATCCACACCCACTTCACCGCCGGTGCGGTGGGCGGCGTCCTGGTGGGGCTGCTGGCTAACCCGGCGATGGTGATCTACGTCGGCGTCGGCGGGGCCAACGCCAGCGTCGCCGGCCTATTCGCGGGCAACCCGCGGCAGCTCTTGCTGCAGGTGGCGGGGCTGCTGGTGATTGCCGCCTACGACGGGGGCATGACGTTCGCCATCCTCAAGGTAATCAGCCTCAAGGTGCCGCTGCGAATGACCGAGCTTGAGTTGGAGCACGGCGACCGGGTGCTGTTCAACGAGGAGGTCTTCGAGTTGCACCATCCCCTGCCCCAGCCGGAGCCCATACCGCAGCCGGAGCTCCAGCCGGCCCCCTCGCGCTCGTGACTCGCACCTCCTCGTGTCCTGCGTCCGAGGTTTCTGAAAGTATCCGGAGTTAATCGTCAATCCGAGGATCGAGCCTGCAACGCCGCAGGGGACGGCCCAAGGCACCGCTGGCTGCCAGAGATGAGGGACCCCGCCACTCTGACAGGCTGGACAGGGCGCCCGACCAGCGGCCCGTCGCTGGCCGGGCCAGTGCGCATCGTCCTCGAGTGCAACACCGGCGCCAGCAACCAGGAAGGCGCCGCCCTGGGCGTCACCAAATGCCGTGGTGGCAAGGCGCTTGGTTTCATCGAGCGCGGGCCGCCCGTCCCTGGGATTGCGCGCGCGCGATCCACCCCGGCAGCCGTCCAGGGCCTTTAGCTGACGTTAGCTGCCAAGTCTCGATAGGCAGGGACGAGCTCCTCCCACCGCGCCTCGATGTCGCCCCGCTCACGTCCGGCGAGGTAGGCGGCGAGATTCTCCGCGTGGATCTGCCACCCGGCCCCGTAGAAGGCGATCTTGTCGAGGGGAATCCCCAGGACCTCGATGACCAGAGCGGTCTGGTCGCCGTCGGCGGTCAGCGTGGCCTCGAGGACCTCGTCGAACGGCGCCGCGCCGCCACCCTTCCGCGAGGACTCGTCCGACTCCCTGGTCGTCACCAGCAGCCGCCGGGGCGGCTGGCACGCTTCCACGCGTCCGGTCCCTTCCCAGTCATCGGACTCGAGGTATAGGCGGAACTCTCCGCCAGGGCGGAGGCTGCCTTCGACCTGGCCGTGCCAATGGGCGAGACGGCCGGGATCCGTGATGGCCGACCAAAGGTCGTCGATCTTGGTGTCGAAGCTGTCTTCGATGCGCACGACACCTTTGCCCTCTTGCGATCGCAGGCTGCCCAGGATGCGGGTGCCCCCATGTCCACTGCCGGTCATCTGGTGGTCCTCCTTGCGCGTTTCGCGCGGGTCACCTCCGTGCAGCGCATCCGGGGCAGCACGCTAGTCCTGCCCGGGCTCGACGGACGCCTCGGCGACCGCTTCGATGGACGACTGCAGCTGCAGGGTACGCCGGTAGGCGGCCCATACGGCGTCGGCCAGCACCGTGCGAAACCTGCCTCGCTCGAGCGCCGCCTGGGCCTCGGCAGACGTCCCACCCGGAGACGTGACCATGTCGCGCAGCTGGGCGGGATGATCGCCGCTCTGGATCGCGAACTCGACCGAGCCCCGGGCAGTCTCCAGCACCAGCCGCCGGGCCAGGTGGCGGGGGAACCCCAGGTGGACCGCGGCCTCCACCAGCGACTCCAGAAAAAGGAACGCATAGGTCGGCCCGGTGCCGCTGACCGCGGTGGCCATCGCCACCTGAGCCTCCTCATCCACCTCCACCTCGGTGCCCAGTGCTGACAGCAGGCACCTGACCGTGTCCCGGCCGGGTGCCGTCACCGCCCCGGTGGCGAACCAGACGCTTACCCCGGCGCCGATCTGTGCCGGGGTGTTCGGCATCACCCTCACCACCGCCTTGTGCTTGGAAGCCCGGGCCAGGGCCTCGGTGCTGGCGCCGGCGACGATGCTCACCAGCAGAGCCTCCGGGCTCAGGTTGCCGGCAAGCTCGCCCAGTACCCGGAGCAGCACCTGGGGCTTGACCGCCAGCAGGACCACGGCGGCGCCCCTGACGGCGGCGGCGTTGTCGCGCACCACCTCGATCCCGTGCCGCGCCTGCAGCTCGGCTGCCCGCTCAGAGCGCGGATGGCTCCCGATCAGATCAGCCGGGGTCAGGATGCCGCGCTGCAGCAGTCCGGAGATGATGGCCTCGGCCATGGCTCCGGTGCCGATCACCGCCACCCGCATGCCGTGCAGATCGCGAGCTGGCCGAGTTCCAGCAGACACGGACGTCAGCGGGCGCTCGGGGGACACCTGCTCAGACATGGGCCGACTAGGGTGGCACAAATGGGCTGGCCCGGATGGGGGCGCGGATAGCGTCACCCTCGGGGCGAGTTCGACGGTCGGGCCCCGTGGAGGGCCGGGATTAGGGGCTGTTTTGAGATCGTGCCCCGCACTCGACTTGCTTTGGACCTGCCCGCAGCTGCGGTGCCGGACACGCGCCGGGAACCACGCCGGCCGGCAGGAGATCGAAGCCGTCCGGTTGCACTAGGTAGCCCGCGGTGCTTCCCGGCTGGCCGGTGTGGCCGTATTGCCAGACGATGGCGTTGGTGGTCGGATCGATCACCACCACGCGGTCGTTGAGGTCGTCACTCACCAGCACCATCCCGGTGGCCAGGAGGCGTGCCAGTGACGGGTGATTGAGCGCTCCAGCCCCGCTCAGCGGGCGGTACAGCCAGAGCAGCTGGCCGGTCGGCGCGAACTCAGCGACCGCTCCAGGTCGGCTGTAGAAGGTGACGATAATCTTGCCCGACGGGGTGAAATTGGCGTCTGAAGGGTAGGTCAGCGGCGCAGGGAAGTGGATGTTGTAGATCAGCTGACCACTCGCCGAGATCAGGCTGGCCGAGTCGCCGCCGATCTGGGTGATCAGCAGGCTGCCGCCCGGGCCGGGAAACGCCCCGTTGGGCGAGGCCAGGTAGGTGGGCGGATTGTTCCGGTCGACCCCGGTCTGCCCGTACTGAGAAACCACCGTACCCGTGTTGACGCTGATGGTCAGGACCCGGTCGTTGGCGATATCGGCCAGCGTGACCTGGGGTCCACTCGCCGTCTCCTGCAGCAGGGCGTCGTCCGGGGTGTGCAATAGACCCGGGGCGGCGCCGGCCACTCCGGGGCGCCCATAGGTCCATACCACCTGGTCGCTTCGGAATCCCACGATCGCGATGGCGTTGGCGTCCTCCTCATTGGTGACGATGCCGTCGTAGCTGGGGGTGAAGAAGGCGTCGTCCATGTAGCCCAGGGGGCTGGGCCCGCCGGAGCGCGGGTACTGCCATATGACCTGCCCACCGGGCGTGACCAGCAGGAGTCGGTGGGCACCGGAGTCTGCGATGAGCACGTCCCCGCCCAGCGGGCTGCCCCTCGTGGTCGAACCCCAGGGGAGCGGCCCCGCGGGCAGCCCAGATCGCTGGGGCAGATGAGCGTCGGCCAGAGCGGCCGAGGAACCGGTCATGAGCAGCACCAGGGCCGACGCCGCGGCGGCCCGCACCCGTGCCATCCGGACACTCTATGCAGTTCAGCCCCAGCCCGCAGGGCTGGACACCGGCTCGGGCTCAGCCGCGCGCTCCCAAAGGCGGCCCGACAGAGTGTCTGGTGATGGTTTGAGCGGGCGCCCTTTGGTCCAAGGCCACCGCTTTAGCCGACCTGGACCTCGATCCGGGTACACCCGTGCTGTCCTCCTTCGCGGCATCGCAGGGTAGGAGCTCGGCGCGACAGGACGTCACTAATGCACGGGCCGGCCACTGGGCGGCCTCGATCGTGCCCGTACTCGGCGTCGCCGTAGGCGGTACTACAAGTCGGGGAGGGTCGCTGTCAGAGGCGAGAAGACCCATCCGGGCCGGGGAGCAAGCGGGCGGGTCCGGGGCCTGGAGGTCGATTGGATCAATTCACAGCACTCTCTAAGTCATGTCCCACCACTTTGTAACATTGCGGTCTGAGAATCCCATACCATCCGGCTATCGTCGTCCTTGGCATTAATTTGGGCATACGCCGCTGCGGGCGGCCGTACGACGGACGCGACGGCTCAGCCCTCAGGACGCTGGCAGAGGGCTGAGCACGAAGCGCGGCAATGGACTTGTGAGGTCTTCAACAGATGAGGATTGCCGGTGAACCGCTGGGTGCCAGGGGAGCGGCGGCTCTTTCACTGACGGCCGTCATCGCTGCCTTGCTCGCCTTGCACGGCTATGCGCACCCAGGCTCGTTGCGACCAAACGGCTCCAGCGGTTTGGGGCTTGGGCATCCGACCTCTGCCGCAGCCAGCCCTGCTCCCAAACCCAGCCCCAGCGCTACCTCTCGCCCGAGTCCTTCCAAGACACCAGCTCCTGGACCGCTGCTCTCGTCCACCAGTTACGGTGCGTACGCGTACCAGCTATATCCGGGATCGCCCAGCGCCACTGCGAGGCTCGCCCTGGCGGGCTTTTCATTCGCTGCGACGCCCTCCGGCTCTTCGGTACGCGTTACGCTGACCGTCCTGGGAGGTGGACAGCGGCCACAGACGAAGAGCTATCCATCGACCGATCACATCTATTTCATCGAAGCCAGCTTTGGCGACGACTCAGGCAGCGCCGAATACAACTTCAGCGACGATGGGGTGGTGGTGACGGATGCCGCAGGGCACGTGGTGCGCTGACTCGTGCCCCGGAGAAGCCGTTCCACTCGGGCCGCCGCGCGAAGGTTCGTCGGTGAGTCGCTGATCACGGAGCCAGAAGCCAGTTCAACTACGCGTGTCGAGCAGGTGATGCGCGCCGTCCAAACCTGGTCTCCAACCGTGGCCCGACTTGTGCTCGGCTTGATCCTGCTCTGGTTCGGACTTCACGAATTGCTGCAACCGAGTGGGTGGACTGGCTACGTGCCGGTCATCGCGACGTCCTCCCACTTAGCGCTGGGCCTGGTCCTGGCCCACGGGTGGGTTCTGGTCATGTTGGCAGCGGCGCTAATCATGGGCATTGCTCCCAAACTGGCCGCTGCACTCAGCGCCCTTCTGCTTCTCGAAATCGTGCTCTCGCTCAGCTTTACGGGCGGAGTGTCAGACCTCGTGGTTCGCGACCTGGGGGTGTTCGGGCTCTGCGTAGCGGTCTCGGCCAGCAACCGGTCCCGCTTGATCCTTCGCGACTGATGTCTGGTAGATCGAAGGGCGGGTCCCCGTCGCCCGGCAGGTCGATGGTCTCCCAGGCCACGTGGGGACCAGCAAGCCCTTGATGACTACCCGTCGGACGATGCGCTGGCGCAAGGCTTCGACTTCGGGATCATGGGTGTGGTCTTCTTTGCCATACGGCCTCTGGCGGGAGTGGTCCCGTGAATCATCGTAGTGGGCCTGTCGTTCATGGTAGCTCTTGTGGGTGCCGGTATTGTTATCGTCGCTCAGCGGCCGCTGTACCGTGTCCGCAAAGAGGTGATAGCCGGCAGCGTGGGGCGCGCCTGGCATCTGACGGGAGCGCTGCGGTCGCGTATTCGTCCTAATCATGGCCCCGGTTCCCTTCGCTCAGCGTGCCCGAAGCCTCTTGGCCTGGAGCACTGGCGACCGACGGGCGTCTCCCCAGAGGCTGTACACGGCCCCCAGCTCTCTACTCGGCGTCGGCCGGGTGGTCGGTGGCGGCGAAACCGTAGAGGCGTGCGGTGTTGTCGGTGAAGATCGCCTGCTCCACGCTCTCCAGCCATGTGCGTCGTGCCCCCAGCTCCATCCAGCGCTGGCGGACTTTGGACCAGGCTTCCTGGAGCAAGGTGGCCGCCAGCCAGAACGTCTCCGGGGCGCCGTGGCCGTCAGTGCCGCACAGCACCCGGGCGGTGGGCGCCAGCTCCAGCACCCGCTCCAGCCGGTCGGCGATCCGCGCCGGGGCGAAGATGTTGAAGAGCGAGACCTCGGCGTGGACGTTGGCTCGCACCAATGCCAGGTAGGCCAGCTGCTCGTGCCAGGGGAAGGAACCGTGGATCAGGACCACGGTCGCTGCCCTGCCCTCGGGGGTGAGTAGCAGCTCGTCGAGGAGCAGGGGATTGGCCTCCGCTAGGCGGATCTCGGAGTCACCGAAGCCGGTGTGGAACTGGACCGGCAGGCTCAGGTCTGCGGCCCACCCCAGCATCGCCCGGCAGACCAGGTCCCGGAGCGCCTTGCCCCGCCGCCGCACCGGGACCTGGTCCTGGTCGCGCAACGAGGTCTCCGCCTGCTCCAGGCTGGCCCCGGGGTCTACCGCCAGTCCGGTGCGGTAGGCGAGGATGGTCTTGAGCCCGACATACCCCTGGGCGGGCGCGCCTGCCACCGCCGCCTCGACGCGCTCAAGCACCTCACCGGCTCCGGCTCCGTCGGCAATCAGTTGGTCCACCAGCGGGTCGACGCGCATGATCGCCCTGACCGGGCACTGGCTGAGCTGGGCCAGGTCGGAGCTGGCCGTGGCGGGGTCGGCGTCGGACCAGCCGGGGTCGAGCACCAGGCCGCGGATGTTGGCGTCGCTGAAGAGCCGGCGCACGTAGGCGTCCCAGTCGGCGCTGGCCTCGGCGCGGGCTGGACCCAGGTCCTCGACCTCGCAGCCGAGGTGGCGGGCGAGGCGGGCACCCATCAGCTCCTGGCTCAGCCGGCTGGGTGCGGCCCGGGCGCGGATGGCATCGGTGCCCGGGTCGTCGACCAGCTCCAGGCTGACCTGGCTCAGGTCAAGGGCCCCACCGGACCCGGTCACAGCATGGGCGTGGCTGTCGATCACGGCGCTGGCTGGAGCTGGCCGGGGTCGAGGGCCATACGGCCCCCAACCCCCGCCCCCGGGCGGCTCAGCCCTACCGCCACTAGCCGGGAGCGGCGGCGGGCTGGTCGAGAATCGCGGCGCTCTCGCCGCCCTCCTCGCCCAGGATCGACCCAATCTGGCCCACCCGCTCGGGCGCGGTCGACGAGAGGTAGACCACCAGGACGACCCCCGCCACCAGCCAGGCCAGGTTCACGTAGGGCACAAAGGTGTAGGGCGCGGGCGGCACCGCCCCCGAGTAGACCGAGCCATAGACGGCCAGCCCGAAGACGGCGATCCCGATGACGGGGACCAGGCCGTGCACCAGCAGGTTGTAACGCCGCGAGATCCGCCGGAAGTACACCGAGCCCCCGACGCAGAGCACCACGTAGACCAGGCACACGGCGATGGTGCCGACGCTGGCGTAGAAGAAGTAGTTGGTGTAGGGGCCCAGGTTCCAGAGGATGCCGCTGACGAAGGCAGAGACGGTCGCCGCCCCGGCGATCACCAGGGTGGCTTTGTGCGGGGTGCGGTGCACGGGATGGGTCTGACCCAGCCACGCGGGGAGGACCCCCTCCCGGCCCATGGCAAAGAGGGTGCGGGTGGCGGCGGTGGCGCAGGCCAGGCAGACGATGAACGCCGAGCCGATGGCGGCGATGTCGACCAGGATCATCATCGGGGTGCCGACGTAGGTCTGGGCCAAGCTGGCGAGGATCGCCGGGTTGCTCGCCCAGGCCTTGGAGCCAGCACTGTTGACCCCGACTCCGATCGAGATGTTGTAGGTGGTCCAGACGTAGAAGATGATGGCGAAGCAGACCGCCACCAAGACCGAGATCGGGATTGCCCGGCGGGGGTTATGGGTTTCCTCGCCCAGCACCGCAGCGGTCTCGAAGCCGATGAAGGAGGTGACGCCGAAGATCAGGCCGTAGAAGATGCCGCTGAAGCCGCCCTGAAGGGTGTGGCCGAAGGTGAAGGGTTGCAGCGACTGGCCGAACTTCCCTCCCTTGGCGGTGAGGATGACGTCCAAGACCACGATCACTGACACCGTGATCAAACCGAGCCAGAGCAAAACCTTGGTGCTGATCCTGATGCCTCGGTAAGCCAGCGTCACCAGGCAGGCCATCCCCACCAGGAAGATGGGGAACCAGAACCAACTGGGCATGCCGTGCCAGACCTCGGTCTGGATCAGGGTGGCGGTGAATCCGCCCACGCCGCTCATGGTCATGGGCACGAAGCAGAAGAAGCCAAAGAAGTACATCCAGCCGGTGAGGAATCCCGTCCTTTTGCCCAGGGTGCGGCTGGAGTAGGTGTAGGCGTAGCCAGCCGAGGCCATCCGCCGGGTGAAGCCGATCACCACGAAGGCCAGGGCCAGGCAGCCGATGCCCCCGATCAGGAACGCCAGGGGCGTCGAGGTCCCGGAGAAGGCGGCCGAGCCGCTGGTGTTGTAGGCCATCGCCATGGCCGGCGAGAGCACGGCGATCGCCATAGCCACGGCGTCGATGGTTCGCAGACTTCCCTTGCGCAGCTCGCCGCTGCCGGCTCCCTGGGCCGGAGCCCCGGAGAGCGCATCGCTGGTCGCTGCCATCTGGTCCCCTCCTATCCGCTGGCCGGCACTGGGGCCGACGCTGCTGCTTCTTCCCGGTACACCGGGGGCTCGTACTCGACCTTGAGGCCCGACGCCACGGCGTTGGAGCCGTTGAAGAAATCGATCACGCCCATCACCTCCAAGAGCTCGCCGTCGCCCATTCCCAGGGCGCGCAGCTGATCGGTGTGGCTTCTGATGCAGTAGTCGCAGTTGTTGGTCGCCGAAACCGCCACCGCGATGATCTCCTTGGTGCGCCGGTCGAGCGCCCCCTCGGACATGACCGCTTTGAGCTTGGCCCAGCTGGCGGCGAGCAACTCGGGGTGGTTGGCCAGCGCCTTCCAGTAGTTGGGCACCTGGGCGAGCTTGCGGCTCTCAAGGATCTCCCGATAGACCTCGCCAACCACTCCGGTGGCCTCCGACTCCGGCACCAGCCGCACCAGCGCCATGGCGTCCCTAGCCCACCACCGCCCGCAGCGGAAGTGACTCGACCGCGGTCCGCCAGTTGGGAAAGTCTGCCACCTCCCCGCGCACTATCTGCAGGTACCACTCCTGGAGGCGGCGGGTGATGGGGCCGATCCGACCGCTGCCCAGCTGGCGGCCGTCGATGCTGCTGATCGGCGCGATCTGCACCCCGGTGCCACAGAGAAACGCCTCGTCGGCGGCCAGAACTTCGCTGCGGTCGATGGTGCGCACCTCCAGGTCCCAGCCCCGCTCGCGGACCATGGAGATGACACAGTCGCGGGTCACCCCCACCAGCAGGTCCTCGGTCACGGGAGGCGTGACCACCACTCCCTCCTGAACCATGAAGAGGTTGGCGGAGGAGGCCTCGGCCACGTTGCCGGCGGCGGTGAGCATCAGGGCCTCGTCGAAACCCAGTCCCCGGGCCTCGTCGGCGGCCAGGGCGGCATTGAGGTAGGCACCGGTGGGCTTGGCTCGGGCGGGGATGGCGTTGTCGTCGATGCGCCGCCAGCTGGAGGTCATCAGGCGCAGGCCCTTGTGGATGTCCAGGTACTCGCCCATGGGCAGCGTGTAGCAGCAGAAGGCGGTGGGGATGCCGGCCAGGGTCACCGTGATGGTCTCCCCGGCCTTGTAGATCAACGGCCGGATGTAGGCGTCCTGGGTGTAGTTGTTGCGGGCGAGGAGCTCGAGCACGATGGCGGTAAAGCGCTCGCTGGTCAGCTGGGGGTCGGGCTCCAGGTGGAGGATCCGGGCCGAGCGCAGGATCCTGTCGGCGTGCTCCCGGAGTCGGATCACGAACAGCTGCTGCTGGGCCTCGCTCCAGTAGGCCCGGATCCCCTCGAAGCAGCCGGTGCCGTAGTTGAAGGCGTGGGTGGTGATGGGCACGCTCGCCTGACTGAGCTCCACGAACTGGCCATCGAAGTAGGCGACACCGGCGGCCTCGGTCATATGTACCTCCCCATGCCGCCGCTGACGTCGATCGAGGCCCCGGTGATGTAGCTGGCGCGGGGGCTGGCGAGGAAGGCGACCAGCGCCGACACCTCCTCCGGGGTGCCGAAGCGGCCCAGGGGTACCTCGGGCTGGGCCGTCCGGCTGAGGAACTCCTCCTGGCTCAACTCCGGGGCGCGACGCTGGTGGATGCTGCGCCACTGGGGGGTGAGGACGAAGCCGATGTTGACGCTGTTCACCAGGACCCTCTCCTTGGCCACCTCCATCGCCAGCGCCTTGGTGAACGCCAGGCAGGCGGCCCGGTCCACGGTGGTGGCGAAGAAGTTGGGGTCGGGCTGGCGCCCGTAGACGGCGTTGATGTTGATGATCGCCCCGCCACCCGCTCGGCGGAGATGGGGGAGTACGGCGCGGCTGCAGCGGATCTGGGAGAACAGCTTCACCTCCAGGTCCTCCTGGAAGTCCTGGTCGCCCAGGGTGGCGAAGGTGCCGGGATGGGCGCGGCCGGCGTTGTTGACCAGGATGTCGACCCCGCCCAGCGCGGTGGCGCTGGCGTCGACGAAGGCGACCACTTGCTCGGGGTCGGTCACGTCGGCGGCTTGGGCAAGCACCTGGGCGCCGCCCCGGCTCAGCTCCCGGCCCATCGCCTCCACGTCCTCCCGGTGGCGCGCGCAGATCGCCACCGCAGCCCCTTCCGCCACCAGCTCGGTGGCGATCGCCGCGCCCAGGCCCTTGGAGCCCCCGGTCACGATCGCCCGCTTCCCCTGCAACCCCAGATCCACCGCTAGGGCCCGGGCTCGACCGGGGCCCGGTCCCGCAGATCCAGCAGGGCCTGTCGGGGAGGGTTGAAGACGTCGTACTCCTGGCAGGGGAGCTCCCCGGTGCGGGCGCCGTGGGGAACGTTGGCCGGCACCACCGCCACCATCCCCGGTTTGAGCAGCCGCCGCTCCCCGTCCAGCTCGAAGTCCAGCTCGCCCTCCACCACCAGCGTGATCTGCTCCTCGGCATGGGCGTGGAGCGGAGCCACCGTGTGCGGGGCGAAGTGGACCGAGTTGAGCATCGTCGCCTGCCCCAGGGCGGGGCGGAACTCCAGCCCGGGAACGAACTCCACCGGGGCAACGTCCTGGGCCAGGTCGATGAACCGGCCTCGGGCGGTCGGGGGGTGATTGGGGTCAGGTGCGCCGAAGTACTGAGCGGCGATGCTCACTGTCTCCCCTCCGTGGGCGAAGTCGCCGAGTCCAGCCCGGTACCCCTCCGGGCGCGGCGCACATGATAGCCGAATTCCAACCGGGACCGATATCATGAGGGGGTGGCTACGGACTCCGTTCCTGGAGAGCTAACGGTCGAGGGCGGCCACCGCCTTACCCATGGCACACAGACCGCTGCCTTCGAGACCCTCCAGTCCGCCCAGGTGAGCCTGGACCACACCGACCTCTCGATCCTGGTGCTGCTGCTCCGGGACGCCCGGCGCTCGGTCCGGGGCCTCGCGGCCGAGGTGGGGATGTCGGCGCCGGCGGTGGCCGAGCGGATCAGCCGCCTGGAGCGGCAGGGGGTGCTGCGGGGCTACCGGGCCGAGGTCGACTGGGGCCGCCTCGGCTACGGCCTGCTGGTCTACGTCCGCATCACCGGGCTCCAGGGGGGCGAGCAGGCGGCCACGGTGGCGGCGCTCCGGGCACTCCCCGAGGTGGAGCAGGTGGAGGTGGTGACCGGGGACTCCGACATGCTGGTGCGGCTGCGGGTCCGGGACCAGAGGCACCTGCGCGAATGCCTCTTCGAGCGCATCTGGAAGATCAGCGGGATCCACCGCACCGAGACCCTGCTCTGCCTCGGCGAGCTGCCCCCCAAGCCCTTCGACCTGGAGCTGGCGGAGTCGTTGCTGGCCCGGGCGGAACCCGATCGCAGCCGGATCAGCGCCGGCGTGGCCCGCGAGGCCGGCTCTCGTGTGTGAGATCCTGGTGGCCGTCTGGCCCCAGCCACAAGCCTTCGCCCGGGTCCTGCCCTGGGCGCTGGACCTGGAGCGGGTGGGTGTGGCCGGGTTCGGTTGGGGGGTGGCCTGGCGTGAGGAGGGTGTGGTGCGCTGCCGGCGCGACCCCGGGCGGCTAAGCGTGAATGGTGCCGCCCAGGAGCAGTTGGCCCAGGTCACCTCCAGCCACTTCCTAGTCCATCTGCGCCGGCCCTCCCGGCTCAGCACCACCGCCTTGGCAGACACGCAGCCCTTCGTCGATGAGGCGGCCAGCTTCGCCTTCGCCCACAATGGCCGCCTTGAGGGAGCCGAGGCGGTTCGCTCCCGCTTTCCCGGCAAGCTGCAGGGGCACGCGGACAGCGAGGTCGGCTTCCGGCTCTTCGAGGCCCGCCGCGCCCAGGGCCTGAGTGAGTTCGACGCCCTGACCAAGGTCCACCAGGAGCTGGGTGGGAGCGCCAATCTGGCGCTACTGCCCGCCCGGGGGCCCACCCTGGTCTACGCCGGCAACGAGGGAAACGATTTCTGGTGCTTCGGGCTCGAGGGGGCGTGGGTGGCGAGCACCGCGCTGCACTCCGCCGACGAGGCGCTCTTCAGCCTCTGCTTCCCCAAGGCCGAGCGCCGGGTGCAGGTTGGGCGGCGGCAGCTGGCCGAGGTGGGGGAGCAGCGCTCCCGGAGGGGAGCGGCGCCGGTGGCCGCCGCCAGCTGATGGGGCTGCGGGCCGTACCCGCCGAAGAGAGGAGGAGATGACCAGCACCGAGGTGGGCGAGCTGGCGGTCGGCCAGCTGGGCTTCGTCGCCCAGCACGACCTCTTCACCGGCGCCATGGCCGAGGCCGCCGAGGTGGCCTCGGCAACAGTCCGGGACGAGGAGATCCGCACCGTCCGGGTGGGAGTTGTCGACCAGCACGGGGTGGTGCGCTGCAAGTTCGTTTCCGCGCACGACTTCCTGCTCTCGCTGCGCAACGGGATCGACTTCTCCGGGGCCATCCTCAGCCTGGACACCGCCAACAAGGTCTTTCCCCCCGCCTTCGTCGAGGGGGGCGGCTTCGGCATCCCTGAGCTCACCGGGTTCCCGGACGTGGTCCTGGTCCCCGACCCCACCACGTTCCGGGTGCTGCCCTGGGCCAGCCACACCGCCTGGGTAATCTCCGACGCCTACTTCAGCAACGGACGCCCGGTGCCGCTCTTCACCCGCCAGGTGATGCGCCGGCAACTGGAGGCCGCCGAGGAGCTGGGCTTCGAATACGTGGCCGGGCTGGAGGTGGAACTCTACATCTTCCACCGGGAGCGCAGCCGGATCCCGGTGGACATGACCGGCTGGCCGCCGCCACCGCCGCCGGTGAGCGTGGTGGCCCAGGGTTACCAGTACCTCTCCGAGGTCCGGCTGGCCCAGATCAGCGCCATCCTCGACCCCCTGCGGGACCACCTGGAGGGGGTGGGCCTGCCACTGCGCACCATGGAGGACGAGTGGGGCCCGGGCCAGACGGAGATCACCTTCGATCCCCTCCCCGGGCTGGGGGCGGCCGACGCCATGGTGCTGTTCCGGACCACGGTCAAGCAGGTGTGCGACCAGCTCGGCTACCACGCCACCTTCATGTGTCGGCCGCTCCTGCCCAACGTCTCCTCAAGCGGCTGGCACCTGCACGAGTCGCTCCGGGACCGCGCCCGGGGGACCAACGCCTTCGCCAGCAGCGACGACCAGCCGCTGTCGCCGGTGGGGCGCCAGTTCGCCGCCGGGATCCTGGAGCACGCCGTTCCCATGACGGTCTTCTCCACCCCGACGGTGAACGGCTTCAAGCGCTTCAAGCCCTACTCCTTCGCTCCCAACCGGGTCAACTGGGCGGTCGAGAACCGGGGCTCGATGCTGCGGGTTCAGGGCCAGCCCGGGGACCAGGGATCCCACCTGGAGAACCGGCTCGGGGAACCCGCCGCCAACCCCTACCTCTACATGGCGGCCAACATCGCCGCCGGGCTGGACGGGATCCGCCGCCAGCTGACCCCGCCCCCGATGGTGCGCAGCGACCCCTACGCCGAGGAGGCGCCGTCGCTGCCCGCCAGCCTGGGCGCGGCGGTGGAGGCACTGGACCAGGACGGCTTTTTCCGCCAGGAGTTGGGCCGGGAGATCATCGACTACCTGGTGATGCTCAAGCGCTTCGAATACGGGCGCTACCAATCTGAGGCGGGCGCCGCCGCCGACCCCGAGCAGGTCACGGAGTGGGAGCAGAACGAGTACTTCGAATTCTTCTAGGGACACCCTCGGGAGGGCGGAGCTGATGGCCGCCGCCGGCGCCTCCAGCCCCATCCAGCACCTGGTCCTGTTCCGCTTGGCCGAGGAGCCCAGCCAGGAGCTGGAGGAGGAGATGCGCCGCCAGATCCGCAGCTGGGCCAAGCCCATCGCCGGTCTCACCCGGCTGCGCTTCGGACGCGAGACCGGTGGCCGCTCCTCTGGCTACCAGTTCGGTCTGCTCACCGAGTTCGCCGACCGGCAGGCCCTGGAAGCCTATCTGGCCCATCCGCTCCACCAGAGCTTTCTTGCCTGGGTGCAGGCCCGGCCCTTCGAGCTGATCCGTTTCGACTACCCACTCGACGCCACGACCAGCCTGCTGGAGCCGTCGTCTGACTGAGCCGGCCGGCCCGGTGCTTCGCGTTGGCTATCAGGGCGAGCCCGGCGCCTACTCCGACGAGGCCGCCGAGGCCGTCTTTCCCAGCGCCAGCCGCGTCGGCTTCCCCGGCTTCCGCGACGTCTTCGCCGCAGTCGGCGGGGGAACCGTGGACGCCGCCGTACTCCCGGTGGAGAACAGCCTGGCTGGGGCTGTCCAGGAGGTGAGCGACCTGCTCTGGGAGCATCCCGGCCTGCAGGTGAGCGCGGAGCGGGTGACTCCGATCGAGCACCTCCTGCTCGGCACCGCGCCCCTGCGGCTGGTGCGCCGGGTGCTCTCCCATCCCCAGGCGCTGGCCCAGTGCGCCGGGTGGATCGAGGCCCGGGGCCTGGTCGCGGTTCCGGTCGCCGACACCGCCGGGGCTGCCCGCCAGGTGGCGACGGCGGGAATTCGCGGCGACGCCGCCATCGCTGGGATCGTCGCCGCCCGGCTGTGGCAGCTGCGGGTCCTGGCCCGTGACCTCGCCAACGACGCCAGCAACCGGACCCGCTTCGTGGTGGTCAGGCTGGGGCGGCCGTCGTCGGAGCTGGCGGGTCCGCTCAAGCTGGCCCTGGGGCTGACCGCCGCCCACCAGCCCGGAGCCCTGGCGCGGGTGCTGGAGACCTTTGCCGGCAACGGCGTCAACCTCACCCGCCTCGACTCCCGGCCCATCCCCGATTCACCCTTCCAGTACCGCTTCTACGTGGACGGCGAGCTGGCGGCCGGCCGAGTTCTGGGTGAGCTCCTGGGCCGGCTCCGCCAGGTGACGGCCGAACTGCTCCTCTTCGGCGCCTACCCCGGCTCCGGCAGTAGCTGAGGGCCGGCCCTCAGGGCCGCCCGAGCCAGGACCACGGCGAAGCAGAAGGTGGCAATGGCGAAGAGCACCGCCATGAGCATCGAGCTGAAGTTTTCGTTGAAGTCGAGGAAGGAGGCGCCGTTGAACCCGGCGGCTACCACCGCCAAGGCTCCCACGATCGAGAAGATCCGCAGCCGCAGCGCCGGCGCCTGCAGGGCTGCCACCACCAGCCGCACGCTGCCCAGGAAGAGGACGAGCCCGAGGCCGATGTGGAAGGCCAGCAGACCGAAGTGGGTCAGTCCCCAAACCACGCTGCTCAAGGAGCGGCTGAAGTAATCGCTGCCGCTGGCTCCGGGGTGGTGGCGGCTGATGGCAACGAAGAGGTTGAGGCCCATGCCCAGCAGGAACTGGATCAAGCAGAGCGCGATCAGGCCCAGGGCCTCGCGCCAGATCTGGCCGGCTTGAGAGGGTCGTGCTGCTGCCATCAGATCCTTCCCTTTGCTTTCCAAGACTCTTATAATAGAAGATACCTTGCCGGTTCAGCGGGTGTCAACAGCGGATCTGGTGGAGCAGGCCGACCGGGCGCTGCGCCGGGTGACCACCGCCATCGACGGGCTCGATCAGCGGGCGGCAGCACGGTTCGGGGTCAACCGCACCGACCTGCGTCTGCTCGATCTGCTAGGCGCCCAGGGACCATTGAGCCCAGGGGCCCTGGGGGCCGCCGCCGGCCTCAGCAGCGGCGGCGTCACCGTGGCCCTGGACCGCCTGGAGCGGGGGGGGCTGATCGAGCGTCGCCCCAATCCCCTGGACCGGCGCGGGGTTGTGGTGCACGCGACCGCCGAGGTTGACCGCCTGGGAACCCTGATCTTCTCCGGCCTTCAGACCCGCGTGCAGCGGCGGCTCCAGTCCCTGAGTCGGGAGCACCTGCTGGTGCTGATCGACTTTCTCGCCGACTGGTCCGAGGCCATCGACGCCGCCCCTCCGCCAGCACCGTGAGTCGGCGATCGGGGCGCTCGACTGGGCCGAGGCCCAGCCTCAACCGGTGGAGACGTCAACTACGGCGAAGAAGCCCAGCTCCAGCACCTCGCAGCCTGGGGTCTGGCTAGCGCAGCTGGGCACGCGGACGGCGCTCAGCCGCGCGGTGCCGGCCGTGACGGCGCTGTATTCCTCATAGACGCTGCCCGCTGGCAGCGAAGCCGGGGCCAGGACGGGTCGGGGAGCCAGCACCGTTGGAGCCGAATCGCTGGGGCCCCGCCAGGGAGAGGAGCTGCTCCCGTCCAACTCCAGCACCAGCGTCTGGCCCAGCTGGAGCTGAACGGTGCTGCCCGAGTCCGCCGCGGTCAGCACGATTGCGTTCGCCGGCGGTGGGCCGGGGCTGGCGGGCGACGAGGGCGGCGGACTGGCGCTGGGGCCGGCCCCGGGGGCGCCAAGGCCCAGGTGGGCCGGGGCACCGCACCCAGCGAGTGCCAGCCCCGCGATCACGGCGGCGATGGTGCTGGGTCCGAGATGGGCACGGAGGAAGCGCTCCATGCCAAGAGGACGCTCGGGCCCGGGCCGAGGTTCCCGGTCCCGCCTGGGTGCGTCAGCCGGTCTGGAAGCGGGAGACCAGCTGGCTCAGCACCTGGTCCTGCTCCTTGAGGTGAGCTTGGATCTGCATCGCCTCGTGCAGCACCGCCTCCGCGTCCGCGTATGTCTCCTGCGCCCTCTTGTCTGATGCTGCCGCCTGGATGTTCTGCCCGACGATGATCACCGGCAGCAGGACCAACTGCAGAAAGTTGCTGGAAATCCAGGCGATGATGATGGTGAGGTTGTGGCTCGCCAACGCCGAGGGCAGGCTGAGGAGTGCAATCAAGGCGAACACGTAGGCGGCCCACATCGTCCCCACCACCAACGTGATCACGAGGCCCAGGCGGGAGTTGAGTCGGGCCATTGGCGTGGTCCGATCGCGCTGGTCGTCGACCTTGGTGGGTCGGGCGCGATGCTCAAGGATCGCCAGCGTGCGCGGATGGGGTATGTGATCGAAGGCCATCTCCTCCTCCTCTCTTCGGTCGAACATTGGCGTGGCTAGAGACGCCGTCTCGGCGCCATCCGTGGCGGCCGAGTGCGGCTTACCTGGCGGATCTTAAGCGCGGGCCGTTCAGGGTTGGAGCCGCTGCAGGCGCCAGCGCGAGCCGGCCCAGCGGTAGCGCAGCCGGTCGTGGAGGCGGTCTGGACGCTGCTGCCAGAATTCGTAGCTGATGGGCTCGACCCGAAACCCCTGCCAGCGGTGGGGGCGCGGCACGCTCCTGCCCCGATAGCGCAGGCGCAGCTCGGCGACTCGGCTCTCGAGCTCCGCTCGGCTGGCCACCGCACGGCTCTGGCGCGACCCCAGCGCGCTCAGCTGGGATCCCCGCGGCCGGCTGCTGAAATACTCGTCCACCTGCGCCGCAGGGATTCCGGACACCCTGCCCTCTACACGCACCTGCCGGCCCAGCGCCGGCCAGTACCAGAGCAGTGCGGCCCGTGGATTGCCCCGGAGGTCGTGGCCCTTGAGGCTGCCGGTATCGGTGTAGAAGACGAAGCCGGCTTCGTCCCAGGTGCGGACCAGCACCATGCGCACCGAGGGCCGACCGCTGGGGTCGGCGGTGGCCAGCGCGGCCGCCTCGGCCAGAACCGCCAGGCCGCTGGCGTCGGCGAACCAACTTTGGAATTGGGTCAACGGATTGGCGGCGACCGCCTGCTCCAGCAGCCCTCCCCGGGGTGGTTCGGAGCCCGCGGGTCGGCGCCGCGCCCGGGCGCCCACTCAGCTGCGCAGATAGGAGGCGCCGTTGACGTCCAGGATCGCCCCGCTGGTGAACTCGGCCTCGGGGGAGGCGAAGTAGACCACCGCGGCCGCCACCTCTTCCGGCCGCGCCATCCGCCCGAACGGGCTCTGCTGCAGCAGCTCCTCGCCCCGCGGACGCTTCAGCTCGGCGTTGGACATGTCGGTGGCCACCCACCCCGGCGCCACGGTCATGACGGCGATCCCGTGACCGCCCAGAGCTCGAGCCAGTGACTGGCCCAACGCGTTGAGCCCCGCCTTGCTGGCGCCGTAGCCCGGTTGCTCGGGCTCGCCTCGGAACGCCCCCCGAGAGCTGATGTTGATGATCCTGCCTCCTCGGCCCAGCATGCGCTGGACGGCGAAGTAGGTGACGTGGGCGGCACCGGTCAGATTCACCGCCAATGTGCGCTCCCACGCCCCCCGCCAGGCCTCGAAGTCGGGGTCGGTGATGTCGTGGAGCAGGCTGACCCCGGCGTTGTTGACCAGCACGTCCAGCGACCCCAGCTGTTCCACGGTCTGGGCCACCAGGGTGCGGGCCTGGTCGGGGTCGGAGATGTCCGCCGGAATAGCCCGATGCCCTTCTCCGGCAAGAGAGCGGACCACGGCCTCTGCCTGGCCGCGACCGGAGCGGTAGTTCACGACGACCCGATCCCCGGCCCGGGCAAAAGCCACCGCCGTGGCCCGGCCGATCCCCCGTGAAGCCCCGGTCACCAAAACCCCTCTTGCTGTCAACCGCCGATCCTCCCTGGTGCGCTGGGGGCGGCGCGGGCCGCTGCCAGCGAGTCTAGGTTCGCCGCCGTTGGGGGCGGCGCGGGGCTGGCGCCGTCAGGCAGTGCTGATCGGCTCCAGCCTGCGCTTGAGCCGCCGGCAGCCTCAAGGGCGAAGGGGTGCCATGGCCACGGTAGAACTGGATCGGGTGAGCAAGGTCTACCCCAACAAGGCCCGGCCGGCCGGGGCTGAGCCGCCACCTGGGTCACAAGCTGGCGGTGGGCGACCAGCACCCCGACAGCCACAGCGTGCTCGAGGCAGAGGTGGACCTACTGGAGTCGTTGGGGGCCGAGGTGATCGTCACTTCCGGATCCAGGCGGGGCACCTTCGCCCCGACGGGGCGGCCGCCGAGGGCGAGGAGGGGACGATGCCCCTGGAACCGCGCGGCGGCAGCGAGAAGGCGGCCCCCGGCGCGGCGCCGGTGGATCCCCGGGTCGCCCTCGAGGTGGGGGCAGGTGGTGACCCTGGTGCCGGACACGGACCGCCTCCACCTCTTCGACCTCGGCACCGGGACGGGATTTGCGACCAGCCGGCCAGGCGGCCGGGGCCTCGGTCGGCTCATGGGTCCGGGGAGCCGGGCACGGCCCTGGCGCTGCGGGCGGCGACCTGGTCGAGGGCCATCAGATACCCGGCGACCCCGAACCCGCAGACCACCGCCGCACAGCCGCCCGCCACCAGGTCGAAGTGGCGAAACTCCTCGCGGGCGTAGGGGTTGCTGAGGTGGACCTCGATCGCCAGCAGCCCCACTCCCACCAGGGCGTCACGGATGGCGACGCTGGTGTGGGAGTAGCCGCCGGGGTTGATCAGGATGGCGTCGGCCCAGGCGCGGGCCTCATGGATCTCGTCGATCAGGGCCCCCTCGGAATTGGACTGCCGGCACCGCACCTCAAGGCTCAGTTTCCGGGCATGGACGTGCACCTGCTCCTCGAGCTGTGCCAAGGTCTGCGCTCCGTAGACCTCGGGCTCGCGGACGCCGAGCAGGTTCAGGTTGGGGCCGTTGAGGACCAGAACCCGGTTCATGCCCGGACACCGGTCGGCGGTCCCAGTGGCTTCACTCGGTCGTGACTCCCGGGAGGCAGGGCGCTCATCGCCAGCACCTCCCAGAGGGGTTGGAGGGCGCGATCGAGGTCGAGGTCTTCGAGGCGCACCGCTCCCCTGCCTGCGGGAACGATGAAGGCGATCGAGGTTCCCACCCGCTTCTTGTCGCCCCGGGCCGCCCTGAGGACGGACTCTCGCTCCACGTGCAGACCGGGCTCAGGGGTAAGCCTCAGATGGTCGAGTACTTGGTCCAGGCGCTGGACCAGCGCGGGCTCGGTCAACCCCACGGAGGCGCCCAGGCGGGCGGCCGCCCGCAGTCCGATCGCCACCGCGCGGCCGTGTCCGATGCGGTAGTCGCTGGCGGCCTCCAGGGCGTGGGCAAATGTGTGCCCCAGATTGAGGGCGGCCCGCAGTCCCTGTTCTCTAGGGTCGGCCCCGACGTAAGCGGCCTTGATCCGGGCCGCCTGCTCCACCACCCACTGCAGCTGGATGGGCAGCGCGCTGCCATCCAGCTCGGCCTGCCCCAGCAGATCGACCATGATCGGCGAGGCCAGGACGGCGCACTTGGTTGCTTCAGCCATGCCTTCGCGGGTGCTGGCCGCGGGCAGGCTGGCCAACCAGCTCAGCTCGGCGACCACCGCCAGCGGCGGGTGAAAGGCTCCGACCGAATTCTTGAGGCCCCCGTGGTTTATCGCCGTCTTGCCGCCGATGGCGGCGTCCACCATGGCCAGCAGGGTGGTTGGCACCGTCACCCAGGCGGTGCCCCGGCCCAGGGTGGCGGCGCAGAAGCCCACCGCGTCCAGGGTGGCGCCACCTCCGACGGCGACCACCACGTCGTTGCGGCCGACGCCCATCCTCAGCAGCTCGCTCCACAGGTGCGAGACGACCTCCAACCGCTTGGCCGCCTCACCCGGCGCCACCACCGCCTCCAGCACCTCCTGGCCCTGTTCGCGCAGGAGGGCTGCCACTCGCCTAGCGGCGACGGCAGCCACCGTGGCGTCGGAGACCACCACCACCCGGGCCCGGGCCGGCGCCCGGGCGGCGATCACCCCCGGGAGCCGGTCCAGCGCCTGCGGCCCGACGATGACCGGGTAGCCGCCATCGGCGCCGCCCACCTCGAGCAGGGACTCCTGGCTCCGCACCCGGTCCCGGTAGAGCCGGACCAGCATCCCCGCCACCTCTTGGGGCGGGCGCCCGCTGGTGTCCACCTGCGTGCCCGCGGCCCGGTAGTCGGGCCCGCGCGCTGCCAACAGCACCGCCAGGCCCGAGCCCGGATCTGGCCCCAGGAGCGGCCGGAGCCGATCGCCGCGGAGCCGCCGGCCCAGCTCCTCGGGCGCTGCCGTGAGCACCGCTGCCATCGCGCCGCCGGCCAAGCTGGCAAAGCTGCTGGGATGCAGCACCGCACCGCCGCCGACCGCGACCACCGTGCCCGAGAGCCGCGCTGCCTGCGCCAGAAGCTCCGCCTCGAGTTGCCTGAAGGCGCCCTCCCCGTGTCGGGCGAAGAGCTCCGCCACTGCCAGACCGCTGCGCTGCTCCGAGAGCTGGTCGAGGTCGACGAAGGGCATGCCCAGGCTCGCCGCCGCGCTGCGCCCGCTGCTGCTCTTGCCACTGCCGCTGGGCCCGGCCACCACCAGGTTGGGCCGGCCCGGCCCCAGCCGAGGCGCGGCCAGCAGCGTCTGCTTCACCGGCCCGACTCCCCAAGGGCGACCGCAGCCGCTCCCTGCAAGGCGTCCAGGCGGTCGCCGCCCAGACGCTCCACCAGGCACTGCGCCAGCACCCAGGCCAGCATCGCCTCTCCCACCACCGCCGCGGCGGGAACGGCGCAAACGTCGGAGCGCACGTAGGGCGGGTCCGCCGCGGTCCCAAGGGCCAAGTCGACCGAGGCCACCCCCGCCCTGGTCGAGGAGAGCGGCTTCATGGCGGCGCGCACCACTATCGGCTGGCCGTTGCTGATCCCGCCCTCCAGGCCTCCGGCGAAGTTGGTCTTTCGGACCAGGGACCCCTGCTCGGAATAGATGGGGTCCTGGGCCTCGCCCCCGGGACGGGCGGCGAGGTCGAACGCTGGTCCCAGCTCGACTCCCTTGATCGCGGGGATGGAGCAGATTGCCTGGGCCAGGAGGCCGTCCAGGCGCCGATCCCAATGCACGTGGGAGCCCAGCCCGGCGGGCACCCCCAAGGCGAAGCAGACGAAGGTCCCGCCCAGAGTCTGCCGAGCCTCCTGGGCCTGGTCGATGGCGGCGACCATCTGCCGCGAGACGGCTGGATCGGGGCACCTCACGGCATCCGCCTCGGCCGCCTCCGCCCGCTGCTGCAGGTCCCGGGGCCGGGCCCGGCCCAGGTCGAGCCCCAGGGTGACCGCCCCGATCCGGGTGACGAAACTCCCAAGGGAGATCCCGAAGCCCGAGAGCAGCGGCCGCGTCAGCGCTGCTCCCGCCACCCGAGCCGCCGTCTCCCGGGCGCTGGCCCGCTCCCGAACCAGGCGGAAGTCATCGAGCCCGTATTTGATGGCGCCGGCCAGGTCAGCGTGACCCGGACGGGGCGTGGTCAGCGGGGCCGGCTGAGGTGGCTGATTGGCGAAGTCCCGGTTGGCGATCCGCAGCGCCACCGGTGCCCCGGTGGTCAGCCCTGCCGCCACCCCGCTCACCACCTGGGCGTGGTCCCGCTCGATCTTGGTGGAGCGGGCTCCGCGGCCGTGCCCGCCCCGCCGCCGCTCCAGTTGATGGTCGATCGCCTCTTGGTCCACGGCCACCCCGGCGGGGAGCCCCTCCACGATCGCCACCAGTTCCGGTCCGTGCGACTCGCCGGCAGTCAGCAGCCGCAGGCTCACGCCCTGAACCCCAAACTCGACCGGGCGGCGCGGCGCATGACCTCGGCCGGGGCCGCCCTGCCGGTCCAGATCTGGAACGAGAGCAACCCCTGCTCCACCAGCATCTCAATACCGGGAATGACCCGGCAGCCCTGCTGGACCGCGCGCGCCAGCAGCGGGGTGGGATCGCGGCGGTAGACCAGATCGAAAACGGCCAGGCGGCGATCCAGCCGCACCGTTCCCGGTAGCGGCGACGCCTGAGGCGAGCCGACCCCCCCCAGCGGGGTGGCGTTGACCAGGAGCTGGGCACCGTCCAGGCCGGTGTGGTAGGCCTCCTGCCCCCCTCCGCAGAACTGCACGCGCCCGGGTTGCACCGCCGCCAGGTCGGCGGCCAGTTGCTGGCCTGCCGGGGAGTTGCGTCCCAGGACCCTGACCCGGGTGCCGGTCGCGGCCAGGGCGGCGGCCACGGCCCGGGCGGCGCCCCCGGTCCCCAGCACCGCCGCGACTTCGGGAGGCGCCAGCCGGGACCGGGACAGGGCGGCCATGAAGCCGGCGCCGTCGGTGCAATCCCCGAAGGCCTGGCCCTCGGCGAACTGCACTGTGTTGACCGCGCCGCAGGCGCTGGCCACCAGGCTGAGACGATCGGCCAGCTGGGCTGCCCCCGGCTTGTGGGGGCTGGTGACGTTGAGGCCGCGAAAGCGCCGCTTGAGTTCGCGCCAGGCGGTCTCCAGCCCCCCTGGGGGCACGCGCCAGACCACATACTCCCAGTCCAGCCCCAGGGCGGCAAAGCCAGCCGTATGCATCGCAGGCGAGGGACTGTGGGCCACGGCCTCACCGACCAGGGCCACCCGCTCCATCAGCAGAGGGCCCTCAGTTGGGCTGCGAAACCGGGGAAGGAGTCGGCGATCATCTCGGCGCCCCTGACCCGTGCCGGGGCCAGGCTGACCAGCCCGGCCAGGCTCAGGGTCATGGCCAGGCGGTGGTCGCCCTGGGAGTCGCAGGCACCGCCGCGGAGCCGGACCGGTCCTCGCACCACGAAGCCGTCCGGCAGCTCCTCGGCGACGGCGCCGAGCTGCCGCAGCCCCCGCACCAGGCCGCGGATCCGGTCGCTCTCCTTGACGCGCAGCTCCTGGGCGCCCCGCACCTCGCTGGTCCCTTCGGCGGCGGTGGCTAGCAGCCCCAGGAGCGGGATCTCGTCGATCAGGCCCGGGACCTCCGGGGCGGCGATTCTGAAGGCGCGCAGCGGGGCCTGGCGGATGCGGATGTCGGCCGAGGGTTCGAGGCTGGCTGCGGGCTCGGGGGTGAACTCGACCCCAGCCCCCATCTGGGCTAGGAGGGTGAAGAATCCCATCCGCCCCGGGTTGCAGCCAACCCCGCTCAGGACCACGTCCGACCCGGGCACCAGGGCCGCGGCGGTGGCAATCACCGCTGCCGAGGACGCGTCCCCGGGCACACGCAGGTCGAACGGGTCAAGCTGGCTGGTCCGGATCGTGATCGCCAACCCCGAGCCGAGCGGAGCCAGCTCAATGCCAGCACCCATGGCTCGCAGCAGACGCTCGGTGTGATCGCGGGTGGGCACCTCCTCGATGACCGAGGTAGCCCCGCTGGCGGCCAGCCCCGCCAGCAGCACCGCCGACTTGACCTGGGCGCTGGCGACCGGCAGCCGGTATTCGATCCCCCGCAGCCCGCCTCCGCGAATCGAGATCGGGGGCCGGCCCCCAGGGGCGGTTTCCACCTCGGCCCCCATCAGGCGCAGCGGCTCGGCCACCCGCTCCATCGGGCGGCGTCGCAGCTGGGGGTCGCCGCTGAGGCGGGTCTGCCCCGGCTGCCCGGCGACGAGCCCCGCCGCCAGGCGCATGGTGGTCCCGGAGCGACCGCAGTCGAGCAGGCCGCGCTCGCTGCCCCCGCTCGCGCCCCGGACCGCGACGGTTGTCCCGCTCACCTCAACCCCGCCGCCCAGGGCTCTGACCACGGCCAGGGTGGCGAGGCAGTCGCGGGCGGTGGAGAAGCCGCGGATCCGGGAGCGGCCCCTGGCTGCGGACGCCAGCAGCGCCGCCCGGTGCGAGATGGCCTTGTCACCCCCTACCCGGGTTGTGCCCGTGAGAGGCCCGCCGGGGGCGGTCAGCACCTCCGCGGCCATCAGGCCGGTCCCGCCAGGAGGACGCGCGCCGCCTGGCTCTGGGCGAGCGCCGCCTCCACAACCGCCGACCCCGCCCCGAGAGCCTGGCCGAGGCGGTCGAGCTCCTGGCCGAGTTCCCTCAGCGCCTGGCTCAGCTCGGCGATGTTGGCGCAGAGGAAGGACGCCACCAGGCCGGGGTCGCTGGCCGCCAGCCTGGTGGCGCCCCTGAACCCCGGGCCGACCAGCTCGCGAGCCGGCCCCTGCTCCTCGAGCAGGCGGCTGGCCACGCCGACCAGCGCCGCCGCCAGCAGGTGGGGGAGGTGACTCGTGCGGGCCATGACCCGGTCGTGTCGGGAGGCATCCACCACCAGCGGACGGGCGCCTAGGGCCTCCACCAGCTCTCGGGCGCGGAGTTCGGCGAGTGGGTCCCGCCGCACCGGGGTGAGCGCGAAGACGGCGCCCTGGAGCAGCTCCGGGTCGGCCGCCTCGGGTCCGGAGGACTCGTTGCCGGCGACGGGGTGGCCGCCGATGGCGAGAACTTCGGGAGCCACCCAGCGGGCCATGGCCCGGACCACCTCTCGCTTGGCGCTGCCGGTGTCCACCAGGAGCGTGCCCGGCCGCAGACCCTGGGCGTTGTCCTCCAGCCAGGCGAGGATCTCGTCCACCGGGATGGCCAGCACCACCACGTCGGCATCCAGGGCGGGCGCCAGCCCGGGCCCAGCCCGGTCTGCCCCGCCTTGCCGGAGCGCCCGGCGCACCACGTCCGGGTCGCGGTCGTAGAGCTCAACCGTCTCGACGCCCCACCGGGGCTCTGCCCTCCCCAGGGCCCGGCCGATGGTGGTGCCGATCTGGCCCGCGCCGACGATTGAGACCCGGCCCAGCGGGCTCATGCCGCCCGCCTGCCTACCGCCAGGGCGACCTTCCTGACGCGGCCCATGAGCTCGGCGAAGGCTTCGGGGTTCAGGGACTGGGCGCCGTCGGAGAGCGCGTCCTGAGGGCTGGGGTGCACCTCCACCAAGAGTCCGTCGGCGCCAGCCGCCACCGCGGCCAGGGCGAGCGCAGCGACGTAGCCGGCGTGGCCGGCGGCATGGCTGGGATCCACCACCACCGGCAGCGAACTCAGACGCTTGAGCACCGGCACCGAGGTGATGTCGAGCGTGAAGCGCACCAGCGGTTCAAAGGTGCGGATGCCGCGCTCGCAGAGCGCCACCTCGAGGTTACCGCCCACCAGGATGTACTCCGCTGCCTGGAGCCACTCCTCGACCGTCGAGGACATGCCCCGCTTGAGCAGAACCGGACGGCGCACCCGGCCGCAGGCCTCCAGGAGGCGGTAGTTCTGCATGTTGCGGGTGCCCACCTGGAGGATGTCGGCGAATCTGGCCACCAGTTCCACGTCCTCGGGCGCCAGCACCTCCGTGACCACGCACAGGCCGAGGTCGTCGGCCACTTCGCGCAACAGCTCCAGGCCGCTGTCCCCCAGACCCTGGAAGGAGTAGGGCGAGGTCCGGGGTTTGAAGGCGCCCCCGCGCAGCACCCGCACCCCTTGGCTGGCCACCGCCTCGGCCGCGGCCTGGAGCTGGGCGCGGCTCTCGACGGCGCAGGGGCCCGCCATGGTGACTACCTCGCTCCCGCCGATCCGGACCCCGTTGGGCAGCGTGATCACCCGGTCCTGGGGATGGAACTCACGGCTGGCCAGCGGGTGCTGGTGCAGCACCCTGATCACCCGCTCGACCCCGTCCATCACCGCCAGCGCCTCCAGCTCCGGGCCGTACTCGTCACCGGCCAGCCCCACCACGGTGCGGTCCACCCCATGGCTCACCTGGGCCCGCAGCCCCAGAGCCTCAACCCGCGCCAGCACCGCCTGCAGCTGCGCCTCGCTGGCGTCGGCCTCGAGGACGATCATCGGCCTTCCCCGAAGGCCAGCAGGTCGGGTCGGAGCTCCGCAGCCGCGCCCAGGTAGACGTGGTGGACCTGGGCCTGGGTCAGGGGGGTGTTCAGCAACAGCAGCACCCGCAGGCAGCGGGGCACCCGCGAGTCGCCCCCGTCCTCGCGCACTACCAGGAGGGGCACGGCCTTGAAACCGCAAGTCCGGGCCGCGGCGGCCGGGTTCGAGCCGCGCAGGTCCTCGGGAACGGTGAAGATGGCGGCAGCCACGTCGGAGGCCTGGGCCCGATTCTCCCCCAGTAGCCGCGCCAGCAGCTCGCCAACCGCGCGACCCAGCCCATCCTCGCCGACGTCAACCGCCGCCGCCCCCCGCACCCCCCGGCACGACTGGGGCGAAGCCTCGTCCCGCATAACCCGTCCTCCTGATCCTCGATCGGGGCGGGGAGCGGGTCTGGCGCCGGCACGAAAAAGGCGCGGAGCCCGCTCCACGCCTTCCGCCGCTGGCCGCGACCGGTGACTTAGCCCGGCGGTCCGCCCACGGAAGGCGTGCTGCTGCCCATAAAGGCGTAGGCGTACAGCCCCATCCCGCCGTGGCTCCGTGCCGAGGTCGCGCAACCGGTCATGAGATCCCACATCCTGAAGCTCGGCGGCACGTCTGTCAAGCTTCGGCGTCAATGCTGAGGACACCAGCGCTACCCCGCCATCTCCAAGAAGCGGTCGACGATCCTCGGGCCCTCACGGGTGAGGATCGACTCCGGATGAAACTGGAGGCCGAATCGCGGCAGCTTCCGGTGTTCCAGGGCCATCACCAGACCGTCGGCGGTGGTGGCGGTCACCTTGAGCGCCGTAGGCAGGGTGTCGCCGTCCACCACCAGCGAGTGGTACCGGCCACCCTCGAAGGGGCACGGCAGACCCCGGAGCACGCCCTCACCCTGGTGCAGCACCGGACTGGTCTTGCCGTGCACAGGTCGCGGTGCTGGTCCCACCCGCCCACCGTAGGCGGACGCCAGAGCCTGGTGGCCCAAGCAGACGCCCAGCAGCGGCGTTTGGGTCGGCAAAGCGCGCACCAACTCGACGAAGCAACCCGCTCGCTCCGGCCGGCCCGGGCCCGGCGAGAGGATCACGGCGTCGGGTGTCAGGGCCACCAGTTCGGCCACGTCTGCGCTCGACGATCGCACCTGGACCTCGTGCCCGCCCGCGGCCACGAGCTGCACCAGGTTGTAGACGAAGGAGTCGTAGTGGTCGACCACCAGGATCATCGGCGGGTCCTAGGCACCGTCAGCGCCGCCAGGATCGCCGAGGCCTTGGCTTCGGTCTCTGCCAGCTCCTGGTCGGGATCCGAGTCGGTCACAACCCCAGCCCCGGACTGGACGTGGACCTGACCTTGAGCCACCACCGCGGTCCGGATGGTGATACAGAACTCCAGGTCGCCGGAGAAGGTCAGGTAGCCGGCGGCGCCGGCGTAGGGCCCGCGGGCACTGGGCTCCTCTCGGGCGATGATCTCCATGGCGCGCCGCTTGGGAGCTCCGGTCACGGTTCCCGCGGGGAAGGTGGCGCCCAGCGCGTCCAGGGCTGTCTTGCCCTCCGCCAGTTCGCCCTCGACGTTGCTGACGAGGTGCATCACCCGGGGGAAGCGCTGCAGCGACATCAGGTCAGTTGGGTGGACCGAGCCCGGCCGGCAGACCTTGCCCAGATCGTTGCGAGCCAGGTCGACCAGCATCGCGTGCTCAGCCCGCTCCTTGGGGTCGGTGGCCAGTTCGGCAGCTAGGCGCTCGTCCTCGTGCTGGTCGCGACCGCGGCGCCTGGTGCCTGCGATCGGCCGGGAGCTGACCCTGGTACCCAGCACCTTGACCAGCGGCTCGGGTGACGACCCCGCCAGCTCCACCCCCGGGAGCCGCAGATAGAACATCGCCGGCGAGGGGTTCACCCGTCGCAGCCGCTCGTAGATCGCCAGGCCCGACTCCTGGGCGGGCGCCGAGAGGCGGCGCGACAGCACCGCTTGGTAGATCTCGCCCGCGGCGATGTCCTCTTTGATCCGCTTGACCCCGGCTCGGAACATCTCCGCCGTGACGTTGGGCGCGACCGCCAGGGTGCCGGCGGTCCCGCTGGGGATCGGGCGATGGGGAGACCTGGCGCCGGCGACCGCCGCCAGGAGCTCGGCCAGCGCGGGCCGAGCCGCCTCCGCCCCGGCTCTCGCGGGCACGTGCGTCACCAGAACCATCCGGTCGCGGTCGTGGTCGAGGACAACCACCCGGTCCAGAACGAGCAGCACCACTGGCGGTGCCGGCGGCAGGCCCCGGCCCGCGGGGAAGGCCAAGCCGTCCAGCAGCCCTGCTGCTTCGTAGCTGAATAGCCCGGCCAGGCCGCCGGCCATAGTAGGCACGCCGGGGACAGCAGGAGCCTTGAGTGCCATGGCCACCTCCTTGAGGCTGGCCAGCAGCGCCGAGCCCTCGGGTGCCAATCGCCCGGCGGCGATCGGCAGCGGCCGGCGCACCGACTCCAGCCGCAGGCCGTCCCTGTCCCCCACCAAGATCCCGGCCGGGTCGCCGGCGACGATGGTGTAGCCTCCCGAACGGCCGGAGAGATCCAGGCTCTCGAGCAGGACCCCGGGCCCGTCTGCGGCCAGCAGCCCGAGGAGTTGCACTGGGTCGGTGCCCTCGATCGGCAACTCGGTCCAGACCGGCAGCAGCGGGCAGTCGCCAACGAGGTCCGAGTTTGGCAACGTCCTCGGCTCGACCGCCAACCTGTTGGACATCGGTTGTCTCCCGTCTGGGCAAAAGAAAAAGCCCCGGAGATCGATCCGGGGCTTGGTGCCTTGGGCTAGTCAGTCGGTCAAGCGCGAGTGTGCACCGTGCTCCCGGAGCCGCGGTACCACCACCAGCAGCGCCCGACCAGATCAGCCATAGGCCCGCGATTCTGCAGCACGCCGGGCGGGGCCGTCAAGCGCCCTGGTCGGGGAGAATACGGATCGAGCGCAAATCGCCGGAGGAGGGCCTTCGCAGGGATCGGGCCCGGCGCTGTCCAGCAATTTCAAGCAGGGCGCCGCCTGGCCCCGAACGCTGCCAGAGTGCGGGTAGGCCTGAGCCATCGCGGTAGGCGTCTGCCCAGGGCTCGGCCCGGACTTCCCGGCGGCTCTGGCAACGACCCTCCGGCGGGGCCGGGCCCTTCTGGCTAGGCTCGGATGAGAGGCGCCGCCCAAGCCAGAAGCGCTTGGCCGCCACGCAGCCCGCCGCCGCCTGCTGGCCGCCCCAACGTGCCGCCCTACTCACCCGCCACCGGCCGGGGACCCTTCGGGAGGCGTCCCGCCGTACGATCGAACCATGGGGCAGCAATTCCGGACCATCATCGAGCCCTTCCGGATCCACTCGGTGGAGCCGCTACGAATGACCACCGAGGCACAGCGTCGGCGGGCGTTACGGGAGGCGGGGTACAACCTCTTCGGTCTGCATGCCAGGGACGTGCTCATAGACCTGCTGACCGACTCCGGCACCGGTGCCATGTCGCGGGACCAATGGGCGGCGGTACAGCGTGGGGACGAGAGCTACGCCGGGTCCCCGTCTTGGTACGCTTTCCTAGAGGCAGTCCAGGACCTCTTTCCCTTCCGCCACGTGATTCCGACCCATCAAGGCCGGGCCGCCGAGCGGATCCTGTTCTCAGCGCTGGGCCACCAAGGCGCGGTGATTCCCAATAACACTCACTTCGACACCACACGGGCCAACGTTGAGTTCTCGGGAGCTGAGGCGATCGACCTCGTGATTCCGGAGGGCCGTCAGCCAGCTGTCCTCCACCCGTTCAAGGGGAACATGGATGTGGCGGCGTTGGAGCGACTGCTAATCGATCGCAGAGGCGACGTTCCGGTGGTCATGGTCACCGTGACCAACAACACTGGCGGTGGGCAGCCGGTGTCGCTCGAGAACCTGCGTGCGGTGCGGGCAGTGTGTGATCGCTTCAAGGTGATGCTCTTCCTGGACGCCTGCCGGTTCGCCGAGAACGCCTGGTTTATCCGCGAGCGCGAGCCTGGTCAGCACGCACGCCGACTGCGCGACATTGTGCGTGAGATGGCCTCCATGGCCGACGGCATGACCATGAGTGCCAAGAAGGATGCATTGGCCAACATAGGGGGATGGCTGGCGCTCAACGACGACGATCTGGCAGAGCGGTGCCGCAATAACTTAATCCTTACGGAAGGATTCCCTACCTACGGGGGTCTCGCCGGTAGGGACCTGGAGGCCGTTGCCCAGGGCCTTCGCGAGTCCGTCCAGCTCGACTATCTCCGCTACCGGATACGGTCGACAGCGTACCTCGGCGAGGCGCTGGCCCATGCCGGCGTACCGGTGGTGCTCCCCATTGGAGGGCACGCGGTCTACATCGATGCTCGCACGTGGCTCAGCCATATTCCGCCGCTTCAGTATCCGGGCCAGACGCTGGCCGTCGCGCTCTACGAGGTGGGCGGCGTTCGTGGAGTGGAGATTGGGACGGTGATGTTCGGGCGCCAACCAGATGGAAGCGAGCTACCGGCTGAGATGGACCTAGTGAGGCTGGCCATTCCCAGGAGAACCTATACCCAGAGCCACATCGACTACGTAATCGAGGTGGTCGAGAAAGTGGCCGCGATAGCCAGCGAACTGAGGGGGTTCCGGATTGTGGCCCAGTCACCCACCTTGCGCCACTTCACGGCACGGTTCGAACCAGTCTGAACGGCCCCGCTGGGGTTGGACCACACCCGGTCGGGACGAGCACTCCCCCCTTGGCTGCGACGGCTACGCGAGAGCGGCCACCCGGCCCCGGACCTCCAGCGTAGCTGGCCTCTGGGTGCCAGCCTCGAGCGTGCGAAGGATAGCGCAACCCAGGCAGGCAGTCAGACCAGACCCGTCCCGGACGAGACCGTCGAGGGCTTCGCGCTGGCAAACAGGGCACGCGACGCTCGGTCCGCCGGCCAAGCCTGTCGCTCCCCAGCGCTCCGTTAGGTGGTTGCTCATCCTCACAGGAGATCCCTCCGTCTTCGCCGGTAGCCGCGGTCAACTCAGGGACCGCCTTACCGAGAAGCTCCTCATAACGTCTCCAATGTCCACTCCAAGGGTTATGCGTGAGTTAAGAAGGCGCAACGACGGACTGCATACGATCATCTGAAGATTAAGTGACGCCCGGATCTCGAGGGGTCCCAAGGGGGCGATCCCCTGGCCGTGACATGGCCCTAGCTCTCCAGAGCCGACCCGCTGGGTAGCACCAGGCAGCCTGGCTGGAAGGCGATCCGCGAATCCGGCGCTGGACCTAGGGGTTTCGGACGCAAGCGGAAGGGGGGCAAGAGCTAGTCCAGGGCTGGGATCGGTGGACACCGCCTGGTTGGTACGCCGCTACGACCGTCTCTGCCCTAGAGGACGCTGGTGGCGTCCTCGTCCTGACCGTTGGCCCACGGCGCAAAGGTGTCAGCCCCAAATTGTTGGGGCGACCCAACTGAAGCCCGTTGCCCTCCCTGACGTTCAGGTCAGAGCCAAGTGGCCGAGATCGGATAGACTGCCCCGAATGAGGGCGCGGGTGTTCGTCGCGTCGCTAGCCCTGATGGGAGTGGCTCTGGCCGTTGTGGCATTGACGGTGACGATCCGCGTCCTTTCCGTGCACTCTAATTCGCGTCCGACACCAACACCGCAGGCATCGCCTGACCCGGCTCAAGCTAGGACCCCGCTCCCCCCCACGACCGCCGGACGTCCCATTGTTTACTTGTACTACTACCTGTGGTGGACCCCCGAGCACTGGGAGTCCAAGCTTGGCGCGAATTACCCCCTGAGGCGGCGGCAACTTCCCCGTCCCGGAAGCGTGAATGTCTCCGGATGCAACCCACGAGTGCGGTACCCGGGCGCGTCTATCGTTGATCTCCCATCCCAGGGGTTGTACAACCAGAGTGACCCCAAGGTTTATCCTGAGCAGATTGCCCAAGCCGCCGGGGTTGGCGTGACAGGGTTTCTGGTCAGTTGGCAAGGCACCGGTGCTCGGAACCAAAGCCCGCGCGCTTCAGGGTATGATCAGCGCTTGGCCTTTATCGTCAGTGCGGTAGACGCATATGACGCGGCGCACCCGGACCACCCGTTCCTGCTGGCCCTAGCTCTCTCGGCATTTGGAGACTACGCTAGGCCGGCGCGGGCCATCGTCAATGATCTTGACTACTTTGTAAGGACGTACGGCTCGACCCCTGCATTCCGGAACTCGTTTAGTTCTGATCCGATCGTCATCCTGATGGACAGTCGGAAATACGCCCTCTCCACCGTGACAGCGGTCTCATCGGCAGCTCAGAATGCAGCCTATCTCGTGGGCGACGAGACACCGGACTCCTGGGTGCGCGACGCCCCCTATCTCGACGCCTCGTCGTATTACTGGTCCTCCGAGAACACTTCCACCAATACCCGGGCCGGATCGGATCTCATGAGCCTGGCGTCGCAAGTGCACGGCGATGGGAAGAAGTGGTTCGCGCCCTTCATTCCCGGATACGACACACAACTGTTGGGGGGGTCGTGCGTCACTCGCAACGACTTGTCGACACTGCAGTCTATCTGGCAGACCAACGCACGGAGCAGCCCTGACGCGTGGTTCGGCATCAGCTGGAACGAGTTCGTGGAGAATACGTACCTGCAGCCGAGCGTGGCTTATGGGGACGCGTACCTCAACGAGTTGGGGCGATTGATCTCAGGGGGGTAGCCCTCCCCCGCAGCGAGCGCGGCGCCCGGCTACGTCGACGGAGTCGCCGTGCCTTGGCGTCGGATGCGTCTGTGTCGCCAGCGCCGCACCGGGTGTAGGAACACGATGGCGCTCACAATCCCGACAAGTATTAGGGCGAGGATGATTATGTCGATGAGGGTAACCACAGGAATCGGTATCACCGTCGCCCTTGAGACCCGGATGCGTAGCGTGGTCCCAAGGCCTCCATCGAGAAGTTTGACACGATAGCGGCCTCGCGGTACAACCAGCGTCCCACCGCGGGCCGAGGAGAGCGACACATGGTGAGATACGCCTGCTGGGCTGATCAGGGAGGCGCCTCCCGAGACGTACCCGCCAAAGAAGATGTTCTTCGCGAAGAGCGTTACGGGGTATGCGTCGAGTCGTACCGCCCACACCCCGTCTGGGCTGGGAACGTACCGATCGAGGCCCGCGTCCGCTACGTTGATGCCCTGGTAGTCCGCTGACGTCAGGGTGTAGACGTCTGCCCCGATGGCCAGGGCGCCGGTGGTGGTCTTGCGCGGAACGGGCGTGCTCAGCCAGACGCTTGAGGGGCGCCTACCGAGGGTAACTTGCTGGCCATCAGGCCCCAGTAGGCGGACATTCGATAGGGCGGACGGATTAATCGCAGCTCCGGCAGAGTTCTCGAATTTGAGGCGGGTCAGGAATTGGACCTGGACTGCGATCTGCGTATAGACCTTCCGATGCGCATGGATGACGCGGACGGGCGAGACATCATTGTTGGACCAGGACACAAACGAGACTCGAACCGTGGGGGAAGGGTTGTGCACTACGGCGTTCAGAGTGAGGTCACCCAAACTCAACGTCGTACTGATGAACCCCTCCGTGTTTGGCGCCAGGGGTGGGCCGCCGTTGATGCTGACGGTGACAGAATTTGGGATATAGGGCACCACCCGGATTGTGAGTGGAGCCGCCGTGATGACGATGGTACGGGACGTGCTTGCTGATGCGACCGGACCTCCCCCGTGGAAGCTGGCGGTCAAGGTGTGCGTACCGACAGCAATCGCCTTGCGGATGTCCTTTGAGCCATCGCCGTCGGCGTTGGTCTCGATCCCAGCTACCTCGGTGCCATCTACGAAGATGCGGATCAGCCGTTTGGCTACGGGGACACCGCCTGCCGACACAGCGACCGAGACGGGGATGGGGTCCCCAGAGCGGGCGGCGGACGGTGCCGTGAAGGAGATATTGACGATGATCTTCGAGGCCGCTGCCACCACGGCCGACTGGATCATGCCGGACGAGAGGAGAGCAGCGCCGGCGAGGAGGCCGGTGGAGATCCGAAGGCGGTGCCACCTCATTGACGGCTAACCTCGCCGACCTGTCGGCGCCTGCGTATGTATGCAAACCGGGCGAACAGAGCGATGACCAAGGCCAGCGGAATACCGTAGGCAAGCAGAATGGTGGACACCGACCCTTGGGTGAGGGCCGTAGCCGGCAGGGGTCCTAGCGCGACGGGAGACGGCGGCCGCGCCGTACCGAAGTCAAAGGCATCGGTCAGTAGAGCAGCATTCTGATCCCGAGTGGTCAGCGGTGCCAGCCCATAGAGGCTCTCAAGAAACTTGAGGATGGAGGTGGAGTCCGACTGGTCTGTAAGGAGGGCACCGCGCTTGGCGAAGGGGGAAACGATCAGCAGTGGCACCCTAAACCCATCACCTTCAACATCTACCCGCGGCGGCACCACCGAGTCGTACCATCCGCCCCAGTCGGACCAGGTGACAAAGATCGCGGATGACTTCCAGTAACGGCTTCGCATGATGGCGTTGATCAGCCCGGCCGTAGAAACTTCCCCGAGGCTGATGTTGCCCGGGGCGTGCTCTGACTGGCCGGGGCGAACCACATAGGTGACCTGCGGGAGGCCTCCCTTGACAAGCTCTCGGTCAAGCGTGGTGAGATCCTGTATGCGGGCCATGTCCTTGCGGCTGTCGGTGATGTTGCTCAAGCTGAGCATAGGGATCTCGGGCTCTAGGGTCGGGACCTGACCATTCAGCTCGTGCGCCTTGTACGTTGCGGCGTAGTAGCCCCAAGACACGCCGGCTGCGTCGAGCCGGTTGAAGATCGTCGGGACACTCGTGGACGCACCGAGCCCGCTCGTTACGTTCCACTCTTGGGCGCCTACCAGGAATTGAAAGTTTGGCGCGCTGCCGCCGAGCGCCGATGAGAAAAAGTCGTCGGCGAGGACGTACCTGCGCGCCAGCGCCCAATAGTAGGGTAGGTCAGACCCCGTGTAGTATCCTAGGGCAAGGCTGCCAGCCCGCGCGGCCGCACTTTGCGCTGCAACGAAACCGTCCATAGCGCCTCCGTCCAGGGCTTGCGTGGCGGCGTGGGCAGAGTTGTCCAAGGGAACAGTGTGCACGGACGTTATATGGTGCGGGTACACAACTCCGCCGTTGACACTTCTGGGGTTGGCGGGCAGCGGCGTATTGCGAGAGATGCCACTGGCGCCAGGGTACGTTCCGAAGTAATTGTCGAAAGAGTGCCCCTCCTGGACGATGACAAACACGTGCTTAATATGTGTAGCGGCGGCGTGGTCCACAGGCAGTGGCCCCAGTACGCTTGGTTGGGGGGGCAGGGACGTCGGGCTCGGCGCTGCCATAGCGGGCAGGCTCGTGAGGAGACAGGCTGCGGCAGCGGCAAGAAGGCTGACGCCTGCCCGCAGCCTCATGGCTGCACCTCGTAGATGAGTACCAGAGCGCGTCGCTCGCCCGAAGCTGATCTCCCGCGATCATATTGGTATACGAGCTGGCCTTCGAATTTGTGGGCTAGCGCCAGAAGCCGGTTGGCAAAGTGCTGGCTGCGGGCGGCGGAGTACGCGTCGTAGACGAGGTATTGGACTGCTCCTGACCGGATGAGTTTGTCTGCGTTTGTAACCGGCGCATACGAAGGGTTTCGGTGTAGGGGATCAGGGCTCACGCTGAGTGCAACGGCTCGGTCTAGGCTGTAGAACTGGAGGACATTTGCGAAGGTGGGGCCGATTGTGAGGAAGGAGGAGCCCCGCAAGGTGTGGGTCTTGACCCATAGGCCGGTAGGCCTGCCCGCGAGGAGACCTCCGGACCCGGCGAGAACGGTAACCTTGGTGGGCGTCTGCTGACCGCTGTCTGTGCCGACGAGGCTCGCGGTGCCGTCCTGCGCGCTGAGCACTGGACTGGCCCAGAAGAACATGCTGACAACGGTCAGGGCGGTCAGGCCGCCGGGGATCCAAAGCCCAAGTCCTCGTCCCGTATGGCGGGGACTGGTCTGGGCGGTGTGAACTGCCCGCGTCACGGCGCTGGCCAGCCAGGTGACACCGGAGACGGCCAGCAAGGTGACAGGAGCTACGAGAGGCACCAGGTACTCGTACCCTTTGGTGGGCCACAGCTCCAGGAAAGCGAATACGACGAGGGTGAACGACAGCAAGAGCAGGTCGGTCGGTGACCGTCGGCGAAGGGCAAGGACGATTCCCAAGACCGCCAGTCCGGTGATGGCCCAGCCAATGGCACCAAAGACGCCCAGATAGAACAGCAGGTCGTGGTTAGCCGGTCGCAGCACCTGCCAGGCCAGGTAGTTGCCTCCAGTTCCCGCCTTCCCGGCGCCGAGTTCGGCCAGCGGATAGGGGAGGATCGTCACGACGTAGATTGCGATGGCGATGGCAAGGGGGCGTCGCCGAGGCACGACCTCTGGGGCGAGAATGAAAAAGGCTAGGACGGCGGGCACCAAGAGGATAGCCGTCTCTTTAGACAGGAATGCGAGGCCCGCAGAGAAGGTCGCAGCCCATAAGTACTCTACCCGGCCACGGCGCACGTAGAGGCAGAAAAATAGCAAGCAGCAGGCGACAAATACGGCCTCGGGGCCATCGAGCAGAATCTGACGGGAGACAGCGATTGGGTACTGAGATACGGCGACAAAGAGCATCGCGATGAGTGCGCCGATGCGGCCCCAGAGCACCAGTGCACACAATCCAACGATCAGCACCAGCGCCACACCGAAGCCGACCATGACCTCGCGAGCCGTTAGGCCGCTAACCCCTGTCACCCGGTAAACGGCAGCGACGATGAGTTGGATCATTAGTGGATGCGCCCGGAAGAGCCCGAACAGTCGCTGATACTGGGTGAACCCGGCCAGTCCCGCGGCCTGGCCTGCATAGACGGCCTCGTCTGAATTGAGCCCGACTTGGTTGAGGTTGTGCAGCCGAAGGAAGGCAGCTCCGGCCAGAATGGCCAGTGCGAGCACGATCGGAACCCCGGTCCGCCACTCACGCCACCCGCGCCACCTGGGCGCCCGATCAGGCATCGACGTCAGCCGCGTCGGCGACCAGGTCCCGAACTATGAACGAGTTGATCCGAGTGGCCAAGCATCGTACTGTCCGGTCGACTGGCACGGGTCTTGAGCGCAGGTCGCCCACTACACCCCGCCCGTCGAGGCGCCCCACCGAATCGCCGCTGTCCTCTGCGTGGCGGTCCCCATGCCAGCTCGCTCACTCGTCACCCGCACCGGCTGTGCCGAACGAGACGCCGAGCGCCGCCAGCGGCAGGCTGGGCTCTGGCTCAGGCGTGTTGGGAGCCGCGCTGGGCGCCTCGCTCAGCGAGGCCTGGACCAGCTGGGGCCAACTGAAGTCGGCTACCCGCATCCGCACTATCTGGATACGCGCCATCGCTGCCCGGAGCACCGCCCGCTCGGTGGACAAGACCTCGTCGAACGTGATACCCGCCACCTTCAACTGAGGGGCCATGGTGCGGAACGGAGGGAACTCATAGGCATCCGCCGTGTTGCTTTCGAGTTGGGCCACCGCCTCGTCAGGTGACACGGTCTCAACCGCCATCGGTGTTCCCCGTTCAATCAGGAACAGTGTCTCGATCTGCTGCGTGCGGCCGAGGTGGCACGCCACGAGCCGATCCACCATGTACTTTGGTGGAGGGATCACCGCCTGAACCAGACTGTTGAGCGCCATGATCGGAACCTGCCGTTGGCCAAGCCACTTGCCGGCGGCACGGCCCGAGCGGGAGTGAAGTCGGCTCTGGACAGAAAGGGCCGCCCGCTGGCGGAGGCTCAGCCTCTGGTGAGGCACCGCCCGTAGCGTGTGGGCGCTGATCGTCAACGGCTTTGGGTAGCGTGTGGCCACGCCGGTCGACGACAGGATCGTCATGTCGTCTGAGAGGAACGTACCCCCGCAGTCGCGCAGCAGCCGCAGGATGGTGGCGGTCTTGCCAGTGTCAGTCTTGGCGGAGAACAGCACTCCGTGGCCCATGAGGGACACACACCCGGCGTGGAGGAGCATCTGGCCCCGACTGGCGATCACAAAACGGAGGAGGGGCTCGATGACGTTGGTATAGAGAACGTGCCTTGAACCAGCCAGTAGGGGTGCGGCAATGACATGGGTGGGGTGACCCGGCTCGACGTCGAAGTTGGCAGTGAGGGAGCCGACCCACTCTCTGTATGCATACCCTGCACCAGGGACAGCGAAGGCTCGATCGCCACTAACCCGTGGTCGGACGCTGACGATGATGTCCGCACTCTCAAGCGACGGCACTCTAAAGCGTGCTAGTTCGGGCAGGCGGACGCGAGATTTCACGCCTGCAAGGCCATCGATGTCGTAGTTGATCCAACGCTTGGAGTCGTCGCTGATCATGAAAGGCTCCCGTATTGGCGGTCTTGAGCAGACCCTGATCCGAGGGCTGGGGCCGGGTGCCAGATCCAGCCCTCGGCCACCACGAAGCGTGCAAGCATGAATACGGCAATCGCGGCGAGGTTGCTGATCAGGTAGTTCACGTGCGCTACGCTGGTTAGGATGTAGAGCACCGGCAGGCGCAGCAACAGAGACAGGACGTTGAGTGCGTCGAAGATGGCGAGCCGTTGGAGTCGCGAGCGGAGATCACGGGCCACGCGCTGGCGGCGGAACACCCAGGTTTCGTTGATGGTAAAAGTCGCGGCCGTCGATCCCTGGCTGGCGACGGTAGCCGCCAGCAGGTAGTTGACGCCCAGGCCGCTTACAAGCAGCCAGAGGATGGCCTGATTGACCGCCAAGCCCAGCAGCCCGACCAGGCCGAACCAGCTGCCCCGGGTCACTCGCGCGAAGCGAGGGCTGGAGAGGATGGCTATGTGAGCGGACATGGCCTGGACGGGGACGACCTTCGGTTGGCGACGCGGTCGCTTGCGAAGCTCACGATGCGCGCGACTTCTCCATTGCGGCCTGAGCATCTCCACCGGGGACTGGGAGCGTCCCGGGCCCTTGGCGGCGGCTGAACCACTCCAAGGCGACGTGGAGATCCCGGGTCGAGAATGGGCTACGGCCGCCCCGGACCAGCACCGCGACCCGCACGACTCGCCGTCCCTGACCGAAGTGGGGGATGAGCATGAGGCTGAGGCTGTCAACGTTGACCCTCGCCTGTGGTCGGCAGGAAGGCAGTTCCACGGTCAGCAGCGGCTGGCCGGAGCGGGTGACATGACTGAGGATGTCGGGCGTAACGAGCTTCTCCAGGCGACCCGTGGCGGAAACTCCGAGCGTCTCCGCCCACCAGGCCCGCTGCGCTCCGAGCCGTTCCGCCAAGGCGTGGAGCGAGAGCTCCTCCGCCAACGAGGGCAGGGGGGTCGCCCGGCGCTCGCGAACTTGAACGTACCGCGCCAGCCCATAGCCGGCGACCAGCGCCACGCACTGGGCCAGCACGGCCACCAGGATGGTGGCCAGACGGGCCTTCTCCGCCAGGATGGCGAAGCTGATGATGCCGCCGGCAACGCACGACAAACCGATGGCCCAGAGCAGGCGCTGCCCGCTTAGGCCGATCCGCCAGAAGGCGGTCCGGAAGGTCATCAGGCCGTAGGCGGCCACGCTCACGGCGAGGCTGGCCGTGGAGGCCAGCAGCCACGGGAGGGCTCCATGGACCGCCACGGCCTTGAGCACGGCGATGCTGAGCACGAACACCACCATTCCGGCGCCGGCCGAGAACGCGATCTTGCTCAGCAGTCCAGCCAAGGGCACGTAGACGAACAGCGATAGGAGGTGCATGCCGAACTGCAGGCCCTGGCCCAAGGAGGCTTTGCTGCTGCCCGAGAAGCGTGGCCCAAAGGTGAAGGGGACATCTCGCACCTGGATTCGGGGCAGGCAGACCAGAAGCTCGAGCAGGATCTTGAAGCCGATGGGGCGGAACTCCAGGCCGGTGATCGCCTCGCGGCGGACGCAGAAGAACCCGCTCAGGGGGTCCGTCGTCCGCCGCGTTTCAGGGAAGATCGCCTGCGCTGCCCAGGAGATCCCCCGGCTGACCGCTTTGCGGTAGGGGCTAGAGAGTCCGACCGCACTGCCACCTGCGGTGTAGCGGGCACCGACCGCGAGGTCGGCACCGCCGTGGATGGCAGCGAGTAAGCGCGGGATGGCCGAGGGGGGATGCTGGAGGTCCGCGTCCATGACGCAGACCGCATCGCCGTGCGCCATGCCCAAACCGAGCGTGACGGCAGTCCCCAGACCCCTCTGCTCCGCCGCCTCGCGCTCGGCCACCCGCCAGCGGCCGTCACCGGCCACGATCTGGCGCAAGATCGGGCGCGTGGCCTCGTCGGTGCTGTCGTCAACGACCACGACCTCGTAGTTGATGCCCTCGAGCCGCTTCCGCAACTCGCGGTGCAGGGCGGGGAGGTTGTCGGCCTCGTTGCGGGTAGGGATGACGACGCTCAGATCGCAGGCTTCGGCCAGCTCGGCGCTCTCGTCAACCAGCACGACGACTCAACTCCCAGCCCAGACCGTGGCCGATCCTCAGCAGTGCCGGGTACCGTGGGAGGCACGGCTCGACCGCCAACCCTGGCGGACTTGCCGGTCCCAAGATTCGTTCTGCAAAGCAGAACGATTGAAAGTGCCCTTCATCCCTCCGCCGACCCGAGGGGGATCCTAGCCAGAAGCGATGGGGCTTGTCAACCGTTAGAACCGTCTTCCCCCCCCGTTTCGTCAGGTGCAACGATCCTCTCCTAGGGCTATATCCGGCCACGAGTTGGGTGGCCACTTTGGGGCGCATGGTCGGGTCGGCGACGCCAGGTCAGGACACTGGCGTCGGCCCTGCCTTGCCTCTGGGGACAGGGCTGGGTTGACGTCAGCCCCTCCCTCCCGCGGCGATCGATCCGGTGTCGGCTTCCTCCGTCGGGCCGTCCATCGCTCCCGTCCGGAGTGCCCCCACCGCGGACCGCCATGGCAGTTGGCATATGGAAACAGATCGGTTACGTCCCGTGGGGGCCCGGGAACACCACCTTTAGCGACCGTAACCAGGCCGTAACAGGACCGTCACTGCACCAGCCGGAATTCTAGTTGGGCGAGCCGACTCCGCGTCGGATCAAACTCCGGAAATGGCCGTCACCCCGGAGTAGGTCGGGACCATGGCCAGGTCCCCATCCAGGGCGGGGCTGGTGAAGTGAGGAAGGGATCCCACCCCGATCTGGCCCTCCTCGGCCCCGGAGCTGGCGTTGAGCACGATGAGGTTGCCGTCGTTGGTGTCGGCGCTGACCACGCTGCCGCCGCCCAGCACCGGCGGCCCGTTAGCTCCGGAGGCTGTCTGCCACAGGACGGAGAAGGTCCCACCGGGGGCGACGCTGATCGCCTCCAGGCCGTTGGCACAGGCCAGGTAGAGGGTGTCCCCCTGGAAGGAGGTGCCCCCGAAAGCCATGGCCCCTTGGCACACCCGCGAGCTGGACACCTGGCCGCCTATGCCCCCCAAGGCGGACGCTCGAAGCACGTAGCCCAGGCCGCTCTTGCCGGCGATGAACAGGAAGCCGTCGGGCAGCAGGGTTGGCGAGACCGAGCCCAAGTCGAGGTCATGGGCGTTGTCATAGGCCCACTGGGCGGGAGCGAACTCCCCTACCAGCTGCAACGTGGGCGAGAACTCCAGCACGGAGTCACTGCCATCCCAAGCTCCGGATACCGCGGCCCCGTTGCCGGTGGACACGAAGATCTGCCCCGAGGAGCCCACCACCGGGCCGCCCGTGGCCCAGACCGCCCCCTCCCGCGAGGTGGGCACGACATAGTCAAGGGTGGAACCCTGGCCGCCCGTGGGCACGGCCACCACGGCCCCGCGGTACTGGCTGCAGTCGCCGTCCAGGCCGCCGAACCCGAAGTAGACGTAACCGTTGGCGACCGCCAGGGCGGTCCGCTGTTGGACTGCGTTGGCGTACTCGGAGGATACGGCGATGTCCACTTGACGCGACCAACGCACCGCTCCCGTGCGGGCGTTGAAGGCATAGAGCACGTGGATGGGGCCAGTCTCCTCGGCGACGACGAAGATGGACTGGGTGATCGGATCGTAGGCGGGCGTGCCCGTCATCCCCAGGGGAAAGATATCTCCACAGGGAAGGTCGGAGGCGGGCACCGGGGTACCGACGTGATCCTGCCAGACGACGCTTCCGGTTTGGGGATTGAGGGCATAGAGAGTGTCGTTCTCCGTGGCCGCGATGACCTCGCCTCCGACCACCAAGGGCTCCGCCCAGACCGCCCCATCAAGGTTGGCCCGCCAGGCGGTCGCCAGCGACGTGAAGGCTGGGGTCCCGGGCGAGTTGCCCGAGCGCCCGGGGTCGCGGTGATAAACAGGCCAACTCGCGGCCAGAGCCGGGGTGGGGCTGGCAGTTGGACGTGAGCTCGGTCTGGGCCGCGGGGTGTGGTGCGGGTGGTGGCCAGCGGGGCCAGCACACCCGGCCAGGATGCAGGCGACGGCGACGGCGGCCAGGGTCGACACTCCGCGGCGGCGAGGGCTCAACACAGTTCGAAGGCTCTGCTCGTGGTTCGGGACGGGCGCACGGTGGCGGGCTTGGCCCGAGTCTATGGGTAGCTCGACTAGGGGGCGCGCGCGGCTCGACTAGGGGATCCGGCGACCCCCGCCAGCGGCGACCCGCAGCCAGCGCGGCACTCTGCCCAAGGCGGGGGAGCGGCGCAGCGCCATGGCGCCAAGTCCGACGAGCAGGAGCCCGGCCGTGACCGCCAGGGGGCCAGACCAGCCGCCCGATCCGCCCAACCCGTGCGTCCCCGCGGCTTGGGCGACAACGCCAGCCCGGGGGCCGGGGGCAACGGCACCCATGCAAAGGATTGGGGGAAGGGGAGCCTGGGGCGGGCTCGCCGGCGCCGCTGGCGAGAGTGGGACGGACTGGTCGCGGGTGCTCGACGGCCCGCCAGACCCCGGAGGCGCCTGACCCGGCTCGCTGCCGGCCGGGGGGCTGGGAGACGGCTCCGGGCTGGTGGGTGGTGAGGTGACCGTCGCCGGAGGGGAGATCGGCAGGGGTGTTGCCGCGGGGCTGGGACTGATGAGGATTATCGGAATCGGCAGGCAGCTGGGAGTGGGCGACGGAGTCGGGGCCGGCGATGGGGCGATCGGGCTGGGGGAGGGGACGGAGCTGAAGGCGACCGCGGCCGGAGCTGCCCCGGGCCCGAGGCTGACCTCGCTGGGCAGGGTGTCCCCGGTCAGGTCGGTGAGGACAAGCTCGGCCGTGCCCGCCTGGGACCCAATCGCGAAGGCGGTAGTGGCGTTCGGATTGATGGCCAGGGCCCGGGGAGCGAAGCCGCTCGGCAGGGCAGCGGTCGACGGTGTCAAGACGCCCGTGGCGGCCTCAACCAGGTTGACCTGATCGATCTCCTGACTGCCGACTGAGGCCAAATAGATCATGGTCCCGGAGCTGGCCAGGGACCAGGGCGGGAGCTGGCCCGGCCCGGGGAGCGCGATCGGCCCGCCCACCACCTGCCCGCTCAGGGCGTCGAGGAGAAGTAGCTGCGGTCCCGCAGCGGCGGCCGTGACGACGTAGAGCTGGGAGCCGTCCGGTGAGGCGGCCAGGAGCTGGGGGTCGGGAACGCTGAACGCCGCCCCGAGCACCGCGCTGGTGGTGGTGTCGACGAGAGAGACGGAGCCGGTCGTGGCTCCGCCGCCGACGTAGAGATGACGGCCGTCCGGGGACAGGGCCAGGAGCGTGGCGGGTCCCACTGAGATCGGGGCTCCGACCGGGCTCAGGCTGGCCGCCTCGACCTCCAGGACTTGTCCCGTCCCGGCTTCCGCCACGTACACGTCGGCGCCGTCGGGGGTGACCGCCGTGGCGACCGGCTGAGTGGCGCTGCCGAGCTCGAGGGGGGCCCCGACGTAGGTGTCGCTGCTGGTCTGGATCGCGGCCAGGTACCCGTCGCTGAAGGTGACATAGACGTAGGCACCATCCCGACTGGGGGTCAGGCTGGTGACCCCTCCTGCCACCGGCGCGGCGATGCTGGTGGTGCTGGAACTGGCCGGGTCGATCACCGTGACCGTGCCGGTGCTGCCATCCCCGATCAGGACCTGTCCACCGGGTCCGGTGTCGGCGCGAGCAATGGTGATGCTCGCCAGCAGCAAGGGAAGCAGCCCTGCCCCAACCAGCGCCGCCTGGATCGGGACACCGAGCCAGGCAGGGAGGACTTGCCCGCCCGCCCTGCCGCCTTGCCTGGCCCGAGGAGATCTCACGGTGAAAACTGAGACGCATGGCAGCGGCCGCGGGTTCCCCATTGCCGGTAACGGGTCGGTCAGGTGGGTGAGGGCTGAAGGCGGGGGCGGTCCGAATCCTTCCCCGCCACGTTTGACTCCGGCGCGGCCGGTGGTCCAGAATCCCAAGCACCTTGACTAGGCACATGGCGGCGTCGCGGTGGTGGAGCTTGACCTCCGGAGGCTTGGTGAAGTCGCGCCTCTAGCCAGAGCGTGAGTCGGAGACCACCGAGCCCTGGAGACCCTCCGGGGCTCTTCTTATTTGGAGGGCACCGTGTCCGCCCTGCAGAGCGCAGTTCCCGAGAAGGCGCCGGCGGCGACGCCAGCGCTGGTCTCGGCTGGCGACCTTCCCGGCCTCCTGCGGCGGAGCCTGGCCGGTGAGAGCCTGGGCGAGGCCGAGGTCCACGGCGCCATCGCTGCCATCGTCGATGGGCGTCTGAGCCGGGCCCAGGCGGCCGGCTTGCTGGTGGCCCTAGCGGCGCGGGGCGAAACCGTTGCCGAGGTGGTGGGAGCGGCCCGGGCGATGCGCGAGCGGGCGCGGGTGGTGGAACACGACCTTCCGCTGGTGGTCGACATCGTCGGAACCGGCGGTGACGGCGCCGGGACCATCAACCTCTCCACGGCCGCGGCCCTGGTGGTGGCCGGCACCGGAGTTGTGGTGGCCAAACATGGCAACCGGGGAGCCTCGAGCCCCTGCGGCAGCGCCGACGTCCTGGAAGCCCTGGGGGTGGCCCTGGAGTGCGAACCGGCTCAGGCTTCCCAGCTGCTCCGGGTGCGGGGAATCGCCTTCCTGTTCGCGCCCGTGTACCACCCGGCGATGCGGGTGGTGGCGCCGATCCGTCGGGAGCTTGGGGTGCGGACCATCTTCAACCTGCTGGGGCCGCTGTCCAACCCAGCCCGGGCCCACCGCCAGCTGGTGGGGGTGTTCGCCCGCTCCCGAATCGACCTGGTGGCGGACGCGCTCAGCGCCCTGGGCGTGGAGGCCGGCGCCGTGGTCCATTCCGCGAGCGGCCTGGACGAGGTCGCCGGCGAAGGGCCGACCTACGTTACCCAGTTCGACCGCTCGGGGCGCCGCTCATGGGTGCTCGATCCCGCCGACCACGGGGTCCACGTGCCCCTGGCCCAGCTCCGGGGGGGTGCACCGGTCGCCAATGCCGCCGCCCTGTCCGCAGTACTCGAGGGCAGCGGCGGCCCCGCTGCCGAGGTTGTGGCCCTGAACGCGGCCCTCGCCTTGGTAGTGGCAGAGCGGGCCGGGAGCATGGCGGAGGGAATGGTGCTGGCCCAGCAGAGCCTGGCCAGCGGCGCCGCCCGCTCCGCCTTGGAGGCGCTGCGCCAGGGAGCCGCACCACCTCCGGCCCAGGCCGTCCATGCCTGACCTGCTCGCTGAGATCTTCGCCGCCAAGGCGCGCCGGCTGGAGGCCGAGATGGCCCACGAGCCCCTGCCGGGTCTGCGCGCCCAAGCCGGTCGGCGGATCGCGGAGCGGCGCTCGCTCCTCCGTGCCCTGACCACTCCCCCCGTCCCGCGTTTGATCGCGGAGATGAAGCGTGCCTCGCCGTCGGCGGGGGTGCTGGCAGAGGCACTGGACCCCGGCTCGGCGGCCGCGCTCTACCAGGCGGGCGGGGCCGTCGCGATCAGCGTCCTCACTGAGGCCGATCACTTCCAGGGGCACCTGGCCGACCTCGAGCAGGCGCGCTCCGGGACCCGGCTGCCGGTCCTGCGCAAGGACTTTCTGACCACGCCGTATCAGGTGGTGCAGTCCGCCGCTCACGGCGCGGACGCTGTGCTGGCGATCGTGGCCGGGTTGACCGACGGGCAGCTGCGGGCGATCCTGAGCCAGGCCCGCGAGTTTGAGCTCGACGTGTTGGTAGAGGTCCACGACCTGGTTGAGCTCGGTCGCGCCCTGAACCTCGATTGCCCCCTGATCGGGGTCAACAACCGCGACCTGCGCACACTGGAGGTTGACCTGAACCGGACGGAGCGGCTGGCCCGCCAGGTCCCCAGCTCGCGGGTGCTGGTCAGCGAGAGCGGCCTCACCAGCCCTGCCGACATCCACCGCCTCCAGGATTCCGGCGTCAGCTGCTTCCTGGTGGGCGAGGCGCTGCTGCGAGACCCGGATCCGGTCGCCTGGCTGACGGCGGCTCGGGCGCGTCCGACGACCGTGGCCCCAGGGTCCCCGTGACCCAGGGACCGGCGGTGCAGCCGCCGGGGCAGGGCGCGGTCGACCCGGCCGCCCTGATCCCTGCCTTTGGGGCGGGGACCCGGACCCGGGTCAAGATCTGCGGCTGCACCACCCCGGCGGAGGTCGCCGCCGCCGCCGCCGCCGGGGCCGATGCCGTGGGTCTGATCTTCGCCCCGAGTCCCCGGCGGGTCTCGCTCACCCAGGCGGTGTCGGCCCACCGGGGGGCCCCGCCCGGCCTGACGGTAGTGGGTGTCTTCGTCAACCCGGCTCCGGCCCAGGTGGCGGCGATCCTGGCGCGCCTGCCTGGACTGGTGCTGCAGTTCTCCGGGGAGGAGCCGCCCGACTTCTGCGTTCGCTTCGCGGCGACCTACATCAAGGCGATCGCAGTCACCGGCGACTTCACGACGACCCTGGGTCGTCATCCCCAGGCGCTGGCGCTCCTCGAGACCCCCTCGCAGCAGCGGGGCGGCTCCGGCCGCACCTTCGCCTGGGACACGGTGGCTCAGTTGGTGCGGGACCGCCCCGCGCTGGTGGGCGGCGGCCTGGACCCCGACAACGTCGCCGACTGCGTCCGCCGGCTACGGCCCCACGGGGTGGACGTGCGCACTGGGGTGGAGAGTGCTGGGGTGCGCGACCAGGGCAAGGTTCGGGCGTTCATCGAGGCGGTGAGGAGCGCGGATGCCCTCCCCTGACGACCGGGGCTACTTCGGCGAGTTCGGGGGCAGGTTCGTCCCCGAGGTGCTGGTCGAGGGCCTGTCCCGGCTGCGGCGGGCGGCTGAGGAAGCCTTCGCCGACCAAGGCTTCTGGTCGGAGTATCGCGGGCTCCTGGCCGAATACGTGGGCAGGCCCTCGCCCCTCTACTGGGCGCGGCGGCTCTGGCCCGGTCCTGGCAAGGTGCTGCTGAAACGCGAGGACCTCAACCACACCGGCGCTCACAAGATCAACAACGCCCTGGGCCAGGGCCTGCTGGCTCAGCGCCTGGGCTGCAGCCGGCTCATCGCCGAGACCGGGGCCGGGCAGCACGGGGTGGCCACCGCCACCGTGGGCGCCAAGCTGGGACTCCCGGTGGAGATCTACATGGGTGCACTGGACATCGACCGGCAGGCGATGAACGTTGCCACCATGCGCCTGCTCGGAGCCCGGGTGCATTCGGTGGAGGCGGGCACCCGCACCCTCAAGGACGCCATCAACGCCGCGCTCCGCGACTGGGCGGCCAGCGTCGGCGACACCTTCTACGTGATCGGCAGCGCGGTCGGCCCGCATCCCTATCCGTCTCTGGTCCGGGAGTTCCAAAAGGTGATCGGCGACGAGGCCCGGGAGCAGTGCCGGGAGCGCTGGAAGCGGCTCCCCAGCGACGTGATCGCCTGCGTCGGCGGGGGGAGCAACGCGATTGGCATCTTCAGCGCCTTCCTGGCCGACGATCGGGTGGCGCTGTGGGGCGCCGAGGCAGCGGGGCGCGGACCCGGCTGGGGCGACAACGCCGCCTCGCTCAGCCACGGTTCGGTGGGCGTGCTCCACGGGTCCCGGTCCTATGTGCTCCAGGACGAGGAGGGCCGGATCGCTCCCACCCACTCGGTCAGCGCCGGGCTCGACTATCCCGGGGTGGGGCCCGAGCATGCCCTGCTCAAGCAGCAGGGCCGGGCCCGCTACCTGGCGGTCAGCGACGGCGAGGCGCTGGCCGCCTACCACCGCTGTGCCCAGACCGAGGGCATTGTGCCCGCCCTGGAGAGCGCCCATGCCCTTGCCCTGATCGAACGGGTCGCCACCGCCAGGGGTCCCCAGGCGCTGCTCCTGGTCAATCTCAGCGGCCGCGGAGAGAAGGACATCGCCCAGGTGGTGGAACTGGCCCGCGATGAGGCCCTCAGTGGCTAGCGGGCAGGGCCGGGAGCGGCTGGCGGCGGCCTTCGCCACCGGCCGCGACGCGGACCGGGCCTTGCTGATCGGCTACGTCGTCGCCGGCGATCCCGACCTCGAGACCAGCGCTCTGGTCATCGAGGCCCTGGCCGACGCCGGGCTGGACGTCCTCGAGCTGGGCATTCCCTATGGCGACCCCATCGCCGACGGTCCCACCCTCGCCGCGGCCGGCCAGCGCTCCCTCGAGGCGGGGACCCGCCTCCACGACTGCCTGGATCTGGCGGAGCGCGCCGCCAGGCGCCTGCCCACGATCCTCTTCACCTACTACAACCCGGTGCTCCAGGCAGGCCTGGCCCAGTTCGCCGCCGCCGCCGCCGCCGCTGGCGCCTGCGGGGTGATCGTTCCCGACCTGTCCGTGGAGGAGGCGGAGCCGCTGCGGGAACGGCTCCAGGCCCACGACCTGGCCCTGCCCCTGATGGTGGCGCCCTCGACCCCGCCGGAGCGGGCCCGCGGCATCGCCCTGGCCAGCTCCGGCTTCGTGTACCTCGTCTCCCGGCTGGGCGTCACCGGAGAGGCCACCGCGCCCGGGGTGGCCAGCCTCGAGGCCCGGCTGGCCACCCTGGGCCGGCCCCAGGGGCTACCGATCGCGGTCGGGTTCGGGATCAGCTCGCCCGACCAGGTGCGGCGGGTCGCGGCCCTGGCCGACGGCGTGGTGGTGGGCAGCGCCCTGGTCAGCTCGTTTGCTGGCGCCGGGGGGACTGCCGCCGCCGCTCTGGCCTCGGCCTACGTGGGCTCGCTTCGCCCCGCGCTGGAGCGTCTCAACCGCGTGTCGGCCACGCTCCCGCCCAGCCCTGGAGCTGCGCCAGGATCTGCTTGAGGGGGGCGTCCGGCTCCAGGTGCAGCGTCGGTGCCCTGGGCCCGGTGGGCCCCTCCTCCAGGATGTACTCGACGTCCTTGAGCTGGTGGCCGGTGAGGATGGCCACGGCGTCGGCGGCCTCGGCCAGGCCGCCCGAGTTCCGCAGCTGGCGCAGGCCTGCCAGGGTGGTGGCCGAAGCTGGCTCGCAGCCGACGCCATCCGCGGCCAGAGCGGCCTTGGCCGCGGCGATCTCCTGATCCGACACCGACAGGCATGTGCCCTCGGACCAGGCCAAGGCCCGCCTCGCCCTGGCCCAGCTGGCCGGGTTGCCGATCCGGATGGCGCTGGCCCGGGTGCTGGGCTCGGGAATGGCCCGCAGCCGGTCAGAGCCGGAGCGCCACATCCTGAAGAAGGGATCGGCTCCCTGGGCCTGCACCACCACCAGCCGGGGAACGCGACCGATCAGGCCATTGCGCTCCAGGTCGCGCAGGCCCTTGGCCAGGGCGGAAACGTTACCGAGGTTGCCGCCCGGAACCAGCACCAGGTCGGGCACCTGCCATTGACGGTCCTCCAGGAGTTCCACCACCGCCGTCTTCTGGCCTTCTAGGCGGTAGGGGTTGACGGAGTTGACCAGGTACCAACCCAGGGCGGTGGCGGCCCGGCGTAACACCGCCAGGGCCTGATCGAAGTTGGTACCCACCTCGACCAGCCGCGCCCCGAAATCGAGAGCCTGGGCGAGCTTGGCGCTGGATACCGCTGACCTGGGGACGAACAGCACCGCCTCCAGCCCGGCGCGCGCCGCGTAGGCTGCCATCGATGCCGAGGTGTTGCCGGTGGAGGCGCAGGCGACCACCGCGGCCCCTTGGACCCGGGCCTGGCTGATGCAGGCGGTCATACCCAGGTCCTTGAAGGATCCGGTTGGGTTGCACCCCAGGTGCTGGGCGGTGACGCGCTCCAGGCCCGCCCAGGCTGCGGCCCGGTCGAGCGGAATCAGCGGGGCCCGGCCTTCCCCCAGGGTCACCGGGTTGGCGCTTGGCGGTAGGAAGGGCAGCAGGTCGCGGAAGCGCCAAACGCCGCTGCGGTCCTGGCAGGCGCCGCTACCCATCCGGCCACGCCAGAGCTCGGGCCAGCCCGCCGCCTCGGGATCGGGGAAGCGGTACTCCACCTCCAGCAGGCCAGCGCAGACCGGGCAGGCCAGGTTCTCGCCGGCCCCGGGGACTTCGGCCCCGCAGGCGGGGTCGGCACAGCGCAACTGGCCCTGGCCGCCGCTGGGACTCAGAGCTCGAACTCCTGGTGCAGCGCTCTCACCACGGTCGGGACATCGCCCGACCCTACCACCAGGGAGATGCTCAGCTCCGACGATCCCTGAGCGATCGCCACCACGTTGATCCGCTGTCGGGCGATGGCGCCAAAGAGGTGGGCGGCGACCCCGGGGGTCCCCTTCATCTGCTCACCCACCGCAACCACCACGCCCACCTCGGCCAGCTCCTCGACCAGGGCCACGCCGCCCAGGCTGGCGGCTCGCCCCCGCTCCCGTTCCAGCCGGCGCGCCACCCGTCGGCGATCCCGGGCATTGACCGCGAACGAGATCACGTTCTCGGCCGAGGACTGGGTGACCATCAGCGTGGGGATGTGGTCGGCATCCAGCCAGCCCATGACCATCGCCGCCAGACGGGTGAAGGCGGTGGACTCGTCCGCACCCACCGTGAACAGCACGGCGCTCTGGGTGGAGGCGATCGCGGCCACTCCTGGGGGTCGCTCCCGGCAGGGGCCGATCAGGGTCCCGGGAGCCTGCGGCCGGAAGCTGTTCTTGATCCGAACCGGGATCCCCAGACGGCGGGGCAGCTCCAGCGCCTTGGGGTGGAGCACCTTGGCCCCGAAGAAGGCCAGTTCCATCGCCTCCCGGTAGGAGAGCTCGGGGATCACTCGCGCCGAGTGGGCCAGGCGCGGGTCGGCGGTCATCATGCCGTCGACGTCGGTCCAGATCCAGACCGCTTCGGCTTCCAGGGCGGCGGCCAGAACCGTGGCGGTGTAGTCGGAGCCGCCCCGGCCCAGCGAGGTGGTGGTGCCCTCCTGGGTGGCGGCCCGGAACCCGGTCACCACCGGCACCCCACCTTCGCCCAGAACCGGCAGCAGCTGCCGGCGGATCCGCTCCCGGCTGGCGGCGAAGAGCACCTGAGCGTCGCCGAAGAGATCGTCGCTGACGATCAGCTGGGCAGCGTCGAAGGCCTGGCCCGGCAGCCCGGCGGCGCGGAGGGTGGCCTCGACCAGGGTGGCTGCCAGCACCTCCCCCATGGAGACCAGGGAGTCCTGGGCGCGGGGGGGGAGCTCGCCCACCAGCGAGATGCCGGCGCAGAGATCCGAGAAGGTCTGCAACTCGGCATCCAGCCGTGACCAGACCGCGGCCGCCTCCCCGGGGGCCAGGAGCTCGGTGCTGGCCTGGCGGTGGCGCTCCCGGATGGCCGCTCCCAGGCCCTTCCACTCCTGGGTGCGGCCCAGGCTGGCGGCGGTCGCCGCCCGCAGGAGATCGTCGGTGGTTCCGGCGAGTGCCGAGACCACCACCACCAGCGGGTTGCTGGCCGCCGCCTGGGCGACGATCGCGCCAACCCCGCGGATGCGCTCCGGGTCCCCCAGGGACGTGCCTCCGAACTTCATCACCCGGATCGGCGGGCTCAGGGGCGCTTTCATGGGCGGCGCCCGCCGCGGGCGCCCCGGTTGTCGACGCCCAGGACCGTGGCGCTGCAGCTTCGCCCTCCCTGGCGAAAGCGGGCCATCAGAGCCTCGGCAACCTCCTCGGCGCTTCCCCGCACCAGGGCCAGGATCGAGGGCCCGGAGCCGCTCAGCCAGACCCCGAGCAGATCGGGGTGGCGGTAGTCAAGGCAGGAGTCGGTGCCCGGCAGCGCCGCCGCCCTCTGGGGCTGGTGCCAGCGATCCTCGAATAACGCCGGCGACAGGTCGAAACCGCCGGAGAAGACCTCGGCCGTGAGCAGGGCCGCTCGCTGCAGGTTGTGCACCGCATCCGCGCGCGGGTAGGAGCGCGGCAGCGCCGCCCGTGAGGCCGCGGTGGAGACCCCGCCCTCGGGAAGCAGAGCCACCACCCGCAACCGCCGCGGCACCGGCGCCCGCCGGGCCAGGACCCGGGGGCCGTCGGCCGCCGCGACCGTGAGGCCGCCCAGGTAGGCGGCGGCTACGTTGTCGGGATGGCCGTCCAGCTCGCTGGCGAGCCCGAGCAGCGTCGGCTGCTCCAGGCCCCCACCAGCAAGCTGGTTCCCGAGCAGGAGACCGGCCACCACCGCCGCCGCGCTGGACCCCAGGCCCAGGCCGACCGGGATCTGGCTGCGCACTGTTACCCGCAGCCCCGGCCCGGCCCTCCCGCCCAGGGCCGCCCGGACGCCGGCCGCGACCAGGTTGGCGCCGTCCCGGGGGAGGTCCGCCCCTCCGGGGCCGCCATGGAGCACCTCGATCTGATCGCCTTCCACCGGCACCGCCACCGCCCGCAGCCTGGGCGACAGCGCCAGGGCGGCGCAGTCGAAGAGACACCCCAAGTTGGCGGAGGTGGCGGGCACGGTCACCGGTCCTAGCCGCGCCACCGGCCCGGGCCGGGCGCCGACCACTCGGTCCCGGCTCACCGGCCGGCGGCCTGAGGACCGGCCAGCATCGCCTCGAAGGCTGCCAGCCGGGGCGGCAGCGGCGGCGGGAGCGGCAGCGCCTCCAACAAGGCGTCGACCGTCTTCAGTCCGTTGCCGCTGATGCAGAGCACGGTGGTGTCGCCGGCCCGGATCCGCTGCTGGGCGATCAGCTTGCCGGCGGCGGCCACCGTGACCCCGGCGGCGGTCTCGCCGAAGATGCCCTCGGTCTCGGCCAGGGTGGCCATCGCCGCCACAATCTCGGGGTCGCTGGCGGACTCCGCCCACCCGCCGCTCCGGCGGATCACTCCCAGAGCTTCGAACCCGTCGGCCGGCGATCCGATCGCCAGCGAGCGACAGATGGTGTCCGCCTTCTGGGGCACGATCTCCGCAGCGCCGGTCTGGCAGGCGGTGGCGATCGGGGAGCAGCCCAGCGCCTGGGCGCCGAAGACGCGCACCCGCCTCGGCTCCACCAGTCCGGTCGCCACCAGTTCGCCGAAGGCGCGGGCGATCCGGGTGATCTGAGCCCCGCCCGCCATGGGCACGACCACGTTGTCGGGAAGCCGCCACCCCAGCTGTTCGGCGATCTCGAAGCCCACGGTCTTGGAGCCCTCTGCGTAGTAGGGGCGCAGATTGACGTTGACAAAGCCCCAGGGCCGGCCCTCGGCGATCTCGGCGCAGAGCCGGTTCACCTGGTCGTAGTCACCGTCGACGCGGACCACCCGAGCGCCGTAGATCGAGGTGGCCACCAGCTTGGCCCGCTCCAGCTGGGCGGGCAGAAAGATCCAGGCCTCCAGCCCCAACCGGGCCGCCTGGGCGGCGACCGCGTTGGCCAGGTTCCCGGTTGAGGCGCAACCCACCACCTGGAAGCCGAATCGCCGCGCCTGGGCCAGGGCCACCGCCACCACTCGGTCCTTGAAGGACAGGGTGGGGACGCAGGCGGCGTCGTCCTTGAGCCAGATCTGGGCGCCCAGCCGCGCCCCCAGTCGTGGCGCCTCGATCAGGGGGGTGAAGCCCACCGGCAGGTCTCCGCGGTGGGAAGGATCAACGGGCAGCAGCTCTCGGTACCGCCAGAGGTCGCGAGGGCGGGAGCTGATCAGGTCGCGATCGACCCGCTCACGCACCTGGTCGAGGTCGTAGCTGACCGCCAGGGGAGTGAAGCACTCCTGGCACAGAACCAGCGGCTGGTTGCCCAGTCCGCGCCCACAGCTGGGGCACTGCAGTTGAAAGAGTTCCGACATGGCACCTTGGCTCCTGGTGATTCCGCAAGGGCCAGATCAGACCAGGCAGACGACGTTCCCACCTGCTGACCGGCCGGGGTACTAGCGCGCTGGCGCTAGTAGAGAGTTCGCAGATCCCCGGTCGTGGGCCCGGGCATTCGGCCTCGCGCGGTCGAGCCAGGCGTCGCCACCGAAGGCGACAGGGAGCCGGTGCCGCCGACAGCAGCGGGCGCGGCCGGAAGGCCGCGCTGGGAGGTGCGGTGGTGACCACGATCCCGGTTATCGCTGCCCGGCATGACCCAACTGTAACCGAGCAGGTGCTGGCGCGGCCAGGTGCGGGCCCCTGGAGGATCAAGCCACCTGGCACACTCCGGTGATGATCGAGCCGCACCGCTACTCCGTCGGCATCCTGGGCGCGACCGGGCTGGTGGGACAGCAGCTGGTGCAGCTGCTGCAAGGTCATCCCTGGTTCGAGCTCAGGGCGCTCGCCGCCTCGGAGCGCTCCGCGGGCCGCGTCTACGCCGATGCCGTGTCGTGGCGAATGGAGGCGCCACTGCCGCCCGCCGTGGCCGCGATGGCGGTGCAGCCATTGCGCCCCGAATTGGATTGCGACTTGGTCTTCTCCGCGCTCGATGCCGCAGTGGCGGGCGAGGCGGAGGAGGCCTTTGCCCGGGCAGGGTACCCGGTGATCAGCAACGCCGGGGCCCACCGCATGGACGACGACGTTCCCCTGCTGATACCCGAGATCAACCCCTCGCATCTGGAGGCGATCCCGGAGCAGCAACGCCGGCGCGGGTACGCGGGCGGCTACCTGGTGACCAACCCCAACTGCTCGGCGACCGGCTTGGCGATGGCGCTGAAGCCGCTGCAGGACGCGTTCGGGGTCTTCGCGGCGACGGTCGTCACTATGCAGGCGATCTCCGGCGCCGGCCTGGACCAGCTCGCCGCCTCGGCGGTGCAGGACAACCTGATCCCCTTCATCCGTGCCGAGGAGCCCAAGCTGGAGCGTGAGCCGCTGAAGATCCTGGGCGGCTGGCACGGGGGGCGCTTCTCACCCGCCGACATGGTGCTCAGCGCCAGCTGCAACCGGGTGCCGGTGCTCTACGGACACACCGAGTCGGTCTCGGTCCGCCTGGGCTCGGACGCGACCGCGGAGCGGATCACCGCTGCCATGGCGGGTTTCCACGGCTTGCCTCAGGAGCTGCGCCTGCCGAGCGCGCCGCCGCAGCCGCTGGTGGTCTCCCAGGATCAGGAGCGGCCCCAGCCCCGCCTGGACCGCAACGCCGGTCGGGGCATGGCGGTGTCCGTGGGCCGGGTGCGGCCCTGCCCGGTGTTGGGCTGGAAGTTCTCGCTGGTGGTGCACAACGCGGTCCGCGGGGCGGCAGGGGCGGCACTCCTGAACGCCGAGCTGCTGGCGGCCCAGGAACGGTTGCCGGTGCGCCGGTCGGCGGGCACGTGAGCGCGGGGCGGGCTCAGGTCAGGCGGCCGACGTAGAGTTCGACCACCTTGTCGTCGTGGAGCAGGTCCTGGCCCGACCCTTCCAGCCGGTTCTTGCCCAGTACCAGCACGTAGGCCCACTGCGCGTGGCGCAGGGTCTCGCGGGTGTTCTGCTCCACGATCAGGACCGCAACCCCGGTCTGACTGATCTGCTCGATGCGCTCCCAGACCAGGCCCTGGAAGCGGGGTGAGAGGCCGGCGCTGGGCTCGTCCAGGATCAGCACCGAGGGGTCCACCATCAGCCCCCGGGCCATGGCCAGCATGGTGCGCTGGCCCCCGCTCAGGGTGGTGGCGGCTCGGTGTGCCGCCAGCTTCAGGTCGGGAAAGAGCTGAAAGAGCTCGCCGATGCGCTCCCGCACCCCGCTCTTGCGCGTGTAGCCGCCCATCTCCAGGTTCTCCAGCACCGAGAGCTCCGGGAAGACGTTCGCCGCCTGGGGGACGTAGGCCAGGCCGCGGCGCACGATCCACTCCGCCGGATGGCCGGTGACCTCCCGGCCCTCGACGAAAACGTGGCCCGCCGAGGGGCGGATCAGTCCTGCCACCGCCTTGAGCAGGGTGGACTTGCCGGCACCATTGGGGCCGACGATGGCGGTGATCCTCTGGCGCTGAGCCGCCACGCTCACCGCCTCGATGATCGGCGGGCCGCCATAGTCGGCGGTGATGCCGGTGACCGTCAGGGCCGCCGGCTGCGCCGGGCTCTCGGCGGCGCTAGTCATGGGCCGGCATCGCCCCCAGGTAGGCGTCGATCACAGCCTCGTCCTGTCTCATCGACTCAAAGGGCCCGGCTGCCACCACCGCCCCCTGGGCCATGACCACCACATGATGTGTGACCCGCTCGATGAAGGGCAGGTTGTGCTCGACCACGACCACTGTCGTCCCGGTGGCGATGAAGTTTTCGATCGCCTCCGCCATCCGCTCCCCGAGCACGGGGTTGACGCCGCCCATGGGCTCGTCCAGGATCACCAGCCGAGGAGCGGCCATGCGGATCCGAGCGAACTCCAGCAGGCGCTTCTGGCCGCCGCTCAGGGTTCCCGCGGGTTCGTTGCGCAGCGGGAGCAGGCCAAACTCCGCCAGAAGCTCACGCGCCTGGGCAACGTCCCCCGGAGCCCCGGCCAACCCCGAGCCGATGATCCCGCGCCAGATCGTCTCCCGCTTCGGCTCCCAGCGGGCCAGGAGCAGGTTCTCGAGCACGGTCAGGGAGGGCCACTCGCGGGGGCTCTGGAAGGTGCGGATCAGGCCCTGACGAGCGATCTGATGCGGCGACATCCCGAGCAGTGGCAGCTGGGCAAAGGTGACCGACCCCGAGTCGGCCCGTTTGAAGCCGGAGATCAGGTCGATGGCGGTGCTCTTGCCGGCCCCGTTGGGACCGATCAAGCCGGTCACCCGTCCCAGGGGGGCGGTGAAGCTGCAGCGGTCGACCGCCACCACTCCCCCGAAGTGCTTGCAGAGCTGATCCACCTCCAGCGCCGTCGGGGTGCCGGACTCCGCGGCCGCCGCCGTCATCAGACCGTCTGCCCTGCCGCCGTGGCTTCCGCCGGGGGGGGCGCCGCCGACTGGGCGCCCCCCCCGGATCCGTCGCTGGGACCGCGGTCCCGCCAGCGCCGCTCCGGGAGCAGTCCCTGGGGACGGAAGCGCAGGAACAGCACCAGGACAGCGCCGATCACAATCTCGCGCAGGGCCAGCACCGCCTCGGGCTGGTTGGGGATCTGGGGCAGGAAGCGGGTCGATTCCTGGAGCAGGACGCTGATCAGTACGATCCCCAGCACCACTCCGCGGCCGTTGCCCTTGCCCCCAACGAGAATGGAGGCGTAGACGATGATGGTCTCGATCGGCGACCACGCCGACGGATTGAAGGCGCTCAGGTAGCCCGCGAACAGACCGCCGGCGAGGCCGCCGATGGCCGCTCCCAACACGTAGCCGCGCAGCTTGAGGCGGTAGATGTCGCGGCCAAAGGCAGCTGACGCGCGTTCGTCGTCCCGAAGGGAGCGCAGGGCCAGGCCGAAGCGGCTGGCAGAGATGCGCTCCGTGAGGAAGAAGATCACCAGGAAGACGGCGAGACAGATGCCGAGGAAGAAGTACTGGTAGTTGTTGTAGTTGATGCCGAAGGTGCTGGCCATGGGGTCGAAGAGCCCGGAAAGGCCGTTGTAGCCGTCGAACAGGGGCACGTACTGGCCGGCCATGACGTAGACGACGTAAACCGCTCCCAGGGTGACTATGGAGAAGTAGATCCCCCGGAGGTGCCGCAATGCGATCGCACCCACCGCCAGGCCCATCAGCGCTGAGGCGGCGACCCCGGTCAGGACCGCGACCGGGTACGGAAGCTGCAGTCCGAGGATGTATTGGGCGGGTGGTACCGGGTGTCCCACCGTGAGCGCCAGGGTCATGTAGGCGCCCAGGGCCACATAGCCGTAGAAGGCGAGGTCAAAGTCGCCGGACCAGCCCCAGATGATGTTGAGCCCCAGGGCCATGATGGCGAAGATGGAGCCCTCGGTGAGCACCGAGGTGATGTACTGGCTCACTCAAAAACGCTCCGTCGGGCGCTGGTGAACAGGCCCCGGGGCCGGATCAGGACCACCAGCGCCAGGATCACGAAGGCAAAGGCGAGCTCGTAGCTGGAGCTGACGTAGGCCCCGGTGAACTGTAGGGCGACGCCGACGATGACGGCGCCTGCCATGGTGCTGAAGGCCTTGCCCAAGCCGCCGGCTACGGCCGCCGCCAGCGTGATCAGGAAGTAGGTGAAACCAAAGTAGGGGCTGAAGGTGCCGATGCTCTCCGCCAGCACGAAGCCGGCGTAACCCGCGACCAATCCCGCCAAAAACCAGGTGGTGGCGGCGACGCGTCGGGCGTTGATCCCGGTGACCCGCGCCAAGTCGCGGTTCTGCGACACGGCTCGCAGCGACTTGCCGAACTTGGTGTGCTGGATGATGCCGTAGAGCACCGCGGTGATCAGGATCGCGGATATCAGGATCTGGTCCTCGGTGCCGGTGAATAGGAAGGGTCCGACATGCTCGGGCGCGCCCTGGTTGATGGTGTAGGCGACATTGGTGGCGCCGAAGATGATCACGAGCACGTTCTGGATCACGAACGACATTCCCAGGGTGGCGATGAAGATGGTCATCCGGTGAGTGCCGTGGCGCACAAAGCTCTCGATCACCGCGGTATGCATGAGCAGCGCCAGGCAGCCGCCGGCGGCGGCCGCGGCCAGGGCGGAGAACAGGACGTTGCCGGTGGCCTGCTGGACCAGGTAGGCGGCGTAGGCGCCGACGGTGAGGATCTCCCCATGGGAGAGGTTGGCGACGTTGGTGACGGCGTACTCCAGGGAGAAGGCAACCGCCGACAGTGCCAGAATCGCCGCCGCCACCAGGCCGAAGCCCAGGGTTAGCAGTACCTGATCGATCTCACCACCTCGCTCCAGCCTGAGGTGACCCCTGTCTCATCGCCCCGGGGTCGGCGAGGGCCCGCCCCGGCCAGGTCCGGCTGAGCCGGACCTGCTGGGGCGGGCCCCATTTTGGCGCCAGCGGGCTAGGGCGGGCCCGCCGCCGCCCGAGCTCAAGGAGTGGCTTTGGCCAGTGCCGTCGCCGACAGGAGCATCACCTGGTGCTCCTGCCCGCCCAGGCTCACCTGAAACGCTCCGTAGGGGCCGAAGACGTTGTTGTACTTGTTGTAGTCGAGGTTCCCGCTGGCCCCTTGGAAGTTGCTCTTCTTGCCGGCCTTGATCAGCGTGTCGCACTGCGAGTACGAATAGCAGGCGGTACCCGGTGGGTTGGTGACCTTGGTCATCTCCTTCACCACCGCCGGACCCGCCGTCGACTTGGCCTGGTCTTCCGCCAGGGCGAGGCTGATCACCGCGTCATAGGCGTAGTTGGCGTTCGCCAGCGGGATCGCCTTCTTGCCGTTCATCTGGGCGAAGACGTGATTGAACTCGGTGGTGGCGTGACCGCTCACCGAGGTGCCGTACACCGAGGTCAGGTGCGCATGGGCAATTGGGATGGTGACCGCATGCAGGTACTCCGAGCCGCCGGTGACGTCGGTACCCACGAAGGGGATCGCCAGGTTGTTCAGTTCCTGGAAGTTCTGGTACAGCACCGCCGCGGTGGCGGTGTCGGTCTGGGTGAAGATGACGTCCGGGTGGGCGTTGATGACCTGCTGCACCTGGGACTGGTATGAGCTCTGGTCCGGAGCCAGGGTGAGGTTGGAGACGATCGTCCCGCCGAGCTTGTGCCAAGTCTCGGTGATGGGCTTGATGAAGGTCTGGGCGGCTATGTCGGAATAGAAGAGGAGGGCCGCCTTCTTGTAGCCCTTGTCGTGAGCGTAGAGAGCCATCGCCACTCCCAACTGCGAGTCGGAGGGACTGTCGCGCCAGAGGTACTTGTTGGCGTTCTTGTCGAAGAGGGTGCTGCCCCCCTGGAACTCGTCCGGGATCTTGGCGTGGGTCAGGATCGGCGCCACCGAGGCGATCTCCTGGGTCTCCGGGCCGATGATGCCGGCCATGTGGTTGACCGCCAGCAGCTGATGGACGGCGGGCACCGCGTCCGCCTCGTCGCACTGGGTGTCGGCGTGCTGGAGGGCCAGTTTCTTGCCCATGATTCCCCCAGCGGAGTTGATCGCCTTCTGAGCCACCTGTGAGCCCTGGAGCATTGCCTCGCCTAGGCTGGCCAGGGTGCCGGTGAAGCAGGAAAGTACGCCGTAGGCGACGGTCCCGCCGCTGGCGCTACCACCAGCCGAGCTGGCGGGGGCGCCGCAGGCGGCCAGCACCACGCCGACTCCGATTGCCAGGGCCGCCAGCCGGGGGCGGAACACCCGCCCTCCGAGGGCCAGACCCGATGCTCGACTCTCTGCGCTCATCCCCACGCTTCTGCCTCCCTTCCTAGGCCCGCGGCGGCGCCAGCAGCGTCTCGGCGGCGGGCCGTCGCAGGGAAGCTTAGCCGCAGTGGCTCACAGAGTCAATGGTCGGACCATCGGTCCTTTGGCCTGCTAGACTCCCGGCAATGGTGAAGGGTTCCGTACCCGCACTTCGCCCGATCGCGCGCAGTCGCCTGTACGAGGACCTGGTCGACCGGCTCGGCGAGTACGTCGAGGAAGCGGGCATGGTGGCGGGGGATCGCTTCCCCGCCGAGCGCGACCTGGCCCAGCAATTGGCTGTCAGCCGCACCTCCATCCGCCAGGCGCTGGTCGTCCTCCAGGCCCAGGGATTCGTCGATATCCGCCACGGGGACGGGGCCTTCCTGCGTCGCACCCGTGGGTTCGGGGAGTCACTGCCGCGCCTGATGGAGCGTCGTCGTCGGCTCCCCGAGGTGCTGGAGGCTCGCGAGGGTCTGGAGGTGAAGCTGGCCACCCTGGCGGCGCAGCGCCGCACCACGGCCCAGCTGGCCGATCTCCGTACCGCCCTCGAGCGCATGCGCCGCGACATCGCCGCTGGCGGGCTGGGGATCGAGGGCGACCGCGACTTCCACCATGCCGTCGCCGAGGCGGCCGGGAACCGGGTGCTGGAGCACCTCCTGGATGAGATCGCGGAAGCCGTCCACGAGAGTCGGGTGGAGTCGCTCTCGGAACCTGGCCGACCCCCGCGGTCCTGCAACGCCCACCAAAGCATCCTGGACGCGATCGCCGACCGGGATGGGGCGGCGGCAGGAGCGGCGATGCTGGCCCACCTCCGCCAAGTGGCCGACGTCTCCCTGCTCCGCTGGGACCCGAACTCCGCCGACGTGGCCGGGGCCTAGGTGAGTGCCGCTTCCCTGATCGCGGTCTGCTCCCGCTGCGGGACGGCCCTGGACGACCTCAAGGTCTGCACCGGGTGTGGCCACCACGCCCGGCTCACCGCCCGGGAGCGCATCGAGCAGCTGGTGGACCGGGACTCGTTCCGGGAGACCGACCGGCATCTCTGGTCGGCGGACCCGATCAACTTTTCCGACGGGGTCACCTACGAGCAGCGCATCGCCGAAGCCCAGGCGCTGACCGACCTGCTGGACGCGGTCGTCACCGGGCGGGGCCGGGTGCTGGACACCCCGGTGGTGCTGATCGTCTTCGACTTCCGCTTCCTCGGCGGCAGCATGGGCAGCGTGGCTGGGGAGAAGGTCTCCAGGGCCATGGAACTCGCCCGCCGGGAGCGGATCCCGGCGGTGGCCATCTGCTCGAGCGGAGGCGCCCGACTTCAGGAGGGGATGGTGGCCCTCTTCCAGATGGCCAAGACCGCGGCCGCCGCCGCCCGGCTGCGGGAGCGCTCGGTGCCACTGATCACGGTGCTGGCCGACCCCACCATGGGCGGGGTCCTGGCCTCCTTCGCCAGCCTGGGCGACGTGATCCTGGCCGAGCCCGGCGCCCGGGTCTCCTTCGTGGGGCCCCGGGTGCACGAGAGCGCCACCCACGACCAGGCCCCTCCAGGGACGGCGGAGTTCGCCTACCGCTACGGAGGCCTGGATTCGATCGTCGCCCGGGAGAGGCTTCGGCCGGTACTGGGAGGGCTGGCGGCAGTGCTCGGTTCGGCGCCCGCCAAAGGCGGTGCCGCGGAGCCGCCCCGGAGTTCCGGCCACCCGCTCAACCGGCCGCCGGTCTGGGAGACCGTCGAGCTCGCCCGGCACCCCGACCGGCCCAGCGGCCGGAGGTTGATAGCGCGGCTGCTGACCGAGATCTTCGAGCTCCACGGTGACCGCCAGGGCGGCGACGACGACTCCTTGATGGCGGGCCTGGGCCGTCTCGGCGAGCGCGCCGTGGTGTTCGTGGCCCAGGACCGGCCGTCTGGCGACGCGGGCCACACCCAGGCTTCGGGCTACCGCAAGGCGCTGCGGGCCTTCACCCTGGCGGAGCGGTTTCGGCTGCCCCTGCTCACCCTGGTGGACACGCCAGGGGCGGCGGCCGACACCGAGGCTGAGGCCCAGGGCGTGACCGGGGCGGTGGCGGAGTGCCTGGCCCGGCTGGCCCGGCTGCGGACGCCGATCGTGAGCGTGGTGACGGGCGAGGGCGGCAGTGGGGGCGCCCTGGCGCTGTCGGTGGGGGACCGGCAGCTGATGCTCGAGAACGCGATATTCTCCGTGATCGCCCCGGAGGCCGCCTCCGCCATCCTCTATCACGACGCCGAGCACACCCAGGAGCTGGCGGGCAGGCTCAAGCTGGCCGCCTGGGACCTGGTCGAGCTCCACCTGGTTGATCGAATCGTCCCCGAGCTGCGACCTGCCCACGAGGCCCCCGACGCCCTGGTGACCGTGCTCCACCGCGCCCTGCTGGAGGAGGTGGCGCATCTCGCGGGACTCCCGGTCAACACTCTGCTCAAACGCCGCGAACGCCGCTTCCGCCACGTCAGCCAGGCCCGAGGCCGATTCCGGCTGCTGGTCCGCCGCCCCCGGGGGCGCCCCGCTCCGCCTGGACCGGTCTCGGCCCCGGCCCCGGCCGACCCCACTGGTCATGCCGTCAGCTCCTGAGCCCTCGGCCCCTGGGGCCGAGCCGCTCCCACTTGCGGGGATCCGGGTCCTCGATCTGACCCACGCCCTGGCGGGCCCCTACTGCACCATGCTGCTGGCCGACCTGGGTGCCGACGTGATCAAGCTGGAGCCGCCCGGAACCGGTGACCAGGCCCGGGTCTGGGGCCCTCCCTTCCTCAACGGCGAGTCGTCCTACTTCCTCTCCATCAACCGCAACAAGCGCAGCGTCTGCCTGGACCTCAAGACCGCGCCCGGCCTGCGAGCCGTCACCGAGCTGGCTCTGGCGTCGGATGTGGTGGTCGAGAACTTCCGTCCCGGAACGGCGGCCCGGCTGGGGCTGGACGCACCCAGCCTCCGCGCCTCCCGCCCGGGACTGATCTACGCCTCCATCAGCGGATTCGGTCAGAACCGGCCCACCCTGGCGGGGTACGACCAGATCGCCCAGGGCACCTCGGGATTGATGAGCGTCACCGGGGCGCCCGACGGGCCGCCCACCAAGGTCGGGGTGCCGGTGGGCGACATCACCGCCGGGATGTTTGCCGCCCATGCCGTCCTGGCAGCCCTCTTCGAACGGGAGCGCACCGGCCGCGGGCGCACCATCGACGTGGCCCTGAACGACTCCCTGCTGGCCCTGCTCACCTATCAGGCGGGCAGCCTCTTCGCCACCGGGGAGCCCCCTTCCCGGACCGGCAACGGGCACTCCACGATCGTGCCCTACGGCACCTTCCGGGCCGCCGACGGCTTCCTCAACTTGGCGGTCGGCTCCGACCCCCAGTTCCAGCGCTTCTGCGAGGCCCTGGAGGCCCCGGAGATGGCCGCCGACCCGCGCTTCCAGACCAACGCCCGACGCAACCTGGCGCGCCAGGAGCTGATCCCCGAGATCGCCCGCAGGGTGATCCGCCGCCCCCGTCGGGAGTGGCTGGAGCGATTGGAGGCGGCCGGGATCCCGGCCGGGCCGATCTTCGACATGGCCGAGGCCTTCGCCAGCCCGCTGGCCGCAGACCGGGAGATGCGGGTCGAGGTCGAGCATCCGACGGCGGGGCGCATCAGCCAGGTGGGCTCACCATGGAAGCTGGACGGCCGCTCCAGCCCAGTGCTGAGACCGCCACCCACCCTGGGGCAGCACACCGCCGAGGTGCTGGCTGAGGTGTTGGCCTACGACGAGGGGGGGATCGCCGCGGCTACCGCCCCGCCCGCGGCGGTGGCCGGCCCGGAGCCACGGGCCCTGGAGAGCGCGTGACTTAGCCGTACGCCCGGGACCGGGTTGTAGGGAACTACGCGTAGCCCGGACCCGGCGGTCGGGGGGGCAGTGCTTGCTGGAGCACCTCGGCCAGGTGGGAGGTCGGGCGCCCGGTAGCCTGCTCGATCTGCTCGCGGCAGCTGAAGCCGCTGGCCACGACCAGCGCAGCCGGGTCCGCCAAGCGCACCCGTGGCAGGAGCACCCGCTCGCCACAGGCGATAGAGACCCGGTAGTGCTCGCCCCGCTCGTAGCCGAAGGCGCCGGCCATGCCGCAGCAGCCGGAGTCCAGGACCTCCGCGTCGACTCCCGCTGCTGCCAGCAACGCCTGGTCCGCACCCAGGCCACCGATGGCCTGCTGGTGGCAGTGGCCCTGCACCAGCGCCCGGCGCTGAAGCGGGCGCAGGCCCAGTTCGGCAACGCGAGGCGCCAGGAAATCACCCAGCAGGCTGGTCTGGGCCGAGAGCCTCCGGGCATCGGCGCGATCGCCCATCAGGCCGAGCAACTCGTCCTTGAGAACGGCGACGCAACTAGGCTCGAGCCCGATCACTGGGGTCCCAGCGCGGATCTCACCCGCAAGTGAGTCGAGCAGGACCTGGAGTTGGCGACGGGCGAGGCCGAGCATGCCATGGTCGTAGAGGGGCCGGCCGCAGCAAAGGCGACGACCGGGCAGCACCACCTCCAAGCCCAGCGCCTCCAACAGCGCCACCGCAGCTCTGGCGGTGTTGGGTCTGAAGTGGTCGTTGAAGGTATCGACGAACAGCACCACCCGCTCGCCGCCCCCGCGCCGGGGGCGGGCGGCGAACCAGTCCCGAAAGGTCTCGGGGGCGAAGGCCGGAGGCCGCCGCTGGGGGGCTATGCCCGCCAGGCGCTTGAGGCCGGGCCCCAGGAGGGGTGCGCACACGCTGGCATTGACCAGCCGGGGGGCCCGCGCCGCGATTCCGGCCCACCAGTGGATCAGCCCCAGGCTGTACGCGGCGCGGGGGCGGAGTCGGCCCCGGTAGTAGTGGGAGAGGAACTCCGACTTGTAGGTGGCCATGTCCACCTGGACCGGGCACTCGGCCCGGCAGCCTTTGCAGGCCAGGCAGAGGTCCAAGGCGTCCTTGACCTCGCGGCTGCGCCATCCCCCGGCCACGGTGCCGGTCTGCAGCATCTCGAACAGCAGCCGGGCACGGCCCCTGGTGGAGTGGCGCTCCTCGCGGGTGACCATGTAGCTGGGGCACATGGTGCCCCCGCCCTGGCGGGTGCACTTGCCCACCCCGACGCAGCGCCGGCTGGCCCGGCCCAGGCTGCCCTGGTCGTCGGCGAAGCGAAAGACGGTCGCGCCCCCTGGCCGCCGCCGCCGCACCGCCGCCAGGCGCAGGTCGGCATCGAGGGGCCGGGGGTCAACCACCTTGCCCGGGTTCATGAGCCCGTCCGGGTCCCAGATCGCCTTGAACTCCCGGAAGGCGTCCACCAGCTCAAGCCCGAACATCCTGGTCAGCAGCTCGCCTCGCGCTTGGCCGTCCCCGTGCTCCCCGGATAGCGACCCACCGAAGCTGACCACCAGGTCGGCCGCGGCCTCGACGTAGGCGCGGAAGCGGCGCACCCCCTCGGGCCGCTCCAGCTCGAAGTCGGTGAGCGTGTGCAGGCAACCGTCCCCGAAGTGCCCATAGAAGGCGCCCGAGAAACGGTGTTCCTCCAGCAGCTGCCGGAGGCCGCGCAGGTACTCGCCCATGCGCGCCGGCGGCACTGCCGAATCCTCCCAGCCGGGCCAGGCGGGTCCACGCCCGGGGGCCTGGGCGGTGGCACCCAGGGCCGACTCCCGGATCTGCCAGAACCGGGCCATCTCCGCCTGCCCGGCGATCAGCAGGGCCCCGGGCCGGCCCAGCTGCCGGATGGCGTCCTCGGCTTGGGACCGGACCTGCGCTGAGGTATCGCCGCCGAATTCCACCAGCAGCCAGCCGGCGCCTGCGGGCAGGGCGTCCAGCTGGGCCCGGTTGATGCCTCGGCGCCGGACCGCCGCCACCAGCCGGTCGTCGATCCCCTCCAGGGCGATGGGCGCCTGCTGCAACACCCGGGGGACGTCCTCGGCGGCATCGGCGACGTCGTCGTAGCCCAGCACCACCAAGACCCGGTTGGCGGGACTGGCAACCAACCGTACGGTGGCCTCGAGGACCGTGGCGCAGGTGCCCTCGGTGCCCACCAGGGCCCGGGCCAGGTTGGGCGGCCGTTCGGGGAGCAGCTGGTCCAGGTTGTACCCGGAGACCCGCCGGGGAATGTCCGGGTACCGCGCTCGCACCAGCGGCGCCACGCGCTCCCCCAGCTGCCGCAGCCGCGCCTCGATGTCCGCCGCAGTGGTGGCGGCCGTGGCCGCCCGGGCTCCCGACTCGTCCAGCGTCATCCGCTCCCCGCGGTAGGTCACTATGTCCAGGCTCTCGATGTTGCGGACGGTGGTACCGGCGGTGACCGAATGCACCCCGCACGAGTCGTTGCCGATCATCCCCCCCAAGGTGCAGTACTGGTGGGTGGAGGGATCGGGACCAAAGGTGAGGTGGTGGTGTTCCGCCTCCTCCCGCAGCCGGTCCAAGACCGCGCCGGGCTGCACGCGGGCGGTCCGGCGTTCGGGATCCACCTCGATTACGCGGTCGAGGTGTCGGGTGAAGTCGAGCACCACGGCGGAGTTGCAACTCTGACCCGCCTGGCTGGTACCGGCGCCGCGGGGCAGGACCGCCACCCGGTGCTGGCGGCAGACGGCCAGCGCCGCCAGGACGTCGTCCTCGTCCCGGGGCTGGACCACCGCCAGCGGGAGCTGCCGGTAGATGGAGGCGTCCGCCGAGTACAGGGCCCGCTCGGCCGCTGACCATCGCACCTGGCCGCGGACGGCTCGCTCCAGGTCGGCGCTCAGATCGGATCTCACCTCCACTGCTAAAGCCTATCCAACGTCCAGGCCGTAAAGGCGTTGCAGGCCCTTCGCGGCGTTATGGCTCCTGGCCGCGACGCACCTTCCGCCGACGCCGTATCGATACCGCGAAGCTCACCCTGCCGTGGCCAACAGGCGCGGTCGCGACGGGACCCGAGCACGTGAGAGCCGCCATCGCCACGCGCCCGCCCATGGCTGGCCACAGGCCCCATCAGGGCTCGCTGGGATAGTGGCGATGATCCCTTCCCGGGGGGCCAGCGAGCCAGTGGCGAGACCGGCCAGGTGCACCGCCCCTCACAGCCGCCCGGCCTCAATGATGCTCTGCAGGAACTGCTTGGTGCGAGGCTGCTGCGGATCCTTGAAGATGTCATCCGGCGGTCCCTGCTCGAGGATCTGGCCCTCATCCAAAAAGCAAACCTGGCTGGCGATATCGCGGGCGAAACCCATCTCATGGGTGGCGATCAGCATCGTCATCCCCTGCTGGGCCAAGCTCTTGATGACGTTGAGGACCTCCGCGACCAGCTCTGGGTCGAGGGCCGAGGTGACCTCGTCGAGGAGCAGTAGGCGGGGGGCCATGGCGAGGGCGCGAACGATCGCGGCCCGCTGCTGCTGGCCGCCCGAGAGCCGGTCGGGGTATTCGTCGCGCTTATCCAGCAGGCCAAACTGCCGCAGCAGCCGTTCGGCCTCCGCCTCGGCCGCCTGTCGGCTGACTCCCAGTACGCGTCTCGGGGCGAGGGTGATGTTGCGGACCACCGACATGTGCGGGAAGAGGTTGAACGCCTGAAAGACGATGCCGATGTGACGGCGCACCCGGTTGGCGTCGGTGTCGGGATGGCTGATCTCCTCGCCAAAGAAGAAGATCTGGCCGCGATCCACTGGCTCCAGCAGGTTGACGCAGCGCAGCAGCGTCGACTTGCCCGACCCGGAGGCGCCAATCAGGCAAACGACCTGGTGACTGGCGATCCCGAGGTCGATGCCGCGCAGCACCGGGGTTGCCCCGAACGACTTGTGGACGCCATCCAGGCGCAGGGCGAGGGCGCCCGGGTCCGCCATCGCTCAGCGCACGGCGGCAGTCTGGCGCCGCCGGCGGTCGCGGACGATCAGGTAGTCGGTGAAGCGTGCCAGGGGAACCGTCAACGCCAGGAACAGCAGCGCCGCCACGGTGTAGCCCGTGTAGTTGAAACGGGTGGAGCTGAAGATGCCCGCGGCCCGGTTGGCCTCGATCACTCCCAGCACCGCTACCAGGGCGGTGTCCTTCTGCAGGCTAATGAAGTCGTTGAGCAGAGGCGGGATCACCCGCCGCACCGCCTGGGGGATGACGACCGAGCGCATCGACTGCCAGTGGTTCAGGCCCAGGGAGCGTGCCGCCGCCACCTGGCTCGGGTGCACCGACTCGATTCCGGCTCGGTAGACCTCGGAGACGTAGGCGGAGTAGGAGAGCACCAGGGCGGCGACGCCGTAGACCCAGGTCGACTGGGTGGAGACCCCGGCCAGGTTGAGCGCCGGCACGCCAAAGCCGATGGCGTAGATCACCAGGATCAGGGGCACTCCCCGGAAGAAGTCGGTGTACGCGATCGCCAGCATCCGGTAGGGGAAGAACACCGGCCCCTGCAGCTGGCGGACCATGGCGATCACCATCGCCAGGATCAGTATCAGCACCTCGGCACCCAAGAACATCTCAATGTTCAGCAGCAGCGCCGCCGGCACCGAGAAGATGCCGTTGGCAGGATCGCCGGCCAGGGCGATCCGCATCGCCTTGAGGTTGAAGAAGGTCTGCCGGACCTGACCGCTGCCCGGGGCCAGGAAGAACCCCGCCAAGAGCAGCCCCAGGAGCAGGACGCTGCTGGCCGCCGAGACCGCGATCGCCCGCCACCCGCGAAGTCGGGGGCGGCCACGGCTGCCGCCCAGGCTGCTGGGCGCCGGGCCGCCGACCGGCAGCAGCGGGGCCGAATCAGGCCACGCCGACTCCCTCATCCAGGGGCGGTCCTCCGGGCCGCCGCTCAGGGCCTGATGGTGGGGATCCGGACGTAGATCCCCAGCCAGCGCTTCTGCAGGTGGGCCAGCGTGCCGTTGGCCTGGAGGTGGGTGATGGCACTGTTGACGCAGCTGACCAGCGGATTGCCCTTGGCCAAGAGCAGACCGTACTTCTCGTCGCTGCTGGGGAACCGCCCCACCACCACTCCGTGCTTGACCTCCCCGGAGGCGGCCATGTACTGCGCGGTGGGCGCGTCGGTCACGAACCCCTGGATGGTGTGGTCGGAGAGCGCTGAGGCCACGTCGTTGAGGGTGTTGTAGACGGCGGGTGTCTTCTCCGCCCCCAGCTGGCGCTCGATGTAGGCGAGGCTGGTGCTGCCCACCTGATCTCCGTACTTGTAGGTCTTGAGCTGGGCGGGGCTGTGGTGCTTGATCAATGCCGAGCCCTTCACCGTGATCAGGGCCTCGCGATCGTTGTAGTAGCCGATGCTGAAGGTCACCGCCTGGGCTCGGGCGGCGGTGATGGTGATCTCGTTGATGTCGAAGTCGAAGGGCTTGGGCCCGGGGGCGTAGGAGCTGTCGAAGGGCTCGATCGCCCAGTGCACCTGGCTGGCGCTGAAGCCCAGGGTCCTGGCGATGGCGTAGGCGACCGCTGCCTCATAGCCCTGGCCGTTGCTGGGATGGTTGTGTCCGAACCAGGGGGTGTAGGCCGGGCTATCCGTGGCCACCGTCAGCACCCCCGGGGAGTAGAGGTGCAGCTGTGAAGGTCCGCAGCTGGAGAGCCCCGGCCACGCCAAGGCGGTGGTGAGACCACCGGAGGCGACCACCGCTAGGGCGGCCAGCAGTGTGGCCAGGCTGGCGGTGGCGATCAGTCGCATCTTCATGGTGAGTTCCTCACTTCCCCTCCCGGGAGCCGTCGGCGGCCGCCGACGCAGCCTGCGTCGGACGCCCGAGGTCGCAGGCCAGCACCTGGGATTGTGCCGGACGCGGGCATCTCGCGGCTGCGGCGCCAGACCCTGGGGCTGCGGTTGGCCGGGGTCAGATCTGGAGCGGGCGGACGGGGCTGAGCAGCAGTTCCGGCTCGTGGCGCCAGTCGGCACCGGCGACATCGGAATAGAGCTCGATCTCGTTGCCGTCGGGGTCCTCGATGTAGAGGCTGTGGGTGACGGTGTGGTCAGCCGTGCCCACCACTCGGACCCCGTTGGCCTGGATGTGGTCGAGGACCCTGCGGAGCTCCTCGTCGGAGTCGGCCACCTTGAGGCCGAAGTGGTAGAGGCCCACTCGCCGACCTCGAGGCAGCTCCTCGGCCTCGGGGCCGACCTCGATCAGGAGCAGCTCATGGTGGGTGCGGCCGCTGGAGAAGGCGGCCACCGGCAGCCCCGACGGCGAGATCCGTGGCCAGCCGAGAATCTCCCCGTAGAAGCGGGCCGAGCGCTCTAGGTCATGGACGTAGAGCACCAGGTGCCCGAGCTCCTTTACCTCCATTTCCTACCTCCTGGCTGGGCTGCGGCTGAGGCGCCGCGCCTCAGGGGTCATTCTGGACTAAGGCAGGGCGCCCACCGGGAAGCGCGCCGCCAGCCGACGCGCCCGCGGGCTCCGTCGCTGGTGGATCGTGGCCCGGTAGATGACCCCGGGAGTGAGCTGCAGCAGCAGCTGGGCCCCCCGCCGCCGGGTGCTGGACCCACCCCGGGGGGAGCGGAACGGCCCCAGGGCCACACCCGCGGGCAGGGGTAGGCGGAGTTGCCGGGGCCCGGCGCTGACCACCGAGGCGATCCCGGCCTGGCCTCTGCCGAAGTGGAAGACCGCCAACCCCTGGTCGTCGCCCAGGGTCTCCGCGCTGAGCCGGCCGCCCGCGAAGTACTCCCAGCCACCGTCGGCTAGGGCGACCGGCTGGCCCTGCCCCCGGCCCAGGCTGGCGCGCAGGACCGCGCCCAGCTCGCGGGCCAGGCCCGCGGAGATCGCTTCGCCTCCCGACCAGCGGGTGGCGTAGTAGACGGCCGGGACCCCGTAGACGGCACTGCTGATGATGTGGGGCACCGCCTGGGCGCCGTCGAGTCGCCAGCCGTCGCCGTCGATCGGGAAGCCGGGGTCGACCGCGCTGACGATCGCTGCCCGCCAGTCCCAGGTGACAGCCCGCCGGGCGTCGTAGAGGCGGATCTCGTCTTCGGTCCCGCCGAACTGAGGAGCCACTGCGCTGGCGTCGACCAGGGCTCCCGGGTCGGCGTGCCAGGCGGCGCTGGACAGGACCCGCATGTAGCGAAGGAGGGCGGCGCTGCCCACCCCCAGCTGGGGCCGGGCGAAGTCGCTGGCGCCGGGGTCGGGCACCAGGTAGCCCCAGTCGACCTTGAGGCCGTCCGCGCCCAGCTGCCGGCGGCCGTGGCCCAGGGCGGTGCGCATTGCCCGCCCGGTGCTGGCCCCAAAAGAGAGGGCGGTGGGGTCCACTCGGAGCCGGTCGCGCTCGGCGTTCTGTTGGATCCAGAGCGGCCACCAGAGCAGCACCCGCAGGCCCTGCTGGTGCAGGCTGGCGATGAGCCGGTGCATGCCCGCCATCCCGCCGAAGCGGGGGCTGGGGGTGACCTCGCCCAGGTGGCGCTGCCACTGGGCGTCGATCACCACCGTGAAGTGCCGCAGACCGAATCGGTGCCCCCAGGTGCTGGCGAAATGGCGCACCCAGGCAGAGGTGTAGACGGGGCTGGAGCCGGCGGCCCCACTCACGTTCTGCTGGCCCCAGGTGTCGACCAGGGGCCAGCTCCACCAGCTGGGGCGCCTCCCCGGGGGACGCGCCACTGGCGCCTGGCCCAGGCTGGCCAGGGCGGAGTGGTAGGCGCGCAGTCCCTGGACCACGTCCGGGGCGGGGGTGATCACGAAGCTGGGCAGCTTGAGCCAGGCCTCGCGCCCCCGTCGCGCCGCCCGTGGCGCCGGCACCCACCCGCCGGCGCTCCGGTCGGGCACGCGGGCCAGCAGCCTCAGGGGATAGTTGACCGCCACCCCATTTGAGGGCGTGAGACCGAGCCGGGTGGCGTCCGGCACCTGCACCAGACCGATCCCGATCCAGCCAGTGGCGGCACGTAGCTGCAGCTGCAGCGGCGGCGGCGCGAAGGGGGCGGTGTGGAAGGGCGGCAGCTTGCCCACCAGCGTGAGCAGCTGGGAGGCATACGAGCGCCCGAGCGGGTTGGGCGCAAAGCCATAGCGGAGCAGGGCGCCGGGCAGGCCCCGGCTGCCGTCGCTGAAGAAGGTGGCCGGGGCGGAGGGGTGATCGCCCAGGCTGCCGCTGAACTGGACGGTGAAGAATCGGGGCCGGGGCCGGATCACCGCCTGCTCCAGCAGCGAGCCGTTGGCTCGGTAGGAGCTGACCACCAGCCGGTTTTGCCGGGCCCATGAGTGAAAGTGCACCCCGGGGGGCAGTCGGTGCCGCCCGAGCAGGGCCAGGGCCGGCAGGACAAAGCTGTCCCCGGCCAGGGTCACCCGGACCAGGGCGCTGCGGCTGTCCACCTCCAGGTGGTAGGTGCGGGTGGCGACGGTTAGGTCGCGCCCGCCCGCTCCCAGCCGCACCGGCACCGGGCCCAGCGGCCGCGCCGCTGCCCGGGAGTCGGTCAGGACCGCCACCGCGACCAGCGCCAGGGCTGCCAGCGTGGCCACGGGAAGCGATTTGGCTCTGATCAGGGCGGTAAGCCTCACCGATTTTGGGGCTGGGCGGGCGAGCGGTGGCGGACCGGTGCCGCCCCCTCTAATCGACGCTACGCGGTCCCCTGGCGTTTCGGACCCCCCCGGATTGGTCGGGCCGGGCTGGGGTCCGGTCAGCTGCTCAGCCGAGGACGCAGAACTCGTTGCCCTCGGGGTCGGCCAGCACCTGCCAGGGAACGTCGTGCTGACCAACGTCGACCCGGGTGGCGCCCCGGGCCAGGAGACTGGCCACCTCCTCGTCCTGGCTGCGGTCGATGGCCCAGAGGTCGAGGTGCACCCGGTTCTTGACCAGTTTGGCCTCGGGGACGGGCACGAACACGATCGCGGGGACCTGGGGCGCCCGGATCATGGCCTCTTCGCTTGGGCGCTCGGCGGCCGAGGCCCAGGGCGCGATCGTGACCCAGCCTGCCGCGGCCGGGGGGTGGAGCCGGTAGTCGAGCGCCTCGGCCCACCAGCGCGCCAACTCCAGCGGTTGGTGGCTGTCGATGATCACCTCGCAGATCCGGCTGGTCACCCCAGGAGGGTAGCAGTCGTTCGTGATCGAGCCGACGGAGTCGGGGTCAGGAGGGACTTCTGGGAAGATTTGCCTCGCGGCTGGGCGCTGGCGGCACGGAGGGTTGCTGGGCATAGATGGCGGAGTTGGGGCGGCGCCGGTTGGGGGCAGACGGGCCCGAGGTGGCGATGGTAGGGATGGGCACCAACAACTTTGGGTCGCGCATGGACTGGCCGGCGGTGGAGCGGGTGGTGGGGGCGGCGCTGGAGCAGGGCATCAACCTCTTCGACACCGCCGCCAGCTACGGCGATGGGGAGTCGGAGCGGCTGCTGGGGCGGGCGCTGCGGGGCCGGCGCGAGCAGGCGGTGATCGCGACCAAGTTCGCCGGCTCCGGCTCCGAGGGACGGACTGCGGGCCCGGGCTCGGCCGCAGAGGTGCGGCACTCGGCCGAGGCCAGCTTGAGACGTCTGGGGGTGCAGCGGATCGACCTGCTCCAGATGCACTTCCCCGACCCTTCGACCCCGATCACCGAGACCCTGGGGGCGCTCCAGGAGTTGCTGGACCAGGGCAAGGTGGGCTGGATCGGCTGCAGCAACTTCAGCGCGGAACAGATCCTAGAGGCGGAGGCTGGCGCCCACTCCCTGGGCGTGACCCCCTTCATCTGCTCGCAGGAGCACTACAGCCTGCTGGCCCGGGAGGTCGAGGTGGAGGTCGTCCCGGCGCTGGAGCGTCTGGGCATGGGGCTGCTGCCCTACTTCCCCCTGGCCAGTGGCCTGCTCACCGGCAAGTACCGGCGGGATCGGCCACCACCGGCGGGGTCGCGCGCCACCTGGCCCCGGTGGCAGCACCTGCTCCAGGACCAGTCGCAGTTCGACCGCCTGGAGCGGATCGAGCGATTTGCCGCCGACCGGGGCCGCTCGATGCTGGAGGCGGCCTTCGCCGGCTTGCTGCGCCGGCCGGTGGTGGCGTCGGTCATCGCCGGCGCCACCACCGAGGCGCAGGTCCGGGCCAACGCCGCGGCTGCCAGCTGGGTGCTCTCGGCGGAGGAAGCCCGGGAGCTGGATCGGATTACGGCTGCGACCGGGGACGCGGAGGAGCCGTGACCAGGGTTTTCATCTCCTGCGAGGTAATTATCCCTTGACAGTAGGTAGTCGAGCGTGTTAGACTTCGGGCATGAGTTCGAGAGGCCGAGACAATGTCGAGCGGAGCGCCAGTAGCGACAGCCGCTTCAGCCGGGTTGAGTTCAACCGAATGTTCCCGGACAACGACGCCTGCCTCGACTGGCTCTGGCGCCAGAGCTACAGCGCCGATGGGCTCCACGCCGAGTGCCCCAAGTGCGGCAAGCTCCGCCCCTTCCACCGGGTAGCCACCCGCCAGTCCTACTCGTGCGCGGCCTGCGGCCGCCACGTCCACCCCACAGCCGGGACCATCTTCCACAAGAGCAGCACTGACCTCCGGATGTGGTTCGAGGCGATCTTTCTGATGGCCTCGACCCGCTGCGGGGTCTCGGCCAAGCAGCTAGAGCGGGAACTCGGGGTCACCTACAAGACGGCCTGGCGGATGTTCCACAAGATCCGGCACGAGCTAATGCCGCAGGGCGACGACCAGCTCACCGGAGTGGTCGAACTCGACGAGACCTACGTTGGCGGCCGACCCCGAGCCACCGATCACGCGACCTGGGCTGGACTGCCAAGGTCGGAGAGGCTACGTGCGGCCAAGAGTTGGTCCGTGGCGCATCGGACCCCGGTCTTCGGCATGGCCGAGCGTGGGGGCCGGGCGGCGGCCCACGTGGTCCCCAACGTGAAGTCCCGTACGGTTATCCCTCACGTACGGGAGAGGGTCCTACCTCAGGCGATCGTCTACACCGACGATGCCGCCCACTACCGGACCTCCGTCAGGAACGCGGGCTACCAGCACAGGCGAGTTCACCACAAGGCCAGGGTCTACGTGGAGGGCGACGCCCACACCCAGACCGTAGAGGGGCTCTGGAGCCTGATCAAGCGGGGGATCTCCGGGAGCCACCATGCCGTCTCGGCCAAGCACCTCCAGGGGTACCTCAACGAGTACGTCTGGCGGTACAACCACCGCGACGACCCTAGGGGGATGTTCTTCGGGATCTTGGAGAACGTCGCTTCGGCGGCTTCGGGGGAGCCTCAGCTAGGGGGCGTGTGGCCCGCTTGAGCGCCTTGAAGAACTCTTCCCGGGAGATGCCAGGCTTTGGCTCCATGGGGATCCGGGTGTCAAAGTCTGACATGCGACCATCTTAGGCGAGGCAGGCTAGCGTCCGGGAAGCCTCTTGATTGCATCAACAAATGCCGCATCGATACGGCAGCACTCGTCGGCGACCTGCCGGAGTTCCCGATGGGGGTCCTTCCCGTGGTAGAGGCGGCACAGAACTCCTTCTTCCTTGGCGACCTGTAGGGCCGGGACGAAGTCGCTGTCGCCCGCAACGATCACAAGCTCATCGATCTGCCGCTTGGAGGCCAAGCGGACGATGTCAATCCCCAGAAGGAGATCGACGCGCTTCTGCTCGTAGCGCACTGCGCCCGTACGCCCATCCGTGCGGCGTGCCAACTTACCCAAGCGCACTTCGAAGCGCGGGATGCGTTCGAGCGCCTGTCTGAAGCGGTCGAAGTTGCGCTGGCGGGTGCGCTCCTCCTCCGTGGAGGGTTCTGATACATGAGGCGGACAGTCGTAGTAGTAGGCTCGGAGGAGTTCCCGAGTTGAAGGCGCGACTGTATGTACCAGCCGCTCGAAGTCCACGGCCGCTTGAGGGAACTCATCCCGGAGCATAAACGACAGGTAAGCGCCATCGATGAAGACGGCAAATCGGCTCACCTGATTCCCTCCAGCAGCCCCAAACGACCGTTTGGGCTAGGAAGGAATGCTACCTGACGTCCGCATGGAACGCCAGGGGGTATGCCGCTGTCACGATATGTCATGGCGGGGGTAAGTGTCAAGACCGTCGATGCACAAGAGAGCAACAGCTCCGTGCGGGGCGTGTCATCCGCTCTCTCCTAGCCGCTAGTTCCAGATCAGAGCGCATCGCCTCCGTGCTACGATCGAGATGGAGCCAAGGGGACTCGGACCCCCCGGAGAACGTCTAACCGGCCTCCTGGACACCTGCCCTGGCCCCAAAACGAGAGGTGCCCTCGGCGGCGAGCTTCGCCGAGGGGCTTCTCGGTCCTTCAGTCCCGGTCCACACGCTCTCTAGAGGCCGGGGGTACTAGCCCATATCAACGGCATCACCCCGCCCGTGTGGTCGTGGGATGGAGGCCGTGAAAGATGGCCTCGAAGGTCGTGAGCCAAGCCTCCGTGTCTAGCTCCCAACCCGGAAGCTTGGCGAGCCATGCCGCCAGGGCCGGATCCAGTTTGGACAGATCGGCGGCTCCGGGCAGTGGCTGCGGCTTCCTCTGCCGCGTCTGTGCGGCTGCGGGCGCGGTGCCTTTACGCCTCGGCGCGGATCGTTGGCTGTCGTCTCGCGGCACCTTGAAGTGGCGGCTAACGGGGATGCCTCCGTACTTGGCCCCCGCGAGAAAGAAACGGACCCCCTTGCCGAGAGTGCTGCCACTTAGCCCGTGCTCCCTGAACGTTTCGTCGAGCTGGCCCTCGGTCGCGTTGGGTCCAAGGCTGAGCGCCCAGTCGTATTTGTTCTCGATCAGGGCCCGAATTCGCCCCTGCCGCCCGTCGCCATCCTCTGCGAGTTCGGCAAGAGTCGGCAGGCAACGATTGTTGGAGTCGGTGAGCCCGAAGAAGCGGAAGGTCGCCAGGATCGGCTGATGCATCCCCCCCGCTTGGGTTGAGAGCCAAGTCGAGTCGAGTCGGCTTGGCACACCTTCCTCCATTTTTAGGACCGTGTTGAAAAAGGTCTTCCAAGGGATGTAGGGTGGGGTTGGCAGGGCCCGTGCCGCTCCTGCCGAAGTGTCTGCCACGGCCAATACCTCCACGAGAGCGTTTGCCGCGTCGGCGACTGAACGGCATTCTACGGCTTGGCTCGGCAAATGGCAAGGGGTGGCACGGACGGGATTTGGTGCCTGGCTCTGGGCGAGCCAAAATGTAGGAGTCGTGCCAAACTGCGTTGGGGGCTGCCAAGAGTGACTATCGAGCCCGGTCGTGAGGTCGTCGTGAGGGATGTACGAGGCAGGGAGCTAAGGAAGCGCGCCGTGACTGGGCTAGTGACGGCTGGGGACTTTCCCGCTGTCTGGGTGTGCTCGGAGAGGGAATGGGAGGCCGCGAAGGCCGAGGGCCGCTCCCCGGATGGAATCCCCTGGCCCGCGACGGATGTTGGCTAGCAGCTGTCGGGCCTGACCGTGATTGTCACGAACGCTGAGGCGGCCTCGACCGCACCGGATCCGACCTTGATGCTGGAGGTGGCCCGCGAGCGGCTCCAGATCCGACTGGACACGGTTGATGCGGTCGATACCAAGTTCGGCGTAGTGATGGCTGCTGGAACGGCCGTGGCAGCGCTCATCGCCGCCGTGATCGCCTTGCGCCCGGCTGAGTGGGACCACACGGTGGGGGCCAGTTGATATGGGTCGCCGGGGTGCTCTACCTAGCGCTCGTCGCCTTTACGGTTCTGGCGACCCTGCCTCGCAGTTGGGATGGGGGTCCCGATGCCGACAAGCTACTGGAGGCGGTTTGCGCTTGGGCCGACCCTCTTGATTTGCGATGGCAGGCAATCGGCACATACCTGTGCTCGGCCAAGACCAACTCCAAGGCGCTCCATTTCAAGGTTTGGCTGCTGCGCGCCGCCTTTGTCGTTCTGAGCGCCGAGACGATCGTGTTTGGAGTGTCCGTTTGGCTGGCTCGCTAGGCCCCCTTCTCGACCTTGTCGGGTTCCATGGGCCGAGGCGGCCGGAACGGCTCCCGCGGGTACGAGTCCCGTTCAGGACCGGGTTGGGGTCGGGTGGGCAGGGGCTGGGGTCGCGGTTGAGGTTGATCTGGCACGATCAACGATCCTACATCGCGCAGTACCTACTGTCAAGGGATAGTTGCCTCCTGCGACATGGAGGGGGTGGCGGGCATCGCCGACTGGGAGCAGGTGTCGCCCGGCCCGGCCGGGGAGCTGGGCCGGCGGCTGCTGCTGGCGGAGGTCAACGCCGCCATTGACGGCGCCCTGGCCGGTGGAGCGACCGGCTTCCTGGTCAACGACGCCCACGGGTCGATGCAGAACCTGGCTCCCCAACATCTCCATGGCGAAGCCGAGTACTGCTCCGGCCGCCACAAACCCCTCTACATGATGGAAGGGCTCGACCCCAGCTTTGGGGTGGCCTTCTTCCTCGGCTACCACGGGGCATCCGACGGCCCGCCCTCGGTCCTGTCCCACACCTACAACCCGGCTGCCATCATGGGTGTGAGCCTGAGCGGCCGGTTGGTCGGCGAGAGCGGCATCAATGCTCTCGTCGCCCAGCAGCAGCGGGTGCCGGTGGCCCTGATCAGTGGCGACCAGCACACCGCCAAACAGGCTGAGGCGGTGCTCCCCGGGGTCGAGGCGGTGGTGGTCAAGGAGTCGGTCACCCGTTTCGCGGCCCGCAGTCTTCACCCGGCCGTGGCTCGTCGCCTGATCGCTCAGGCGGCGAAGCGGAGCCTGGGCCGGCTGGAGGCGCTGCCCCCCCCGGCCATCCCCGCGCCCGTCTCCCTCAGGGTCAGGCTGCGCCATGCCGACCTGGCCGACCTGGCGACCCGGGTGCGGGGCGTCAGCCTCCTCAACCACTTGGAGGTGGAGGTCGCCGGTGACGATCCCCAGGACGTGTTCGGGAACTTCGTGGCGGTGGTTCAGCTCACGCGCGGGCTGGCCCAGGAACGCTGAGCGCCATCGCGGGACAGATGCACATTGACAGCGCCGGACCGGTTGGGGGTCTCAGGGATGCCCTGGCGGGTACCGAGCGCCTGATCGCGGCCATCGGCGCCGACGACTGGTCCAAGCCCACGCCCTGCCCGGAGTGGGACGTGCGCGCCCTGGTCCGTCATTTGGTCGCCGGCAACCTCGCCTTCGCCAGCATCGTCTCGGGCAGGGCGCCGTCCCAGGGAGAGTCGCATTTTCCCAAAGGCGCCCCGGTCGACGCCTACCGCGAGTCGGCCGGCGCCCTGACCCGGGCCTTCGGCCGGGCCGGCGCCCTGGAGCGGATGGTGTCGGTGCCCTTCGGCACCGTGCCCGGGGCCGTCGCCCTGCAGTTGCGCATCACCGAGGTCCTGGTGCACGGCTGGGACGTCGCCGAGGCGATCGGGGCCACCCCGGTCTTCGCCGACGACCTGGTCGAGGCGACGCTGGCCTTCGCCCGCCCGTGGCTGGAGCGCATCCCCGCCGGGCGCCGCCCCTTCGCTCCGCCCCGGGCGGTGCCCGCCGGCGCACCCGCCCTCGACCGGCTCGCCGCCACCCTGGGACGCGAGGTGTCAGGCTCCCCCCGGGCCGTGACGTGATCGGGCTGGGAGGCAACGCCCACCTCTTTGCCCGTCCCCAGCGTCGCGAGGAGTTGTGGCGCTGCTTCGACGCCGTGCTGGGCTGCGGCCCGGTGGCGACGGTGGACCACCCAGGGATGGCGGAGCCGATGCTGCTGATCCGCTTTCCCGCCGGGGGCAGCCTCAGCATCGAGTTCACCGATGACGCCCCCGACGACGATTCGCCCCGTCTGGGGGCTTGGCTCGAGTTGCGGGCCGATGACCCGGCCGCGGTGGTCGAGGGCGCCCGCCTGGCGGGACTGACCATGGTCAGCCACCCCGGCCACCAGCACTACCTGATGCTGCCGGGTGGCCAGGTGTTCGCGGTCATGCCGAGGAGCTGAGCCCAAGGGCCCGGAGGGCTGGCGGTTCGGCGGAGGGACGCGGCTGGCTAGGTGGCAGATACTGGGCTGGTGATGGTCGACGAGGAAGACCCTGGCTCCCCGGGGGAGGGGCCGCCTTCGGGGGCGGGGGTGACTCTGGAGAGCCTCGGGCTCACGGATCTTGGGCCCCTCGACCCGGGCCAGCTTCTGGAGCTGACCCTGGTGCTGCGCCCGCGCCCGGACACGGCAAGCCCCCAGCCCGCCGACCTGGGGCTGGTCAGCCCCCATCTCCGTGCCCATCTCTCCCGGGAGCAGCTGGTCAGGGTGCGGGGCGCCCATCCCGGTGACCTGGAGACGGTTCGGGAGTGGGCCCTCGGCCAGGGACTGGAACTGGGCGCCGCCGCTCCGGAGCGACGCACCGTCGCCGTACGCGGGACGGTGGCCGACCTGAGCCGTGCCCTGGCGGCAGACCTGCGCCGGGTCAGCTCCGGCGCAGGCGAGTTCCGCGCCCCGCGAGAGCCGCTTGCGATCCCCGCGGCCCTGGCGGAGGCGGTGGTGGCTGTGCTGGGGGTGGACACCACCCCGGTGGCACGCACGCAGTTTCGTCCCCTGCCCCTGCCCACGCCGGGGGCTCCCCTCGACCAGGCCGCGCCCCTCAGCTACCTCCCCGAGCAGCTGGCGCAGCTGTACCAGTTCCCCGCCGGCACGTCGGGCACGGGCCAGTGCGTCGGACTGATTGAGCTGGGCGGCGGGTACCGGCCCGGCGACGTGTCCAGGTACTTTTCGGAGCTGGGGGTGGAGGCGCCGGAGCTGGTGTCCATCTCCGTCGACGGCGCCGGCAACCACCCCACCGGGGTTCCGGACGGTCCCGATGGCGAGGTGATGCTGGACATTGAGGTTGCCGGGGCGATGGCGCCCGGGGTGCGACTGGCCGTCTACTTCGCACCCAACACCGACCAGGGATTCCTCGACGCGATTCACACGGCTCTCCACGACGCCGGCAACCGCCCGGGGGTGATCTCGATCAGCTGGGGTGGTCCCGAGGCCAACTGGCCGGCGGCGACCATGACTGCCTTCGACCAGGCCTTCCAGGACGCGGCGCTGCTGGGGGTGAGCGTCTGCGTCGCCGCCGGCGACAGCGGCTCCGGGGACGGGCTGGCCGACGGTCTGGCCCACTGCGACTTCCCCGCCTCCAGCCCCCATGTGCTCGCCTGTGGCGGGACTCGGCTCACCTCCTCGAGCGGGGTCATCGACTCCGAGGTGACGTGGAACGACGGCCCTCAGGGGGGTGCGACCGGCGGCGGCGTCAGCGCCGTCTTCGCCCCTCCCGGGTGGCAGAAGTCGGCGCGGGTGCCGCCCTCGGTGGATCCCGGCCACCGCCCCGGCCGGGGCATCCCCGACGTCGCCGGGGATGCCGACCCGCAGACCGGCTACCGGGTGCTGGTGGACGGTGAGCAGGCGGTCTTCGGCGGTACCAGCGCCGTGGCGCCCCTCTGGGCGGCGTTGCTGACCCGCTGCGGCCAGGCCCTCGGCCACAGCCCGGGATACCTCAACCCCATCCTCTACGCGAGCCTGGCCGCCCAGGGCGTAACTCGGGACATAGCCCAAGGGGGCAACGGGGCCTATCAGGCTCGAGCGGGCTGGGACCCCTGCACCGGCTGGGGCAGCCCCCGGGGAGCGGACCTTCTCGCCCGACTACGGGCCTAGCCGAGGTTCGGGCCCGCCCAAGCCCCTAAGATCTGTCGGGTTCAGCCGGCCTGGCACCACCGGCGCGCGTGGCGACGCCGGCGCCTGCCCTAGGAGTGAAGCCATGGGTCAGCACGACGTGCGAGTGGACCTTGAGCGGATGCGCCAGGTCTACGAGGCCACCAAGAACGACACCCAAACCCGCCCGGTACTCACCCAGCGGGCGGTCGCCCGCATCGAGCGCGACCTACACATGGTGGGCCGCGTCGGGAGGTTCCACCTGGAGTCGGACGAGCCTCCGGCACGGGGCGGCCAGGACCGGGCGCCCGCGCCTTTGCAGTACCTGCTGGCCGGGGCGGCATTTTGACTGCTCACCCAACTGGCGAAGTTTTCGCCTTTGTACGGAGTCGAGATCTGGGAGGCTGAAGCCGACGTCCGGGCCAACTTCAGCGTCGCCGACAAGTACGACCTCGGCGGTCCCCCGGGTGCCTTCCAGCAAGTGACCTTCCAACTGGGGGTGGAGAGTCCCACGGCGCCAGAGCAGGTTGTGAGGCTCTGCCAGCACGCTGAGCGGGCCTGTCACGCCAGCCAGACCTTCAAGGCGGAGGTGCCAACCAGCCTCGAGGTCAGGCTCAATGGAGAGCCGCTTTCCAAGGAAGCGATCTGATCAAAGTCGGACTCAGCACCAACTGGCCCGCGATCAACGCTCCCAACCAGCTCACCCTGGTGCTGGCCGGCCAACATGTCGTGGACGGCCGACTGCAACTCAACCCTAGCTCACACGAGGAGACCGCCGCCTGACACCCCCCGCCTCGACGAATCTATACAGGACTGACAACGGAGCGGCGGGCACCGCCACGGGGAGAACTCAGCGAGGGAGCCCGAGATAGCCCCGCCACCGCCCCCGGATTGTGAAACGAACTGCGCGA
>JBOHUM010000002.1:0-16908 GCA_050734515.1 Candidatus Dormibacteria bacterium
TGGTGAGCACCGCCGGGGTGTCGTCGGCCGGGTCCTGGGTCACCTCCAGGATCTGCACCTGGTGCTGGAGGTTCTGCCGCTGCAGCAGGCGCTGGAGCTGGAGCAGGGCGGAGGTCACCAGCGGGCACGTCTCCTGGCACTCGGTGAGGAAGGAGGCCAGGACCACGATCTTGCCCCGGTAGGATGAGAGCGCCAGGGGGTGCCCGGCCTGGTCCAGGAGCGGCACCTGGGGAACGCTCATCACCGTCCCCGCCGCCACCTTGAGACCGAAGTTGACCTGGTCGTTGCCGGCATAGGCGGTGGTCGCCAGCAGCTGGGCGCTGGGCGTCGACGGCTGCAGCTTGAAGGTGAACAGCAGCGGAGTGAGGTGGCCGGCGGTCACTTGCAGCACCAGCCGCTGGGAGTCGTGCAGCAGGCGGCCCGCGGCGGTGCGCAGGGTGAGCCGGGCCTGCTGGTAGGGGCCGCTGGCCACCGAGGCCAGGAAAAGGGACTCGGTGGTGGGCGCCAGCCAGCGGCGGGAGAGCGTCACCGGGGTGGCCGCCACCGGGACCGCGACCGCGCTGCTCTGGCCGGTCGGGGTCAGGCTCAGGCCCAGCACCTGGCCCTGGAGCGCCGCCCCCCCCGCGGGCAGGGGCCGGTCCACGGTCACCAGCACCAGGACCCGCCCCGGCGCCGAGGGGTGGTGCGAGAACAGTACCCCCGCCCCCACCCCCAGGCCCACCGCCAGCAGGGCCGCCAGGGCGCCCAGCAGCACCCACTTGCGACCGAGACGGGTCATTTCCGGTCGGCCGACCCCGAACTCAGACTGATCACCCCTTGTCCCACTCCGGGCGCTTGCGGAAGAGTCCGCCCCAGCCCAGGTGGTACCAGTGCTCCTCCTGGTAGGCGGGGAGCAGCGCCACCTCGCTGGGGGGCACATTGGTATGGACGCCGCCCAGGGTGATCTTCTCGATCCGGTCCGCGACCAGCTCCGCCACCCGGCCGTCCTCGTGAAGCTTGACCGCCAGCCCATGGAAGATGTCGCTGGACTCGTCGCCCAGCAGCGACTCGGTGGTACCGAAGTCGCCGCCCTCCTGGTCGAAGACCGGAGCCCGGTAGGGCGTGCGCAGCCAGGCTACCTGCTGGTCGGGGTCGTCTGCGGCGTTCTCCATCTCAGCGCCATCCTCCACGCTCGGGCCCCCGCCCGCCCATGGTAGGGCTCAGGGCGGGCCGGGTTCCCGGCCCGGGTCAGGAGCAGCCGGCGGTGCTGATTTCGCCCAGGGTCAGCGAGATGGTGGTCTTGCTGCCGTCGGGAAGCGTCACCGCCAGGGTCACCTTCTTGCCCGGGTCGATGTTGGCCAGGTAGTTGGTGAGGTCCTGGACCGCGGGGGTCGACTGGCCGTTGACGGCGGTGATCACGTCCTGGGCCTTGAGCCCAGACTGGATGGTGGCAGCCCGGCTGACCTTGGTCACCAGGACCCCGGCATCCTGACCGCGGGTGCCCGTCACTTGCTCCACCTCGATGCCGATGCAGGAGCGGCCTGAGGTCTGCACGTGCCCGTACTGCACGATCTGACCGGCGATGTTGGCCACCAGGCTGCTGGGGATGGCGAACCCGATCCCGGCTGCCTCGCCCCCGCCCAGCTGCTGGTCCACCGCCGCCAGGGTGGGGATCCCCACCACCTGGCCCTCGAGGTCGACCAGCGCTCCCCCGCTGTTGCCCGGGTTGATCGCCGCCGAGGTCTGGACCACGTCGGGCAGGGTCACCCCGTTGGGCTCGCTGACCGTGCGGCCCACGGCGCTGATGATGCCGTCGGTGGCGCTGCTCTGGAAGCCCAGGGGGTTGCCGATCGCCAGCACGATGTCGCCCACCTGGACCTGTGAGGAGTTGGCGAAGGTGGCTGGCAGGAGGCCGCTGGCGTTGATGTGGATCACCGCCAGGTCGTCGGGGGCGAAGTTGTTGACCAGGGTCCCCGGGTACTCCTTCCCGTTGGCCAGGGTGACCTCGAAGTTCTTGGCCCCGTTGGCGACGTGGTTGTTGGTGACGATGTCCCCCTGGTTGTTGAAGATGATCCCCGAGCCCAGGTCCGCCTTGGTGGAGATCTGCACCACCGAGGGACTGACCGCCTTGTAGAGCCCCACGTAGGCCTGCTGCAGCTGCATGAGCGAGGGCGAGAGCTTGAGAGTGGCGGAGGTGGGGCTGCCGGGGATGTTGGCCACCCTGGGCGGCGCCGCCTTGGCCTGGGGGCTGGCGCAGCCGACCAGGCCCAGGGCGAGCAGCGGCGAGGCCAGCGCCCCCACCCTTAGCAACCGTGGCATCGTCCCATCATCCTCAGAACGTGGATCGGCTGGTTCGGCCGCTGCCCAGAGGCTAACCCTAGGGGCGCCAGCTTACGGCCAGCTGAGATGAATCCAAGAGGAGGCTGAGAGATGGCGGCAAGCTGTCTGCGGGTGGGACGCCAGGGCGCGGTCGCCCAGCTCGAGCTCGACTCCCCCGCCAACCGCAACGCCCTCTCGGAGGTCCTGGTCAGGGAGCTGATCGAGGCCCTGGCGGGCGCTCTGGCCGACCCCGCGGTGCGGGTGGTGGTGATCGGCCACCGGGGCCCGGCCTTCTCCTCGGGCGCCGACCTCAAGGAGCAGGCGGCCGCCTTCCGGGGGGGCGACCCGGGCCCAGGGGTGGCGGGGCTGGTGCCGCTCTTCCAGCTGATGCTGGCGGCGGACAAGCCGCTGGTCTGCCGGGTGGGAGGCCCGGCCCGCGCCGGGGGGGTGGGGCTGGTCGCCGCCTGCGACCTGGCGGTGGGCAGCGAGTCCGCCGACTTCGCCACCGGCGAGGTGCGCCTGGGGGTGGCGCCGGCGGTGCTCTCGGTCGTGGTCCTGCCCAAGATCGGGCTCGCCGCAGCCACCCGCCTCTTCCTCACCGGGGCCGTGATCGGCGCCCAGGAGGCCCGCAGGGTGGGCCTGCTCACCGAGGTCGTCCCCGACCACCAGCTGGAGTCCGCGCTCCAGCGGACGTTGGAGCAGCTGCTGCTGGCCGAGCCCGCCGCCCTGGCGGCCGCCAAGGGCATCCTCCGACGGGTGCCGCGGCTCGAGCCCGAGCAGGCGTTCGCCGAGATGGCTGAGCTCTCCGCCAGGCTCTTCGCCAGCCCCGGGGCGCAGGAGGGGATGCTCGCCTTCCTGGAACGCCGCTCCCCGGCCTGGGCAGCTCCGCCGGGCGCGCCCCCGGGCGGGGACGGCCCGGGCCAGCCTCAGCCGGGCCGACCGCCGTCGACGTAGAGGACCTGGCCGCTGACGTAGCTGGCGTCCTCGGAGCAGAGGAAGCAGATCACGGCGGCGATGTCCTCGGGCTGACCCAGCCGGCCCACGGGGATCCGCGCCAGCGCCTCCCGCTGGAAGTCCTCGACTGACATGCGCAGCCGCTCCGCCACCGCCCGGGTCATGGCGGTGTCGACAAAGCCCGGAGCCACGGCGTTGACGTTGATCCCGAACGGCCCCAGCTCCAGCGCCAAGGTCCGGGTCAGCCCCTGCAGACCCGCCTTGGCGGTGGCATAGTTGGCCTGGCCGCGGTTGCCCCGGGCCGAGGTCGAGGAGAGGAAGACCATCTTGCCCGAGCGCCGTTCCACCATGCTCCGGCTGGCCGCGCGGGCGCAGAGAAAGGCGCCCCGGGTGTGGACCTGGATCACCTGCTCCCACTCCGCCAAAGTCATCTTGTGGAGCAGGTTGTCGCGGGTGACCCCGGCGTTGCTCACCAGAATGTCGATCTGGCCGAAGCGCTCCCGGGCCTGAGCGGCCAGGGCCTCGACGTCGGCCTCCAGGGCGACGTCGCAGCCGACCGCCAGCGACTCCCCGCCAGCGGCACGCACCGCCTCGGCCACCTCCTCCGCCCCGGCTCGGTTGAGGTCGGCGACCACCACCCGGGCGCCCTCCGCAGCCAGCCGACGCACGGTCGCCGCCCCAATCCCCTGGCCGCCACCGGTCACCAGCGCCACCCGGCCCTCGAACCGCTCCACTCCCCTCGCCTCCTGATGGGTCGGCGACCGGGCCCCGGGGTGCGGCCCGCAACGCACCTACACTAGCGCCCGCCGGGCCGACCCACGGCCCCAAGACCATGGAGGCGAGGACCGGGCATTGGCGGCAGCTCCCGCGGTCCTGGCCGAACTGCGCCGGGGCCCGATCGTCGAGGGGGTGGTCCGCGGCCACGTGGCGGTGGTGGGTCGACAGGGCCAGCTGCTGGCCTGGGCGGGGCGGCCCGACACCGAGACCACCCTGCGCAGCGCTCTCAAGCCGCTCCAGGCGGCCAGCTTCGCCGAGGCCGGCGGCCCCGCCCAGTTGGGGCTCGACGACCACAGCCTGGCGATCGCCTGCTCCTCACACCAGGGTGAGCCCGGCCATGTGGCCGCCGCTCGCAGGATCCTGGCCGCCGCGGGGATCCCTGAGTCGGCCCTGGGATGCGGTGCCCACCCCCCGGTTGACCCCGAGGCGGCCCGGGAGCTGGTCCGCAGTGGCCTCTCCCCGACCGCGATCCACAACAACTGCTCCGGCAAGCACGCCGCCCTGCTCGCCAGCTGCCGGCTGCGGGGCTGGCCCCTGGAGAGCTACCGCGAGCGCCAGCACCCGCTCCAGGAGGAGATCGCGGCCCGGCTCGCCCGCCACAGCGGCAAGGAGGCGGGGCAACTCCGCTACGGCATCGACGGCTGCGGCCTGCCTACCTACGGGCTGACCCTGGTGGAGTTCGCCCGCGCCCTGGTCAGTGCCACCGCCCAAGACCCCGCGGTCCAGGCCTGCCAGGCGGCGATGGCCGCCCACCCCTGGCTGGTGGGCGGCTCCACCTCCTTCGACACCGCCGTCCTGCGAGTGGCTGGGGCGCGAACCAGCTGCAAGGGCGGCGCCGCCGCCGTCTTCGGGGCCGTGGCCCGGGATGCCAGCTTGGCGGTGGTGATCAAGCTCGAGGCCGGGGCCCCGACCGGCCTGCACCAGGTCGCCGCCACCACCCTCCGCCGCCTGGGGCTGCTCCCCGAGGAGGCCGACGACCAGCTCCGGGCACTGGTGGCCACCGAGGTGCGCAACTGGGCAGGTACCGAGGTCGGCGAGATCCGCAGCGACTTCAGCCTGGAGAGCTGAGCTCCGATCAGTAGCTGGCGATCCCCCGACGACTGGCCGCCTTGATCCGCCTCGCCCCTCCCGCCGCCACCAGCCCCACCGCCACCACCAGGAGGCAGGCGACCAGGAAGTGCGGGGCGTAGAGGACCAGCGAGAGGGCCAGGAGCCCCAGCACCGCCCAGCGGATCCCACCCTCGCCCACCAGCACTGCCCAGGTGATAAGCCCAATCGGCCAGAGGAAGAGCAACAGCACCGCTGTCAGCACCCGCTCCATCACTGGGACGTTATGGGCGCGCACCGTATCGATCGCGGCGTAGATCCAGGCCGCCAGAAACAGGAAGGCCCCAAGGGCTGGGAGCATCTCAAGCGCAGTTTAGCGCGAACGTTTCCGACCGTCGGCACAGGGGGGCGACGCTGGGCTGGGGAAACGCTCAGGGTCGTCTGCTAGCCTCTTTCGGACTTGAGCAGTTCTGCCGGCCCCGGGCCATCGCGGCAGCAGCGCCTGCAGGCGGCAGTCCGCCGCCATCGTCGGCGCTTTCCCACCTTCGTCAGCGTGGGCGTGCTCGGGTTGCTGACCACCCTCGGGGGGACGGTCCTGCTCTACCACGACCTCCACCTGGCGCTGTGGCTAGCCTCGGCGCTCTCCATCCAGGCGGCCATCCTGGTCACCTACACCCTCAACTCCTACGTCACCTGGCGGGACCGGCGCGGGGGCCGCACCGCCCGGCGCCTGGTCACCTTCGAGGCGGTCAGCCTGGTCGGGCTGGGGATCAATGAGGCGGTTCTGCTCACCGGCGTCGATCGCTTCCACGTCTTCTACGTCCTGGCCCTGCTCCTGGGCACCGGGCTGGCCGCGGTCTGGAACTACCTGGCCAACCACAAGCTCACCTTCGCCAGCCAATAGAGGAGACGTCGGCCCGGACCAGCTCAGAGCTGACCCACGCCTGCGCTCACCTCGGGCAGCTCCCAGCCGTGGCCCAGCAGCGCCATGCCCACCTCCCGCCGCTCGCCGCTGCGGACCCGAAAGGGTTGGATTCGCTCCAGACGCTTGTAGGGCTGGCCGCTGGCGACATCGGCCAGCTCCACCGTCAGCAGGTATACCCCCTTGAGGAAGGGGATCCCCGCGAGCGAGAGCCGCACCACCCCCTCCCGAGGCAACGGTGCCTGGGCGGTGGCCACGTCGTCGGTGGGCACGGTGACCATCGGCACTCCGTCCTCACGCAGGAAGCTCACGGTGAAGCGAGCTCCCGCCAGTTCCTGGGGGGCGGCGTAGGCGATGCTCACGGTCAGCGGGTCGCCGGTGTTGAAGACGACGCTAGGACCGTCGCGGCCGGAGTAGGCCACCGAGGTGATCTGCACCCCCTGACGCCCCGGGCTGGCGTCGACCTCGCCGGCGCAAGTCTTGAGCAAAGCCGCCTCCTCGCGCTTGTTGACCTCGTCCAGGTACGCCTGCACCACCGGGTCCACACGGCCCAGCTGCCGGGGCAGGCCGTGGTCCATCCAAAGGCAGCGGTCGCAGACGCTGCGCACCGAACCCATGGCATGCGAGACGAAGATCAGGGTGCGGCCCGACGCCCGCAGTGCGTTGATCCGCTCCATGCAGCGGCGCTGGAAGGCCTCGTCGCCCACCGCCAGCACCTCGTCCACCACCAGGATGTCGGGGTCGAGATGGACGGCGATCGAGAAGCCGAGCCTGGTGTACATGCCTGAGCTGTACGTCTTGACCGGGTTGTCGATGAACTGCTCCAGTTCGGCAAACGCCACGATCTCGTCCAGCACCGAGTTGATGTAGCGCCGGGGAAGACCGAGGATGGCACCGTTGAGAAAGACGTTCTCGCGACCGCTGAAGTCGGGATGGAACCCGGCCCCCACTTCAAGCAGCGAGGCCAGGCGCCCCCGGACCGAGATCTCACCCCGGTCCTGGATGAGGATGCCGGCGATGCACTTGAGGAGGGTGGACTTCCCCGAGCCGTTCTCGCCGATTATCCCCAGCGACTCGCCTTCGGAAACGTCGACGGTGACGTCACGGACAGCCCAGAATTCCTCGTATTTCCCTCGGCCGCGCTCTACCAGAGCCTGCTTGAGCGTGGTGTTGCGCTGGTGGTAGATGCGAAAGCGCTTGCTGACTCCCTCGAGCCTGACCACGGGGTCCGGCATCACACCTCCTCGGCGAAGCGACGGCGCAGGCGCCCGAAGATGCGCATCCCGAGCCAGACCAGGAATGCAGCCATCGCCGTGGCATAGGCGAGCCCGTGCCAGTGCTGGGGCCAGCGGTTGAACACCAGCACATCCTGGAATCCGAGCACCACCCAGGTCATCGGATTGGCGTAGATCACAACATGGGCTGCGGCGCCCTCAACCCCATGACCGAACTTGGACTCCACCAGAGTGAACGGGTAGATCACTGGGGTGATGTAGAACCAGATCAAGGTTCCGAGGGTCACCAGGTACTGCAGGTCGCGCATGTAGACGTTAACCGCCGCCAGGATCAGTCCCAGCCCGATGGAGAGGGCAAAGGTGACCGCGATCAGCAGCAGCCCGGCGACCAGTGGCAACCCCAGGCTCTTGTGGTTGATGATCATGAAGGGGATCAGCAACAGCAGGCTGATGGCATAGTTCACCAGCGCCGCCACCACCGACGACACCGTGAGCAGCACCCACGGGAATGCCACCTTGCGGATCAGCTGGGAGTTACCGACGACGCTGGTGGTCGCCGCCAGCAGGGCCTGGGAGAAGAATGTCCACGTGAGAAGCCCGGAGAGGATGAAAATCGTTGCGCCGCCCGGGTAGTGGACGCGCAGGAACTTGCCAAAGATGATCGAGTAGACGAGCATGAAAACGAGCGGGTTGAGCAGGGTCCACAGAACCCCCAGCACCGAGCCCCGGTAGCGCGACTTGACGTCGCGACGCACCAGTTCCAGGAGCAGCTCGTAGCGGCTGGTCAGCGGCCCCGACTGGGGGGCACGGGGCCGGGAGGCGAGGCTCCGCTCCGGGAGCACGTCTGAACTGGCCACTTGGGGCGAGTCTAGCAGCCGCTCCGGGTCACGCCTCTGACTTCCAGATCGGTGCGCGCGACTTCAGCTCGTCGATGGCGTAGGTGCAGGCCCGCAGGGCCTGGTCACGGTGGGGGGCGGCCACCACCACCACCACCGACGCCACCCCCGACGCGACCACCCCGGTTCGATGCTGAATCAGGACCTGGGCGGCGCCGAACGACGAACGGGCCTCGGTGGCAATGGTGCGCAGCACCGGTTCGGCCATGTCCGGATAGGCCTCGTAGACCAGCTCCGGGACGGGTCGGCCCTGGTCCGGGTCGCGGACCAGGCCGACGAAGGTGGCGAGGGCGCCGATGCCGCCCAGACCCGCCCGAGCGGTCAGCCCGGCGATGTCGATCGGTTCCGGGCCCACCCGGACGAAGTCCTCCCCCGCGCCCCCCGAGACCGGAGGCAGGAAGGCGAGCTCGTCGCCCGGGGCCACGCCCTGGCCCCAGTCCGCGTAGGCCAGGTTGAGGGCGGGGCGGACCGAGTCGTGCCAACCGGACAGTTGGGGATGGAGCTGGCAGAGCCGCTCCCAGCACCCCTGCACCGACGTCGGCCCGGGCAACTCCAGCTCCAGCTCCGAGTGCCCGGCCACCTGGCGGAGCCCGGCGAAGAGCCTGACCCGGACCGGCGGCACCTCCATGGCGCCGAGCCTAGCAAGCCCTGCCGGTCAGCGCCGGAAGAGGTCGCGGGCGCGCTCCCGGAGAAGCGGTCCCGCCCCCTGCTCCGGGCCCTGCCAGCGCAGGCCGCGCACCACCGCCACGGGCAGCCCATCGATCTTGCCCATCACCAGTTCCGCGGCGGAGGCGATCTCGTCGGCGCTGGCGATGGTGGAGGCGTGGAGCTCGTACCCCTGAGGGTCGCGAAGCCCGCGGTGATCGCTCAGGGCAGGCATCCCCGCCAGGCCCACGGCCACGTTCACCGCTCCGTCCCGGAAGGGCCGGCCGAAGGTGTCCGAGATCACCACCCCCAGAGGCCCGCCCGAAACCAGGTCGAGCCAGCGGCGGCGCAGCGCCGCCGCCGAGGCGTCGGGGTCGCGGGGCAGGCAGGTGACCAGCTCACGGCCGGCGGCGTTGCTGCGGTCCACCCCGGCGTTGGCCGCCACCAGGCCGTGGTGGGTCTCGGTCACCAGGACCCCGGCCTCGGCCCGCACCACCTCCCGGCTCTCCTGGAGGATGACCTCCACCAGCCGGGCGTCCTGCCCCAGCTGGGCGGCCAGCACCAGGGCTGCGGCCCGGGGCTCAACCTCGGCCAGGTTGACCACCCTGCCCTCGGCCTTGGACACCACCTTGTGGGTGACCACCACCACGTCCCAGGGCTGGAGGCCGCCGGCGCGGCCCAGGTGGGGCAGGGCCAGCTCGCCCAGGTCCTGACCCGCCTCCACCTCGGGCAGCCCCGCCACCGCCCAGCAGCTGAGCCGCTGGGCAGTGATCAGGGGCCGGCCCGCCTCAGCCACCTGGAGGCGCCGAACTGGACGCGGCCGCCCGCTCCAGCTCGGCGACCTGGCGGGCCCAGGCCAGCAGCGGATGCCCGGCCGGCGCCTGCGACGGCTCCAGGTCCTCGTAGCGGTCCAGGTCCCAGGCGAGATGGTCGAGGTGGCCGACCGAGAAGTCCAGGCCGAGCCGGGACGCCGCCTCCCGGTGCCGCGCCAGGGAGTCGGGCCCGAAGTGAAAGACCTGGGCATCGGCGGGTCGGACCACCACCCCGTTGGTGCCCGTCCCGGCCCGGTCGGGGAATGCCACCAGGGAGCGCGCCGGCGCCTCGGCGGCCACTGCGGCCAGGGACTCCACATCGGCGGTCTCCAGCCAGGGCAAGTCGGCGGGGATGGTGACCAGGGTCTGTGCCCCCCGGGCCAGGCACCAGGCCTGTCCCACCTCGACCGCGGCGCTCTGGCCGGCTCCGGCATCTGGCAGCAGGCATACCCCCAGGCGGGCACAGAGCGCGGAGGTATCCCGGTCGTCGCCCACCACCACCAGCCGGGAGCAGGGCCAGGCGGCGGCGGCGCAGGCGAGCACGTGGGTCGCCAGTGCGCGGCTGACCAGCCGCCGGGATGGCCCCGAGAGCCGGGCCGCCAGGCGCTGCTTGGCGCCGGCGAAGGGCTTGACTGGGATCACCAGGAACGGTCCCTCCCCCACCTCAGGGCCGGTGACCGCCATCTAGGCGCCCGCTGCGGGGACCATCCCCGCCGCCTCCAGGGTGGCCGCCGCCAGCCGCCGCCGGGAGGGCTGGTCAACCATCAGAGTTGGGCAGACGTGGGGCCGCAGCCCCACCGCCGCGACCTCGGCCGCCAGCGCGCGGTCGACCTCGTCAACTACCAGCACCTGGGCCAGACCGGCGTAATTGTTGGCCACCCCCACCGGGCTGGGCGCCAGACCCAGGCTGCGCAGCATCGCCACCGCCGGCCCCTTCAGCGCCTGGCCGCCCACGATCGGGCTCACCGCCACCACCTGGGCCGCCGATTTCAGTTCGGCCGCCACCCCGGGCACCGCCAGGATGGGACCGATCGAGATCACGGGATTGCTGGGAGCGATGATCACCAGGTCGGCTCGGCCGATCGCCTCCAGCACCCCCGGGGCGGCTCGCGCCCGTTCCACCCCCCGGAACTCGATCCGGTCGATCTCCGGCTGGCAGCGCTCGCGCACCAGGTATTCCTGGAGGTGGAGGTCGCGGCCGTCGGTGGTCAGCACCCGGGTCGTGACCCGCTGGTCGGTCATGGGCAGCAGCCGCAAGGGAAGTGCCAGCCGCTCGGCCATGGCCGCGGTGATGGCGGAGAGGGAAAGGCCGCGGCGCAGCTGCTGAGTACGCCAGACGTGGGTGGCCAGGTCGCGGTCCCCAAGCTGAAACCAGGTCTCCTCGCCCAGCCGGCGGAACTGCTCCTGGGCCGCCCAGGTCTCGCCCCGGATCCCCCAGCCCCGTTCCCAGTCGCCCAGCCCGGAGAGGGAGTAGCTGACGGTGTCCAGGTCGGGGCTGACGTGGAGCCCGTGCACCTCGAAGTCGTCGCCGGTGTTGCCGACCACGATCAGCTCGGCCTCGGGCGCGGCCTCCACCAGGCCGGCGAGGAAGCGGGCGGCCCCCACCCCTCCCGCCAGCACCACCAGCCGTGGCCGGCCCCCACCGAGAGGGGGGCGGCGGCGCCGCCCTTGCCCCGGCTCCGGGCCCAGGTCAGGCCACCACCAACGCCCGGAAGGTGAGCCCGGCGAAGAGCAGCGAGCCCAGGCCCAGCACCATGGCCTCGTGTCGGGCTGAGCTGCGGGCGCTGATCCCCCAGGCCACCGGCAGCACCAGCGCGCTCAGCACCCCGTACATGATGTGGAGCAACTCGTCGTGGGCGGGACGATGGCCCTGGGCGAGCAGCACCACCCCGAGCAGATCCTGGACCAGGATCAAGGCCCAGGACAGCACCAGGAAGGCCCGCACCCCGCCCGTGGCCGAGTTCTGGCGGCGCAGATCCAGCAGGCACCAGAGTGCGCCCGCCAGACCGAGGACGATCAGAGCGAAGGCTAACTTCTGATGGAGCTCGGTCACCAAGCCGGGCGCACCCGGGCGGGCTCAGGTCAGCCGGCGCTGCAGGACTTGGCGGCCCCCGCCCCGTCCCCGGCGTCAAAGGAGTGGCCGCAGGAGCAGGTCTTGACGGCGTTGGGGTTGTGGACGGTGAAGCCCCCCCCCATCAGGCTGTCGACGTAGTCGATCTCGGCGCCCTCCAGGTAGGTGGCGCTGTAGGGATCGACATAGACCTTGACCCCCTGCTGGTCGACCACCTCATCGTCGGCAGCCGGCGCGTCGTCGAAGCCCATGCCATAGCTGAAGCCAGAGCAGCCGCCCTCGTTGACGTAGACCCGAAGGCCCATCTCGGGCTGCTCCTGCTGGGAGAGCAGCTGCTTGAGCTGGGAGAGCGCCTGCTCGGAGACGGTGATCATGAGCTTGCTTCCTTTCTTGACCGGCGGCTGACCGCCGACTTCATCTTAGCGCGAACTGGCAGCAGCCCAGCCCGCATCGAGCACCGGCTCGGCCGGAGCCCGGAGCAGGCTGGCCAGCAGTCCGGGATAGGCCTGGTCGACGTCGGGGCGGCGCAGACTGATCAGCTTGCGGGTGCCCAGGCAGCGGGTCTCGATCACCCCCGCCTCACGCAGCACCCGGAAGTGATGGGTCAAGGTCGACTTGGTGACCGGCACCTGGAAAGCGCCGCAGGTGATCGGCCCGGCGGCACCGGCCAACGCCCGCACCAACTCCATCCGCACCGGGTCGCCCAAAGCCTGAAGCAGCTGGGTAGTGCCCGCCACCGGTGGCAGCACCTCGCCGTGCTCATCGCCTAGCAGTGCATCTGGTCTGTTCATTGTTTGACAGTCATCGAACTTTCATGGTACGATCCGCGTCAAACATACCACGGATGCGCTGGAGGTGCTGGATGCAGCTGGGATCACGGGCGGGGAGCATGCTGGGAGAAGGGATCCGGGCAGGACGGGGGCAGGCGGCCCTGCGGCGCAACTGGTTGGCCCTGGTGGTGCTTTGCACCGGGCAGCTGATGATCGTCCTCGACGCCACCGTGGTCAACGTCGCCCTCCCGGTTTTGCAGCACGACCTCCACTTCAGCCGCTCCTCGGTTGCCTGGGTGATCGACGCCTACCTGATCACCTTTGGCGGCCTGCTCCTGCTCGCCGGCCGCCTGGGCGACCTGCTCGGCCGCCGCCGGGTCTTCCTCTTTGGGGTGGTGGTGTTCACCGTCAGCTCCCTGCTCTGCGGCCTGGCCGGCGACCAGCTGCTGCTGATCGGCGCCCGCTTCCTCCAGGGTGCGGGGGCGGCGGTGATGGCCTCGATGGTGCTCAGCATCCTGGTCACCCTCTTCCCCGAGCCCCGGCGCCGGGTGGCGGCCATGAGCGTGTACGCCTTCGTCGCCTCGGCGGGGGGCTCGGTGGGACTGCTGGTGGGGGGCGCCCTCACCCAGGCGGTCAGCTGGCACTGGATCTTCTTCATCAACGTGCCCATCGGCCTGGCCGTCCTGCTGCTGGGGTGGGCGCTGATCCCGGGTCGCCCGGGGATGGGCATCCGTCACGGCGTCGACGTCCTGGGCGGGGCCCTGGTCACAGCCGCCCCCACCCTGGCGGTCTCGGCTCTGGTCAGCGCCAGCCAGAACGGCTGGACCGCCACCTTGACCCTGGCGCTGGCCGCCCTGACCGCGGTCGCGGCCATCGCCTTCGTCGCCGTCGAGTCCCGGGTGCGTCAGCCCCTGGTGCCGCTGCGGATCTTCCGCTCCCGGGCCCGGACCGGCGCCCAGCTGGCGCGCACCCTCTTCCCGATCGGGCTCTTCAGCACCTTTTTCCTGGGCTCGCTCTACCTGCAGCGGGTGCTGGGCTACGGGGCGGTCGAGACCGGACTGGCCTTCCTGCCCTCCAACCTGGCGGTGGCGCTCTTCTCGCTGGTGATCAGCAAGCGGGTGGTGGCCCGCTTCGGCGCCAGGTCGTCGGTGCTCACCGGACTGGCCCTGGTGGTGGTGGCGCTGCTCTGGCTGGCGCGGGCGCCCGAGCACGCCAGCTACGCCGTCGACGTCCTGCCCGGGCTGCTGCTGCTGGGCACCGGCTCGGGGCTGTTCTTCATGCCCAGCATCGCCCTGGCCATGTCGGACACCAGTCCTGAGGACGCCGGCCTCGCCTCCGGGCTGGCCAACGTCACCCTCCAGGTCGGCGCGGCCCTGGGAATCGCCCTGGTCGCGGGAGTCTCCAGCAGCGCTACCAGCCGCCTACTGGCCCAAGGCCAGCCCCTGGGCGCCGCCCTCACCGGCGGTTACCACGCCGGCTTCCTGGTGGCGGCGGGCGCCGTGGCAGCGGCCCTGGCGGTGGCGGCGCTCTTGCTGCGCGCCGAGCCGAGGCTGCGGGTGGCCATCGCCCCCGAAGCCGGGCGGGAGCGCCGGGAGCCGACCCCAGCGCCCTCGTGGGCCCAGGCCCCCGAGGAGGAGCCCGAGGAGGCGCGGGTCGCCTAGCCAAGCAGGGTAAGTTGAGCGGAGGGACCGGCCCACAGGATCGTGGTACTGGGGGCGGACGAAGCCGGGCCCGCGCCAAGCCAGACGTCTGGGAGCGCCTGGCCGCCGGAGCTGTTCCCTAGCAGTTCTCGACCGTCGGCCAATGTGACCGTGGCGCCTCCGTCGCCGGGAGGCGGCTCCCGACACCGCCCCCGGAGGAAGCCACTGCTCGGGCGAACACGGAGAGGGACCCGGCCGCGATCGCGGCTGCCAGGGCCGAGCCGCCCACCTGGCGCTAGCGGGCCACTATTCTGGGCAGCTTCCAATGCCGACGTCCGCGCTCCCTTACCAGCGGGCGGGCGCCCCGGTCCGGCTCGGACTCGCTCTGGGCTACTGGGGCGCTGCGCCCCCCGACGACGCCGAGCAGCTCGTCGCCGAAGCGGAGCGACTGGGCTTCGACTCGATCTGGACCTCGGAGGCGTACGGCTCCGACGCCCTCACCCCGCTGGCGTGGCTGGGGCGAAAGACCGAGCGGGTGCGCCTGGGGACGGCGGTGGCGCAGCTCCACGCTCGCACGCCGGCGGCCACGGCCATGGCCGCGGCGACGCTGGATCACCTGAGCGGAGGGCGGTTCATCCTGGGCCTGGGCGTCTCCGGGCCGCAGGTGGTCGAGGGCTGGCATGGGCGGAGCTTCGAAGCTCAGCTGGAAACGACCCGGGAGTACTTTGCCGTGATCCGGCAGATCCTTCGTCGGGAGGGACCCCTGCAGTTTTCGGGAACCCACTTCCAGCTGCCGCGACCCGGGGGCCGGGGCAAGCCACTGGCTCTCACCGTCCACCCCCTCCGGGCGGATCTGCCCATCTGGCTCGCGGCCCAGGGCCCGCGGAACATCGCACTCGCGGCCGAGATCGCCGACGGCTGGCTGGCGGGCTTCCACGCGCCGCGCGCCTGCCGATGGCAGCGGGACGCGCTCGTCGAGGGGTTCGCCCGGCGGGACGCGCGACTCGACCCGAGCCGCTTCGAGGTCGCGGCCAGCCTCCTCATAGCGGTGGACGAGGATGTCGACAGGGCAGCCGATCGGTTCCGGGCGCTGCTGGCGCTCTACATCGGGGGGATGGGTTCAGGGCGGCACAATTTCTACTTCGACCTCTTCTGTCGGATGGGATTCGAGGAGGAGGCGACGCGGGTGCGCGAGCTCTTCCTGGGTGGCCAGCGCCAGGCCGCAGAGCGCGCCGTCACGCGGAGACTGGTCGAGGAGGTGGCCCTGGTCGGCCCCATCGAGAAGCTCCGTGACGAGTCTGAGCGCTGGCGCTCGTCGCTGCCGACCCTGCTGCTGGTGAGCGGGCCGGTCGAGCAGCTGCGGGCGGCCGCCGAACTGTTCGGGCACGGGTAGTCGCGCCGCCGGCGCACCCGCCGGTCGAACCTCCTCGGGGGGGGAGCCCCCGGCGGCGGCGGCCACTGGGCGAGCCATCCTGGCCGCCCCGGTTCCTGGCCTGCCCGCCCACCAGCCTGGCGGTGGCGCCCTCCTCGCTACCGGTCGGCCAGCGGGCGGTGGCCGAGGACGCCGCCCGCGCCTCCGGTCTCGCCGACGTCACCCTGCCGGTGGGCCCCGGCGCCGGGCATGCTCTAGCGGCTGGGAGGCCCCGGGAGGTGAGTCAGGGACAGGGACCGTCGAGTACCCCGGCTCGTCCCGCTCCCGGCTCCGGGAGTAGAGGTAGCTAGGCCCCTGGTCGGACGGGTCCTGGCTCAGCAAGGTGCCCGCCCAGATCCGCCCGTAACCGACCCGTTCCAGCGCCCGCCATGAGCGCCGGTTGGCCTGCTGGACCGCGACCACGATCGCCACCACGTCGGACCAGTCCCGCAGCAGGCTGCGGCTGAAACTGGCCACCAGGGCGCTGCCGACGCCCCGGCGGCGCACCTGGGGGCGACCCAGCAGGTAGTCCATCCCGGCGGTGGGCGCCCTCGCCAGCCGGGGCACCGCCAGGCCGATCGTCTCCTGCCATTCCGGGTAGTCCCGGGTGCGATACCGCTGGATCAGCCCGGACGCCACCCCGTCGACCTCGACCACGAACATCGCGGTCGGGTCGTCGCCGTCAATGCGCGGGCCGAACTCAGCCTCGAGTCGGTCCAGGCCGTAACCACCGCCCCACCACCGTCGGACTGCCGGATCCGCAAGCCATTTGGCGACATGGGCGAAGTCCTCCCGGGTCAGGGTCCGCCAGGCGACCCGCTCGGATTGCATCACCTGCCCAGTGTGCTGAACGGGTCGCCTCCCCGCGGTTGCTGCACGAGGGGGCCAGGCCCGAGTCGGGCGCGCGCAACCCGGGGATGGGCAGAGGCCGCAGAGCCCTCGCCTAACATTGATCTCCCGCCGGCCCGGGAGAACTGGGCCGCGCCTTGGCTGCGGCACACGAGGAGGGAGAGCCATGACCGACGGGCTGCGCGCGGAGACGGTAGAGATCACGGGCCATCAAGGCGACCGGTTGGAGGCCTACCTGGCCCAGCCGCTGGCGCAGGGACCACGGGGCGGCGTGGTGGTGATCCACCACATGCCCGGCTACGACGATGCCACCAAGGAGATCACCCGCCGGTTCGCCGCCCAGGGCTATCTGGCCCTGTGTCCCAACCTCTACAGCCGCGAGGCGCCGGGCGCCAGTGCCGACGACGCCGCGGCCACGGTGCGGGCCGCCGGGGGTGTCCCCGACGAGCGCCTGGTGGGCGATGTCGGCGGAGCCGCCCAACACCTGCGCTCCCTGGATGCCAGCAACGGACGGGTGGCCACGATCGGCTACTGCTCGGGCGGCCGCCAGTCGTTCCTGGCCGCCTGCAGCCTGCCCCTGG
>JBOHUM010000003.1:0-9240 GCA_050734515.1 Candidatus Dormibacteria bacterium
GTGCTCGCCTTCTGGCAGCTAAAGAACCTCTCCAAGCTCGCCGACAGCTCCAACTCCAAGCTGGTCGTGCCCGCGGACTTCGCTGGCCTCATGGGTGCGGCCAAGGCGCTTTTGCTGGCGACTGAGCCCGAATCCGCAAGCCCTGCTGCCGCCCAGGACAAGGTCGCCACCGGGCTGGCGCCCGCCCGGCCACCCACTCCGGCGCGGCCCAGCGTGGGCCGCCGCACCAGGACCAGCTAGGTGCTGGGCTTGGCGGACCGCGACTCCGGCTGAGACAGCGTGATGATCAATGGGATCGAGGGCATGGTGGGAGACGAGGCCGTGGTCTCGGTCGCCATTCCCGGGCGGATCCACCTGGGCGCGGTGCGGGCCCGGGGCGAGGAGTGGCCCGCCCTCAGCGCCCTTGGGGAACCCATCGCCAAGGATGTAATCGTCACCGTCTTGGAGGTGAGTGGGGGTCATCTGGTCGTCGCACCCAGCTAGACCCGGATACCCCGCCCCGGTCGAGTGTGAAGGGTGCACGAGATCTCTGGGACTGGGCACCGAGCGATCCCAGCGCCGATCTGAGCCGGGAGCAACCTTGTGGCCGTCCCGCGGTCACCATGATCAGCCCGCACGTAGGCTTCGACACGTCCAGCCCAGGGCATGAGCCGAGTACATCTGGGCCTGTGAGTACCGGAGCTAGGGCTCAGTTCGCCTGACCGACCTGCAGCAACGCGGCCACCTGCCTCGCGAAGGCGCCAGCTTTAGGACCCGCTGCCGTGTTGCGATGGGTTCTGCGAGCAGCCAGCGCTTTCTCAACGAGTGCGGGCTCTAAGTCGCGGGAAAGTGCCCACGTGCCGCCTGCCGTCTTCGAGCAGAACGTTCCCTCTGCGGACCAGCGGAGCGCACGACACGTGTTTAAAACGGCGTACGACTCGCTTGCGTGGTCGACCGCCCAGAGGAGCTCTCCGGCGAGCTGCGCGGCAACGAGATGTCGCCCAACCTCGCCTACGACGTCGGTGGGCAGAGGCCCATACGCTGCCCAGCCCGCCTGCCGCGTGACGGCGTAGTGGAGGGAAAGGTCGGAGTCACCGGCGCCAGGCTCGGGCCAAGTCGTTCTCGTCTCGACGCTCGAGGTCGTGATATGGACCTTGTAAGGCCAGGGCGGCGAGGGCCTGCGGCACGACGACTCTTCGACCACAGACACCTCGAGGCCTGACCCTGGCGTGACAACTTGTGCTGCGACTATCCGGGCCAGCACTTGGACTGAACTCTCGGCAATGCCGTCTTGAACGACCACCAAGATGTCGACGTCGCTTGCCTCAGCCTCGAAGTCACCCAGCACGGCGGACCCGTGGAGGTAGACTCCGACCAGCCCCGGTCCAGCTGCGGCGAGTCGATGAGCGAGATTCCGCACAAAGCTCGCGACATCGTCCGGAGCAGTGCCTTGCATGCCGACAGTGTGCTCTCCAGCGGCCATGGGGCTTTGATTCCGACCAGGTAGGGGTCTCACCCGGGGAGGCGTGGACCCTAGGTGCGCCGGACGCCGCTCTAGAAGAGTGGTCGCGGTCTCAGCCGCCACGGCAATCCGGTGTGCCAACTGGGGATGGGGACGGGGCGCGACGCTGTTCTGCTCGCGGCTGGCTTGGTCGCGGTACCGGGTGGTCTGGCCCACCTGGGACCAGACCCTGGGCTCGCTGCTACCGGCGCTGGACAACACTCTGCGCCAGTGCGGGGGCTGCCCCAGCTACTGGCCTGACGACGACGACCGCCATCTGCTGGAGGCGGCTGGAGCCGAGCAGCTCCCGGTCGTTGGCCCCGCCTGACCGGGGAGCCTCGTCTTCATCCAAGGCATGTGGTTAGTCGCCTCACGGACCGGCCAGCGTCCCGGGCGCGCCGGGCGGCGGAGGCCCCAGGCTACCTTGATCAAGGTGATGATATGATGCATAGATGAAGCGCACCACAGTCAGCTTACCGGAGGATGTGGCCCTGGCGGCGATGAGGGAGGCGCGACGGCGGGGGACCTCGGTCGCGGAGGTCGCCCGAGAGGCGCTGATCACCCACCTCGGCCTGGCCGAGCCCCGCGCCGAGCTCCCGTTCGCCAGCCTCGGCCGCAGTGGCAGGCGAGACACCGCCCGCCGGATCGACGATCTGCTGGCGAGGGAATGGCTTCCCTGATCGCCGTCGTCGACTCGGGCCCGCTCTACGCCGCCGCCGACCTGGATGACGCTGACCACGAGGCGGCTCTGGGTGCGCTGTCGACTCCGGGGTTCCACCTAGTGATCCCGGCGATGGTGGTTGCTGAGGTCACCTACTTCATCGGCACCAGGATGGGGCCTGCGGCGGAGGCGCGCTTCCTCCTAGGCCTGGGCCAGCTGGAAGTCGAAGCTCCCCTCAGAGAGGACTGGGAGCGGGTCGCGGAGCTGGTGACCCAATACAAGGACTTCCCCCTGGGCGGCATCGACGCGTCGGTAATTGCGCTCGCCGAGCGGCTCGACACCGAGACGGTGGTGACGTTGGATCGCCGCCATTTCAGCGCCGTCCGTCCCCACCACTGCCAGGCGCTCCGCCTAATTCCCTGACTGTCTAGGTGCCATCCTTGGGCCATGGGCAAGACCGACGCTCTCGACGCCTTCATCGCGAGGCGGACTGCGATGAACCCAGACTTCCCCGCGCTGGTGCAGGTGGAACTGGGGACCCGGAGGCAGGTCCTGGAATTCGCCGCAGAGCGCGAACGAAGGGCCTCAGCCAGGAGCGAGTCGCCGCCGCCCTGGGCACCAAGCAGGCCAACGTAGCCCGCCTCGAACGGGCCGCGTGGATCCCAAGCACAGCAGCCTGGTCAGGTACGCAGGTCTGCTGGGGAGACCCGTCTCGCTGGAGCCGGTCCAGCCATAGGTCCGGGAACCAGTCACTGACACCTCCCCAAGCACCGGGGCGCGGACCAGCGCTGAAGGCCTAGCTGGCCGGAGACCAGCAGGGCCTATTGCCAGCCCGCGGCCACCCCCCACTCCACCTTCTACGCCCCTCAGCTACTCCCCCATCTTGGGTTACGGGAGAAGCCGGCGCGTGGAGGCTGCGGGTCTTGATCGAGGGCGCGGCCAGCAGGGCCGGGGGCCGGCTCAGGCCGGGCCTCACCCGGGAGTAGCATCTCGCCGAGTGGAGCCGGGTCGGAACGAGCGGTGCCCCTGCGGCAGCGGACTGAAGTACAAGCGATGCCACCTGGGCCGGGCGGATACCCCTCCTGATGCCGAAGCGGTTTGGCGACGCGTGCACCAGGTCTCGCTGCGCCTCCCCACAGCTCTGTTGGGCTTCGCCGCCCGCACGTACCCCTCGGGCGTGTTGGATGAAGCCTGGCGGGATTTCGCCCTCAAGGCCGAGGAATCCTTCGACCCCGACTCGGTCCACCTGCCGGTCTTCATGCCCTGGTTCTTCTACCACTGGGTGCCGGGGTCACGCTCGGCGTCGGTGTCGGCCCAAATCGGCACCTTTCCGCTGGCGGCGGCCTACCTCCATGGCGGCGGACCGCTGGACGCGCTCTCCCGCCGCTATCTCGAGGCCGGAATCGGCTCCGCCTTCACCTTCCTGGACCTCGTGGAAGTTTCGCCGGGATGGGGTTTCTGGGCCCGGGACGCGCTTACCGGGGTGGAGAGCTCGGTGATCGAGAAGTCCGCATCCCAGACCGTCCGCAAGGGCGACATCCTCTTCGCCAAGATCATCAGCATCGATGGCCTGGCGATCCTCGACGGCTGCTCAGCGATCCCCTTCCCGCCTCGCAACAAGGGCGTCGTCATCGACCTGCGAGAGAAGCTGGCCGGGACCCGGCTGCGGTTGGCGCCGGAGGAGTTGGCGGGCCACGGGCGGCAGCTCCTGCGGGTCTACCATTCGATAGCAGAGCAGCTGCTCCACCCGCAGCCGCCGGAACTCCAGAACACCGACGGCGACCCGTTGATATTTTGCCGGGTTACCTTTGAGGTTCCCTCGGCGCGGTCCGCTTTTGACTGCCTGCAGCAGCTGAGCGGGGGTGTCACAGAAGCCGAATTGCTGGCCTCCGCCAGCTTCGACCAGGGCGGCGAGCTGCTGACTGCGCATCTCCCCTGGGTCGAGAAGGGTGCCGCTCACTTCCCCGGTGGTGAGCTGAGCCTGGGCGAGATCCGCATTCAGGGCCAGCGCCTGGTCGCGGAGACCAACTCGGAGCGGCGTGCTCAGCGCTTTCGTGGGATCGCCGAGCGGCTGTTGCCCGCCGGCAGCCGCCACCTCTCGACCGTGCTGGAGTCAGTGGAAGCCGCCCTGGCGGCGGCCCGCCGCGAGGGCCGGCTGGAAACTCCCCCCGAGACTGACGAGCTCAACCAGCGACCAGAGGTAAAGGCAATTCTGTCCCAGTTCCTGCAAACCCACTACCGAGACTGGCCGCATCGGAGGCTCCCCGCCCTGAAGAACAAGACGCCGATGCAGGCGATGCGGTCCCCTGGGGGGCGTGAGATGGTCGAAGCTCTGCTGCTCGACCTGGAGCAGAACATGGATGCCAACCACAGCGTGACTCCGGAGATCCTGGCCGAGTTGCGGACCACCCTGGCCTTGGGTGATCGCGCCGGTCGGCGCAGTCCCAAACCCGGGCCGACCCAGGGAGCGGAGGCCGACTCAAGCTGAGGCGGCAGGGCTACCACCGGTGCGCACCCCAGCTCGGCGAGTTTCGAACCCCATTTGGGCGCCCACGGCGCCCGGGGCCAGGCTACCTCGCCACCATGGGCGCCGGGGGCGGCTGAGACCGGTGCTGGTGGATTCGGCCGCGCCCGTACTATTGTTCCGTGCCGACGTCCTGGGTCCCGATGACCCTGACCGCGCTGGCGCATGAGCTGGCGGAGCGCCCCGCTCGGGACCTCGACAGCTGGCGTCCCGTGTTTGCCTTCCTGACCGAGTGGCCGGAAGCCAGCCGAGCACAGCAACAGGAAACCCTCGCCGCCGCCCCCTCCTCCACCCGCGAGCCCAAGTGGGACGCCTGCATCGCCGCCCTCGCCGAGTATCTCGCCCTGCGGGATGGGCTTGAGCCGCCTCGGTGGGCGCGGCAGGCGCAGTATGCCCTGGACACGTTCTGGTTTCCGGTGAGCAGTCCGGGCGCGGTCGGGGATGCCTTGGTTTATGCGCCGGCGAGCTTCGCCTGCCGGGGCATCTTCATTGAGCGGCGTGACTTGGAGAGGGTGTGACCAAGGGCGCCCGCTACCTAGATCGTGCCGCCGTCGCCACCGGCTTTCGGCTTCTAGCGGCAGAGCTGGCTCGCCGCCACCAAGTGGGGACGGTTTACCTGTTTGGCGGTGGCGCCATGATGCTGGCCTTCGACTCCCGCGAGGCCACCCGGGACCTTGACGCGCGTTTGAGCGGAGACATGCAGGAGGCCATCCGGGCGGTGGCGATGCAGATGGGCTGGCCTCGGTCGTGGCTCAACGAACAAGGGACGGTCTACCTCCCACCGGCCGATGACCCCCACCCAGCCGCAGTCTTTGACCATCCCCATCTTCGGGTGATGCGGGTGTCCGACCGGCACCTGCTAGCGATGAAGTCAGCCGCCGCCCGGAGGCAGAGCGACCTCAAGGATCTGCAAAGGCTGGTCGAACGCCTTGGCCTCAAATCGGCGGACGAGGTGGTCCGAGTCCATGACGAGGTCTTCCCCGACGCAGCCCTGGGACCGCGGCAATGGGAGGTGATCCAAGAGGCCTTCGAGGTCCCCACCCCGAAGGGCGAGCGATGACTCGCACTAGCCGGCAGCCCGACAGCGCTTCGCCCTGCAACCAAGCGCGACCCAGCGGCGGTCGGCGCTGCTGCCGGCTGTCAATCCTGCCGCCGGGACCGGAGGTCCGGGGCTGTTCCTGGCGGCCTGCGAACCTCGGCGCCGCTGGGCCTGGGCTGCTCAGCCCCTAGCTGGGGCGGGCGACCACCGCGCGCCAGAGGCTCAGCCCCAGCAACGCGACGACCGCCGACGGGATCACCCAGAAGCTGGGACTGCCCACGGCACGGGTCAGCGCCCAGGTCCCGATGATGATGAGTGCCACCCCGATCGCCAGTTCGGGAGTGTCGCCCACGACGAACTCGTAGAGGAACTTCCCGAAGGCTGTCGCCCAGCGGCCGATCATCCCGTCTCCGCCGCTGCCGAGGGTAGGCTGCTCCGAGCCAGAATCCGGACGGCGACCCACCCGATAGCGGCGTAGACCGCCAGCAGCCCGAGCAGGGAGAGGTCGGACCGCGACCAGTGCACGCCGACCCCCTCGCCACCCCAGAAGCTGCCGAAGCTGACCAGCATCAGCCCGACCACCAGCTTCATGGCGTTCTCCGGCACCTCGCGGAGCTGGCGGGACACGGCGACCCCACGCCGGCGACGATCACGACCGCCGCCACCGCCGCCAGGGAGGCGATCACCAGATGGCCTGAGCTCAGCCCCAGGGTGAGCACGATCATCACCACCTCCATCCCCTCGAGCAGGACTCCCTTGAAGCTCATAGGTAGGCCGGGTCAGTGCCGCAGCGATGTATACTCATATTGTGAAGCGTCTACAGATATACATCGACGAGGAACTCGTCGAGCGCCTCACCGCTGAGGCCGCCCGCGATGCCACATCCAAGGCTGCCCTGATCCGTCTCGCGGTGCGGGAGCACCTGGGGCAGACGGGGCCAGGAGCCGACCCGCTTGCGGCCCTGATCGGGGCCTACGACCTCGAGCCGGGCGCGATCGACGAAGTCGTCTACGAGAGATGAGGTTCGTCGACACCTCCTTCTGGGTAGCCCTCCAGTTTCGCCGCGATCCGCACCACCTGGAGGCGACCGCCCTCTGGGGCGGCGGGCTGGGGGCGGTGGTCACGACCAACCATGTCCTGGGTGAGACCTGGACCTTCCTGCGCCGTCGCCTCGGCCATCCGGAGGCCTGTCGATTCCTGACCGCCGCCGAGAGCAGTCCTGCGCTGGTGACACGACCCGTCGACCAGGACGCCGAACGGGACGCCTGGCGCTGGTTGCGGCGCCACAACGAGAGGAGCTACTCGTTCGTGGACGCCACCAGCTTTGCCACCATGCGCCGGATGCGGATCCGGGAGGCTCTTGCGTTCGATGGAGACTTCAGCGCCGCCGGCTTCACCGAGGTTCGCAGCTGAGCTCGCTCCAGCTGCCGGCGCCACCGAGGCGATAGCGCTCCCCGAGCAACGCCCGACCAGCCCGCTCCGGCTCCGTGCCAGGGACCACCAACACGAGCGCCGGCGGTTGGGCCATCGAGGTCATGGCCGTGAGACTGCCCTTCGCGTCCGCTAGGCATGGCCTGGGCTTGGTGAACCAAGGACCAGCGGCTGCGGAACCAGCAGGCCCCACCCTATGCCGATCCCTCGAGCCCGCCCCGGCCGCCGCACCGGATCCCGGGGCGGCCCCCGGCGCCCTCTGCTATCCTCGGGGCAGGTCCAGAGCGGACAGCTCAAGGCCTCCCGGCCGCTGTCCCGACAACCCCTGACCGCTGCGGGGTGTCCCCGGGAGAAGACCTGGCCCGTGCGCCGCAGCCACGGGCAAGAGCGGGAGGCCGGGCCTGGGGCGCGGCCCCCTTTTTGGGAGGTGGCGCCATGGCCGAGACCCCTGCGCGTAACGAATGCACGCTCTATCTGCCCGGGCACCAGGTGCACTGGATCCAGGGGCTGCACAGCGGCAGCGAGCCCCGCAACCCGCGGCCCGGGCGGATCGTTGGCATCCGCGGGCGGCGGCTCTGGGTGGACCTGGGAGGAGAGCAGCGCCGCTACCGCAACCACGATCCCGCCCGGCTGCAGGCCCTGGTCCGAGCCAACGGCTCTGAGGTGGTGGTGGACGAGGGCTGGTCGATCCTGAGGGTGCCCGATCGCCAGCAGCCAGGAGCGCACTACTGCTTCAGCATCTCCCCCGCCGACGAGCCCTGGCAGCGCTGCCTCACCGACCAGCTGGAAACGTTCGATGCCGCCTCATTGGCGGAGCGGGCCCTGAGCCACGGAGGCTTCCAGGTCCCAGCCGGGCTCATCCGCGCCAAGGTGCGCTCCAGCCCGCCCCCTACTCCGAAGGATAGTTACCCCAACTGAGCACAGGGCCGCATGAGGGAATGATTCCCCCACGGTCCCTCCGCAGCCCCAGCCACACACCCAGGTCCCGCCTTAGCACCACGTGTGGGCATAAATTGTGCTACTTTGTAGCCATGTTGCGGGTCGGAATCCGCGAGCTGCGTCAGCAGGCCAGCGCCATCATCCGGCTTGCAGAGCAAGGGGAAACCGTTGAGGTGACCAATCACGGCCGGCCGGTGGTGCGGATCGTACCCATCTCCGCCGATCAGGGCGGGCTGGAGCGGCTGCTGGCCGAGGGCAGGGCGACGGAGGCCCACGGCGATCTCCTGCGAATCCCCGAGATCCCGCCGGGCCCGGACTGGGTGCCCCTCTCCCAGGTGCTGGCCGATTTGAGGGCGGATGAGCGCTGAGATCGCCTACGTGGACACCTCAGCCGTAGTCAAGCTGCTGGTCGCCGAGGTGGAGACCGGAGCCTTGCGCCAGGAGCTGGCACGCTGGCCCCGGCGCGCCTCATCGGCGCTGCTGGGCGTGGAGCTGCTGCGGGCGGTCAGGCGAGCGGGTCTGCCAGCTCTCCAGGCGGTGGCCCGCCGGCAGCTCGCCAGCATCCACCTGCTGCGCTTGGACCAAGCGATCCTGGACCGTGCCGCCGCACTTGAGCCGGGAAGCCTCCGGTCGCTGGACGCGCTGCATTTGGCGTCGGCACTGGCGCTGGGCGAGCAGCTGGGCGCCCTGCTGACCTACGACCGCAGAATGATCGAGGGGGCCATGGCGATCGGCATCCCCGCCACGTCACCAGGCTGACCGGAGCCGTGCGAGGCGCCAGGTCTCATCGGGCTGGGACAGCATTGCCCCGGCCCGGCCGCATCGGCCTGGCGCCAGGTGGTGCGGCTGATCGCCCCGAGGAGTGCTCACTGGCCTACTTGAGCGCAGGGCTGGTTCGGCGACGCCGACAAATCGCGCAGGAAGAGCGGCCAAACGTGACCAGGTTGGCCCGCCCTGAGCGGCGCTGGGGGCCGTAACCGGGCAGGCACCGTCGGGGGACGGTGGCGGAACGCGGTCTGCTACCGTGGCCTTGTGGGAGCGGTGATCGCCCTAGTCGTGATCGTCCTGGCGGTGCTGGTCCTGGGTCGCTCCGCCGTCCGAGTGGTCCAGCAGGGGCAGAGGGGGGTGGTCAAGCGTCTGGGCCGCTTTCACGTCACCCGCAGCCC
>JBOHUM010000004.1:0-1788 GCA_050734515.1 Candidatus Dormibacteria bacterium
CAGCAACTGACCGCCATGGCTAGGCTGGACCCATGGTTCAGACCGAAGAGCCGGAGCGCACCCCGCCGCCGCCATCTCCTGGTATCCCCGTCCCCCATCCCCCTCCCGATGAGCCCCCCGAAGGGGAGGATGACGACTTGGAGGCCCCACCCCCAGAGCCCGAGGACTCCCGGTTGGGTGAGGTGGCCTGACCTGACTAGCAGCCGAGCCTGACCAGTCGCCCTCTGACACAGAGTCGACCTCGGTCGGCTCCTCGAGGGCAAGGCCTCCAACCCCGGTTCGGGGCCGAGATCAGTCAGGGCGACAGGGGATGGTCGCGCTCAGTCCCGCCCGGTGTTTGCGCGCCCGGCGTCCGGATCCCCGCCCATCTCCGCCGCCTGCGCCGGGAACATCTCCTCAACCAGGAAGCGGGTGCGAGGGTGCAAGCTGTCGACCGGGTACAAGCGCTGGATCACCGCCAACACCTGGGCGCTGGTCGCCAGGTCCATCAAATCAGCCAGGTAGCGGATGTCCTGACGGTCCCGCTCCACCCTGGCGGCCAGTAGTTTCATGCCCAGCAGATACTCGGGAGACGCGGCCGTGACCTTGAGGCCGGGCATCTCCAGCACTGCGCCTTGAGCGGGATCAGAGCCGGGGACAAACCCTTTGGCGGCGTGATTGAGCCAGCCGCTGGGCAGGCGTAGCTCGTCGCCGACCACCTCGGCGGCCTGATAAACCTCCGTCGTCGGCACGAACACCGCGTCGATGTCTTGGGTGAAGCGCTCCGCATCGTAGGCCAGAGCCATGGCGGCGCCGCCGACCAGGTACATGTCGGCCACCACCCCGCGAGCGGCCAGTTTCTCGCCCAGCCTGGTCAGGGCGGCCAAGGCCGTCGAGCGGGTGAAGCGCCGATCTGCCGGGGCGCTCATGCCCGCGCCAGCGCCGTCTGAGTCACGAAGATGCCCCGTTTGGCGAAGGATCTGGGGCTTTCGCGCAGTGCGGTCGGAATCCAGGCACGCGCACCGGCCACGAACCACCAGGGGCGAACCACCCGTGCCGGATCTGCGACCCACAGGGGTGCGGCCACGCCTCGCCGCAAACAGAGGTATTCGGCGAGAGCCGCCATCAAGGCGTCGACTGCGTCGTCGCCCGTCGGAGCCGGCGCGTCCGCCGTAACCAGCGAGGTGTCGGCGGCGGTGCCCAGCGCCTCATCGTCCAGCACTTCCCCGACTAACCGCCAGGCCGGTCCGTCCCCTTCCTCACCACGAATGCGAGCCACGGCCGGAGCCAGGGCGGCCAGGGAGGGCCACCGCCTTCTTTGGGAGAGGCACGCTTCCAGCAGCCGGTTGAAGGTGCGGACGCTGGGAGTCAGCGAGCCAGCCTCGTACCGGCTGACAGCGGCCGGGGACGTGTGGGCGAGCCGGGCCAGTTGGCGCTGCGAGATCCCGGCCTGGGTCCGAGCGCTGCGCAGAGCTGGAGCCGCTTGGATCATGATGTCAGAAATGATAACATCTGCGAGACAGAGGGGCTTGGGAGTCTTCCGGAGGCGCCGCGGGTAGAGCTTCCCGGACCGCACCTGCCCTCCAGCGAACCAGCGCTCGCGCCGGCCCATCCTGACCGATGTCAGGCCGGATCGATAACCTCCGGCGTCGAGCCTTGCGTGGGGGCGATCTGTGGGCCCGCCGCCCGCCGGCCCCTTCTGGGGGCAGCGCGAGTAGCGTTTGGGTCGATGGAGTTGCACCCGACTCAGTCGTCGCGCTCCCGGCTGGGCTGGGCGATCGGCGCCACCATGGCGGTGGTTCTGGTGGA
>JBOHUM010000005.1:0-27520 GCA_050734515.1 Candidatus Dormibacteria bacterium
CGTCCGGGCCGCCGTCCCGCCTGGCCGCCGCCCTGGCCGCGGCCAAGCCCGAGGCTCCCGCTGCGGCCGCGCCGCGCAGCGGCGGCTGGCGGGAGCGGACCACGGCCCGCGACGGCGCCGGCGAAGCTCGCGCTGGTCACCACCCTCAGTACGGGGCGGTGAAGACCAGGGTCACTCAGGCACTGCTGGACGAGTTCTCGGACGTCTCCCAGGCTCCCCGGGAGCGGCTGGTGGCCAAGATCGGCGAGCTCTGCAACGTGGCCCTGGAGGAGATGAGCGTCTCCATCACCCGCACCGACCGCCAGCGGATGGTGGAGCAGCTGATCTCCGACGTGCTCGGCCTGGGCCCCCTGGAGGCGATGCTCAAGGACCCGGAGATCTCCGAGATCATGATCAACGGGCCCGAGGACGTCTACGTGGAGCGGGTGGGGCGGCTCTACCGCCACTCCGCCAAGTTCGACTCCACCCAGCATCTGCTGCAGATCATCGACCGGATCGTCAGCTCGATCGGCCGCCGGGTGGACGAGAGCTCGCCCATGGTGGACGCCCGGCTCAAGGACGGCTCCCGGGTCAACGTGATCATCCCGCCGCTGGCGCTGCAGGGGCCGACCATGACCATCCGACGCTTCTCCAAGGACCCCTACACGATCGAGAACCTGGTCGACTTCGGCACCCTCACCTCGGAGATGGCCAGCTTCGTCCGGGCCTGCGTCCGCGGTCGGCTCAACGTCCTGATCTCGGGGGGCACCGGGTCGGGCAAGACCACCACCCTCAACGTCTTCTCGGGCTGGATCCCCGAAAACGAGCGGATCATCACCATCGAGGACGCGGCCGAGCTGCAGCTGCACCAGGACCACGTGGTCACCCTGGAGTCGCGGCCGGCCAACATCGAGGGCCGGGGGCGGGTGACCATCCGCGACCTGGTGATCAACAGCCTGCGGATGCGCCCCGACCGGATCGTGGTCGGGGAGTGCCGCGGCGGTGAGGCCCTGGACATGCTCCAGGCCATGAACACCGGCCACGACGGCTCCCTGACCACGGTCCACGCCAACAGCCCCGCCGACGCCCTCTCGCGCCTGGAGACCATGACTCTGATGGCGGGCACCGACCTTCCCTCACGGGCGATCCGCGAGCAGATCGCCTCGGCGATCAACCTGGTGGTGCAGCAGGCGCGGCTCCGGGACGGCAGCCGCCGGATCGTCGCCATCTCCGAGGTGCGCGGCTTCGACGGGGACAAAGTCCAGCTGGCCGACATCTTCCAGTACCACCAGCAGGGCCTGGACGACCAGGGGATGGTGGTCGGGGCCTTCAAGGTGGAGAACCTGCCCCACTTCCTGGATGACCTCGCCGCCGCCGGCGAGCCCGTGGATAGCTCGGTCTTCGCGTCCGGCAAGGGCGCCAAGGCTGTGGCAGGAGACGATGCCGCATGACCACCCTGGCCCTGGTTCTCGAAGCACTTGGCGCACTCGCTTTGGGGGCGGCCGCCGCCTACCTGGTCTCGGCGCTGGCTCGCCGCAGCAGCGGGGAGCAGCTCGACGAGCGCGTGCGCCGCTTCGCCGAGGCCGGTGCCGGCCTGGCCATCTCGATGCCGGAGGAGGGAGGGACGGGCTCGTCCCCGGCCGCGGGCGCTTTCGCGGGCCTGCGCCGCCTGCTGCTCCGGGTGCGCCGCGACGTCGAGGGTCCGGCTGCGGTACAGCGCCCGCGCGAGGCCAAGGTGGCCGAGGCCCTGGCCCGGGCCGATCTCAAGCTGCGGCCGATGGAGTGGTACCTGATCCGCGCCGCCAGCGTGGTGGTGCTGGGGTTAATCGGTCTCGCGCTCTATCGCAACGTGATCTTCGCCGCGGTGCTGGCGGTGGTGGGGCTGTTCGCTCCCCCGCTGGTGCTGCGCTACCGAGCTCACCGCCGCTTGCGGCGCTTCAACGACCAGCTGGGGGACACCCTGATCCTGCTCAGCAACGCCCTCAAGGCCGGCTACAGCTTCCCGCAGGCCATGGCCAGCATCTCCCGCTCGGCGTCTCCGCCGATCTCGGAGGAGTTCGCCAGGGCCACCCGCGAGGTGCAGCTGGGGGTAACCACCGACGAGGCCCTGGCCCACATGGTCACCCGGATCGAGTCCGACGACCTCGACCTGGTGGTGACCGCGGTCCAGATCCAGCGCGTGGTGGGCGGCAACCTGGCCGAGATCCTCGACACCATCGCCTTCACCATCCGCGAGCGGATCCGGATCAAGGGCGAGATCCGCACCCTGACCGCTCAGGCGCGGGCCTCCAGCTACATCATCACCGGGCTGCCGGTGCTGCTGGTGCTGGTCCTGCAGGCGCTCAACCCCACCTACATCTCGCCCCTGCTCTCCTTTGCCGGCCCGGGCCCCTACATCCTGGGTGGCTGCATCCTCTCGATCATCTTCGCCTTCTTCGTGATGCGGCGCATCTCCAACATTGAGGTCTGATCGATGTCTTACGAAGCCCTAGGCATCGGCTTGGTGGCGGCGGTGGGAGTGTTCCTGGTCGTCGCCGGGGTCGCCTCCCGCCAGCCCCAGGTGGATCTGCTCGACGCCCGCCTGGCGGTCTATGACGAGCCCAGCGCACCGCGGACGCTGGACGAGATCGAGATGAGCCAGCCCTTCATGGACCGTTTCCTGCGCCCCTTCTTCGACCGCATCGGCCGCCGGGTGGCCTCGATGCAGCCGCGGGACCGGCTGCAGAAACTGCAGATCCTGATCGACCTGGCCGGGCGTCCCTTCGGGATGAACCCCGGCAGCTTCCTGGCCCTGCAGCTGCTGATGGCGGTGGTTATGGCCGGGGTCGGGGTCGGCGTGGCCGTGCTCCTCAACCTGCCCTGGGTGGTGGGCCTGGTGTTCGGCCTGGTGCTGGGCTACATCGCCCCCCAGTACCTGCTCAAGCGCACCGTCAGCGCCCGCCAGAAGGAGATCACCCTGGCGCTGCCCAACGCCCTCGACCTGCTCTGCATCAGCGTTGAGGCCGGGCTGGGCTTCGATGCCGCGCTCACCCGGGTCACCGAGAAGTTCGACAACGCGCTGACCCGGGAGTTCGCCTTCGTGCTCAACGAGATCCGCCTGGGGCGGCCGCGCCACGAGGCCCTCGACGACCTGGGCCGGCGCTCCGGGGTGGACGAGCTCAACGCCTTCCTGCAAGCGCTGATTCAGTCCGACCAGCTGGGGGTGGGCATCGCTCGGGTGCTGCGCATCCAGTCCGACGAGATCCGCCGCCGCCGCCGTCAGAAGGCGGAGGCCAAGGCCCAGCAGGCCAGCCTGAAGATGCTCTTCCCCATGGTGGGCTGCATCTTCCCGGTGCTGTTTGTGGTGCTGCTGATGCCCGCCATCCTGCGCTTGGTGTTCCATGTCGGAGCCTGAGCTGGTCCCCAGCACGGGGCCGCGCTGGCGCCGCCCCCGGATGGTGGTGCTGCGCGCCCCCGACGGGTCGGTGGTGGCCCGCGACGTCAAGGTCGGGGACGGCTTCTGGGACCGCCTGGTGGGCCTGATGGGTCGCAGTCACCTGGATCCCGACGAGGGGCTCTGGCTGCTCCCCTGCCGGGGGGTGCAGACCATGTTCATGCGCACCCCCCTGGACGTCGCCTACCTGGACCGCGACCAGAAGGTGGTGCTGAGCGTGCCCGAGATGCCTCCCTGGCGGGGGCGCTGGGTGGTGGCGCACGCCCACAGTGCCGTGGAGCTGGCCCCCGGCACCCTGCGCCGGCACGGGATCGAGGTCGGTCAGCAACTCACCTTGGAAAGGACATCGGTCGACCCGCTCCTGGTGGACTCCCCGTCGGCGGGCGAGCCCGAGGAGCCGGTGCGGACCTCCGCTTAGGAGTAGTCAATGAGCCCCCTCAGCGCCGATGAAGAGAAAGCCCAGAGCATGGAGGGCTACCTCCAGGCCCTGGGACCGCTGCGAGTCCTGGTCGAGGACGACAGCCTCACCGAGATCATGGTGGTGGGCCCGGAGATGGTCTACGTGGAGGCCCAGGGCAAGATCGTGCTCACCGACGTCCGCTTTCGGGACTCCGAGCACCTGCTCAAGGTCATCGACCTGATCGTCTCGGCGGTGGGCCGGCGCGTGGACGTGCGCCAGCCCACCTGCGACGCCCGCCTGCTGGACGGCTCGCGGGTCAACGCGGTGGTGCCGCCGGTCTCCATCGATGGGCCGCTGCTGACCATCCGTAAGTTCGCCAAAGAGCGGCTGCGGGTGACCGACCTGATCCACTTCGGCACCCTGGACGAGGCGGCCGCCTCCTTTCTCCAGGCCTGCGTGCTCGCCCGGGCCAACATCCTGATCTCGGGCGGGACCGGTTCCGGCAAGACCACCCTGCTCAACATCTGCTCCGGCTTCATCCCTCCCGACGAGCGCATCGTCACCATCGAGGACGCTGCCGAGCTCCAGCTCCACCAGGAGCACATCTGTCGCCTGGAGGCGCGGCCCCCGGACGTGCGCGGTGACGGGCGCATCTCGATTCGCGACCTGGTGATCAACGCCCTGCGCATGCGCCCGGATCGGATCGTGGTCGGTGAGGTGCGTGGTGGCGAGGCCCTGGACATGCTCCAGGCGATGAACACCGGCCACGACGGCTCGATGACCACCATCCACGCCAACACCCCCCGGGACAGCCTGGCCCGGCTCGAGACCCAGGTGCTGATGGCCGGGCTCGAACTCCCCTCCAAGGCCATCCGCCAGCAGATCGCCGGCGCCCTGGACATCGTCGTCCAGCTCAACCGCCTGCGGGATGGCAGCCGCCGGGTCAGCGCCATCAGCGAGGTGCTGGGGATGGAGGGCGACACTGTCACCATGCAGGACATCTTCCTGATGAAGGCAGAGGGCACCGACCAGCAGGGCAACCTCAAGAATGAGTTCCAGCTGACCGGGGTCCGGCCGGAGATCCTCGACCGGCTCTTCGGCATGGGCCTGACTCTGCCCCCCGAGATCGCGCGCCTCTTCCCCGACCGCCGCGGCGACCAGGTGTCCGCGGTGCGGTTGCCGACGCCGCCGGCGGGTGCCCTGCAGCGTCGCCTTGGCTGAACTCCGGAGCAGTTGGCGCGGGGGGCTGCTCAGGGGGGGCGGGGGGCTGGTCCTGGCCGCCGCCCTGGTCCTGGGCCAGGCGGGTTTGGGAGCGATCCCGGCCCTGGCCCAGCCGGTGGGCCAGGGGACCGGCTACGACGGCGAGCTGTTTGGGCTCACCAACCAGGACCGGACCAGCCACGGCCTGGGGGCGCTCGCCGACAACGGCACCCTGAGCGCCATCGGCGAGGCGGCACCCTACTACGGCTGTAGTCCCGCCCCGATCTACGGCCGGGCCGCCGACATGCTCACCCGCGACTACTTCTCCCACGTGATCCCGGGTTGCAGCGCCGACGGGGGCTACGTCTGGGCGATCATGTCCGCCGACGGCATCGGCTGGACCTCGGCTGGGGAGAACGTCGGCTGGAACAGCGGCGACGGCGACCCGGCCGCCGGGGCCAACGCCCAGTTCATGGCCTCCGCCGAGCACGAGGCCAACATCCTCGGCAACTACGACGAACTGGGGATCGGCTCCTGGTTCTACGCCGGCCCCTGGAACTACCCGGGCAGCGGCGGCGGACCCTGGAGCAATGTCTACATGTTCGCTGAGGAGTTCGCCCAGGTGGGCAGCACGGCGCCGCCACCGCCTCCACCGCCCCCGCCCTCTGGGGGCGGAGGAGGTTCCTCGGGAGGCGGCGGTGGTGGCGGCTCGGCCCCCGGGGCCAGCCCCACCCCGGTCCCCACCCCCACCCCCAAGCCCAAGCCGCCGCCGCCCGGGGTGGGCTCGGTCCGGCCCCGCTCGGAGCGGGGCCTGCTGACGGGCACAATTGACCAGGTGATCAGCAGCTACCTGGATGAGTGAGGCGACGGCGCCGCCCTCCCGCGACGGCGCCGTGGCCCCGGTGCTGGAGGCGCAGGACCTCCACAAGACCTTCACCATCAGCCGCACCCCACGCCCGGCGGTGCGAGGCGTGTCCCTGACAGTTCTGCGGGGCGAGTTCGTGGCGGTGATGGGCCCCAGCGGCTGCGGCAAGTCAACCCTGCTGCACATGCTGGGCGGGCTCCAGCAGCCCGATCGAGGCAGGGTGGGCCTCGACGGCACCGACATCTACTCTCTTGGTGAGGCAGAGCGGGCCGCCTTCCGGCGCCGCCGGATCGGCTTCATCTTCCAGTTCTTCAATCTCCTCCCCAGCCTGACCGCAGCCGAGAACGTGATGCTTCCCTACCGGCTGGAGCGCAACCGGGCCTGGCCGCTGCGGGGACTGGGGCAGGACCGCGACGCCCGATCCCGGGCGCAGGAGGTGATGGCGCTGCTGGGGCTGCGCGGGCTCCAGGGCCACCGCCCGGAGGAGATCTCCGGGGGTGAGCAGCAGCGGGTGGCGGTGGCCCGTGCTCTGGTCACCGACCCCGCCATCCTACTCGCCGACGAGCCCACCGGCACCCTCGACTACCAGGCCGGTCGGGGGGTGCTCGACCTGCTGCTCCGGCTCAGCCGCAGCCAGGGTCGCACCATCGTCCTGGTTACCCACGACGTTCGCACCGCCTCCTACGCCGAGCGCGTCGCGATCATGCTCGACGGCGAGTTCCGGGAGGTGGTGGAGCTGGGCCGGCGCACGGTCCACGACACCGGGCCCCTGCTGGAGCGCCTGGGCGCCCATGGCCTCTGAGGTGGTCGGGGCCGGATGATCCCGCTGCTCTGGCGCCGGGCGGGGCTGGTCCGCCTCGCGCTCGGGGTGGTGGCGCTGGCCCTGGCCGGAGGGGCGGTGCTGGGGACCCAGCTGACCGCGGCCAGCCTCCACCGCCAGGCGGAGGCGGCGGTCCGGGAGCGGGCCGGTACCGCCCAGTTCGACATTGAACCCTTCAGCGGCGGTGGCTTCACCGCCGCTCAGGTGCGGGCGGTGGCCCACCTGCGCGCGGTCGCCACCGTGGCCGAGCTCGCCCGCAAGCCGGACCTGGCCGAGCTTCCCTCGCACGCCTTCCGCCAGGTGGTGCTGGTGGTGGTGGCCCGGGGCGGGGTGGCGCTGCGGCCGCTGCCGCTGGTGGCGGGGAGGGCGCCTCGGGCGCAGGACCAGGTGGCGGTCAGCCAGGCGCTGAGCCCGGGGATCTCGATCAGCAGCGGGGCCCAGGCCCCGGGGACGGTGGGGGTGGGGCAGAGCCTGCGCCTGATCAAGCAGCGGGGCGAGGGCGCCTTCCGGGTGGTGGGCGTGGTCCCCGATTCAGGTCCCGGCGTCCCTTTCAGCAAGGACGCCGTCTACGTGACCCGGGCGGCGGCGCGGCACTTCTTTGCCGCCGGGCTGCAGGTGACCGACCTGGCGGTGCGGCTGCACCAGGGGGCCACCTCGGCGCAGCTGCTCCATCAGCTCAGCCGGGTGGTCCACACCGAGTACACCGTCAGCAACCCGCGTGCTCTTCCCGACTCGGACCCGGTGGGGGAGCTGACCCCGATCCTGGACGGGATCACCGCGCTCAGCCTGATCCTCGCCTTCTCGGTGATCGCCTCCACCTTCAGCCAGGTGGTGCTGGAGCGTCGCCGGGAGGTGGGCCTGGTGCGCCTGGCCGGGTGCAGCCGGGGGCTGGTCTTCCGCAGCTTTCTGGGCGAGGCCCTGGCGGCCTCGCTGGTGGGGGCGGCCCTGGGGGTGGGAGTCGGCTACCTGGTCGCCGCGGTGCTGCTGGCGGTCACCGCAACCTCGGCTCCGGGCCCGGGAGTCCAGGTCCAGGCCGCCTGGAGCCTGGGGGCATTCCTGGTGGTGCTGGTTCTAGGGCTGGGGGCGGCGGTGGTGCCGGCCATCCAGGCGGCCCTGGTCCCGCCTCTGGAAGCACTGGCGCCGCCCGGGCGGCCCCACCCTCGGCGGCCCCGGGGCTGGCCGGCGGTGGCGGTGGTGGGGGCGATATGGGCCTATTACTACTTCGGCACCGGAGGCCCAGCGGGAGTGGGCCTGGGGGTTGCCGGCGCCTACGTCGCCGCCTGCGCCGTCCTGGCCTGGCTGGGGCCGACCCTGGTGCGCTGGATCGGATCGCTGCTGGCCCCGGTGCTGGGCACCCCGGTGGCGGCGGTGGTGGCTCGAAGCCGGACCCGCCCCAGCCGCACCGTCCTGGCAGTGGGCGGGCTCTTCGTCAGTGTCGCCACCGCCACCGGGCTGATCGGTCTTTCCGGGGCCGCCCTCGACGCCGGGGGGGTTTGGGTCGACCACCTCTTCGTCGGCCAGTACCTGGTGGTGAGCCCGGTGGCGCAGAGCCAGCGGGTGGAAGCGCAGCTGCTGGCCACCATCTCCCGCCGGGCGGGCCCCTCCGGGCTGGTGGCCGATGCCCCGGTGCGGTTCCTCGAGGGCCGGGTCGGGCACGTGGCGGTCTCCCTGGCAGCCACCTCGGCCACCCCCTACCAGCTGAGCGGTGCGCTCCAGTTCGTCGAAGGGAGTCGCGACCCGGCGCTCACCGCCTTGGGCCAGGGGAGCGGGGTGTTGCTGCCCCTGCAGCTGGCCCAGCAGCTGGGCGCCCACCCCGGATCGCGCTTGCGGATCGTCACCGCCACCGGCGTCGGCCACTTCCGGGTGGCCGGGGTGGTCACCCACACCCTGCCCGGGCCGGCCGGGGAGGAGGCGTTGATGCTTGACCAGGCGACCGCCCGGCACGACTTCGGCCCGACCGCGGCCGGCTTCGATCTGCTCCAGCTGGAGCTGCGGGGTGGCCCCGACCTGGGTCGACAGGTGGCCCTGGCCGCATTCCGCTACGGGTTGGAGTCCGAGACCGTGGCCTCGGTCCGCCAGGGGGTGGACCAGGCGGTGGAGCATGCCATCGCCGCCCTGACCGCACTCGCCCTGGTGGGGGTGGTGATTGCGGTGCTGGCGGCGCTGAACACGGTGGTGCTGAGCTCGCGGGAGGGTGCCCGGGACATGGCCCTGCTCCGGGTGGTGGGCCTCTCCCGGGGGGAGGCCCAGCGAGCGGCCGTGGGGGAGGCGCTGGCGACGGCCCTGACCGGCTGCGGTCTGGGTATCGCCGCCGGCGTGGGACTGATCGCCCCCGAGGACCACGCCGCCACCAGTGCCCAGCTGCCGCTCAATTTCCAGGTGCCTTGGCTGGTGCTGCTGGCGGTGCTGGCGGCGGTGGCGGTGGCGATCGTGATCGCCGCCCTGGCGCCGGCCCGGCAAATGGGGAAGCGTGATCCCCTGGCGGCGCTCGCGGTCGAGTGACGGGGGGTTGACCGTGGTGTCCGGGGGGCTGGAGGACCTGCTGGAGGGCCGACGCAGCCGCCGGCTGCGCTGGCTGGTCCTGGCAGTGGCCCTGGGTGTGATCCTGGGGGTGGCGGTGGTGGCGGTGGTCCGGGCCTACCCACCCCAGGCGGGCGGCCTGGCCGGGGACTTCCGGGTTTTCTACGCCGCCGGCGGTGTGATCGCCCGGGGGCAGAGCCCCTACGGGCTTTCCCTGCTGGCGGCGGCGGAGCACGCGGCCTTGGCCTACCCCGGGCCCAACCGCGCCCCGGCCTACTTTGCCTACCCGCCTCCCACCGCCTGGTTGATGGCCCTCTTGGCCAAGCTGCCCTTCTGGGTGGCCTTCGGCGTCTTCACCGCGGTCGGCGCCGGGACCGCCGCCCTCACCCTGAACCTGCTGGGGCGGGATCTGGGCTGGCGCCACACCACGGTGCTGGTGGTGGGGGCGGGAGCGGCCTGGGTGGGGCTGTCCGGTCTGATCTACGGCCAGTTCGACGCGCTGCTCTTTGCTGCCCTGGCGGGATCGATGCTCCTGGCCTGGCATGACCGTCCCCTGGGCGCGGGGTTGGTGATGGGGGTGACCCTGCTCAAGCCGGATCTGCTCTGGCCGGCGCCGATCTTCATGTTCCTGGCGATCTGGCCGCACCGAGACCAGGCGGCCCGCTTTGCGATCGGCTTTCTCGCCGTCTGCCTAGCGTGGCTGGCGCTGAGCTGGAGTCAGCTGGGCAACTGGCTGCAGGCACTCAGCCGATTCGGCCACATGGTGAGCAGCACGCCCTCCAGGGGACCGGCCGGCCTGCCCGGGCTGGTCGCCGCCGCCCCCTCCCCATGGGCCTGGCGCTCAGGGCTGACCCAGCCCCCCAGCCTGGCCTTGATGGCCGCGGCCCTGCTGGGCATGGCCGTACTGGGGTTATGGATGGCGCGCTCGCCGGACTGGCGCGGGCTCAGCCAGGTGGGCCGGATCACCTGGGCGGTGGGGTTGGCGATGGCGCTCTGGCTGGTTGCCACCCCCTACAACCACGCCAACGACGACCTGCTGCTGCTGCCCCTGTTCATGCTCACCGTGGGCCGGGACGCCCGCCGGCTGCACGGTCTGGGGCTGGGACCGGCCCTGGCCCTGGCGGCGCTGCTGCTCCTGGTCTGGCCTGGCGGGGTGGTGCCCTGGCAGCTGGGGCTGGCGATCTTCGCCCTCGCCGCGGGGGCGGCCTGGTGGTGGCGCACCGACGCCCGCCTCACCGGGCTCGGCGCCGGCCTCTGCCTGCTGGGGCTGGCCCTGTTACCGCCGGTCTGGAGCTTGCATGTGCTCCGGGCCAGCCTGACCCCGGTGGCGGTGCTGCTGCTGGTGGTGGAGGGAGCGCGGACCTGCTGGATGGAGGTGGGCGGGGCCGGGACTGGGCCCGTCTACTTCGCCGAGCCCGCGCTTCCCGGGGTTGCCGGCCCAGCTTCGAGGGCATAATCGCAGACGCCGTGAGCGTGCTCCACCGCGTCTACGACCCCACCCGGCGCGAGGTTCGCCACCACACCGCCGAGGTGGCGCGGATCTCCGCCCTGGAGCCCGAGCTGCAGGCCCTGGACGACCAGCAGCTCGAGGGCAAGACCCAGGAGTTCCGCGCCCGCCTGGAGCAGGGCGAGACCCTGGAGGACCTGCTGGTGGACGCCTTCGCCGTCGCCCGCGAGGCGGCGCGCCGCCACCTGGGGATGCGCCCCTTCGACGTCCAGTGCCTGGGAGGCATCGTCCTGCACCAGGGGAAGATCGCGGAGATGAAGACCGGGGAGGGCAAGACCCTGGTCGCCGCCCTGCCCCTCTACCTCAACGCCCTCACCGGCCGCGGCTGCTTTCTGGTGACGGTCAACGACTTCCTGGCCCGCCGCGACGCGGGCTGGAACGCGCCTTTGTTCCACGCCCTGGGGATGCGGGTGGGGGTGATCATCCCCGACCGCTCGCTGCTCTACGACCCGGAGTACACCGACCCCGACCACAGCGACGTGCGCCTGCAGCACCTGCGCCCGGTGGAGCGCCACCAGGCCTACGCCGCCGACGTGGTCTACGCCACCAACAACGAGATGGGATTCGACTACCTTCGCGACAACCTGGCCCGCTCCCTGGAGGAGAAGGTCCAGCGCGACCGCTATTTCGCCATCGTCGACGAGGTCGACTCGATCCTGATTGACGAGGCGCGCACCCCGCTGATCATCAGCGGGCTGGGGGAGGAGTCGACCGAGAAGTACTACCAGTACGCCGGGCTGGTCCGCCGCCTCACCCCGGAGCAGGACTTCACCATCGACGAGAAGACCAAGTCGGGCAGCCTCACCGACGAGGGGGTGGAGAAGATCCAGCGCATGACCGGGATCGCCAACATCTACGACCTGGAGCATGTCGAGGAGGCGCACCAGATCAACCAGGCGCTGCGCGCCCACGCCCTCTACCTCAAGGATCGCGAGTACATCGTCATCGAGGGCGAGGTGGTGATCGTCGACGAGTTCACCGGGCGGACCATGCCCGGGCGGCGCTGGTCGGATGGCCTCCACCAGGCCCTGGAGGCCAAGGAGGGCCTCAAGGTCCAGCAGGAGCAGCGGACTCTGGCCACCATCACCTTCCAGAACTACTTCCGCACCTTTGAGGTCCTGGCGGGCATGACCGGCACCGCCCTGACCGAGGCGGAGGAGTTCCACAAGATCTACCGGCTGGAGGCGGTGCCCATCCCCACCAACCGGCCCATGATCCGCAAGGATCAGCCCGACCTGATTTTTCGTTCCGAGGAGGTGAAGTTCGAGGCGGTCGCGGACGAGATCGCTGAGCGGCACCAGCAGGGACAGCCGGTGCTGGTGGGCACCGTGAGCATCGAGAAGAGCGAGCGCCTCTCGCGGCTACTGGACAAGCGGGGGATCGCCCACCAGGTGCTCAACGCCAAGCAGCACGAGCGCGAGGCGGAGATCGTGGCCGGGGCCGGCCAGCGGGGAGCGGTGACCATCGCCACCAACATGGCGGGGCGGGGCACCGACATCGTGCTCGGCCCCGGGATCCCGGATTCGGGCGGCCTCTACATCGCCGGTACCGAGCGCCACGAGTCGCGCCGGATCGACAACCAGCTCCGGGGGCGCTCGGGGCGTCAGGGGGACCCGGGGGAGACCCGTTTCTTCCTCTCTTTTGAGGACGATCTGATGCGTGTCTTCGGCGGCGAGCGCATGCGCTCAATCATGTCCACCTTCGGCATCGACGAGCAGGTGCCGTTGGAGTCGAAGATGGTCAGCCGGCAGATCGAGTCGGCTCAGTCGCGGGTGGAGGGGGCCAACTTCGACAGCCGTCGCTACGTGGTGGAGTTCGACGACGTGGTCAACCTGCAGCGCGAGATCGTCTACGAGGAGCGCGATCGCATCCTCGGCGGGATCGACACCCGCGACAACGTCATGGAGTGGATCGAGCAGGTGGTCCACGATCTCACGGCGCTCCACCTGCCCGGTCGGCACAAGGCCCAGTGGGAGCTGGAGGCGTTCTGGGACCGGATTCGCTACGTGTTCCCCTTCCCCTCGGCGGAGGAGGTGGACCTGGAGCAGCTGGGCGACGACCCCGATGAGGTGGCCGCGACCCTGATCAGCGAGGCGGAGCGGATCTACGCCGACAAGGAGACCACCTACACCGGGGAGGTGATCCGGCTGCTCGAGACCCAGATCATGCTCCAGCTGATCGACCAGCGCTGGGCGGATTACCTCACCACCCTCGAGCACCTCAAGGACGATATCCGCTGGCAGTCGATGGGGCAGCGCGACCCCCTGGTGGAGTTCAAGGCCGAGGCCTTCTCCTCCTTCCAGGCCTTCCAAGAGTCGCTCAAGCAGGAGATCGTCCGCTACCTCTTTCACAGCGAGATCCAGGTGACCCAGGCGCCGCCACCGCCCCTGGAGGGGGTGGCGGTGCACCCCGAGGCCCCGGCACCAGTCTCCCCGGGGGACCAGAACGGAGGCGCGCCCGCGGCCGCAGCCGCGCCGGTGCCGCTGGCGCCGACCCGGCCGGCAGCGGCAGCTCGGACAGCGGCAGCGCCGGGGGTGAACCCGGTCGGGCGCAACGCCCTCTGCCCCTGCGGGTCCGGGCGCAAGTACAAACGCTGCCACGGGGCGGAGTGAGGTCTGGCCCGGTCCCGGGCGCGCGCGCCGGGGGCCATCGCCCCGGGTCGGCGCTGGGGGGCTGACCTCGCCCGACCCCCGGATGCGCACTTTGCAGCCTGCTTGTGACGCTGCCTTCATCAGCACGTTGGCCTGGCCGTGGCACTTCTAGGGTGAGGCGGCGGCGGGCCCCTTCCGCCGCGGCCCCAGCAACCAAGTGCCCATCCTCACTCGCTCCGCGGCTGGCCTTGCCGGTGGCGTGACCAGGGGCCGTCGCCCCCCACGTCCGTGAGGCTGCGCCTGGATCGACGGCAGCTGGTGCTGCTGGGCGGTGCCGCCATCAGCCTGGGGGTGGCGGCCTGGGTGATCAGCCTGGCCCTGGCTCCGGGCGCCGGACTGATCGGCGGCGACTTCCGCGTATTCTACGCCGCCGCCCGCCTGCTGGCGGCCGCTGGGAATCCCTACTCCGGGGCGCACCTGAACGCCTATGCCCAGAGCATCTGGCCGGCGCCGGGGATCCGGGCTGTGTTCGTCAACCCGCCGGCGGCCGCGATCCTGTTCCTGCCCCTGCTAAACCTGAGCTTCTGGGCCGCCTATGCAACCTTCACCGGCTTGGGGGTAGGGGCCGTGCTCCTGACCGCAGGGCACCTTCTCCGCGCCATGGGCTGGCGCCAGCCCCTGGTCCTTTGCCTGGCGGTGCTGGTGTCCTGGATCGGCCTCAGTGGGCTGATGCTGGGACAGTTCGACGCGCTCTTGCTGGCGGCTCTGCTGGGCAGCCTGATCCTGGTCCGCCGCCATAGCTATGTCGGGGCGGGCATGCTCATGGGGGCGGCTTGGCTCAAGCCCGACCTGATGTGGCCGGCGGCGTTGTTGCTGGCGGTTGCCCTCTGGCCCTCGCGGAGGGCGGTGGTGGGCTATGCCGGCGGTCTGCTCCTGAGCTCAGTGGCGCTGCTCCTGCCGGCGGGATGGCTGCTGCTGCCCTGGCTGCGCTCCCTGCTCAGCTTCGGCAGCCACCTGAGCAGCCAGACCGCCCTTGCCGGCTTGGGGGGCTGGGCGGAGGCGATGGGCGGGGGCAGGCTGCTCGGCGCCACCGCCGCCACCTGGCTCATGGCGGCGGCGGTGGCGGTGGCGGGGCTGGGTCTGCTCTGGCTGGGGCGGGAACTGCTGCGGCCCCGAGCCCGGGGCGAGAGCCTGGCGTGGCGGGCCGATTGGGCGGTGGCACTCTCCTTGGGTCTCTGGCTCTGGCTCACGCCCTACGCCCACAGCAACGACGACCTGCTCTTGCTGCCCCTGCTGGTGCTGGTGGTGGGAAGGGATGCCAGCCGGGCCGGCTCGCTGCTGCCGGGTGCTTCGATCCTGGCGCTGGCGGCGCTGGCGGTGGTGCAGCAGTTCGTGCTCCTGCCGGTTTCGGCCATGCCCTTGGCGGTGGGACTGCTGCTGTGGAGTGGGCTTCGAACCTACCGCCAGGCCCGAGGGCCATCCCACCCCGGTCCGGAGCCGGGCTACGCGGGGGCGGCCGCTCAGATAGGCCCGCTGGCCGTGGTTCAGGGCCGTCCGCAGTGAGCCCTGGTCGGGACCCGGGCCACTGATCCCGTGGGGCGGGAACCTCAGCCGGAGGGCCGGAGGGCGGTTCCGGGGCGCACCGCCCCGCTTGGGAAAGGGGGGCAGGTCACCCCGACGCGGCGCGGGCTCGCCCGCGGGCGCCTGCGCCGAGCCCGAGGGTGGCGGGCTGGGCCGCTCCCACGCGGACCAGCGCCGAACCCGCCTGCTCCTTGGCCGGTGTCGAGCCGGTGGCCAAGCCCCCCGCCCTCAGCGGCTCGGCCATCGCCACGGCCAACCAGATCGTCGTCGCGGCCACGAAGTAATAGTTAATGAAGGCCAGGCGGGCAAAGAACATTGCCACCAGCGTCACCAGGGTGCCGTCCATCATCAGCCCGGACAGGCCCGGGCGCGGCCGCAAGACGACGTAGGCGATGGCCAGAAGCGCCGCCGCCACCCCCAGGAACCCCGGCAGGGAGTGGTGGCCCAGCAGGGTGACGATGCCCTCCAGCGAGATGGCGCCCCGGCTGCGCGCCTCGGAGAAGTGAATCCCAATGGTGTAGTACCAGAAGTGGGCGAAGCCGGTCCACCAGGCGAAGGCGGCGACCAGGGCGAGGGCCAGGCACCCGGCCACGACGATCTCCCTGGCCATCCGGCGCTGGCGCAGCAAGAACACCAGCAGCAGCGGCCCCATCTGGACCAGGGCGCAGCCCAGGGAGAGGGCGAGGACGGCGACCCCCAGCCGGAGGTGGCGCTCCCGGAGCACGAGCCACCAGGCGGTCAGGGCGCAGGTCCAGAGCAGTGGCCAGGCGTAGATGATCATGGCCGAGATCAGAGGTGCGGTGCAGACGCTGAGCGCCAGCCACCATCCCTGGCCGCGGTCCTGGCTCAGCCGTAGCAGGGCCCAGGCCAGAGCTGCCGCCGCCAGCGCGGAGATGACCCGAGGGTCGCCGAAGAGCAGCCCCAGGGCGGAGCCGATCGCCACCACCGGGCCGTAGGTGAAGTGGACCAGGTGGGCCGCGCCGAGGGTGGTCGAGGGGTGAGTGGGCAGGTACGGATTGCGGAGCCCCAGCAGCGCGTGCCCGGCGGAGCGCATGCCGAAGAGCACGTCAATCTCCGAGGGGTCCCAGCGCCAGCAGACGCCCAGGAAGGCCAGGGCGCCCACCGCTCCCACCCCCAGGGCCGCGCGGCGATGCCCGCGCCAGGCCATGGCCGCGGCCGCGACCGCACTCACCATCGGCAGCGCCAGCGGCCAGCCTCGGGGCCAGCCGCCGAACTTGGTGGCCAGCATCGCCAGCCCCAGGCTGGCCACGACCGCGAACCACAGCCACTGAGAGGGACGCCCGCCGGGTTGGCGGCGGGCGATCAGGAGCATCGCCAGGCAAAGGCCCATACCCGCCAGCGCCAGGTAGCCGACGTAGCCGGAATTGCTCACCAGGGCGAGGTTGAGGGCCACCAGGGAGATCAGCAGGGCACCCTCGCGGCTCAGCCCAACCTCGATCCGAAGAGCCCTGCGCCAGAGCGAGCCCAGCTGGTCCGGGCCGCCCGCTGGGACGGTCATGGGGCGATTATCGAGTTGAGATTTGGCTGCGCAGGTAACGGGCTGGTCGCAACCCGGCCCAGCTGGAGGACCGAGATCCGTCGGTTAGACTGCCTGGGAGGTGAACGAGTTGCAGAGCCAGGCCGACAGCGTCCGTCGGCGGACCCAGCAGCTCAAGGAGCACCTTTGACTTTGCCGGTAAGCAGGCCCGCGCCCGGGCCCTAGAGGCCGAGCTGGCGCTTCCCCATGCCTGGGACGACCCGACCTCGGCCCAGCGTGCCTCCCAGGAGCTCAGCCGGCTCTCGGGGGAGCTTTCCGAACTCGCGGCCCTGGCCGGCCGGGCCGAAGACGTCTCTCAGCTGGCCCAGCTGGTCGAGGACCAAGCCAGCCTGGACCAGCTGCGCTCCGACCTGGAGGCTTTGGAGTCGGAGCTCGACCGGCGCGAGCTCGACCTGCTCTTCCAGGATCCCTACTCCGACTACCCCGCCCTGCTCGCGGTCCACGCCGGGGCCGGCGGCACCGACGCCCAGGATTGGGCGGAGATGCTGCTGCGGATGTATCTGAAGTGGGCTGAGGGGCACCGGCTGACCACCAGCCTGCTGGACCAGTCCGAAGGCGAGGAGGCCGGGCTCAAGAGCGCCACCTTGCGCCTCAGCGGCCACCACGCCTACGGCCAGCTGCGGGCCGAGAAGGGGGTGCACCGGCTGGTGCGGATCAGCCCCTTCGACTCCGCCCAGCGCCGGCACACCGCCTTCGCCCTGGTCGAGGTCTACCCCGAGATCCCCGACGAGGTCGAGGTCGAGATCGACGACAAGGATGTCCGGGTCGACGTCTACCGGAGCTCAGGTGCGGGCGGCCAGCACGTCAACAAGACTTCCTCGGCGGTGCGGCTCACCCACCTGCCCACCGGGATCGTGGTCACCTGCCAGAACGAGCGCTCCCAGCAGCAGAACCGGGAGACCGCCTGGCGGGTGCTGCGCTCCCGGCTGCTCGATCACCAGCGCGCCCAGCGGGCCGAACACCTGGCCGACCTCAAGGGGGACGCCATCTCGCCGGAGTGGGGCAACCAGATCCGCTCCTACGTGCTCCAGCCCTACACCCTGGTGAAGGACAACCGCACCGGGTTGGAGGTGGGCAACGTGGCCGCGGTCCTGGAGGGGGGCATCGACCCATTCATCGAGGCCTACCTGCGCCAGGAGGCGACCGAGCGCGAGCGCGCCGCTGGGTGAGCTTGTCGGGGGCTGGCGAGGACCCTGTAACGACTCGGCGGCGGGAACTTGGCGGTTCGGCGAAGGAGGAGGGTCTGCCCGCTCGTGCGGGGTTATACTCGGGCGCAATCGAGAACGGCCTAGGGCTTCGTCATCTCCCCGCTCGGGGGTCCGCCCTTCGGCTGCCAGTCCGGCTGGCACGAGGACCACGCCTCCCTGATGTCGATCTCAAGTAGCCCCGCCCCAGCCTTGGTCGAAACGGTGCCGGTGCGCAGGGCCCAGACCTCCCGGCTGGAACCTCCGATCATCGTCTTCGAGAAGGTCACCAAGGTCTACGGCAACGGGGTGATCGCGATTCGCGACGCCTCCTTCACCGTACACCCCCGGGACTTCGTCTTCGTGGTCGGCGCCAGCGGCGCCGGCAAGTCCACGGTGATCCGCCTCCTGATCCGCGAGGAGATGGCCTCCAGGGGGCATGTGCTGGTCGAGGGCCAGGACCTCTCCCGGCTCCGCCATCGCCACCTGCCCCGGCTCCGGCGCAAGATGGGGATCGTCTTCCAGGACTTCAAGCTGCTCACCGACCTCACCGTGGAGCAGAACGTCGCCTTCGCCATCCAGGTCACCGACCCGGGTCGGCCCCACCTCCGCGAGAAGGTGGGCGAGGCGCTCTACATCGTTGGCCTGGAGGACAAGCTCCACGCCTTCCCCAAGGAACTCTCCGGTGGCGAGCAGCAGCGGGTGGCGATCGCCCGGGCCCTGGTCCACCGGCCCCGGATCTTCCTCGCCGACGAGCCCACTGGCAACCTCGACCCGGACGCCGGCTGGGGGATCGTCCAGCTGCTGCAGCAGATCAACCACCGGGGAGCCACCGTGGTCATGGCGACTCACAACCGGGAGGTGGTGGACCTCTGCCGGCGTCGGGTGCTGGCGATCGAGGACGGACGGATCGTCCGCGACGAGACCGAGGGTGCCTATCTCAAGGAAGGCGACGCCATCCTGTGAACCCCATCCCGGCGCTCAAGTTCGTGGCCCGGGTGGCAGTCCAGAACATCGGCCGCAACCGCGGGATCGCGCTGGCGAGCCTGCTCACCATCACCCTCACCCTGTTGGGGGCGGGGGCGGCGGTGGTGGTGGTGCACGCCCTGGACGGCGTGCTCCACAGCGAGGAGTCGCAGGCGTCGGTGCTCAAGGTGTTCATGGCCGACCACGTCTCCTTCGCCAGCGAGATGAACCTTCTGGTCACCCTCGGCGACCAGTCCTCGGTGGCCAGGGCCTCCTTCGAGAACAAGGACCAGGCGGCAGTTCAGGCCAGCAACGGCCTGGGGCTGGGCCAGGCGATCCACCTGCTGGAGAACTCCGGGGCGGGCAACCCACTGCCGGCCTCGATCAACCTCCACTTGCGCAACATCAAGGCCGTGTCCCTGCTCAATCGGGAGGTGCGCGGCTCGGCGGTGCTCGACACCGGTCCCCATCCCACCGACTACAACGCCGACGTCATTCCCCGCCTGGAGCGCTATATCTTCGCCGCCCAGCTGGGCGGCGGGCTGATGGTCGCGGTGGTGGGCGCGGTGGCCCTGGTGATCATCACCATTTCGGTCCGGACCGCCGCTTACGTGCGCCGCCGTGAGATCGAAATCATGAAGCTGGTCGGGGCTACCGACTGGTTCGTACGCTGGCCCTTCGTGCTCGAGGGGGTGATTGTGGGCGTGCTCTCGGCTCTGGTGGCCTCCGTGATCCTGATCAGCTTGGGCCTGGCGTTTCGCGGGGACCAAGGGCTGGCGCTCGGAGTGGGGGTGCCCTTCGCCGCCGCCGTGGTCCTGGGGCTGCTGGCGGGGGGCGCCGTGCTCGGCTCCTTCGGCAGCTTCGTCGGGGTGCGCCGTTCCCTCGCCACCTGAGGCTGGGAAGTCCAGCGGGCCCGAGCCGCGTTCGCTGGCGGCGGCGTTACGATGGCGCCGGGCTGGGCGACATCACGGAGGCGGTAGCACCGTGGCACTGACCAAGCCGGCCCCCGTGGGGACGGCGGCGGCGGACCGCGAGGAGCTGATCGCGATCTACCGGGACATGGTCCTGGGCAGGTCGCTGGACCAGCGGATCCTGGTCCTCAACCGGCAGGGCCGAGCTCCGTTCGCGATCTCCGGCCAGGGCCACGAGGGGGTGCAGGCGGCGGTGGGCCATGCCCTGCGCCGCGACTACGACTGGGTGGTGCCCTACTACCGCGACCTGACCCTGGTGCTGGTGATGGGGATGCGCCCCCTGGACCACCTGCTGGCGGCTCTGGCCCGGGCCGACGACCCCAACAGCGGAGCCCGGCAGATGCCCGGCCACTACTCCTCCCGCGAGCACAACATCGTCACCGGGGGCAGCCCGGTCGCCACCCAGATACTGCATGCCGTGGGGGTGGCCCAGGCCTTCAGGTACCGCCAGGAGGACCGGGTGGTACTGGTCTCGGTGGGCGAGGGCGGTACCAGCGAGGGTGATTGGCACGAGGGGCTGAACTGGGCCGCAGTTCACCGCCTGCCGGTGATCTTCCTGGTCGAGAACAACGCCTTCGCCATCAGCGTCCCCCAGGCGCTGCAGATGGCGGTGGACCATGTCGCCGACCGTGCCGCCGGCTACGGCATGCCGGGGGCGTCGGTGGACGGCGGCGACGTCCTGGCCGTGCTTGGCGCCGCCCGCGAGGCGGTGGAACGGGCCCGCCGCGGTGATGGCCCCACGCTGCTGGAGGCGCGCTGCATTCGCCTGCAGTCCCACAGCAGCGATGACGACCAGCGCCGCTATCGCAGCCCGGAGGACCTTGCCCAGATGCGAAGCCAGGACCCTCTGGAACGCTACCGCGAGCATCTGGAGGTCGCTGGGGTGCTGGCCGAGGGCGCCGCCGAGCAGATCCAGCAGGAGTGCCTGGCGTTGATCGACCAGGCTCAGGAGGAGGCCGACCGCGCCCCCGCCCCCGACCCCGCCACGGCCCTCGAGCACGTTTACGGCGATCACTGAAGATGCCAGAAATCACCTACGTGGAGGCCGTGCGGAGCGCGCTCCAAGACGAGATGCGCCGGGATGATCGGGTGATAGTCATGGGCGAAGACGTCGGCGCCAAGGGCGGGGTCTTTGGAGCCACCGCCGGGCTCTTCCAGGAGTTCGGTGGCGAGCGGGTCATCGACAGCCCCTTGGCCGAGGCCTCGATCGTGGGGGTTGCGATCGGCTGCGCCCTGGCGGGACTGCGGCCGGTTGCCGAGATCCAATTCCTGGACTTCATCCCGCCCGCCCTGGACCAGATCATCAGCGAGGCAGCCAAGATTCGCTACCGCTCCAACGGCGACTGGTCCTGCCCGATGGTGGTGCGCGCCCCCTGCGGGGGCGGGGTCCACGTTCACGGCGCCCTGTACCACTCGCAGATGCTGGAGGCGATCTTCGCCCACGTGCCCGGGCTCAAGGTGGTGCTGCCCGCGACCCCCTACGACGCCAAGGGGCTGTTGATCTCGGCTCTGCGCGACCCCGATCCGGTCTGCTACTTCGAGCACAAGGGGCTCTACCGATCCCTGCGCCAGGACGTGCCCGAGGAGGAGTACCTGGTGCCGATCGGCAAGGGGCAGGTGGTGCGTCAGGGGCGGGACATCAGCTGCATCACCTACGGAGCCACCGTGCACGAGGTCCTCACCGCCGCCGAGCGGCTGGCGGCGGACGGGGTCGAGGTCGAGGTCGTCGACCTGCGCACGGTCCGGCCGCTCGATCGCGAGCTGATCCTGGAGAGCGCCCGCCGCACCGGCAAGGTGCTGGTGGCCCAGGAGGCCAACCTGGCGGTCGGGGTGGGGGCCGAGGTCGCGGCCCTGGTGGCCGAGGGTTGCTTTGAGTCGCTGGACGGTCCGGTGATGCGCATCGGCGGCCCGGAGATCCCGGCGATGCCCTTCGCGGAATCCCTGGCCGAGGTCTACTGCCTGGGTCCGGACAAGATCGAGGCCAAGTTGCGGGAGCTGGCCGCCTACTAGGGCGGCGCAGGCGAGGAAGGAAGCGCGATGGCGATCACGGTCAAGATGCCCCAGCTCGGGGAGTCGGTGACGGAGGGGACGATCGGCTCCTGGTTGGTCGAACCCGGCCAGCGGGTGAACAAGTTCGACTCGCTGGTAGAGGTGATCACCGACAAGGTGACAGCCGAGGTGCCCTCGCCGGCCTCGGGAACGGTGGGCGAGATCCTGGCGCCCGCGGGCCAGCGCCTCGCCGTGGGCGAGCCCATCTGCACCCTGGAGGGCGCCAGCGGCGCCGCCGAGGAGCCCGCCCCGGAGCCGACCGCGAAGGCTCCGCCCCCGGCAGTGGAGCCCGCTGCCCTGGAGGTGGCGGGGACGGTTTCGGCGCCGGCGCCAGAGGCCGGCTCGGCAGTCCAGCCCGCACCGGCTGCCGCCCCCGCGCCGCCGCCTCCTGGTCCCGGGCCGGCGGCAGCCGGCTTCATCAGCCCCGCGGTGCGGGCCCTGGCCGAGGAGCATGCCGTCGACCTGGGCCGCGTCGCCGGCAGCGGATTCCAGGGACGGATCACCAAACGCGACGTCTTGCTCTTTGTGGAGCGCGGGGGCTCGACTGCAGGGCCCACGGCTCCGACGGCGGCCGCCCGCCCTGCGGCACCGGCCGCAGCCGCCCCCCGACCCGGGGAGCGGATCCCTCTCAGCCCGATACGGCGCTCGATTGCCGAGCACATGGTGCGGAGCCGGGCCACCTCGCCCCACGCCTGGACCATGGTCGAGGTGGACATGAGCGGGGTGGCGGCGGCCCGCGACGCCAACCGCGCCCAGTTCCGGGCGACGACCGGGGTGGACCTCAGCTTCCTCCACTTCGGCATGAAGGCCACCTGCCTGGCGCTGCGCGCGGTGCCGACCATGAACGCCGTCTTCGAGGAGGATGCCATCGTCCTGCGCTCGGAGATCAACCTGGGGCTGGCGGTGGCGGTGGCCGATGGCCTGATCGTGCCGGTCGTGCGAGGAGCTGATCGCTTCAGCGTGGCCGGGCTGGCCCAGGCCGCCACCCAGCTGATCGAGCGCGCTCGCGACGGTAAGGCTCGCCTGGAGGACGTCGAGGGGGGCACCTTCACTCTCAACAACGCCGGCGCCCTGGGCACGCTGATGTCGCAGGCGATCATCAACCAGCCCCAGGCTGGGATCTTGGTCATGGACGCGCTGGTGCGTCGCCCGGTGGTGGTGGGGGATGGGATCGCGATCCGTCCCCTGATGAACCTCTGTCTCAGCTTCGATCACCGCATCAATGACGGTGCTCAGGCGGCCCGCTTCCTGGGCGCGGTCAAGAGCTCGCTGGAGGCGGTCACGGCCGAGACCTCGCTCTACTGACCCAGGCCGGGATGGTCGCGCCGGGATCGCGGGTACGATGGGGAGATGGAGCCCGGTCCCTCCTTCCCGGCGTTGCGGGTGCGGCTGCCCGTGGTTCCTGACCGCCGCCCTGACCTGGTCCCGGGCAGGGGACCTGTGGGCGACGGCCGACCGATGTGGCAGCAGCTCTTACCCCGGGGGGTGGAGCGCCGCCCGGACTGGCTGACGGTGCGGATGCCGGTCGGGGAGCGCTACCGCCAGCTCGACGGGATCGTCCGCAGCCAGCGGCTGCACACCGTCTGCGAGGAGGCGCGCTGCCCCAACCTGGGCGAGTGCTGGGGTTACGGCACCGCCACCTTCATGATCCTGGGGGATGTCTGCACCAGGGCCTGCGCCTTCTGTGCCGTGACCTCCGGCCGTCCCACCGGGCTTGATCTCGGGGAGCCGGAGCGGGTGGCTGAGGCGGTGCGACAGATGGGCCTCCGGCACGCGGTGATCACCTCTGTCGACCGGGACGACCTGGCGGACGGGGGGGCGGGGATATTCGCCGAGACCATCGGCGCCGTCCATCGGGCGGTGCCCGGGTGCCAGGTCGAGGTGCTCACCCCTGACTTCCAGGGCTCTGAGAGCAGCCTGACCACGGTCCTGAAGGCCCGCCCCGAGGTCTTCAACCACAACATCGAGACCGTTTCCCGGCTCTTCCCCCGGGTTCGGCCCAAGTCCGCCTATTCGCGCTCTCTGGAGCTGCTGCGCCGGGCCCGGGAGCTGGGCTCCGGGACCCGGACCAAGTCGGGACTGATGGTGGGGTTGGGAGAGACCATGGTTGAGGTCAGGCAGGTGCTCCGCGACCTGCGCGACCAGGGGGTGGACCTGGTCACCATCGGCCAGTACCTGCGGCCCTCGCTCAAGCACATCCGTTGCGACCGCTTCTGGCGGCCCGAGGAGTTCCTGGAGCTCAAGGAGTACGGGCAGAGCCTGGGCCTGGCCCACGTCGAGTCGGGGCCCTTGGTGCGGAGCTCCTACCACGCCCACGAGCAGTCGCTGGCCGCAACTGCGCCGGTCGCGGCCCCGGCCTGAACCGTGGCCGGGGTCTGGCGCCCTCCGCTGGAGGTGGTCTGGTGCGGGACCGTGCCGTACCAGCTGGCCTGGGAGTGGCAGCGGCAGCTGGCGGCGGCGCGGGCCAGCGGCGAGCGCGACGCCGACCTGATGCTCCTGCTGGAGCATCCCCCCGTCTACACCATGGGGCGCGGAGGCCGGCCCGAGCACCTGCTCCAAGGCGAGCAGGGGCTGCGGAACGCGGGGGCCGAGTACTTCGAGGTTGACCGGGGCGGCTCCGTCACCTACCACGGCCCCGGCCAGCTGGTGGGCTATCCGATCGTGGACCTAGAGCGCCTGGGGATCGATGCCATCGCCTATCTCCGCGCCTTGGAGGCCGCCCTGGTGGATTCCTGCCAGGTGCTGGGCGTGGACGCCTTTGCCGAGCCGCCCCTGACCGGGGTCTGGAACCGCCAGGGCAAGCTCGCCGCCCTGGGGGTGAAGTTGAGCGGGCGCAAGGTCACCTACCACGGCTTCGCCCTCAACTGCACCACGGATCTGCACGCCTTCGATCTGATCGTGCCCTGCGGCATCGAGGGCCGAAGCGCGGCCTCGCTGGCCGAGGCCGGCGCCCGCGGCGACCTCCGGCCCCAGCACCTGGGGGAGGTCGCGGCTCCCTTCATAGCCCACGCCCTGGGGCTGCGCCCAGTTGAGGTCCCCCTGGCCCAGCTTGAGCTGCCGCTGGCCCCGGTTCCCCCCGGCCAAGTGGTCTAGGGCGGCGGCCGCCCACCGCAAACCCGCCACGGACCGCCCCCTATGGCTCATAGTGCTGCCAGCGAGCCGTGGAGACCAGCAGCGAGCAGCAGCGGGCCCAGTCCAGCCGGCAGGCGCAGGGACTGTCCTGGGAGAGTGAGAGCGGTCCCGAACGGGCCGACCGCCGTTCTCACCTGAGCGAGCTCGACCAGGTGCTGGAGGTGCTCGAGGCGCTTAACCTCGAGGGCACCCGCCGGGTCCCGCCCGCAGTCCGGCGCCGGCTGGAGTTGAGCGGCATCGCCACCCAGGCGGAGGAGAGTCCGTCCGCAGTCCTGGAGCGGGTCCTGAGCGGCCAGGAGGTCTACCTGCTCCATCCCACGGTGGTGGGCAGGCCGGGCCTCGATCCCCAGCTGCCCGGGGCGGCCGGCGCCTGAGGCCCCCGTGGCCGCCAAGGCCCTCGCGGTCACCGGGGCGTCCCTGGGGGCGTGTGGCGGCCTCCAGGATCGGCCGCGCCGGCGGAGACTGGACGCTTCAGGCGTCGGCGGATGGAGGCAGGCCGTAGGTTAGGGAACCGCCGGGCGAATAGCTCAGTGGCAGAGCGCCTCGCTTACACCGAGGATGGCGCAGGTTCGAGTCCTGCTTCGCCCACCAAGTCCGGAGATCGCGGCGCTGGCCGAGCCGGTCTGGACCTTCCCGTGCCTGGGGGACTGCTTTTGAGGACGGCGGGCCTTGGCCGCTACTCGAGGAGCCGACCGAGTTGTCGAGGATCCGCAAAGACTCCGGGATCGAATGCGTTGGGGTCGAAGGCGCCGCCCGCCCATTCGAGCATCGAGTAGTGCTCGGGATGTGCCGGGTCGCTGATGGCCGCGAGGAAGTCGGTGTAACCCCCTACGCCTCCGCAGTCTTCGGGAGGACAGGCGCGGCGTCCCCCGACGCAGGCCGGATAGGCCGCCCCGGGGACGGGGGCGAGAATCCTCTCCACGACGATCCGGTGCTGCCAGTTGACACCGAAGACGTAGGTGTATTCGAAGGACGTTCCTTCCTCGGCGACGGTTCCCAGCCGAGCCCGGCGTTCGCTCCTCGGAGGGGGACCCCAGCCCTCGCCATCGTCGGTGCCTTACCGAACGCCGGTGATCTGGAACTCGTGAAGATGGTAGTCCGCCCAGCCCAAGGCGGCCTGTAGCACGCCATGGACCCGGAGGAGCGTGCTCGCCTCCGGTACGAGCAGTCGGCGCCACACCGGCGGTTTCAGATCCACAATCGTCGCCTTCATCTGGTAGATCCGTCCTGGCATCGGCACTCCTACACCTTCAGGACGTGTAGCGCTGGGTGCGCTCCCGACATCTGGTCGTAGTCGTCGTCTTGGGTCACGACCGGCAACCCGAGGTCGATCGCGGTCGCGGCGATCAACGTGTCCATGAGCTTGACCGTCCTGCTGATACCGGCGGCGCGGCAATCCCTAACCAGCCGAGCCCAGGCCCCCATCACGGACTCGCTGATCGGCACCGGCTCCGCCGTCCTGGCGAGTGCCAGCGTGTCCCCACGGCGAGCGCGGACATCGGAATCGGATGCGCTGAGCACGCCGAGCTCGAGCTCACCGATCGTCGCCACCGAGACCGTCACCCGAGCCGGGAGCTCGCCCAGCGGCCGCTCGACCTCGCGTGCGATGAACACCGAGGTGTCGAGAAGCCCAGCAGGTTCGCTCAAAGCTCGTCCAGGGTCTGCCCCGCCAGGGCGGCGAGATCGTGGGCGAGGGCCGGGTCAGCGGCCCGCTGGGCGAGCTCCCGGCGGAAGTGCACTCCTGGCAGCCAGCGAGTTCGTCGACCGTGGGGCACGATGTCGGCGATGGCGTCGCCGTGCACGGTCAGGATGACCCGCTCACCGGCTCGGACCGCGTCGATGACCTGGTTCGTCCGGTTGCGAAGCTCACGCACACCAACCTCCATGTGCGACACTGTAGCACACTGGCGGATCACCTCCCCAAGCCGCCCCGCCGTGGCGTGGCGAGGCGCACAGCCTCGTACCAGCTCCGCCGGCACCATGGAACGCTTCGAGTCCCAGCTGGGCGCCGCCGACGTCCAGCTCACCGGCGACGTGCTCGACCGCATCGACGAGATCGTCGCCCCCGGTGTGACTGTCAATCCCGCCGACGGCGGATGGGTGAGCCCTCACCTCCAGGCCGGGCAACGACGCCGCTAGCCAGCCCGATCGGCCAGCCGGGCACAGTCGCGCGCCTGACGTGGAATTGACGCCACGCCAGGAGCGTAATACGGAGCGAGGTGGGGGGGCGAGGCCCGGCCGCGGATCTGGTGCACTTCCGTGCCGCTGCACTGTCTGGGTGGACGAGGCGCGCAACAGCGCGTCCCGTCATCTGGCCGCTGCAACCTCGCCGCAGACCTGCGATGCCTGCTCGGCGACACGACGGACTACCGTTGAGAGCGCTGCTGGCCACGTCCAACTTGATCGCGACCGAGTCCGGCCGACCCATCGGCGGGATGCCAGGTGTCTCCAAAACGATGCGCTCCTGGCCGCTAGCGCCGTCGGCGAGCAGGTGCTCGTCGTCACCCGGGGCCGCGACCAGGAGGGCAGCCCGGGCATGGAGGCGATCGCAGTCTGATGGCAGGGTCTCGAGGGGCGTCGTCGGCGACACTGCCAACTCTGCCCGTTGTGCCACCGGGCCCCGTTTGGGCGAGACATGAGCGGTTCCCCCCAGCGGGAGAGTCGCAACCCGAGCGCCAATGACGGTCGGTGCCCCGGCGAAGATGCCCGCGACCGCATCTTCGCGGGCCCTTTTCGACCGGGAGGTCGTCCTGCACTGGGCGCG
>JBOHUM010000006.1:0-17604 GCA_050734515.1 Candidatus Dormibacteria bacterium
GGCGCTGGGCGCGGGGGCGGAGGCGGGCGCGGGCACGCGGGGCGGGGCCAGCGGTGGCGGGCCGTTGCTCAGGGCCATGCGGATCGCCACGGGCGGGGTGGGGGCAGGCCCGGGCGCGGCGGCTGACGCCGATTCCTTGGGCCGGAGCGGGTCCCGAGGCGATGCCGGGGACAGCTGTCCGGCCGGTTGGGGGACGCTCCGCTGAACCCTCTCGACGACTGGCGGGGGGGCTTCCCCGGCGGCCGGGGCAGGGGCGGAGGCTTCTGGCGACGAGGTCGGTGGGGTTGGCTGCCCGGGGATGGCAGCGGTCCCGTCCGTCACTGCGGGCGCGGTCGCAGGGGGCGGCGGCAGAGCCGCAGCGCGCGGTCCCGCAGTGGGCTCAGCTGAGGGGGACGTGGGAGCGGTCGCGGCTGACGGTGCGGCTGCGGGCGCGACCCCCGGTCCGGGCGGGGTCAGCACGCTGGGCGGACTAGCCGCCGCCAGATCCGCAGACGCCGACGGCGCGCGAAGGGCGAGGGGCGGCGGGAGGGCCAGCGACGGCGGGGGCACCACCACCACCGGCCGGGCAGTTGGCATCGGCGCCGAGGGTTGTGGAGGGGGGTGGGGGCTCCGCTCTCCCATCCCCATGTCACGGAGCTCCTCTTCCGTCGCCATCAGCAGCAGCAACTCGTACATCGAGCGGCCCATGCGCCGGAAGAGCAGCGAGGCCTCACTGGGGTAACCGGCGGTCTCGACCCGGCGCACCACCGCCTCGGCGAGCCGGATCAGGTTCTCCTCGGTGAGATCCGGGCGATGCAGGTCAGCCAGCTCCTGCTCGATCACCGAGGGTAGTTCGGGCACCCCGGTCGCCAGCTCGCGAGCCAGGTGGACCCACGTTTGGCGCAGGTCGGACAGCCCCTGGTTCAGAGCCGGACTCTCGATCGCGCGGGCAGGTGCATCCGCCATCCCGTCTGGCAGTGTGACACTGGGAACTTGCGGTGACGTGGCATCCGGTCAACGAATTCGTGACGCTTGCGATCTGAGAAGGGGGCGGGGAAGGCTACGATGCCTGCGGTGGAGCGCCCGGCCAGGTCCGCTAGCGGCGCCGGGGCCGGCGCCTGGCTGGCCTCGGTGGAAAGGTGGCTATGGGATCGGCGCGCCTTTGCCATGGTCCCAGACCTGGTGTTGCCCGAGGAGCCCTCAGAGGGACCCAAGGCGCCGCCCCAAGGAGCCCCCCGGGTGGCCTTCGTCGGCTTCCCCTCCCACTACAGCGTGGCGTTGCTGCTGGCGCTGCTGCGCACGGGCGTCGAGGTGGTGGGCCTGGCCACCAGCCTGGGGGCCAACCCGGCCATCGCCGGTCGCAACGCCCTGAGCCAGATCGCCGACCACCTCGGGATTCCGCTGCTCCGCCTGGCCCGGGTCAACGACTACGACTCAGTGGTGGCGCTTCGCCGCCTGCACGCCGAGCTGATGGTGGTGGCCAGCTTCGACCAGATCCTCCACGAGAGGGCTCTGGCCATACCCCGCCTGGGCTGGATGAACGTGCACCCCTCGCTGCTGCCGCTCTATCGGGGGCCCGAGCCCGTCTACTGGGCAATCGTGGCCGGCGAGACCGAGAGCGGCATCAGCTTCCAGCGCCTGGCGCGGGGGATTGACGCCGGGCCGCTCCTGCTCCAGCGCCGCACCGAGATCCAAACCGACGACGACTCGGGGACGCTCACCAAGCGGCTGGTGCGCTTGGGGGCGGGCGCCATGGCGGAGGCGGTGGCGCTGGCACTGGCGGGGGCGACGGGGGCGGCCCTGAACCTGGAGCGGGGCTCCTACTACACCTCAGTCGGCCACCGCCGGGTCGACGGGGCCGGCTCGGCCGAGCTGGCCGACCGGCTGGTGCGGGCGGGCAACCCCAACATGCTCGCCGCCACCCAGTGCGCCGGTCAGCTCTGCTACGTGCTCAAGGCCCGTCGGGTGGACGCCCAGGATCTCGCCCTGGGGCCCCGCCTTCACTTCCCAGACGGGGACCTGATCCTGGAGGAGACCGTGGACCGGTGCGGCTGCCACCACGGGGAACCGGTGGGCAGCTGCCCTCACGACGAGTAGCCGGCCCGGAGCCCTCTGAGCGGGGCGGCACGTGTCTGGAGCCGAGGTACGATCGGGGCGTGAGCGCTGCGGGCCCGGGCCGGTCGGCCCAGGAGGCGGTGGCGGTGACCAGGGTGCTGGAGGGCGCGCCCACCCCCGGAGAGGACTGGGTGGCGCGCGAGCAGGCTCTGCAGCTCCTGGTCAACGGACAGCCCCTGGCGATCATGCTGCGCACCCCGGGCTGGGATGCGCAGCTCGCCCTGGGACTGCTCCACGCCGAGGGGCTCTTGCGTCGGCGCGAGGAGCTCCGGGGCCTGCGCCTGGCGCCCAGCGGGCAGCTGCACCCCGAGCTGCTCCCGGTGGCGGTGCGCCTCGAGCCCGAGGCGGAGAACCTGGTTGACGTCGAGCTCACCCAGGAGCTGCCCGGGGGCGCCCTGGGTTGGCAGCGGGCGCTGCCCTCCTCCAGCGCCTGCGGGATCTGCGGAACCGCCACCCTGGAGGCACTGCAGGCTTTCCAGGCGGAGGTGCAGGGCAGTCACCCCTGGGAGCTCGCCACCCTGCTGGGGCTGCCCGAGCGCCTGCTGCAGGCGCAGCGCATCTTCCAGAGCACCGGCGGTCTCCACGCCGCCGGCCTGCTGGCACCTGATGGCGGGGAGCTGGAGGTGGCCGAGGACGTGGGCCGGCACAACGCCGTCGACAAGTTGGTGGGCCAGGCCCTGCTCCAGGATCGTCTGCCGCTCCGGGACCACTGCCTGGTGGTGAGCGGCCGGGCCGGCTTCGAGATCGTCCAGAAGGCGGCAGCGGCGGGGATCTGCGTCCTGGCCTCGATCTCAGCGCCCTCCTCGCTGGCCGTCCAGGCGGCGCAGGCAACCGGGTTGACCCTGGTCGGCTTCCTCCGCGGCCAGCGCTGCACCGTCTACAGCCACCCGGACCGGCTGGCGCTCCCGGGGCGGGCACGCGCCGAGGCGGTCCCCTGAGCCCGGTGGCAGGCCCCGGGCTGGCGACCCAGCAGCTGACCCTGGTGATCCTGGCCGGGGGCCACAGTCGACGCATGGGCGAGGACAAGCCGGGTCTGCTCTTCCCCGGCCCCGGAGGACTGCCTTTGATCCGGCGGCTGCGGGAGCGGCTGGGCGTGATCGCCGGGGTGCCGCTGATCGCCGGCCCCCACGACTACGGCACCGGCTGGCCGGTGGTGGCCGACGACCCCCGGCTGGAGGGGCCCGCCGCCGGCGTGGTGGCGGGACTGGGAGCGGCCCCCGGCGAGCTGGCCCTGGTGCTGGCCGCCGACCTCCCCTTCCCCAGCCCTGCCCTGGCCCTGGGGCTGGCGGAGCTGGCTGGCCGCCACCCCGAGCTGGAGGCGGTGGTCCCGGTCCACCGGGGTCGGCTGGAGCCGCTCTTCGCCATCTACCGCCGCAGCGCCAGCGCCGCCCTTCTGCGCGTGGGCCATTCCGGGGCCTCGGGGGCGCGAGGCCCGGCGCTGCGCGAGTTGCTTCCCCAGCTCCGGCTGCTGCCGGTCGCCGAGGCGACCTGGCGGGAGTGGGACCCGGAGGCGCTCTCCTTCATCAACTGCAACACCCGCGAGGAGCTGGCCGAGGCCGCCCAAAGGGAGGTCGGGCCGCGGACCAAGGGAGGAACGCCATGAACGAGTGGTTCGATCGCTATCTCAAGGGCCTGGGAGCGGCCGAGGCGGTGCTGCGGCGCGAGGAGGCCAAGCTGGTGCTGGATCTGGCGGCGGAGGCGGCCCACGTCACCGGGGCCCGTCAGTACGCTCCCCTGGCTGCCTACCTGGCGGGCCGCGCCGCCGCCGGCCAGTCCCGGGAGGGCAGGTTGCGGGTGCTCGAGGGCGCCATCAAGGCTGCGGCCCAGGCCGGCGCCGCGGGGGGTGAGCTGGGGCTGGACTCCTGAGTAGCGGACCTCCAGCGCCTCAGAGGGGGATAACCTCCACCAGCGCTCCGCGGGGCACGCTCTCGCCGGCGGCGGGAAGGGCCAGGAGGGCGTCGGCGCGGGCCAGGGAGAGGGTGGCGCCGCTGCTCTGATTGCCGGCCACCCTGACTCCGGGGAGCTGGCCCGGCCGGGGCTTGAGAGCGACCCGATGGAAGGTCTCCAAGCCCTCTGGCTTCTCCACTTTGTCCAGCAGCTCGGCGACGGTGGTGGCGGGGTCGGTGCGGGCGGCGCCCTGCATCGCCAGGAGGCAGGGGACGCCGAAGAGGAGGAAGGTGACGGTGGCCGAGACCGGGTTGCCGGGCAGGCCCAGGAAGGCGGCGCCCTCGAGCGTGCCGAAGGCAATCGGCCGCCCGGGCCGCATCGCCACCCGCCAGAGCCGCAGCCGTCCCCAGCGCTCCACCGTCTCCCGAACGTGGTCGTGGTCGCCGACGCTGACCCCGCCCACGGTCACCACCAGGTCGGCAGCGGTGGCGGCAGTGCGCAGGGCCCGCTCCACCGCCTCGGGTCGGTCGCCGACCCGCTCCCGGAGCACCACCTCCCCGCCACCGGCCAGGATCTCGGCCTCGATCGCGGGGCCAGCGGTGTCGAGGATCTCTCCGGGGGCCAGGCTGGTGCCGGGCGGGCGGATCTCTTCGCCGGTGGTCAGCAGCGCCACCCGGGGGCGGCGGGCCACCCGCACCTGGCCCCGGCCGGAGGCGGTCAGGGGCGCCAGATCGACCGGCCGCAGCCGGTGGCCCCGTCCCAGCACCAGCTCACCCGCTGCGAGGTCCTCCCCGGCTCGCCGCACCGCGTTGCCCACCGTCGGGGCCCGCTGAATCAGGACGGTCTCCTCTCCGCGGTCGGTCCACTCGTAGGGGACCACCGCGTCGGCGCCCTCGGGCAGGGGGGCACCGGTCATGACCTTGGCGCAGCTCTGCGGCTGCAGCCGGACGGCACCGGGAGCCATACCCGCCGCCATCTCGCCCCGGACCGGCAGGCGCAGCGGTACCGAGCCCACGTCTCGGGCTCGGACCGCGTATCCGTCCATGGCGCTGTTGTCGAAGGGGGGCAGCGTGTAGGCCGCCAGCACGTCCTCGGCCAGCACCCGCCCCGCCAAGAGGCCGTCTACCGCCAGGGCCTCCTCCGCCACCCGGGGAGAACCGCGCAGGATTTGGGCCCGGGCCTCGGCCACGCTGAGCGGGCCCTGCACCCTGGACGTCATTGCGGCCGGGCGCTGCGTGGCGGCTGGCTCAGAGGTTGCCGCGCGCCTCCTGCTCCCGCTCGATGGCCTCGAACAGGGCCTGGAAGTTGCCCTTGCCGAACCCCTGGCAGCCCTTGCGCTGGATCACCTCGAAGAAGAGGGTGGGCCGGTCTTCCACCGGGCGGGTAAAGATCTGCAGCAGGTAGCCGTGCTCATCGCGGTCGACCAGGATGTTGAGCTGGCGGAGCCGCTCCAGATCTTCATCGATCGCCCCCACCCGCTCCGGCAGCTGCTGGTAGTAGCTGTCCGGGGCCCGCAGGAACTCGGCGCCCTGGCGGCGCAGCCAGTCGACGCTGGCGACGATGTCCTGGGTGTGGAGGGCTATGTGCTGCACCCCGGGGCCGTGGTAGTAGTCCAGGTACTCCTCGATCTGGGACTTGCGCAGCCCCTGGGCCGGCTCGTTGATGGGGAAGGTGACGCTGCCGTTGCGACCGCCCCGCACCACCTTGCTCCGCAGCGCCGAATACTGGGTAGCGATGTCGCTCTCATCGAACTCCTGGAAGACGTCGAAGCCGAACACGCGGTTGTACCAACTGACCCACTCGTCCATCCGCTCCAGCTCGACGTTGCAGACGCAGTGGTCGACCAGCTCCAGTCCGGCCCCAGCCCCCTCCTTGGACTCCGCTCGGTAGCCGGGTAGGAAGGCCCCCTGGTACTCGGCCCGCTCGACGAAGGTGTGCACGGTGTCGCCGAAGGTGCGCACCGTGGCCAGGCGGACCGCCCCCTGGCGATCCTCGACCACGTGAGGCTCGGCCACCGCCCTCGCACCCCGCGCCACCGCGTCCTGGAAGGCGGCGGCGGCGTCCGCAACCGTGAACGCCAGGGTGCGAACCCCGTCCCCGTGCAGGCGCACGTGGTCGGCGATGGCGCCATCGGGCCCCAGCGGCGCCGTCATCACCAGGGTGACGTCCTTCTGGCGCAGGACATACGAGGCCCGGTCCCTGACCCCGGTCTCCGGGCCGGAGTAGGCCACCACCCCAAACCCGAAGGCGGAACGGTAGAAGTGGGCCGCCTGGCGGGCGTTGCCCACGAAGAACTCGATGTGGTCCACGCCCTGCAGGGCTGCCTCCCGGTAGGCGGGAGCAGGGGGCAGGGCTTCGGTGTCGATGCTCATGTGCGGTGCCTCGATGGGGCGTCTTGCCACTTCCGGCGAGACCGGAGGCTGAGGCTAGGGTAACTCTTGCCGGAGCGGCCCGCGGCCATCTCCCTGGGTGCCCCAGGGAGGCCCATGGTCAAAGCCGAACCGACCCCCGGCCGAGGGGATGGCCTAGCCTGATCGGCAGGCGCCCCCGCGCCTCCCGGATTCCACCCGCCCCTGGAGGTCCCCAACCCTGAGATCGCCACTCCCGGTTCGCAACCAGCGCCCCGGGCTTGTCGCCCTGCTGGGGCTGGTGCTGCTGCTGGCGGCGACGGCCGCCGCCTGCGCCAGCCCCCCGGCGACTCACCACCACCACCGACACCATCACCACCACCACCCCCGAGCCACCCCCCGACCTTCGCCCAGCCCCTCGGCGCTGGCCCCGACCGCGGCCCGGCCCTGCGGGCTCAGCGCCAGCCCCCCTGCTGACATCCAGCACGTGGTCTGGATTCTGATGGAGAACCGCGACGATGGCGACATCCTGGGCTCGTCCCAGGCGCCCTACGTCAACCAGCTCGCCCAGCTCTGCGGCCTGGCGCCCAACTACAGCGCCGTGGCCCACCCCAGCCTACCCAATTACATCGCCCTCACCTCGGGATCCACCCAGGGTGTCTCCGACGACGGGGACCCCTCGGAGCACCCGCTGGGGGCGGCCAGCATCTTCTCCTTGCTGGGCGGCGGCTGGGCGGCACTGGACGAGGGAATGCCCGGCAACTGCGACCACAGCAGTGGCGGGGAGTACGCCACCAAGCACAACCCCGCCGTCTACTACACCAACATCGCCTCCGAGTGCGCTGGCCAGGACCGTCCCTTGGGCTCGCCGCCGGACATCTCCGCCCGCTTCACCTTCGTCACCCCCAACCTCTGCGACGACATGCACGACTGCAGCACCTCTCAGGGGGACACCTGGCTCTCCCGGGAGGTGCCCCAGCTGATCGCCACCCCGCAGTACCAGTCGGGGCAGACGGTCATCTTCATCACCTGGGACGAGGGCACCGCCAACCAGCTGGTGCCCCTCCTGGCGATCTCGCCCTCGGTGCCCGCCGGCACCCGCCCCAGCGCCGCCTTCAGCCACTACTCGCTGCTGCGCACCACCGAGGAGCTGCTCGGCCTCAGCCCCCTCCTGGGCGGCGCCGCCAACGCGCCCAGCATGTTCAGCGCCTTCAACCTCTGAGCGGGCCCGGGGGCGCTGCCGAGTCCGCCCCGCCGACCGGCCCGGGCTGGCGCTGCTGCCTGGGGACCGCCGACGAAACCACTATCTCGCTCAGCTGCCCCCTGGTCGCGGGCCAGCCCTGGCTGGCGGGACGCGCCCTCGACCTCCTCCGCACCCAGGCGGGCGCCATCCCCGACCGGGGCCAGGAGCGCTACATCGTGGGTCGGCGCCAGGGCCCCCCTCTGATCCTGGGGGAGCCGCTCCATTGGAACGGGGTGGCGGTCACCCTGGAAGCCCAGGAGCCCGCCGCCGGGGAGCAGGGCGAGCTCACCCTGAGGCTTCCCCCCTGGTCCGAGTTCCAGGCGCGTCTGGAGGAGGACTCGCTCTGGGACCTGGTCGACCGCCTCGCCGAGGAGTTCCGAGCCGTTCTGGGGGTGGTCTCGGATGGGAGGGCCGTGGGCTACCCCGACCTGGAACGGCCGGAGCGGACCGTGCTCCGGCTCCAGCGCCTTCATCTGGGACTGATCCTGCCCCGGGCCTGGCTGCCCCACCTCCGCCCCGGTTCCACCCCCTACCGGACCCTGGGCCGCAGCCGGCTCTGCCTGGTCCTGGAGTAGGGCCCGCGCCTCAGGGCCGGGCGGTCAGCCGCTGCTGGCGCCGCTTGGCGGCCAGTGCCGAGATCAGCTCCAGGATGCAGCGGTTGGCGTTCTGGGCGGTGAGCTCGGCGGGGTCGAGGGCTGGAGCCACCTCGACCACGTCCATGGCCACCACCGGGGCCTGCAGCCCCACCTGGCGGAGGGCCCGGAGCAGGTCGGCGGGGTTCATCCCTCCGGGCTCCGGGGTCCCGGTCCCGGGGGCGAAGCCGGGGTCGAGCACGTCGATGTCGACCGAGACGTAGAGCAGCTCCGGGCCGTCCAGGGCCTGGGCCAGGGCGCGCCGCATCACCTCGGCGATGCCCACCCTCCAGATCTCGTCCATGAGGTGCCAACGAAGGCCCTGCTCCGCCATCCAGGCGAAGACCTCCCGGGGCGGCCAGTAGCCGCGCAGCCCGATCTGGACGAAGTTGCGCCCACGCACCGCCCCCGACTCCACCAGGCGGCGCATCGGGGTCCCGTGGGAGAGCGGGTTGCCATAGCTCTCGGGGGCGGTATCGGCGTGAGCGTCGAAGTGGACCACCCCCAAGCGGCCCCGGCCCACGGCGTCGGCCACGGCGGTGGCGGCGGGCAGGGTGATGGAATGGTCGCCGCCGATCACCACCGGCACGATCCCGCGCGAGGCCACCTCGAAGACCCGCTCGCGGATCGCCTGGTGGGCGGCCTCCACCAGCCCCGGAGGGCAGACCGCATCCCCGTAGTCCACCACCAGAAGCTCCTCCAGCGGCGCCACCTCGAGGTCGAGGTGCCAGTCGGGGGCCTGGTAGTTGGCCACTCGCACCGCCCGGGGCCCGAAGCGGGCACCGGGGCGGTAGCTGGTGGAGCCGTCCCAGGGCGCGCCCATGACCGCCACCGCCGGGCTCCAGCGGTCCAGCTCCTCAGGCTCGCTCAGCTGCGCCTGCTTGGCGAAGGTGGCCGGGCCCAGGAAGTAGGGACCCTCGAGCTGCCGGCGCAGGCCCGGGCCCAGCTGGGGCCGGGGCGGCCCGGGCGCGGAGTCGGCCGGGCTCAAGCCCGCCCTCGCTGGGAGGTTGGTGGCATCCGGGCGCCCATTATCGGGGGCGGGCCCCAGCCGGGCGGCTCAGCCCCGGGCCGCCGGCTCGATCGGGGCCAGCCGCTCCACCCGCACCCGTCCCTCCAGCCCCAAGTAGACGTTCATGATCCGCTCCAGGAGCTGTTCGAAGGCGCTGGGGTCCCAGCCCTCCACCAGCTCCCGCATCCGCTCCCGGTGGTGCCTGGCGATGGTGGCGACCGCCTCCCAGCCCCGATCGGTGAGGGTGAGCAGCATCCGGCGGCGGTCGCTGGGCAGGGCCGAGCGCCGCACCAGCCCCGCCTCCACCAGGGAGCGGCTCAACACCGAGATGTGGGCCCGGCTGGAGGCCAGCTGCTGCACCAGCTCCTGCTCGGTGACCCCCTCGGCGCCGCCCGCTCCCAGCACCAGCACCGCGTGGTAGCCCAGCGGCGTCAGGCCCGCTTCCGAGGCGGCGGCATCGAGCAGGGTCAGCGCCCGCCGGAAGACGTAGCGCAGCTGGCTGCGGAAGGCGAGCTGCTCCAGCAGCTCCGGGTCCACCCCGGGGGGCGGGTTGGCGGCCGGGCTCTCCGGGGCCAGCACCGGCTCAGCCGGTGATCACCACCGGGGTGCCCAGCGGGGTCCAAGAGTAGGCCCACTGCATCACCGCCCCCGGGGTGTGGACGCAGCCGTGGCTGGCGGCGTCGAGGTTGTTCTGGCTGCCCGGCCCGTAGTCACCGCCCGGCTCCCAGGGGGCGTCGTGGATGAAGTAGCCGCCCTGGTCGAACTCCATCACCCAGGTGGTCCAGCTGTCCGGGTACCAGAAGGGAGAACTGGGCGGCCAGGGGGAGATCATCTCAAAGGGGCTCTGCTTGTCGAAGATCGAGTAGCTGCCGGTGGGAGTGGGCAGCTGCGGCCGGCCGGTGGTCACCGGGGTCGCCTGCACGGCGCACCCGTTGTCATAAAAGATCATCTCCTGCAGGGAGAGGGATATGTAGATCGACTTGCCGCTGATCGAGGTGTGGCCGCAGTTGTTGGCGGCCAGCTCCGCCTGCAGCTGTTGCTGCAGGGTCTGCAGGGTGGACTGCACCGGGGCCAGCTGGTCGGCGGTCTGCGCCCCCAGCAGCTGGGAGTGGGCCGCCTGGTACTGGGCCAGGTAGCTGGAGGAGTTGGGGGTCTGCTCGGCCGCCGCCTGATCGGCCTGGTCCATGACGCTCTGGGCAAGAGCGCTGGTCTGGTCGTTGAGCCCGATCTCGGCGCGGAGCAGGTCGATCTGAGTGGAGAGGACGGCGCTCTGGCTGGTGCCGGCCTGGCCCGCGGCCAGAGCCGCCTGCAGGGCGGCGGCGTCCTGGGGCACCCCCAGCTGTGAAAGGGCGTCGTGGCGGGCGATCGAGTCCAGGGTGTTGGCCTCGCCGAGCAGTCCGGTGGGGCCGCTGGCCACCGCCACCGCAGCGGCCGCCTTGGTCTGGGCCGCCTTGACCGCCGCCTGCGCCTGGCTCAGGTCGGTCTCCCACTGGGCGGCCAGGGTGTCGAGCCGGCCCGGAGTGGCGGCCCGGCCCAGCTGCCGGGCCCATGTCGAGTCCCGGGTTTGGGAGCTGGCGCTCAGCCAGGCGGTGTTACCGCTGACGAACTGCTGGTAGTCGCTGAGATAGCCCTCGGCGGCGTGGCGGCTGCGGGCCACTGCCGCGGTGAAGTCCTGGCTGGTGAGCTGGCGCAGTCCCTGGATCCGGGCCTGCTGAGACTGCACCCAGAAGTTGGGCAGCCACCACTGCTGGACGTCGACCCGGGCCAGGCGCCGGCGCAACGAGCTGAGGCTGGCGGCGCTCACCCCCTGGCGCTGGTCCTGGGCCCAGGTCCGGCGCAGATTGCCGCTCTCCCGGCCCAGGTTGCTGGAGCGCAGGTAGGCCAGCGGTAGGTCGACCCCCACCGCCACCACCAGGAGCGCCAGGACCACGACCACCATGGTCCGGGGCCGGGGGTGCAGCGGCCTCCCCGGCCCGGAGTGGGGCCGTCCCGGAGCAGCCTCGCTACCGTCCGGCAGCGCCTTGGCTTCCATACGTCAGCGCAATTGTCCCTGAACCCGGCCCCCATGGATCGGCCGTCTTGGCCCTGCTACTCCCGGTTCCCAGCCCGCGGCTGGGGGACCGGGCCTGTGATACGGGTCGCCCCGCCTTCGGTATGTCAATCGCAAACCACTCCGGGAGGTGCTGCTGCAGACGCCCTCCTCCTCGTCCGGCGCTGACCGGCTCAGCTGGGGCTCACTACCCTCAAGCCCGCCACCTGCGCGCCCATGATCACCCGCCGGTCATAGGCGACGATCCCTTCCAGGTCGCCGCCTAGCTCCAGAGCGGTGGCGAGATGGAGGGCGTCGAGGGAGCGCAGCTCCCCGCCCCCAGCATCCCGGCCCGGTAGAACGTCGTCGTCGCGGGGAGGGTGAGAGCCACCGTGTCGAGGACCTCTTCGACCGTCAACCGATCCACCCCCAGCCGCTGCCCGGCGCGGAGCGCCTCCGTGACCAGCAGCTGCGACGACCAGCAGGAATGTCGCTCCTCGCTAAACCAGATCCGCATCGCCTGCGATTCCGCCTCCCGGACCAGGAGCTTGAGGAAGGCCGAGGTCTCGAAGTAGAAGGCCACCCCCTACCTCTGGTCGCGGAGCTGGTCTAGGACCTCGGCCACTCAAACGGGCGCCGACTCCCGCGGTTCCGGGTCGATCCCTGCCCTCTCAGGAATCGCTGCCGGGCCAGAACTCCGCGGCCGCGGCGGCGACCGCCGCCAGCCCCGCCTCGCCCAAGTCGCCCAGGAGAGTGGCGCTCCAGAGCTCAGTCTCTGCCTCGATGTCGGCGCTGGCCTGCCGGCCGGACTCGGTCGGGCTGGGCTCCGGGCCCAACCAGCCCCGCCGGCGCAGGCTGGCCCGGGCATCGGCCACCTCCTGGTCGCTCCAGCGGAATAGGCGCTGGGGCAGTTCGGCGTCGGCCCCCGGTTGCAGGGCGGTGAGCTCGAGCAGCTCCAGGGGCGCCAGCCCCCGGGCGGAGGCGGCCCGGTAGTGGCTCAGGGCCCGACCCTCGCGCAGCGCCATCGCCGCCTGCAGCCAGTCCCGGTGGGGATCGCCACTGGGCGGCAGTGCCGCCCAGGCCTGCGGCAGCGGGCCGCCCCCGACGCGCCGGCTGAGCTGCCCGAGGATCGGGTCGGGTGCCTGGGGCCGGAGGCGGCGCAGCGCCCCCGCTCCGGCCTCCAGGGTCTGGCCCAGGTAGCGGTCCGGCTCGAGCGCTCGGCAGCGCTCCCGGAGGTGGTCGACCAGGGCCGGGGGAAGGACGTAGAGCGCCCCCGTCCACTCGGCGTCGGGCAGCAGCCCGGCCCTGCTGACGATGTAGTGGGCGTAACCGGTGGATCCCCGCCGAGCTTGGAGCTCCACCAGCTCCGGCTCGCGCCGCTGAGTCAGCCAGAGGGTTTGGCAGGTCCACTCCACCGCCTGCCCCAGAGCGGCTGCGGCCCCGGCCGCCGGTTCCCGGGCTGAGGTCACCGGAGCCCGGTTAGACCGCGTCCGAGACCGAGGACATGAAGAAGTTCTCCACCCGGATCGGCGGTGCCTCCAGGAAGATGTCGTCGCCGACCTCGCGGGAGAGGGCGAGCTCCGGGGCCCCCAACTCGACGGTGCGCTCCAGTACCCCCACCGGGCTCTCGTTGAAGCGGAAATTGTTGACCGCGCCCACGACCTGCCCCTGCTCGATGAGGAAGACGCCGTCCCGGGTCAGGCCGGTCAGCAGCAGGCTGGCGGGGTCCACGTCTCGGATATACCAGAGCGAGGTCAGGAGCAGGGCACGCTCGCTGCTGGCGATCATCTGCTCCAGGGTGGTAGTGGTGCCGCGCATGCGCAGGTTGTCGGCGTCGGGCCGAACCGGGTGCCCGTGGTCCTTCGCCCAGCGCCGCGGGCAGATCAGGTCCTGCTGCACCCCCCGCTCCACCCAGACCGTGGCCGGCACCGCCAGGCCGTTGTCGAACACCGAGCTGTACTCGCTGGAGCCCAGGCTGCGGACGAAGCCGGGCACCGTCATCCGGGGATCGGCGGGATCGCTCTCCAGGGTCACCTCCGAGGCGTACATCCTCTCGCCGACCCGGGGCCCGGAGGGGCCGGCGAAGACCGTGCGGCCCTCGTCAGCGCCCCGGGCGTGCATCTCCCACGCCAGGCGGACGATGAAGTCGGCGGTCGCCGAGGGCTCCAGCAGCACCTGATAGTGGCCGGCCGGGAGCGAGACCGAGCGCTCGGTCCAGTCCAGCCGCTGCTGGGCCCGCTCGAACATCGCCAGGGGATCGATCTCCCCCAGGCGCCGGGCCGCCGATCCGCTCCAGACGCTGCGCTTGAAGTCGGGGGTCTTGAGGGTCAGGGACAGGGAGGCGGCCTGGCGCCGCCCCTCCAGGCGAACTCCCGCGGCGGTGCCCAGGAGCTGCTGGGAAGCGGTTGCCTGGGCGTAGCCGAAGCAGCGCAGCCCGGCGCTGCGGCTGCGCTCCAGCAGCTCCTGGACCGGCCCCAGAACCGGGTCGAGTTCTTCGGGCCCGGCCTCGGGGGCCTGGGCGCCATCGGCCTCGGCCCGGGCGGCCTCCTCCGGCGGGAGCATGGGCATGGCGTCCGGGGCCGCGGGGCTGCGCCGGGCCCGCTCCCCCGCAGCTCGGGCCAGGGCCACCACCTGCTCCGCGGAGCCGACGTCGGCCGACTGCACCCCGACCTGCTCCCCCTCCAGGGCCACCACCCCGGCCGAGGTCGAGTCCTCACGGCCATTGGTGGTGACGGTGTTGTTGGCGAAGCGGAAGTTGGTCCGCGAGGAGCGCTCCGCCAGCACCACCGCCGCGCCGGCCTCCAAACCAGCCTCGCGGAGCTCCTCCAGCCTCACTGGCGGCCCTCCTGGCGAGCGTTGAGGACGTTGACCTGGCGGAAGAGGGCCGGGGGACAGCCGTGAGAGACCGGGGCCACCTGCCCCGGCTCGCCCTTGCCGCAGTTGAAGGCCCCGTGCAGCCGCCAGCTGGACTCGCCACCCAGTCCCTCCAGACGCCCCCAGAAGTCTGGGGTCCGCGACTGGTAGGCGACGTCGCGGAGCTGGCCCGCCAGCCGGCCCTGGTGGATGCGGTAAAAGCGCTGGCCGGTGAACTGGAAGTTGTAGCGCTGCTGGTCAATCGACCAGGACTTGTCACCCAGGATGTAGATCCCCTCCTGCACCTGGCCCAGGAGTTCCTCGAGGGTGGTGTCGCGCTCGGGGTCCGGCTGCAGGGAGACGTTGGGCATCCGCTGCAGGGGCAGGTGCGACCAGCTGTCGGCGAAGGCGCAGCCGTTGGAGCGGGGCAGCTTGAACTTCTGTGCCATCTGCCGGTTGAGCTGGTAGCCGACCAGGATCCCGTCCTTGATGATGTCCCAGCGCTGGGCGCCCACCCCCTCGTCGTCGAACCCCACCGTGGCCAGGCCCTTGGCCTGGAGTCGGTCGCCGGTGATGTGCATCCGTGGCGAGCCGTAGCGCAGCGACCCGACCTGGTCGGGGGTGGCGAAGGTGGTTCCGGCGTAGTTGGCCTCGTAGCCCAGGGCCCGGTCCAACTCGGTGCCGTGGGCGACCGATTCGTGGATGGTCAGCCAGAGGTTGGAGGGGTCGAGCACCAGGTCGTAGCTGCCCGGGCTCACCGACGGTGCGGCCAGCTTCTCCTTGAGCCATCCCACCATCCGCTCCGCCTCGTCGGGGAAACCGTGGGCCTCGACGTACTCCCAGCCCCGGCCCACCGGCCGGGCGGTGGAGCGCATGGTCTCGATCAGCCCCGACGCCCGCTCGTCCACCAGCCCCACCTCGCAGACCGGGTAGAGCCGGGCCCGCTGCTGCAGGATTCGCGAGCCCTCGGTGCTGACGAAGCAGCGATTCTCCTGCACCTGCAGGCAGTAGAACTCGGCGAATTTGGCCCCGGCCCGCAGGCCGCGGTCCGTCACCTCGAGCATGAAGTCCACCTTGCGGTCGGACGGCACCGAGAAGGGGTCGACATCGACGTCGCCGATCCAGGTCTCCCGGTGGGGGGGCTCCGGGGCCAGCTCCACCCGCTCCTCCAGGAGCGGGCGCAGGCGTCGGGCCATCTCCCCCGCCGAGCGCAGCGAGCGCCGCACCCCGTCTCGGCTCAGTTCGCTGGTGGCGGCGAACCCCCAGGAGCCGTCCACCACCACCCGCACCCCCAGGCCCACCGGCTCGGACTCGCTGAGCGAGATCAGGTCATGCTCGCGGACGTGGATCCCCTGGATCCGGTCGCGGTGGATGCGGATGTCGCCGTAGCCGAGGCCCGGCAGCTGCTCGGCAGCCTCCAGGAATGTCCCGGCCAGGTCGTCGAGGGGTAGCTGCAGAAACTCAGGGTCGAGTCCGGACATGTCTCCTCCCGGGCTTGCTGCGGTCCGGGCGCGGCCAGCGGCCGCGCCCGCGCTCCGCCGCCAGGGAGTCTAGCGAAGCCCCCAGGGACAGAACCCCACCACCCCTCGGGGCGAGTGACCCCGGGCTCCCCAGGGCGGGGCCCTGGAGAACCCGGGGGGATCTTGGTCGGCTTAGGAACTCAGAGGCCGCCCAGCCGCCGCCACCGCCGTCCGGCGATCAGCAGCAGGCCGCCCAAGAGCAGGGTCAGGGCTCCGGCCAAGCCGGGTCCGAACAGATCGGCCCCGGTTCCCGGAGTCGAGGATGAGGTGGTGCTGGCACCGAGGGTGCCGCTGCCACCGCCGGTAGAGGTCACGACCACCTTCTCGGTGCCGCAGCTCTCGGACACCGAAGCGTTGTTGGCGTCACCGCTGAAGATCGCCAGCCAGTAGTAGGTGCCCGCCGCCGGAGCGCTCATGGAGGGCGAGCTGGCGGATCCCGTGCCCCCGCTGATGGTCAGCATGACGCTGCCCAGATCCTTGGAGTACGAGGGGCTGGCTGTGCAGTCAGACACCAACTGGAAGTCGACCGAGTCGGTGCTGGCTGGTGCCACCAGACCCGTCACCTGGGCCGCGTCATAAACAGAGGTGCCCGAGGTCACGCTGGTGGACGACGGTGTCGTGGAAATCGAGGGAATGTTGGCTGCGATCGTGGTCGGCTCGCCGCAGGTGCTGTAGGCGGTGTTGTCGTAGTTCCCCGAGTAGGCGGCGAGCCAGTAGTAGGTGCCCGACGCCAGCGGTGTGGCCACCGTGAGGGAGACTGTGGCCTCCATCTCACTGGCGGAGCTCACCCAGAGGACGTCCTCGGTGGCGCCGAGTGCACTGCCTCCTGCTGTCACTTGATTGGAGCAGCTGGAATCGGTGTAGAGCCCAAATGTGACCGAACCGTACTGCCCGCTCCCTCCCATCGCCTGATGGTTGGGATAGATGTTCATCACGGCCGTGTCATCGAGGACCATACCCACCGCGCTGGTGACCGGCGTGACCGGGTAGGTGACCAGGCTGGCGGGGTACTGGTTGACAGTGAACCCCTCCTGGCCGCAGGCACTGCTCGCCGGCGAGTTGTTGGCGTCACCGGCGAAGCTCACCGCGTAGCAGAACTGACCAGCGGCCTCAGGCACGAAGTCAGGCGTCTGCCCGACCCAGTTGGCGCCTGACTGAGTGAGTGTGACGGTGTAGGTCTGGTGCACGCTCGAGGAGCCGGAGACGGCCTCCAGCGTCACGGTGACCTGATTGTTGATCAGGTCCGTCGCTCCGCTCAGGGTGATCATGTCAAAAATCTTGTTGGGATTGGTGACATCGGACTGCTGCAGCGTGATCGGAAGACCCTGCACCGATGTCGAGATCTGCGTCGAACTCTTGGGAACGACCACCGTCACTTCCTCTGACGAACACGAAGAGTAGAAAATACTGTTCTCGCTGTCCTTGAAGGCAGCGACCCAGTAGTAGTTGGTTCCGCTTGCTGCGGTCGAGGGTACCTGGAAGTAGCCGCTCGTCCCCGCCGTGTAGCTGTACACGGTCTCGTCGGTGGGAGCGGGGGTAACACTCATGGTGCTGTTCACAGTTAGCGCAGCCTCAGTCAGCGGCGTGCCGTACCCGGAACAGCTGGGAGGCGGCGTTCCAGAGTAGAGATCGAACGTCACCGTGCCGCCTAGGATGTAACTTTCGCCGCCTTTGGGGATCGTCGCGCTGTCTGAGATGTACTCCCCGGGGCTGGCCGTAGTTGGATTGGCCGTCGACGCAACGCCGGGTGCTGTGGTTGGCACTGTGCTGGACGTGTAGACGTCGGTGCTGACCGTGTAGGTCCACGCCCCTACCACCTGAGCCGTGAGCGCGCCGGCCAGGCCCACCAGCCCCAGCACCGCGCTAAAGGCAGCGCCTTTGCCGAGCCCCCCGAGCAAGCTCCGCCGGATTCTAGTTCGTCTCAACCGAGATGTCCTCCACATCGCACTGACCGAATGACTCCTGCTGGACGCCGGATCCGGCCAGGGC
>JBOHUM010000007.1:0-73080 GCA_050734515.1 Candidatus Dormibacteria bacterium
ACACCCTCCAGCGACAAAACGCGAGCCTCTGACCAGGACAAACGCGCTGGTCAGAGGCTTATTTGGAAGAAGTTCTGAGAGGCCCCGAAAACCGGCTCATCGGCATAGCCCGGAAAGTCCCGCTAGCGTGAGGGCCAGGTCGGCCCGGATGGTGGAATTGGCAGACACGGCAGCCTCAAAAGCTGCTGTCCGAGAGGGCGTGCGGGTCCGAGTCCCGCTCCGGGCACCCGGCACGGGACGGAGTCAGGTCCGCGCAGCTCCACCGAGCGAGATGCGCCGTCCCCGACGAAACCCTCCCGTGAGAGGTCTCCGACGTGCACAGGGTCGTAGCCGGCATCGCGGATGAGATGCTCGGTGACCTCCCTGGCGTCGTCGTCGGCGAGGTACCAGTTGCTCGGCCGGACCCGCTGCTCACGCACTGCGCCGAACAGGATCCCGAAGTTCATGTTGAAACTCTTGGCGACCGGTCCGTGGGTGAACTACTTCACCTCCTCGGCGTTGGACGCGAAGCCGCCGTGGCGCGGGGGCAGGATGTTGGTCGCGTCAATGGCGACCTTTCCGCCGAGCCCGGTGACCTTGCTCAGGGCGGCTGAGATCTTGTCGCCGGGCACCGCGACCAAGACCACGTCTGCCTCCGAGGCGTCTCCGCCATCGCGGCCGAGCGTTTCGACCTCGTGCCCCGCATCACGCCATAACTCGGCCAGCCCGCCGCCGATGGCTCCTCGCCCGATAGTGACGATCTTCACGTCGGTCTCCTTTCGTCGTGCCGATAGGCTCGTTGGCCCCAGAGAGATGCCTCAGGCAGCGGTCGCGTCGAGGACAGCCTCGATCTCCAGGCGGATCGGGATCTTGCCACCGCTGCCATGCACGGGTCGCTTGATGATGTCACGCTCAACATTGACGCCGGGGGAGCGAAACCGCCGCTGCCACATCACAAACGCAGCGCCAGGCGCAGTCCGTCGTCGAGATGCGCTAGGTCGGACCGCGTGAGCGTCCCGGACCGGCCGACGAGCCGCTGACGCTCGACGGTGGCGATCTGGGTGACGTTGACCACCGACGGCCTGTCGAGGCCAGCCGCTCCGCGAGGCAGTGACAAGTTGCCCGGGCGGGCGGCGAGCGTGGCGTTGGAGGTGACGGCCACCACTGTCACCGTGTCGAGACGCGAGCGATTGAACCGGTCATCCGACACCACGACGGCCGGACGGCGTTTCCCCGGCTCACTGCCGCGCTGAGCGCCGAAGTCCACCCACCAGACCTCGCCCCGAGCTACCACTCCCAGGATCCGGTGTTGACGAGGTCAACTCGAGCCACTTCGGCGAGGTCCTCCCGGCCCCTCTCACCGCAGGTCGCGTCGATCATGCGCGTCAGCGCGTCACCCTCCTCGTCCGCCAGCAGGCGTCGGAGGGCGCGAGCGTAGAGCGCCGATCGGTTCAGGCCGCGCTGCTCAGCAGCCCGATCCGCTTCCGCGTAGAGATCGTCGGGGATCGACACCGCCACCTTCACGGGCTGAGTATAACGCGTTATACTCGCAAGGGCTAGGCCGCCCAAGAACGGAATAACTCACGTCGGCGAGCAGGCCTCCAACCTCCTCAAGCTTCAGCGGGCGATCACCGTGAGGACCTGGTAGGCGCTGGCACCGCTGGGAAAGGTCGAGGTGAGTCCAGACTGCTGGTAGGTGCCACGCCCGTCCCGGGCCCGCACCGCCAGGGTGTAGTAGCCGCCCGCGGGGGTCCAGCTGTAGCTCCAGCGGGTCCACGTGTAGGGAGAGGCGGGCGGGGCCAACCGAGCCTGGGCCCAGTGCCGGGTGCCGTCCAGGCTGACCTCGACCGCCGAGATGCCGCGAGTGCCCGCGTAGGCCACGCCGGTGAGCAAGTAGCGATGGCCCGAGGCCAGGGCGGTGTTGGCGGCGGGGAAGTCGAAGCGGGAGAAGATCCGCGGGTAGGCGCCCGCGTCCCAGCCCTGCTGCTCCCAGTAGCCGTAGTAGGGCTGGGAGGTCGGGGCCATCGAGGTCAGCCACTTGGGGTTCTTCATCCCGTAGTGGTCGACCACCAGGATCCGGGCGGGGAAGCCGTGGTCAGCGCGGAGGGGGTGGCCGTTGAGGTGGTCGGCCAGCAGGGTGGTGGGGGCCACTGCCTGGGCCAGGGGCAGGCTCTCGGTGTACCCGTCGGCGCAGCCAAATACGATCCCGACCGTGTCCCCGGGCATCCCCGCCCGCTCCAGCAGTCGCGAGAGTTGGACGCCCCGCCAGATTCCGTTGCTGATCAAGGTCCCACCGACCGGGTTGGAGATGCACTCCAGGGTCTGGACGCGGGTCAGGTGGGGCTCGGCGAGCAGGTCCGAATAGCTGAGGGTGAAGGGCCGACGCCCTTCGACTCGCAGGCGCCAGCTGGCGGGGTCCACCTGGGGCGGCCCGAAGAGGTCCTTGGAGACTATGTAGAAGTCTGAGGTCGGCGTGATCTCGCCCGGTAGCCGCCCTGAGGGGAGGGCGCCGGCGCCGGCCACCGGAGGGGCGGCGGCGCTGAGCACCTCCCAGCCCAAGTAGCCGATGGTGGCCGCCCCCAGAGCCGCCCCGCTTTGGGCCAGGAAACGGCGGCGGGTGCGCAGGCCCGGCTCGCCCGGGTCCAGCGGAGCCGGCCGGACCGCCTGCCTCAGGGGCAGACCGAGGAGCAGCTCCAGCACCCCGGTGAGGATCAGCCAGTCGAGCAGGGTGCTCCAGGTCGCCGAGCGCAGCACCCCACCCTCTCCCACCGCCACCAGCGGGAGGGTCAGGACCCAGAGGCCGAGCCCGGGCAGCAGCCAGCGGCCCAATGGATGCCCACGGCGGCGAGCCGGGGTTGCGGGTTGGCGGCGGGCCCGGGGCCAGCTCCAGGCGGCCAGGGCCCGGCCGAGCAGCGCTCCCACCACCAGGATCGCCAGCGACGTGCCCAGCAGCAGCAGTGGCCGGCCCCGTTCCTGGAAGGCGTCGATCAGGGTGCCGAAGAGGCGCCCCGGGATGAAGAGCACCAGGGCGTCGCCGACCACCTCGTTGAGGGCGGGCAGGCCGGTGGCGGCCCGGAGCAGCACCATCGCCGCCAGCGACAGGCCGGCGGCGCAGGCTCCGAGCAGGGCGGCGCTAGGCTGCCGCCCCATCCGCGCCACCTCAGCGGCTCCCGGCGGGCGCTCCCCTCACCGGACCAGTTCCCGGCGCAAGAAACCCAGGGTCCGCTCCCAGGAGAGGCGGTCCGCCTCCGGGTGGTGAACCTCGGGCCGGTCCTCGTTGGTGAAGGCGTGATCGGCGCCCTGGTAGGTGAAGAACTCGTGCGTCACCCCAGCCGCGGCCAAGCGCCGGTCCAGGTCCTGGACCGCCGCCGGGGCGGCGTAGTCGTCCTGGTCGCCGAAGTGACCGAGCAGGGGACCCTGGATCCGCCCCAGATCCGCGTCCGGCCCGGGGATGCCGTAGAAGTCGACGGTGGCCAGGACCCGGTCGTGGACCGTGGCCAGGGTCACAGCCAGCCCGCCCCCCATGCAATAGCCGACGCAGCCGACCCGGTCGCCCCGGGCAGCGCCGGAACCGAGCAGGTACTCCACGGCGCCCCGGAGGTCGCGAGCCGCCCGGGAGGCGTCCAGAGCCATGGCCGCCTTGGCAGCCTGGTCCGGTTCCTGGATCCCGACCACGTGGCCGTGGTAGAGGTCGGGGACCAGGGCGCTGAAGCCCGCCTCGGCGAAGCGATCGGCGGTGCGCTTGATCTGATCTGACAGGCCCCACCACTCCTGGACGACCACCAGGCCCGGCCCGGGGCCGGCCGCCGGGGTGCTGAGGTAACCGCTGGCGGTGTCACCGTTGCTGGGGTACTCCACCATCTCCTGGGCCATGGTCACCTCCCTGGGCTCCGCCTGCTCTCGATAGCGATTTTCACTGTATAGCTGGGTCCAACAATAGGCCCCGGGGCTGGGCGGCTAGGCCTGGGCCGGGCGCAGGTCGCGGAGCAGCAGCCGAGCCCGGCGCCGGCTGCGCCAGCGGTCGAGCTCCAACTCGAAGAGCGCGTCCACCCGCCTACCTGCAGGGAGGTGGGTGCGCAGGTGGGGCCGGTTGAAGGTTATGGCCTCGGCCCGACCGGCGCGATCGGCTAGCCGCACCCGCAGATGGGCGCCGTCGCGCCCCAGGGGCTCGGTGGCGACCACCCGACAATCGCTGGCGCAGAGCAGCACCGGGGGGTTACCGACCCCGCAGGGTTGGAGCAACTGCAGCTGTTCCGCCAGGTCCAGGTCGCACTCGCCCAGCTCCACCCTGGCGTCAACCTGGAAGGTGCGCAGCGGCGCCCGGGCCCCGAGCTGCTCGGCCACGGCCGCCCCCAAAGCGGCCGGGAGCCGGTCCGCCAGCCCGGGTTCGGGACTGAGAGTGAAGCCGCCGGCGCCCCGATGACCGCCGTAGCGGAGAAGCATCTCCCGGCAGCTGGATAGGACCCTCACCACGTCCAGGCCGCTCACCCCACGCGCCGACCCCCGCCACTCGGCACCGCTGCGGTTGTAGACAAAGCTGGGGCGCCCGAACTCCTCGCTGAGCCGGCCGGCAACCAGCCCCACCACCCCGGGCGGGATCTCTGACGAGCCGAGCACGATGGCAGCCTGGCCTTCCGCCAGCGCCTCGACCGCCGGGCGCGCCACCACCAGCGCCTGCGCCAGGGCCAGGCGCCGGTCCCGGTTGAGCGCCTGCAGGCGAGCCGCTGCCGCCTCGGCCTCCTCGACCGACTCGGCGAGGCAGCAGCGCAGTGCCACCTCGGCGTCCTCCATCCGCCCGGCGGCGTTGATCCGCGGGCCTAGGGAAAAGGCCAGGTCGGCGCTTCCCAGCGGCGGGGTCACCCCCGCCACCCGGGCCAGGGCCCGGAGCCCCAGGGGCGCGTCCTCCGCCCAGCCGGCCAGCCCCCGTCGCACCAGCTCCCGGTTCTCCTCCAGCAGCGGCACCATGTCCGCCACCGTGCCCAGCGCCACCAGCGGCAGCTGGGCGGCGGCGGTGCCCACCGGCAGCTCGCCGACCGTCTCCAGGGCCCGGACCAGCTTGAAGGCCACCCCCACCCCGGCCAGCCCCTTGAACGGGTAGAGATCGTCGGGGCGCTGGGGATTGACCAGCGCGTCGGCGGGGGCCAGCTCGAACTCGGCGGAGCCGGCGCCGGCCAGGGGCAGATGGTGGTCGGTGATGATGAGTTCCAATCCCGCCGGGCGCTGGCGCACCACCTCCACCGCGGTCGTGCCGCAGTCGACGGTGATCACCAGCTCCACCCCCCGGCCACGGAGTTCCAGGAGCGCCTCCCGGTTGAGACCGTAGCCCTCGGCCTGGCGGCGGGGGATGTAGGCCAGGGCCCGCCGTCCCCGGGCCCGCAGCGCCCGCAGCAGCACCGCCGAGGCCGTCACCCCGTCGGCGTCGTAGTCCCCGTAAATGGCGATCGACCGGTCCTCTGCCAGCGCCCGGCGCAGCAGCGCCACCGCCCGCTCCATGTCGGCGAGTAAGAAGGGATCGTGCTCTTGGTCGTCGGCGCCGGCCCGGGCCCGCACCGACTCCAGAGTGGCGCCCCGGGAGCGGACGATCCGCTCGAAAGCGCCGCCCTGACTGGCCGCCTCCCCCTCCGGCAGGACCCACTGGCGTGGGGCCCGCCTCACGGGCTGCCGCTCAAGGCGTCGACCGCCGGGAAGCACTCACCCGGGTCGATTTTAGGCCGGCCGACGCCCGGTACCCGGCCCGGCGCGAGACACTGTGGGGATGAATCGTCGGTCGTCGGGGCGGCGGTCCCAGCCTCCGCCCAGCCCGGAGGAGGCGCGCGCCAAGGCCGAGCGGCGGCGGCGCGGGCTCCAGGTCTCCACGGTCTGCCTCCACGGCATGGCCTGGATCCTGGTCACCTTCTACGCCACCGACTACCTGCCGCCGCTCGCCATCCGGCTCACCGTCGGGGTCTCCTCGCCGCGGCCGGGGCAGTACCTGCTCGGCTACGCGGTCCTGGGCGCCATCTGTCTGATCCTGGGCGGAGTCTTTGGTCGGCTCTACCGGCAGCGGATCGCAGCCAGCCGCTACCGCTGGCGCTGGGTGGTCTTCCCAGCCGTCCTGGCTCTGTTGCTCATCCCCAGCCAGGGGTTCAACGAGTGGCTGACCAGGCTGGTGGAACTGGCGTGCGTGGTTGGCGGCATCGGCGCCGGCGCGGCGTTCAGCCGGCCAGCGCGACCGCGGTGGTCGCAGCCGGCTGTGAGTCACGAGGACGCTCACTGACCGGCCGGTAGAGGGTGTCCCGCTCCCAGGGCACCCGGCCTGCGGAGCGGATGGCGGCCTCGATCTCCGACCGCTCCAGGTTCTGGCCGTGGTCGGCGCCGCTCATGCGCGTGATCGACTCCTCCATCAGGGTGCCGCCGAAGTCGTTGGCACCCCAGGCCAGCGAGCTGGCGACCCCCTGGGGGCCGAGCTTGACCCAGCTGGTCTGGATGTTGGGGATGTCCTGGCCGAAGTACAGCCGGCAGTAAGCGGTGAAGCGCAGGGAGTCCTCCAGGGTCAGCGGGGACTGGATGCCGAAGTACTTGCCCAGGGTGTTGTTGTGCACCTGGAAGGGCAGGAGCACGAACTCGGTGATGCCTCCGGTCTCGCGCTGGAGGTTGCGGATCACCTCCAGGTGGCGGAGCCGATGCCAGGGAGTCTCGATGTGGCCATACATGATGGTTGAGGTGGTGGGGATCCCCACCTGATGGGCGGTGCGAACGATCTCCACCCACTCCTCGGTGGTGAGCTTCTCCGGGCACAGGATGCGGCGCACCTCCTCGACCAGAATCTCGGCGGCGGTGCCGGGGAGGGTGCCCAGGCCGGCGTCGCGCAGTTGGCGGAGCACGTCCGCCACCGAGCGACCGGACTCGTGTGCGATGTAGCGGATCTCCTCAGGAGAGAGCGCATGGAGGTGGAGGGTGGGCCAGCGCTCCTTGACCTCCCGGAAGAGTCGGTCGTAGAAGTCGAGGTTCAGCTCCGGGGTGAGCCCCGACTGCATGCAGACCTCGGTGGCTCCCCGGGCAACCGCGTCCTCGATCTTGGCGAAGACGGTGTCATGGTCGTGGAAGTAGGCGCCCTTGGCCTGCAGGGAACTGCGGCGAAAACCGCAGAACTTGCAGGTGCCAACGCAGACGTTGCTGACGTTGACGTTGCGGTTGACGACGTAGCTGACGCCGTCGCCGACCAGCTGCCGGCGCAGGGTGTCGGCCGCGGCGCGGAGATCGGCCGCCGACTCCTGGTAGACCGGCAGCCGCTCCTGGAGCCGGTAGCCCAGGGACCGCGCCCGCTCCGCCAGCTCCGGCTCGGCCGGCCAGCGGTAGGCGGGGCTGACAGAGTCGCCGTCGGCGGAGATCCCGCCCAGGTCAGTGGCCCCGGCCTCCACCAGCTCCGGCCAGCCGGAGAAGTTGAGGTTGGGGGGCACCTGGACCGCGACGTCCGCGGGAAGGATCTCCCGGGCCAGGGCCACCGCCTGGCGCAGGGTCGGGGCATCGCAGGCGGGGTGGTCGGCCATGGGCGTCCCCGGCTTGGGGACGAAGTTCTGGACGATCACCTCCTGCAGGTGCTGGTGACGGCGATGAGTCTCCGCCAGCAGCTCCAGGGCGTGGCGGCGGTCCGCCAGCGTCTCGCCGATGCCCACCAGGATCCCCGAGGTGAAGGGGATCTGGAGCTCGCCGGCCCAGTCGATGTGGGCCAGCCGCTCCCGGTAGCGCTTGCCCGACCCCTGGGCGTGGGCCTGCAGCTGGTCGCTGCCGGTCTCCAGCATCAGGCCCATGGAGGCGTTCCAGGGCTTGAGCCGGGCCAGGCTGGGCCGCTCCAGCAGGCCGACGTTGGTGTGGGGCAGCAAGCCGCGGTCCATTGCCCGGCGGCAGATCTCCTCGACCAGATCGACAAACGCCCCTTCGTCCCTGAGCCCCAGGTCGGGGAGCCGCCAGGGCTGCTCCCCGGACATGATCAGGACCTCCCGGCAGCGCAGGGCCAGGGCCTGGTCCAACTGCTGGTCGACGGCCTCGAGGGCGATCAGGCCGCCCTGGTCCTGGCGGTACTCGCAGTACCCACAGCGCCGGGCGCAGCGGTAGGTGACGTCGACCGTGTAGCTGCGGCTGAAGGTTAGATAGCGGCTGGGGTACTGGGGCTGATGCCTGCTGGCGGTGCCCGCCGCCGAGGGAAGGATCGCCTCGTAGGCCATACCCGGAATTATGGAGCCGGGCGCCGCGGCCCGACTCAGACCCGAAGCGGGACCAGGGCGCTGGGGAAGTTGCTGCCGAACTTCTGAGCGTAGCCGTCCAGGGCCAGCAGCAGCTGCTGCTGGAAGGCGAGCCGCTCCACCAGGTCGGACTGGGAGGCGGCGGCCGCGTCCCCGGCCAGGTGGCGCTGGATCCAGGGGGGCACGGCCGCCAGCAGGTGAGTCGTCCCCCCCACCAGGATGACCGTCTCGGGCCGGGTGTCCTCCACCCGCAGGGAAACCCGGAGCAGGATCCCGGTGCGGTTGGCCAGGGCCCAGACCCGCTCCCAGTGGCCGGGGTCGTGGCGCAGCCGGTCGGGCCGGGTGTAGCGGATCGCCGGGTCGTTGATGATGCTCATGTCGGCGTCGCCCCAGCGCACCAGTCGCTCCACCACCGGCTGGTCGAGGTCGCGCGACACCCACATCACCAGGGAGGCGCTGCGGCTGTCCAGGTCCGGGGGCATCACCTCGGTGCCCTGCTCCCGAGCCAGGGCCATCACCTCGACGATGCTCGCGTGGCGCAGGCAGTAGGCGCGGGTGGCCACCACTCGCAGGTGTTCGGTACACGCGGCCCAGGAGCAGTCCACGGCGCGCCGGTCCCGGTAGAGGCAGCGAAACGCCTCCTTGTTGGCGCAGCCGTGATGGTCGCAACCGCCGCCCTCGGCCTCGCCGTAGCGCGGAGGCGGTGCGACTAACTCAACGATCTTCGCGGGCTTGGCCATGTCTCAGCATCTCCCTTGCACTCCGGTGCGAATTCGCCGCGCACCGACCGGGACGGTGCCGAGGTCCACCGGGTCGCTGTCAAACGTGCGCCGAAGATAGCAGAGCAAATCGAGATCGGCAACGGCGATTCCGGTCAGTTCAGCAGTTGTGACAGTTTCGTCAGTCGCGGGCAGCTCAGGCGAGATGCGGATACGCGATCAGGGTGAGGAAGTCGACCAGCTCGTCGTCAAGGGCTACCCGGTTGAACACCTCAGCCGCCTGCTGGTAGCCGTCGCCGAGCTGGCCCAGGACTTCGTCCTCCAGCTCCAGCACCCGCTGCCTGCTCACCCTTCCGTGGCGCAGCCACTGCCAGATCTGGGAGCGGGAGATCTCGGCGGTGGCGGCGTCCTCCATCAGGTTGTTGATGGCGGCAGCGCCCACGCCGTTGAGCCAGGAGGCGATGTACTGGATCCCGACCGAGACGTTGAGCCGCACCCCGTCGTCGGTCACGCCGCCGGGGGTGGAGGCGACGTCGAGGAGCTGGGCGGCTCCCACCTGCACCTCCTCGCGCAGGCGCTGGACCTGGTTGGGGCGGTCGCCCAGCTGGTGATCGAAGACCTCCCGGGCCACCGGCACCAGGTCGGGGTGGGCGACCCAGGTGCCGTCGAAGCCGTCAGAGGCCTCGCGGAGCTTGTCCTCGCGGACCCGCTCCAGGGCGAGGCGGTTGAGCTCGGGGTCGCGTCGGGTGGGGATGAAGGCAGCCATGCCCCCGATGGCGTGGGCGCCCCGGCGGTGGCAGGTCCTCACCAGGAGCTCGGTGTAGGCGCGCATGAACGGGACGGTCATCGCCACCAGGGGACGGTCGGGGAGCACGAACTCCGGGCGCTGGCGGAACTTCTTGATGATCGAGAACATGTAGTCCCAACGTCCGGCGTTGAGACCGATGGAGCGCTCCCGGAGCTCGTAGAGGATCTCCTCCATCTCGAAGGCGGCGAGCACGGTCTCGATCAGGACGGTGGCGCGGATGGCGCCTCGGGGCAGACTCAGCTGGTCCTCGGCCAGTCGGCAGGTCTCATTCCAGAGGCGCGCCTCAAGGTGGCTCTCCAGCTTGGGCAAGTACAGGTAGGGGCCGGAGCCCCGCTCCAGCAGCTCGCGGGCGCAGTGGAAGGCGAAGAGGCCGAAGTCGAAGAGGCTGGCCGAGATCGGCCGGTCGTCGACCAGGAAGTGCTTCTCGGGCAGGTGCCAGCCCCGGGGCCGCACCAGCAGGGTCGCGGTCCGCTCCCCCAGCCGATAGCTCTTACCCCCCGACTCCAGGCTGATGGTCCGGGCCACGGCGTCGATCAGGTTGGCCTGGCCCTCCAGGCAGTTGCTCCAGGTGGGCGAGTTGGCGTCCTCGAAGTCGGCCATGAACACGCTGGCCCCGGAGTTGAGGGCGTTGATCATCATCTTCCGCTCGACCGGCCCGGTGATCTCGACCCGGCGGTCGAGCAGATCGCTGGGCGGCGGGGCGACCGACCAGCTCTGCTCCTCGCGCAGCTCCCGGGTCTCCTGGAGGAAGTCGGGCAGCTCGCCCTGGTCGAGACGCAGCTGGCGCCCCTGGCGCTCCGCCAGGAGCCGGTCCCTTTCCCCGCCCAGCTCTCGTTGCAGCCGGGTGAGAAAGGCCACGGCCTCCGGGGTCAGGACCCGCGCCGCAGCCTCGCCCCCTTCGGCTCCACGCTCGGTGCCGGAGGGGGCGGCGTCACCTTTGGTCATCCCGCGCGGGGGCTCTCGAACTGCGCCTCCTCGGTCGAACCCTGGAGGGCCAGGGTGGCGCTGGCGCCGGCGGTGACGATCTCCAGGACGGCGTCGAAGTAGCCGGCCCCGACCTCGGTCTGGTGCCGCGTGGAGGTGTAGCCCTGCTGCTCCAGCTCGAACTCACGCTGCTGCAGGCGCACATAGGCGCTCATACCCTCGCGGGCGTAGCCTCGGGCCAGTTCGAACATCGAGCTGTTGGCGACGTGGAAGCCCGCCAGGGTGACGAACTGGAACTTGTAGCCGAGGTCGCTGAGCCGGCGCTGGAAGGCGGCCACGTCGGCGTCGCTGAGGTGCAGCTTCCAGTTGAAGGAGGGGGAGCAGTTGTAGGCCAGGATCTTTCCCGGGTGCTGGGCGTGGATCGCCTCGGCGAACTGGGCCGCCTCCTCGATGTTGGGGGTCGAGGTCTCGAACCAGAGGGCATCGCAGAGTGGGGCGAAGGCCAGCCCCCGAGCGATCACCGACTCGATCCCCGGGCGCACCCTGAAGAAGCCCTCCGAGGTCCGCTCCCCGGTGAGGAACTCCTGGTCCCGGAGGTCGATGTCGCTGGTGAGCAGGGTGGCGCTGAGCGCGTCGGTGCGCGCCACCAGGAGGGTGGGAACGTCGAGGACGTCGGCCGCCAGGCGCGCCGCCATCAGGGTGCGCTCGAACTGGCTGGTTGGCACCAGCACCTTGCCACCAAGGTGGCCGCACTTCTTCTCCGAGGCCAGCTGGTCCTCGAAATGGACCCCCGCCACCCCGGCCTCGATCATCGACTTCATCACCTCAAAGGCATGGAGGGGGCCGCCGAATCCCGCCTCGGCGTCGGCCACGATTGGGACCACCCACTCCCCGCCGGTCTGGCCCTCGGCCCAGGCGATCTGGTCGGCGCGGAGCATGGCCTTGTTGAGGCGCCGGGCCAGGGCGGGCGCGCTGTTGGCGGGGTAGAGGCTCTGGTCGGGGTAGGTCTCGCCGGCCAGGTTGGCATCGGCGGCCACCTGCCAGCCGGAGAGGTAGATCGCCCTCAGCCCGCCCTTGACCATCTGCACCGCCTGCTGGCCGGTGAGGGCCCCCAGAGCGGAGACGTAGCCAGGGCCGGTGAGCATCTGGAAAAGCCGCTGGGCGCCGCGGCGGGCCAGGGTGTGCTCGATCGGGATCGATCCGCGCAGGCGGACCACGTCGCCGGGGGCATAGTTGCGGGCCACTCCCTGCCAGCGGTTCGCCTTCCAGTCTCGCTCCATGTCGGCAACCTGGCGCTCGGGCCGGACCGGTCGGTGGCCATTGCGGGGAGCCGGTGTCGGCGTCATGTCCTGGTCCTCCTGCCACTGGTGCACTGCCGCAGATAACGCGCCGGGGCGGCTGGGAGATCGCTCAGTGGGGGCACGGTCGCACCCGCACGAGAACCGGTGCTCCACGGTCCCCGCGGCGCAAACCCCCGCGCTCTGGCGCTATTCGACCCCGCTGCCATCGGCAGATCCTATGGTCCGGTCCGATAGTTGTCAAGACGGGTCTTTGGGAGGCGGCCTTGGATTCTGGCCAAATTCCCGCGAGGTAGCTGCTGCCGCCCTGCAGGAACGACGCCAAAAAAAGAGGAGCCAAGAGCCGGGCGGGCTCGGGGGCGATGCGCGCACCCGACACGATCCGGCCAGCTTCACAGCCGTGGGTCGATGAGCTCGCTCTCGAAAGCACGCAACGCGAAAATGCCGTCGTAGACCGGTGCAGCGGCTCGCCGGAGACGAAGTGCTCCAAAACCTCGATCCCCTGAATGAACGCGCTGGTGTTTGGCGTTTCGCTGGGCGGCAACGGGGCTACCGATACGCCAAGGCGCAGACCATGCTGGTGCTGTGGAGCAGCACACGCGGCTCACGTGCGCGGCGTCACTCGAAGGTCTGGCTCGACCTTGGCAGCGGAGTTCGCGCCCGACGGGCGTGGACCGCTGGGTCAGGCGGGAGGAGTTCGGGGGCGGCGTGGGGTGGGGGGCTGCGCCTCGAAGCTGGTGCCGCAGTTGGCGCAGTAGCGTGCCTCGGCGGGGCTGGCTCGTCCGCAACTCGGGCAGCGGCGAGGTCCTCCCGGGGCGGGTGCGGGGGCAGCCTGGCCGGCTGCGGGCGGCGGCCCACTCACCGGCCGGGCGGCGGCCCCGCGGTTCCCCCGGGCACTCGCCTGCCACACCTGCCAGTGCAGCAACCCCAGGGCGCCGATCACGATCGCCAGGCCCAGCGCCAGCCAGATGAAGACCCCTCCGTACAGAGGCCCCGGTCCCACCCGTGGCGCCATCCAGGTGAGGGCCGCGGCCACGTCCACGATCGTGAACAGGAGCACGCCCAGGCCGAGGCCGGCGCTGACCAGGCTCCGGTAGCCGCGCCCCAGGTACAGATGCACCCGGGCCACCCGCAGCCCCTCCCAGCAGAAGAGCAGCGCCGCCAGCACCCCGGCGACGGTGCCGGCGCCGCCCCAGCCGTTGCTGCTCTGGGCGAAGGAGCACTGGGCGAAGTCGGGGCAGGCGAACCCGGCGCCCGCTCCCCGGTACCAGGGGAGGAAGAGGTCGACGAAGAAGAGGAGCGCCAGCACCGCCAGCAGGCCGCCCTGGCTGGCGATCCGCTCAAGACGCGGGTCGGTGTGGGAGATGCTCAAAACCTGCCGCTCCTCCTGCCCCCCCGGTTCCGGCACCATACACGACCTCCGGAGCCGGCGGCGCTCAGTGCCTGAAGTGGCGCCGCCCGGTGGTGACCAACGCCAGCCCCGCCGCCTCGGCGGCCGCCAGAACCTCGTTATCCCGGATCGACCCCCCGGGATGGATGGCGGCGGTCACTCCCGCCCTGGCCGCCGCCTCCAGCCCATCCGCCATGGGGAAGAAGCCGTCCGAGGCCAGCACGCTACCGCTGGCCCGCTCCCCGGCTCGCCGCACCGCCATCTCCACCGCCTCCACCCGGGACATCTGCCCCGCGCCGACCCCGACCGCCATCCCATCACGGCAGAGCACGATGGCGTTGGACTTCACCACCCGGGCCACCTCCCAGGCCAGCTCCAGCTGTGCCCACTCCGCGGGAGTGGGCTGGCGGCTGCTGACCACTTGGAACTCCTGCTGCGGGTCGGGTTGGCGGTCGGGTAGCTGGGCCAGCACCCCGCCGTCCACCGATCGCAGTTGAACCGGCGGCGGCTCGTCGCCCGGTCCTCCCACCACCAGCACCCGCAAGCGAGGCTTGGCGGCCAGCAGGGTGAGAACACCGTCCTCGAGGCCGGGGGCTACCAGCAGCTCCAGGAAGTGTCGGGAGAGCAGCCCGGCGGTCTCCAGGTCGAGCGGTCGGTTGACGGCCATCACCCCGCCGTACGCGGAGCGCGGATCACACTCATAGGCGGAGTGGAAGGCGGAGCCGAGGTGGTCGGCGACGGCCACTCCGCAGGGATTGGTGTGCTTCACCACCACCGCCGCGGGCTGGCTCAGCGCCCGGGCCAGGCCCCAGGCGGCGTCGGCGTCCAGCCAGTTGGTGTAGGAGAGCTCTTCCCCGGCCAGCCGCTCGGCCCCGGCCAGGCCGCCGGCCCCGCCGCCGGAGCGGTACAGGGCCGCTGCCTGATGGGGATTCTCACCGTAGCGCAGCACCCGGTCCAGCTGGCCCGACCAAGCCAGCCGCGCCGGCCAGGACCCACCCTGGTCGAGCCCCTGGGGACCCAGGTGAGCCGCGATCAGGGCGTCGTACGAGGAGACGGTGGCGAAGGCCTGGGCGGCGAGGCTCCGGAGCAGGTCCGGCTCGAGCCCCCCCGCCTCAAGCTGGGCCAGCACCACCCGGTACTGCTCGGGATCTGAGACCGCAGCCACGCTCCGGTGGTTCTTGGCAGCCGCGCGCAGTAGGGTGGGGCCACCGATGTCGATGGCCTCCAGGACCGAGTCCTCTGATCCTCCGCCGGCCAGGACCGCGGCGAAGGGATAGAGGTTCACCGCCACCAGGTCGATGGCCTGGAAGCCGAAGCCGGCCAGGGTGGCCATGTCCTGGGGGTGTTCGCGCCGGGCGAGGATCCCAGCGTGGATCGCCGGATGCAGGGTCTTGACCCGGCCCTCCAGCATCTCCTCGGTGCCGGTGAGGCGGGGCACGGGCACGACCGTCAGCCCCGCCTCGACCAGGGTGCGTTCGGTGCCCCCGGTCGCCACCAGCTCCACGCCCTGACCCGCCAGCCCCCTGGCGAACTCCACCAGCCCCTGCTTGTCGTAGACCGCCAGCAGCGCCCGCCGCGGCTTCAACTGGGCACGCCCGCCCGCCGCACCCGGCGGCCCTCCAGACGCAGCTGCCCCGTGGCCAGCAGGCGGATGGCATCTGGAAACAGGCGCCACTCCTGCTGGTGGATCCGCTCCAGGAGTGAGGCCGGGGTGTCGTCGTCCAGGACCGGAACCGCAGCCTGGAGCACGATCGGGCCGCCGTCGACGAAGCGCTCATCGACCAGGTGCACGGTGCAGCCCGAGACCTTGACCCCGTGCTCCAGCGCCAGGGAGACCGCGTCCATGGTCCCGGCGAAGCTGGGAAGCAGGCTGTTGTGGAGATTGAGGATCCGCTGCGGGAAGGCCTCGAGCAGGGGCTGCTGAAGAATCCGGTCGTAGCCAGCCAGGGCCAGGATCTCCGCCCCCTGGCCCCTCAGCCAGCTGGCCAGCTCCCGGTCGCGGCAGCCGGGCGAGCCTCCGTAGTCGGAGGCGGGGAAGGAGCGGACGGCGACCCCGGCGGCCCCAGCGATGGTCAGGGCGGCGCATCCTGGCCGGTTGCTGCCGACCGCCACGACCTGGGCGGGATAGTCGGGCGCCTCCTGGGCGGCGAGGATCGCCCGCAGGTTGGTGCCGGCCCCGGAGACCAGCACCCCGAGACCGACTCGGGCCACCCCCGGCCGCTCCCCCTTCAGAGCAACCTCACCTGGTCTGGCCCCTGCCGCGCTACCACCTCGCCAATCTCAAAAAGTCCCAGCTGAGGCTGAGCCAGGGCTGCCTCCGCGGTCTCCAGGGGTACGGCGCAGATCATCCCCAGCCCCATGTTGAAGGTTCGCCAGAGCTCCTCCTCCGGGATCTCGCCCACCGCGGCCAGGGTGGCGAAGAGCGAGGGCACCTGCCAGCGCGACCGGTCCACGGTAGCCTCCAGCTCGGCCGGCAGCACCCGGGGCAGGTTTTCGACCACGCCGCCGCCGGTGATGTGGGCCAGGGCGTGGACCGGGCCCAGCCCCCGCAGCGTCTGGACCGGGCCCAGGTAGGAGGCGTGCACCGCCAGCAGCAGCTCGCCGATCGGCGCCTCTGTCCCGGGGAGAACGGTCTGGTAGTCGAGCTCGCGCTCCGCCAGCAGCTGGCGCACCAGGGTGAAGCCGTTGGTGTGCAGCCCGGTGGAGGGCAGGGCCAGGAGCCGGTCGCCGGCACGGACCCGGTCGGGGCCGAGCAGGTCTCGGCGCGCGCTGATCCCGACCAGGAAGCCGGCCAGGTCGTAGTCCCCCAGCCCGTAGACACCGGGCATCTCGGCGGTCTCGCCCCCGACCAGGGCGCAGCCGGCCTCCAGGCAGGCCTGGCTCATGCCCAGGGCCAACTCCTCCAGCACCTGCGGCTCGATCCGGGCGGTGGCGAAGTAGTCGAGGAAGAAGAGCGGCTGGGCCCCGGTGGTGAGCACGTCGTTGACGCAGTGGTTGACCACGTCCTGGCCGATCCCGCGGTGCCGGCCCACGGCCACGGCCACCTTGGACTTGGTGCCCACCGAGTCGGTGGAGCTGACCAGCACCGGGTCGGGGGGCAGCGCCTCCCCAAGGCGCCAGACCGCGGCGAACGGCCCCACCCCGGAGATGACCTGCTCGGTGCTGGTCCGGGCGGCGAGCTCGGCGACCCGGGCGACCGCGCTCCGGGCTCGGCCGCGGTCCACCCCCGCCTGGGCGTAGCGGCTGGGCTCAGCCTTCAAGGGCGAGCTTGTCCATCTCCAGCTGCTGGGGCACCTGCACCGGGTAGGCCCCATCCAGGCAGGCGAAACAGAAGCCCGAGTCGCTGGATGAGGCGCGGAGCGCCTGGCGAAGCCCCTCCAGGCTGAGATAGGCGAGGGAGTCGGCGCCGATCAGGGCGCCGACCTCCGCCGAGGTGCGGCCGGCGGCGATCAGCTCGCTGCGGCTGGAGATGTCGATGCCCATGAAGCAGGGGAATCGGATCGGCGGCGAGGCCACCCGCATGTGCACCTCGGCGGCGCCGCTGCGCCGGAGGGCGTCGACGATCCGCCGCGAGGTCGACCCGCGGACGATGGAGTCGTCTACCAGCACCACCCGCTTGCCTTCGAGCACGTGGCGCATGGGGTTGAACTTGAGGCGCACGAAGGCGTCGCGGAGCCCTTGCTCAGGCTCGAGGAAGGTGCGAGCCACGTAGCGCGACTTCATCATCCCCTCGGCGAAGGGGAGCTGGCTGCGCTCGGCGAAGCCAATCGCCGCCGGGGTCCCGGAGTCGGGGAGGGGGATGACCACGTCGGCCTCCACCGGAGACTCCTCGGCCAGCCGGATCCCCATCGCCCGGCGGGCCTCGTAGAGGCTCAGGTCCTGGAGCACCGAGTCGGGGCGGGCGAAGTAGATGAACTCGAAAGAGCACATCGCCGGCTGCCGCCGGGTGCCGAAGTGGGCGGAGCGGAGCCCGTCGCCGTCGATGGTCACGATCTCCCCCGGGCTGACCTCGCGCACCAGCCGGGCGCCGATCACGTCCAGGGCGCAGGTCTCGCTGGCGATGATGTAGCCGGCGCCACCGGCGGCTGTCAGCGGCCCCAGCCGGCCGATGCAGAGCGGCCGGATGCCCAGCTCGTCGCGGGCCGCCACCAGGCTGTCCTTGGTGAGGAAGCCGAGCGAGTAGGCGCCCTGCGCCCGGGGCAGCGACCGCTGCAGTACCACCTCCAGGCTCTCTCCGGGGGTCCGGGCCAGGAGGCTGGCCAGGACCTCGCTGTCGCTCGAGCTCTCAAAGGTCTGGCCCTCCTCGACCAGACCGGCGTGCAGGGCCTGGGTGTTGGTGAGGTTGCCGTTGTGGGCCAGGGCGACCGGCCCCAGCTGCCCGTGGGTGAAGGTGAAGGGCTGGGCGTTGGTCAGCCGCGAGGAGCCGGTGGTGGAGTAGCGGGTGTGGCCCAGCCCCAGGCCGCCGGGGAGCCGCTCCAGCGCGTCATCGCTGAAGGCCTGCCCCACCAGGCCCATCTCCCGGTGCAAATGCAGTCGCTCCCCGTCCGAGGTGCAGATCCCGGCGGATTCCTGGCCGCGGTGCTGGAGCGCGTAGAGCCCCAGGTAGCAGAGTTGGGCCACGTCCTGGCCGGGTGCGAAGGCGCCGAAGATCCCGCAAGCCTCGTGCAGCTTGTCGAGCTCGGGCTCGGCCCGACCCGGGGCCGCGGGGAGCTGGGCAGAGGGGCCGGCCGGGACGGTCACCGCCATCAGGATACCGGTCCGTTCCGGGGCCACCGGAGCCGGCCCGGGATGGCTTCCTCCTGGGCCAAGCGGGCCATCTCCAGCGGCAGCGCCGCCATTCCCTCGACCTCGATCCCGGCGCCGCCGACCTGGCCTAGAACCTCCACCGCGACCTCGGCCTGGCGGAAGTGGTCCAGGACCTGGCCGACCCCGGCGGGAGAGCAACTGGCCAGGTAGCGTCCCTGGGTCTCCCCGAAGAGCGCGGCCCATTCCCGACTGGGTCCTTGGCCGGCAGCGGGCAGCCGGGGCGGCCTTACCCGGGCGCCGATGCCGCCGGCGAGGGCGCACTCGGCCAGGGCCACCGCCAGCCCGCCCAGTGAGCAGTCGTGGACGGATTGCAGGAGTCCCCGCTGGACGGCACCGCGAACGGCCCCGGCCGTCCGTGCCTCCAGGGCCAGGTCGAGGGCCGGGGCCGCCCCGGCCACCTGGCCCTGGGTCAGCCGCTGATACTCCGACCCCCCCAGCTCCAGCCCGGAGGCCCCCAGCAGGAGCACCTGGTCACCCTCTTGGCGGAACGCCATCCCTGGCCGCTGCTCGAGGTCGGGCACCAGGCCCACCGCCCCCACCACCGGGGTCGGGGGGATGGGCTCGGAGCGGTACTCGTTGTACAGGCTGACATTGCCGCTCACCACCGGCAGCCCCAGGGCCCGGGCGGCCTCGGCCAGGCCCCGCACCGACTCCTGGAGCTGCCACATCACCGCCGGGAGCTCCGGGCTGCCGAAGTTGAGGCAGTTGGTCAGGGCCAGGGGCTCGGCCCCGGCGCAGGCCAGGTTGCGCACCGCCTCGGCCACGGCGATGGCGGCGCCCCGGGCGGGGTCGAGGGCGGCGCTGCGGTGCGCGCCGTCGACGGTCAGCGCCAGACCCTCCCGGCGTCCTCGCAGCCGCAGCACCGCCGCGTCGCCGCCGGGACCGACCACGGTGTCATCCCCGACCTGGTGGTCGTACTGGCGCCAGATCCAGCGGGTGGCGCCGCAGTTGGGCGAGCCCAGCAGCCGCAGCCAGGCCTCCTCCAGGGGCCAGGGAGGCTCGCTGAGGAGGGGATCCACCCTGGCCCCGGAGAGATCCGGCGGCCGCGCCGGCAACCGCCTCGGCGGGCAGCCCGAGACCAGCAGGTCGAGGGGCAGCTGACCCAGCGCCACCCCCGAGGCGCTGATCCGGAGCTCCCCTGGCCCGATCACCTCCCCGATCACGCTGGTGAGCAGACCCCAGCGTTGCAGGTGGCCCTGGAGGCGCTCCTCGGCGCCGCGGCGAACCACCAGCACCATGCGCTCCTGGGACTCGCTCAGCATCACGTCGCTGGCGGTCATCCCTCGTTGGCGCCGCGGCACCCGGTCGATATCCAGCTCCATCCCCACCCCGCCCCGGTGGGCCATCTCGGCGCAGCTGCTGGTCAGGCCCGCTGCCCCACAGTCCTGAAGGCCGATCAGGTCCGGATCGCCGACCAACTCGAGGCAGGCCTCGAGCAGACACTTCTCCATGAAGGGGTTGCCCATCTGGACCGCGGGCCGGAGTCGCTCGGCCTCCTGGTCCAGCCCGGCGGAGGCGAAGGTGGCGCCGTGGATCCCGTCCCGACCGGTGTCGGCCCCCACCAGCAGCACCGGGTTGCCCGGCCCCCGGGCCACCGCCCGGGTCAGGCGCGACTCCTCGACCAGTCCCACGCACATGGCGTTGACCAGGCAGTTGTGGCGGTAGCCCGGATCGAAGTAGGTCTCGCCCCCCATGGTGGGCACGCCCACGCAGTTGCCGTAGCCGCCCACTCCCTCCACCACCCGGGAGAAGCGGTGGGCCTGCTCCGGCTCTTCGAGATCGCCGAAGCGGATCGCGTCCAGCAGCGCCACCGGCCGGGCGCCCATGGCGAAGACGTCGCGGAGGATCCCCCCCACCCCGGTGGCGGCACCCTGCACCGGCTCCACCGCGCTGGGGTGGTTGTGGGACTCGATCTTGAAGCAGCAGAGCAGCCCTCCACCCAGGTCGACGACCCCGGCGTTCTCACCCGGCCCCTGGACCACCCGGGCGCCAGAGGTGGGCAGCTGGGCGAGCAGGGCCTTGGAGGTCTTGTAGGAGCAGTGCTCCGACCAGAGCGCCGCCAGCATCCCCAGCTCCAGCGAGTTGGGCTCCCTCCCCAGCCGGGCCCTGGCGGTCTGGTACTCGGGCGGGCTCAGCCCCAGCCGGCTCAGCCGCTCCGGGCTGGCCGCGGAGGTCTCGCCCTCGAGCACGAGCGCCACCTCAGCCGGCCAGGGCCAGCGAGGCGAGCAGGCGCAGCCCGTCGCTGGAGCCCAGCAGCGGCTCGCAGGCCCGCTCCGGGTGGGGCATCATCCCCAGCACGTTCCCCTGCTGGTTGAGGACGCCAGCGATGTCCTCGACCGAGCCGTTGGGGTTGGCCTCCCCGCTAGGCGAGTCGCCGGGGAGGCAGTAGCGCAGCGCCACCCGGCCGCGGCCGTTGAGCTCGGCCAGGGTCCCGGGTTCGGCGTAGTAGCGCCCCTCGCCATGGGAGACCGGGATCTGCAGCACCTCCCCCCGCCGGCAGCCGGCCAGGAAGGGGCTGGCCACGCTCTCCACCCGCAGCCAGGTGGGCTGGCAGCGGAACTGCAGGCTGGCGTTGCGCAGCAGCGCCCCCGGGAGCAGCCCCGCCTCGCAGAGGATCTGGAAGCCGTTGCAGATTCCCAGCACCGGGCCCCCGCCGCGGGCGTGCTCCACGACCGCCGCCATCAGGGGGGCGAACCTGGCCACCGCCCCCGCGCGCAGGTAGTCGCCGTAGGCGAACCCACCGGGGAGGATGACCACGTCGGCGCCCTTGAGGTCGCGGTCCTGGTGCCAGAGCGGCACCGCCTCCAAGCCCGCCACATCCAGGGCGTGCAGGCAGTCGCGGTCGCTCCAGGTGCCGGGGAAGGTGGCCACGCCGACCCGCGTGCTCAAGGCTCGGGGGCGCCTGGCGACACCTGGAAGCGGTACTCCTCGATGACACCGTTGCAGAGCAGCCGTCGGCACATTTCGTCGACCTGGGTCCGGGCCTCCTCCGGGCCACTGGCCCCGAGCTCCAGGCGGATGAACTTGCCCACCCGGCTGGTCGCGACCTCGGAGTATCCGAGCGCGTGCAGCCCCTCGGTGACCACCAAGCCCTGGGGGTCGTTGACCACCTGTTTGAGGGTCACCACGACCTCGGCTACAAATCGTGGCCGGTGATCCGTCGGCAGGCCTCCAGGTAGCGCCGCCGGGTCTCCGCCACCAGCTCCGGCGGCAGCGGCGGGGCGGGCGGGTTACGGTCCCAGCCACTGGCGAGCAGGTGCTCCCGCACCAACTGCTTGTCGAAGCCGGCGGCGCCCCCGGGGCCGCCCTCGGCGGCCTCCCAGAGCCGGGAGGAGTCGGGGGTGAGCAGCTCGTCGATCAGGGTAAGCCGGCCCTCGACGAAGCCGAATTCGAACTTGGTGTCCACCAGGGTGAAGCCGGCCCGGCGGCAGCCCTCCCGAGCCCTTTCGAAGATGGCCAGGCTGCGCTCCTCCAGCTCGGTGGCCAGCTGGGACCCCACCCGCTCCGCCAGCTCCCGGCGGCTGATGTTCTGGTCGTGGCCGGCGTCGTTCTTGGAGGCGGGGGTGAACCGGGCCGGGGAGAGTTCGGCACCGAAGGCGAGGCCGGGGGACAGAGGCTCCTCGGCGAGCGTCCCCCGATCGGCGTACTCAGCCCAGCCGCTGCCCGCCAGACGCCCTCGGACCACGCACTCGACGTCGATCCTCTCCGCCCGGCGCACCCACATGCAGCGCCCCTGAAGTTGGGGACGTGCCGGGTGGGGGATGGTCTCAGGGTCGTCGTCCAGCAGATGGTTGGGGACCAGGTCGGCGGTGTCGGCGAACCAGTGCCGGGACATCGCCGTCAGGACCCGGCCGCGGTCCGGGATCAGGCTGGGGAGGACCGAGTCGAATGCGGAGAGACGGTCGGTCGAGACCATCAGCAGGCGCTCGCCCAGGTCGAAGGTGTCGCGGACCTTGCCCCGCCGGAAGAGCTTGAGCCCGGGAAGCTCCGCCTGGCCCAGGCCCCTCCCCGACTCGGCCGCGCTCACAGCCGGCCTCCCGCCGCCGCCAGTGGCTCAGGGGCGGCCCCGGCCGCCAGCCCGAGCCGCCGGTAGCTCTCCTCCACCTGGGCCAGATAAGGCTCCAGCTCGAAGCACGCCCCCACCTCCGCAGGTGAGAGCAGCTCCGCCACCTCCGCCGAACCCTCGACCAGGGAGCGGAAGTCCCCCCCGGGGGCGCTGCTGGCCAGGGCCAGGCCCTGCACCAGGCGGTAGGCCAGCTCCCGGGACAGGCCCTTGCGGACCAGGGCCAGCATCACCAGCTGGCTCTGCGCCACCTGCCCCTGGCTGACCAGGTTGGCCCGCATCCGGGCGGGGTCGACCTCGAGCCCGACCAGGACCTCGGTGAGGGTGCGGAGCATGTGGCAGCTGGCCATGGTGGCGTCGGGGAGGCAGACCCGCTCCACCGAGGAGTGCGAGATGTCACGCTCGTGCCAGAGGGCCACGTCCTCCAGCCCGGCGACCGCCCAGCCCCGCAGCAGCCGGCTGAGCCCGCAAACCTGCTCCAGCCGGACCGGGTTGCGCTTGTGGGGCATCGCCGATGACCCCTTCTGCCGGGGCCGGAACGGCTCCCTCACCTCGGCAACCTCGGTCCGCTGAAGGTGGCGGAGGTTGAGCGCCAGGCGCTCGGCCACCGCTCCCAGCAGCGCCAGGGCGCACAGGTAGGCGGCATGGCGGTCGCGGGCCACCACCTGGGTGGTGATGGGGGCGGGTGTCAGCCCCAGCCGGGCCAGGGCCCGCTCCTCGACGTCGGGCGAGACCGTGGCATGGGTGCCCACCGTGCCCGAGATCTTGCCCACCTCCACTCCCGCCGCCGCCCCGACCAGCCGCTCCCCGGCACGCCGGAGCTCGTCGAGGTGGTTGGCGAGGACGAAGCCGAAGGTCACGGGTTCGGCGTGCATCCCGTGGGTCCGCCCGGCCATGGGCGTGCCGCGGTGGCGCTCGGCCAGATCTACCAGGGACCTGAGGAGCCTCTCCAGGTCGGCGACGATCAGGCGGTTGGCCTCCCGCAGCTGCAGGGCCAGGGCGGTGTCGAGCACGTCCTGGCTGGTCAGCCCCAGGTGCAGGTGGCGGATCGCCGGGCCCCCGCCTTCCTGGAGGGCGCTGAGGAAGGCGGCCAGGTCGTGCCCCTGCTCGGCCTCCAGCTGGGCGACCCGGTCAGCGGCCGGGGCCTGCAGTCGGCGGAGCTCCGCCATCTCGACTTCCGGGATCTCGCCCAGCTCCCGGCGGGCCTCGCAGACCGCCAGCTCGACCTGCAGCCAGAGGGCGAGCCGGTTGCGATCCGACCACAGTTCCCGCAGCTCCGGAGGGGCGTAGCGGTCGATCATCTCCGGCCGCAGGACCAGGCCAGGGGCGGGGCCGTGCTCACCTGCACCAAGTATAGGCACCCCCCGGCGCCGCCCCGGACGGGCTCGGCCAGACCAGTACCGTTGCCAGAGTGGGCGGTGCGCGCCAGGTCGAATTCGTAACCACGGACGGGCAGCGCTCGTTCTGGTCTCGGTCCAAGGTCCGGACGCATAAGTGATGGCACGGGAGCGGGAGGAGGAGCTGATTGCCCGTGCCCAGGATGAACCGGAGTGCTTTGGCCAGCTTTATGACCGATATTTCCCGCAGATCTACCGCTACGTGGCCGCCCGGGTGCGCAGCCCGGAGGTGGCCGAGGATGTCACCAGCGAGGTGTTCCTCAAGGCGCTGCGGGGGATCGGCCGCTACCGCCCCACCGGTCATCCCTTCTCCGCCTGGCTCTACCAGATCGCTCTCAACAGCATCACCGACCACTACCGCAGCCGCAAGCGCAGCGAGGACAGCCTGGATCAGGGACCGGAGCTGCTGGCCGCAGGCGCGTCGGTCGACGACCAGGTCGCCGATCGGCTGGGGGTGGCTGAGATCTGGCGTGAGATCGAGTCGCTGCCCTCGCAGCAGCAGGCGGCGATGACCCTCAAGTACGCGGAGGACCTCAAGCTGGCGGAGATCGGCCAGATCATGGGCAAGAGCGAGGGCGCGGTCAAGCTCTTGATCTTCCGGGGCACGGCCACGCTCCGCTCCCGGCTGATCCTGAAGCGACCCCGGGCGCGCGAGGCCTCCCGCGATGGCTGAGCTCCGCCCCTGGCGCTGGGGCCGGCCCCGGTCCGCACCGGACCCGGAGTTGGAGGCGATCTTCCCTCGGGACGCGGAACCCGACCTGCTCGAGGCCGCCACCCTGATCCACCGCCTGATCGGGGCCACGCCCCGGCCCCAGCCCGACCCCGCCTTCCAGGCCCGGCTCCGGGCAAGGCTGGTGGGCCCCGCCGCCCGCCACGTCCCCACGAGGCGCCGGCGGCCCTGGGGGCTGGCCCTGGGGGCCGGAAGCGCGCTCGCCGCCGCGGTGGCGGTGGCGGTGGTGCTGGTCGAGGTGGTGGGAACTCCCCCGCACAGCTCCCCCGTGAGCGTGACCACCCAGGTCTCGGGCCAGCGCCAGGTCCCGGTCACCCAGCCCATCACCCTGCACTTCAACCAGGCGATGGACGAGGCCGCCGTGGACAAGGGCCTGACCATCGCCCCGGCCGTGGCCTTCAAGACCAGCTGGACCTCCCCCACCACGCTGGTGATCTCCCCGGCCAACGGACTGGCGCCCAACCAGACCTACGTGGTCAGCATCGCCAAGAGCGCCGCCGTCTCCGCGGCGGGCAACCAAGCCGCCGCCGCCATCGTGATCCCCTTCGGCACCAGCACCACGCCGACGCCCGTCCTGGGCCAGCCCCCGGCGCTGGTCTCGGCAACCGAGGCGGCCACCACCTCGGGGCCGGCCACGCTCGGGTACGCGCCCGACGGGGCTTTGCTGGTGCTGGCCAGCGGCGGCCTGCTACCCCCTCCGACCGCGGGGGCCAGCCCTTCCCCCAGCCCGACCACGTCACCGTCGGCCTCGCCCACCTCAAGCTCGCCGGGCCACCCGGCCGTCCCCAGCCTGTACGCCCTCAATCCCGCGCCACAGTTGCTGGCCACCGACGTCACCATGCCCAGCGTCTCGCCCGACAGCCAGAACATCGCCTACTGGTCACCGCAACCCAACGGCCTCCTGGCGCTGGAGGTGGTCCCCAGCGGCGGCGGGTCCCCCCACGCCCTGGCCACCTCGGCGGAGACGGATCCCGGCCTGGCCTGGCTCGACTCCGCCGACCTGCTCTACTCTGCCGCCGGCAATCTCTGGAAGGTCAGTCTCGACGGTCTTGCCAGCGCCGCCTTCCCCTCGGTCCAGCTGGATCCCACCGGGTTCTTCAGCCTGGCACCGGGCGGCTCGGCCATCTTCACCACCTCCGGTGGCGTGCCCAGCGTCTACGACCTCGCCACCGGCCTGAGCAATCCCCTCACCGGAATCCTGGGGGTGCCCACCTGGTCGGCCTCCGGAGCGGAGCTGGCCTACGTCGCCGCCAGCGGTGGCCGTCAGAGCATCGTGCTGGCCAGCGGCACCGGTAGCGGACCGGCCCAGCTGCTCATCGCCGGCGTCGGGGTGGGGCTGAGCGCCGCCACTCTGGATCCCAGCGGCCAGTTCCTGGTCTACACGGCCAGCGCCCTGGGCGCGACTCCGGAGCTGGTGGGCCTGAACGTCAGGTCCAAGGTCGCCAGCTCCATCTCCGGCCTCACCGGGGTGAGCGACCCGGTCTGGGCCCCAGCAGGTGACCAGGTCTCGGTGCTGACCAGCGGCTCCGGCCAGGGGGGTGTTGCGGTCGAGACCCTGCTGCTCTCCGGCACCGCTGCCGGCAGCGCTCCTGACCCTCAGGCCGGCAGCGCCCTGGTAGCGGCCAGCAAACTGGCCCAGCTGCAGGTCAACGCTCCCCCCGACGCCGCCCAGCAGATCCAGAGTCTGCTGGGTCCCGGCCTTTCCCTGCCTCCAACCGCCCTTCTCCCGGGGCACTTCGACCGCTTCTTCGTCCTGTCCAGCACCGCGTCCGCCAGCAGCGCCGGGGTCTACATGGTGGATCTGCACCTGGTCCGCGACGCCACTAGCAACGGGCGCGCCGCCTACCTCGACGAGCAGGTTACGGTGCAGACCAGCACCACACCGAGCCTGATCACCGCCCTAAGCCAGGGCCGGCTCACGCCGATCCCGATCGGGCCGGTGGTGGTCCAGGCCACCCTGACAAGCCAGGCCGGAGGTGGGGGCAGCTTCACCATCACCTTCAACTCCGACCTCGACCGCGGCACCGTCGGCGCCCAGTCGATCTCGCTGAGCGCCGGCGCCCAGGCCCTCGGTGGCCTGGAGTTCAGCTACTCGGCGCTGACCCGCACCGTCACCGTCAGCGTGCCCTCGCTGCCGCAATCGGCGGTGACCCTCACCGTGGGCCCTCCTCTGGCCGACGTCCATGGCACCCTGATGCAGAGTCCCTACCAGGTGGTGCTCCAGGCTGGGGCTAAGCCCGCCCCCTAGGCAGGGGCCGTCGAGGCCAGCACGGCGGCGATCGCCGCCACCCGCCGGAGGTCGCTTGCGATCGGCCCCATGGTCTCCGCCTGCATCAGCGCCCAGGCCCGCGACCGCTCGATCAGATCGGGGTGCTTGGCCAGGTACTCGGTGGTCAGCCGCCCGGCCAGGAAGTCGTCGTCAGCCAGCAGAGTGGCGTGGAGCGCGATGTTGGTGGTGATGCCCCCAATCCAGTACTCCATCAGGGCTCGCCGGGCCCGAGCCGCCGCCTGCTCCCGGTCGGCGCCGTGGGCGATCATCTTGGCGATCATCGGGTCGTAGTAGGGGCTCACCTGCCCGGGACCTGCCATCGAGCTGTCCACCCGCACGCCCGGACCGGAGGGCTCGTGGTAAGCGCTCACCCGGCCCGGAGTGGGCGCGAAGTCCTGAGCAGGATCCTCAGCGTTGATGCGGCATTCGATCGCCCAACCGTTCCACCTCACCTGCGCTTGGGTGAAGCTCAGGGGTTCATCAAGCGCGATCCGGAGCTGCGCGCCCACCAGGTCGATACCGGTCACCAGTTCGGTTACCGGGTGCTCCACCTGGAGTCGCGTGTTCATCTCCAAAAAGTAGAAATCGCCGTGCGATTCGATGAACTCAACAGTGCCGGCGTTGATGTAGCCGACCGCCTCCGCGGCCTTGATGGCCGCCTCCCCCATCTTCTGCCTGGTGCTGGCGTTAACGGCGGTCGAGGGGCATTCCTCCAGCAATTTCTGGTGCCGACGCTGGATCGAGCACTCGCGCTCGCCCAGATGCACCGTGTGCCCGTGGGCGTCGGCCAGCACCTGGATCTCGATGTGGCGCGGATCCTCCACCAGCTTCTCCAGAAAAACCCTGGGATCGCCGAAGAAGCGGCGCGCCGAGTCAGTGCAGGCCGCCACCGCCGCCTCCAGTTCGGCCGGGTCACGGGCCGTGCGCATGCCTATCCCCCCGCCCCCGGCGGACGCCTTGACCAGCACCGGATACCCGATCTCCCGCGCCACCGCCAGGGCCTCGGAGCTGTCGCCCAGGGCGTCGCTCCCGGGCACGATCGGCACTCCCGCCTGGCGCATGCGCTCTCGGGCACGGACCTTGTCACCCATGGCGGCCATGGCCTCGGGCGGAGGCCCGATGAAGGTCAGCCCCGCGTCCTGGCAGGCCTGGGCGAACCTGGCGTTCTCGGAGAGGAAGCCGTAGCCGGGGTGAACCGCCTGGGCGCCGGACTGGCGCGCCGCCTCCACCATCCGCTCGATGTTGAGGTAGGACTCGGCGGGCATCGAGGGGCCGATGGCCAGCGCGGCATCGGCCAGCTTGGTGTGCAGGGCGCCCCGGTCGGCCTCGGAGTAGACCGCCACCGACTTGAGCCCCAGATCGCGGCAGCCACGGATCACCCGGACGGCGATCTCCCCGCGGTTGCCCACCAGCACGGTGTCGAAACCGGCCACGACCCGCTCCTCAGTCCACCGTGACCAGGGTCTCGCCCCGGCTGACCACCTGGCCCTCGGCCACCAGCACCTGGCTGACCACCCCGGAACGGTCGGAGGGGATGTCGTTCTGCATCTTCATCGCCTCGAGCACGACCACCGTCTGCCCGACATCCACGTGGTCGCCGGGCTTGACCGCCACCCGGGCGATCAGGCCCTGCATCGGCGCCTTCACGCCACTGCCGGCTGGGCTCGGGGAACTCGCCGCTGCGGGCGTGACCTCCCAGGAACCGTCCTTGGCGGCGACGCGCACCTCGAAGACCTCGCCATCCACCTCGACCGCGAACTCCCGCCAGGCCGCCGGGGTCTCGGCCGCGGAGGGGTCGGGCGCCGGCGCCGGGGGTGGGGCCATCAGGGGCACGGCGGCGGCGTCTCCCACCGGCTCGCTGAGGTCGCCGCCGTCGACCAGCGCCGGGGCTGGCTCCGGCTCGGGTTCGGGCTCGTCTTCCAGACGCTCCACTCGGGCCTCTCCCCGGAGCAGAGCCGTGGTGGCCCGGGGGAAGAGCAGGAGGCCCAGGGCGTTGTTGCCACTGGGGTCGGGCCAGCCCTGCTTGGCCACGGCCTTGGCGGCCGGGTCCAGCGCCGGCTCGAGCACGTCGGCAGGCCGGACGGTGATCGGCTCCTCGTCGCCGATCACCAGCCGCTGGATCTCGGGATCGACCGCGCCGGGGGGTGAGCCGAACAGACCCAGGAAGTAGTCCTTGGCCTCCTGGTTCACCGTCAGGTAGGGGTCGCCGGAGGCGACGTTGGCGACCGCCTGGCTGATCACGATCTGAGCCACCGGGGTGATCAGCGGCGGGTATCCCATCGCCGCTCGCACCCGGGGAATCTCCTCCAGCACCGCAGGCAGCTTGTCCTGCGCTCCCTGGGACTCACACTCCTGGCGGAGGTGCTCCAGCACCGATGGCGCCAGCTGAGTGCGCAGCGTTCCCGAGTCGTGCTGCCAGCCCCGAGGGTCGGCTATGGCCCGGTAGAGCGGCATTACCTCGTCCAGGGCGTCGGCGGCCGCCAGCACCCGGGCCTCGTCGACCGCGGGCTCGACCTCGGTGCCCCGCAATGCCGCCAGCACCCCCTCGGTGCTGGGCAGGGAGGCCCCGCCTGCCAGCGGTGAGAGGCACACGTCGAGCGCGTGCGCCCCGGCCTCGGCCGCCGCCAGGTAGGCGAAGGACGCCTGGCCGGTGATGGTGGCGCAGTGAACGCTCACCGGCAGCTGGGTGGCCTCGATCAGACCGCCCACCAGCAGGCGGGCGCTCCCTGCCCCCAGCAGGCCGGCGGGATCGTAGAGACACAGGCTGCGGAACCCCAACTCGGAGAGCTGACGGCCGAGTTCGATGAAGCCGGCCACCGAGTGCACCGGGCTCTCCGTGTAGACCAGGGCCCCCTCGGGATGCTTGCCCTGGGTCAGCACCGCCTGGGCCACCCGGACCAGGTTGCGCGGGTCGTTCAGAGGATCGAAGCAGCGGAAGCTGTCCAGCCCGCATTCGGCCGACCGGGCCACGAAACGGTCCACGGCGTCATCGGCCACCGGCCGGTACCCGACCAGAGCCTGCCCCCGAATCAGGCCCAGAAGGTTGGCCCGGGACACCGAGCGGATGGCCTGCAGGCGCTCGAAGGGATCCTCGCCCAGGTGCTCCAGCCCGGACTCGTAGGTGGCGCCCCCAAAGACGTCCACGGCGGCCACGCCAGAGCCCTCCAGACGTTCCAGAACCGGCAGCATGTGCCTGGTGCGGAGCCGACTCAGGAGCAGTGTCTGCTGGCCGTGACGCAGGCTGCACTCGATCAGGCCGATGGCGGGCATGGCCAGCCAAGGGTACGGGAAGCGTCGGAAGCCGAGTGGGCCGGGCCCACGCCCCAGGTCAGGGCTTGGGGCCGACCCCGCGGGCCTTGCAGGCGACGCAGTGGGTGGCCCAGGGCAGCGCCTCCAGCCGGGCCCGGGGGATGCTCTCGCCGCAGCTGGCGCACACCCCGTAGCTGCCCTTGGCCAGCCGCTCCAGCGCGGCTCGTACCTCGGCCCCGAGCTTGACCAGTTCCGCGCCCGCCTGGGCGCGGGCGTGGCGGTCGGCGGCCTCGGCGACGTGGTCACCGGCTCGCTTGCCGTACTGCACGGGTGCGCTTGCCTCCACCGCCGGTCCGGCCAGCCGCCTCTCCTCAAGCTCCAGCTCCCCCAGCTTGCGGGTGAGCTGGCGGCGGACCTGTCGCATCTCGCGCTGGTTGGCAATGGTGGGCACCCCGCCAGCGTGGCAGATCAGGGATCGGAGCGTCGTTCAGCCGGCGGCGATGTCCCGGCGGTAGCGCATCCCCTGGAAGTGGATTTCGGCCAGCGTCTGGTAGGCGCCTTCCCGGGCAGCCGCCAGGTCGGGGCCAACCGCGGTCGAGACCAGCACCCGCCCACCGGCCACCTCGGGCCGCCCGGCGGCCCCCACCCGGGTCGACATCTGGAAGACCGTCCGCCCGGAGATGCAGCCTGCGGGAATCCCCCTGATCTCGCCTCCTGGGCGAACCTCCTCGGGGTAGGGCTCCCGCGCCGCGACCACGCCGACGCTGCAGCCCGGAGCGGGCTCCGGGGTCGGGTCCCGCAACCGGCCCAGGGCGGCCTGCCACAGCAGCGGGATGAGGTCGGGGAGCAGCGGCAGGAGCACCTCCGCCTCCGGGTCCCCCAGGCGTGCGTTGAACTCCAAAACCGAGATCCTGGCGCCGCTCAGCATGGCTCCCACGTAGAGGCAGCCGCGATAGGGCGTGCCCCGTCGCGCCATCGCCGCCAGCACCGGGAGGACAACCTCCCGCTCCACCCTGCGGTTGAGCTCGCGCCAGGCGGGGACGGCCGGGGCGAAGGCGCCCATGCCTCCGGTGTTGGGTCCCAGGTCGCCGTCTCCGGCGCGCTTGTAGTCGCGGGCCGGGGGCAGCATCCGGGCCGAGCGACCGTCGCAGACGGCGAAGAAGGAGGCCTCCTCACCGGCGATCCGGTCCTCGATCAGCAGCCGCTCTCCCGCCGCTCCCAGCTCGCCCCGGAGCAGAAGGCGGTCCACGACTGCCGCCGCCTCCGCGGGGCTGGCGCAGACGAAGGCTCCCTTGCCCAGGGCCAGCCCGTCGGCTTTGACGACCACCGCGCCCGACCGGCCCTTCAGGTGATCGAGGGCTGCCTGGCGCTGGTCGAAGACGGCGAACCGGGGAGTGGCGATCCCCTCCTGGCGCATCAGTTCCTTGGCAAAGCTCTTGCTGGTCTCCAAGCGTCCCGCCGCCTGGGTGGGCCCGAAGCAGGGAACTGCAACCTCCTCCAGGGCGTCGGCCGCGCCGGCCTCGACCGCAGCGTCCGGTCCCAGCAGCACCAGGTCCACCCGCTCCCGGCGGGCCAGCTCGGCCAGGCCGAGCGCGTCCGTAGCCAGCAGCGGGTGGTTCTGGGCGAGCTGGGCGGTGCCGCCGTTGCCGGGTGCGGCACTGACGCGGGCGACCAGGGGGCTGCGCCGGGCGGCCCAGCAGAGCGCGTGCTCCCGCCCCCCGCTGCCCACCACCAGAACGTGCAGCCCCGATGGGGCGGGTGGGACGACTACTCCCACTCGATGGTCGAAGGAGGCTTGCTGCTGATGTCGAAGACCACCCGGTTCACCCCGGGCACCTCGTTGACGATCCGCCGGCTGATGTCAGCGAGCACGTCGTAGGGGACGCGAGCCCAGTCCGCGGTCATGCCGTCCTCTGACTGGACGACCCGCACCGCCACCACGTTGGCGTAGGTACGGAAGTCGCCCATCACCCCAACGCTGCTGATCGGGGTGAGGATGGCGAAGCTCTGCCAGACGTGGTGGTAGAGGCCGCTGCGCTTGATCTCGTCGATCACCACCCAGTCGGCGCTCCGCACCGTCTCCAGCCGTTCCTTGGTGACCTCGCCGATGATCCGGATCGCGAGCCCCGGGCCGGGGAACGGCTGCCGCTGGATCAGGTCGTCGGGCAGCCCCAGCGCCCGCCCCACCCGGCGGACCTCGTCCTTGAAGAGGTAGCGGAGCGGCTCCACCAGCTGGAAGCTCATCCCCAGCGGCAGGCCGCCGACGTTGTGGTGGGTCTTGATCTTCTGCGCCCCGAAGGTGTCGGCGGCGGTGCTCTCGATCACATCCGGATAGAGCGTGCCCTGAGCCAGGAACGACACCCCACCCAACCGCCCGGTCTCCTCCTCAAAGGCGCCGATGAACTCCCGGCCCACAATCCTTCGCTTCTCCTCGGGGTCGGTGACCCCGGCCAGCGCCGCCAGGAAGCGGTCCTCGGCCTCCACCCGGACGATCTCCATGCGCATCCCCCGGGTGAGGACTTCGATGACCCGGTCCGCCTCTCCCCGGCGCAGCAGGCCGTTGTCGACGAAGACGCAGGTGAGCTGGTCCCCCACCGCTCGGTGCACCAGGGTGGCGGCCACCGCCGAGTCGACCCCGCCGGAGAGGGCGCAGATGACGCGACCCGGACCCACGCGCTGGCGGATCTCCGCCACCGCCTGGTCGACAAAGCTGTGCGCCTCCCAAGTCCCCGAGCAGCCGCAGGTGCCGTAGAGGAAGTTGCGCAGCATCTCCAGGCCCTGGGGCGTGTGGGCCACCTCCGGATGGAATTGGATGCCAATCCGCCCCCCGGGCCCGGCCATGGCCGCTACCGGGCTGTTGGAGCTGTGGGCCACGGCTCGGAAGCCGCGGGGAAGCTCCTCGATCACGTCGCCGTGGCTCATCCAGACCGATAGCTGTTCGGGGAGGCCGCTGAAGACTCCGGCCGGGCTGTCCACCACCACCGAGGCCAGCCCGTACTCCCGCTTCTGGCTGGGTCGCACCCGGCCGCCGAGGTCGTGCGCCAGGAGCTGCATCCCGTAGCAGATGCCCAGGATCGGGATCCCCAGCTGGTAGATCCCCGGATCAGGGCGCAGCGCCCCTTGGTCGTAGACGCTCGCGGGGCCGCCACTCAGCACCAGCCCCCGCGGCTGGCGCCGCTCCAGCTCGCTGGCCCTGACCGTCCCCGGGACCAGCTCGCAGTAGACCTTGAGCTCACGGATGCGGCGAGCGATCAGCTGGCTGTACTGGGAGCCAAAGTCCAGCACCAGGATTGTGTCCGTGCCCGTGGCCAGATCCGCCTCCGTCGACGGCCCACTGGCGGGGGGCAGGACAGTGGTGCTCATCCGGGCTTGGGGTCGTCCACCTCAGCGGGCCATCCCGACCTGCTGCGCCTGCTGGAAGAGCTTGCCCTCGGTGAGGATGGCGGGGGCGATCACCAGCTCGGTCTGCTGGAACTCGGCGACGGTGCGGGCGCCGCAGACGCCCATCGCCGCCTTGAGGGCGCCCACCAGATTCTGGCTGCCGTCATCTACCCGGGCCGGCCCGAAGAGCAACTCCTGCAGGGTCGCGCGGGTGCCGACCTTGATCCGGGTGCCCCGGGGCAGGGCGGCGTCGGGAGTCGCCATGCCCCAGTGGTGGCCGTGACCCGGGGCCTCCTCGGCGGAGGCGAACACCGAGCCCACCATGACCGCGTCCGCACCCGAGGCCAGGGCCTTGGTGACGTCGCCCCCCACCCGCATGCCGCCATCGGTGATCACCGTCACCGGCTGGCCGCCGGCGCGGCGGTGGTCGTGGCGGGCGGCGGCGACATCGGCGGTGGCGGTCACCTGGGGCACCCCGATCCCCAGCACCCCCCGGGTGGTGCAGGCGGCCCCAGGTCCGACTCCGACTAGGATCCCGGCCACCCCGGTGCCCATCAGCTCCAAGGCGGTGTAGTACTCGACGCAGTTGCCCACCACCACCGGCATCCGGGACTGCCTGACCAGCTGGGCGAAGTCCAGCTGCCGGTAGGAGCGGGAGATGTGGCGGGCGGTCAGGACCGTGCCCTGGACCACCAGGAGGTCGGCGCCGGCCTCGGCCACCAGGGGCAGCTTGCGCTCGGCGTCGGCGGGCGTGGTCGAGACCCCGCAGACCACCCCCGCCTTCTTCACCGCCTCGACCCGGCTGGAGATCAGCTCATCCTTGACAGGCTCGCGATACAGCTCTTGGAGCAGGGTGTTGACCCGCTCCCGGGGCGCCTCGGCGATGCGCTCGTAGACCTCGGCGACGTCGTCGTAGCGACAGTTGATCCCGTCCAGGTTGAGAACCGCGAGCCCGCCCAGCCGTCCCATGGCGATGGCGAAGCCGACGTCGACCACGCCGTCCATCGCCGCCGCCAGGAAGGGGATCGGCAGCTCCAGCTCGCCGATCCGCAGGCTGACGTCAATCTCCTCGGGATTGATCGTGACCTTGCCGGGCACCAGCGCCACCTCGTCGAAGCCGTAGGCCCGCCTGGCTCGCTTGCCCCTTCCCAGTTCTACGTCCAAGCAAGGCTCCTCAGCTGTGCCCGGGGTGCGCGGAAGCCGCCGAAACTTAGCGCCAGCCCGCACTCCAGCATACCAGACGCCCCAGCCCGGTCCCGCTCGCCCGACCCGCTATCTAGTGGTGGGGACACACGGCGCCTCCCGCATATGGTGGTTGGGCGGCGTCGTCGGCCTAGGGGCTCTCGAGCTCCGCGCGGATCACCAGGCGCTGGCTGTCCACCCAGAGGGGAGTGCAGGTGATCACGGTGATCCAGCTACCCGAGCTCAGGGGCTGCAACTGGGTGACCTGGGCCGGGTTCTCTGTCCAGAGATTGGTGATGCGGTAGGTGAACTTCTGGCACTGGCGGTTGGTGACCGTGATCAGGTCGCCGGCGCTGAGGGTGCCCAGGGGCTCGAAGTTGGGCTCGCGGTGGACGGCGTAGATGCCGTTGCCGGCCTGGCCCGGGCCCGGACTGCTGGCGTAATGGACCACCGAACGCTGGGTGAGGAGCGCCCAGGTGCCGTCACCTGCCACGCCCTCGATCCCGGAGAGGCTGGGAAAGTCGATCAGGGCGTACTCGGCACTGGATGAGCCGCCACCACAGACCTGGGAGGCGCCGGGTCCGCTCCCGAGGGCGGTGTCGATCTTGACCTTGGGCAGCCGGTGGGTTAGGGCGGCCCCGGGATCGCGCCACTCGCGGAGAGCGTGCTGGTCGGCACCCGAGCGCTGGAGCAGGCCCAGCACCGGGAAGAGGATGACCAGGACACCGACCACCACCAGCGCCAGCCCGGAGATGGTGAGGACCAGGCCGGTGCGAGGCCCCCGGATCAGCCTTTGCATGCCACGCTCCCACTGACCTCCCCGCCTCATCCTAACCTACGCTGAGATCAGCCAGGCCCCGTCACACGGGTCGCGCAGCTTGTTACTCACCCGTGCCCGGTCCACAACGGGCCAATTCGGCAGCCGGGTAACAGAATCGGGGCGTGACCCAGATGGCGACGCTCTTGAGTGGGCCCGACCCCCAGGCATGGGAAGCGGCCACCACCCGGGTCGGCTACTCCGCCTCCAAGATCCTGATCATCGACGACGATCCCGCGATGCTGCGCCTGGTCGAGCTGATCGCTGCCGAGAACGGCTACGACGTGGTCACCGCCGCCAGCGGCGCCGCCGGGCTGCGACTGGCGCTGGAGACCGAGCCCGACCTAGTCCTGCTTGACCTGGTCCTGCCCGACATGAGCGGTGTCGACGTCTGCCGGCGGCTGCGCTCCGCCGGTGCCCGGGTCACCGTCCTAATGGTGAGCTGCCTGCACGACCCCGAGGACGTGGTGGTCGGGCTCGAGGTCGGCGCCGACGACTACCTGCGCAAGCCCTTCGAGGTGCGGGAGTTGGTCGCCCGGATCAATGCCCGCCTGCGCCGGGCTCAGCTACTCCGGGAGCAGACCGGGGTCGAGCGCTTGCACTTCCCCGGCCTCACCATCGACCTGGGCCGACACGAGGTGCGCCGCGACGGCCGCCAGGTGGCGCTCACTCCGACCGAGTTCAAGATCCTGGTGACCCTGGCCCGGCAGGCGGGAACGGTGGTTTCCCGGCCCCAGCTCATCTCCGAGGTCTGGCGCAACCGCGACCCCTACCGGGTGCACTCACTTGACGCCCACCTGTACCGGCTGCGGCGCAAGATCCAGGGCCGCGAAAGCGGAGCCCACTACCTGCACGCGGTGATCGGAGCCGGCTATCGCTTCGAGTACCTGCCCCCCCGCGACGAGACCAAGCCCACCGCCTCCCCCCTGCTGCGCCTGCCCCGCTGAGGGTCGTCGCGGCTGCGCCTTACGGGTAGATGCCGCGGGCGGTCGAGGCCCTCGCCACCCGACCGACCGCGATCAGGTAGGCCGCCTCGCGCAGCGAGACCTTGTCCCGGGCGTGTAGCGCCCAGACCTGCTCACTGGCCCGCAGCATCGCCACCTCCAACTGGGAGTTGATTGCGTCCTCGTCCCAGAAGAACGACTGGAGATCCTGCACCCACTCGAAGTAGGAGACGGTCACGCCGCCAGCGTTGGCCAGGATGTCGGGCACAACCACGATCCCGTCTTCCGCCAGCACCGCTTCCGCGGCCGGGGTTATCGGCCCGTTGGCACCCTCCGCCACGATCCGCGCCCGCACGTGGCTGGCATTGGCCGAATTGATCACCGATTCGACCGACGCCGGGACCAGCAGCGTCACCGGCAGCGCCAAGAGCTCCTCGCGGCTTACGACTTCGCCGGGCACCCCCGCGTCGACGATGCGTCCCCCGTGGGCTTTGCTCGCCTCTAACTGGTCAAGGTCCAGCCCTGCCTGGCAGTACCAGCCGTCATGGCTGTCCGATACCGCGACCACCTTGCAGCCTGCCGCGGTCAGCAGCCGGGCACAGGTGCGACCGACTTTGCCGTAGCCCTCTACCGCCACGGTGGCGCCGCTCAGGTTGAGACCGGTGTTGCGCATGGCGTGCATCACCACCGTGGCCAGTCCCCGCCCGGCGGCCTCGATGCGCCCGACCGAGCCTCCGGCCTCGATTGGTTTTCCGGTCACCGAGGCCGTCACCGAGAACCCCTCGTGCATGGAGATGGTGTCCATGATCCAAGCCATGATCTGTGGACCGGTGCCAATGTCCGGTGCGGGGATGTCCCGCTCCGGACCCAGCAGCAGGCTGATTTCGGTGGTGAACCGCCGCGTGAGGCGCTCCAGCTCACGAGCACTCAGCCGCTGAGGATCGACCCTCACCGCTCCGGCGGCGCCACCGAAGGGCAGCGACATCAGCGCCGTCTTCCAGCTCATCAGCATCGCCAGGGCCTTGGTCTGGTCCAGGGTTGCCTCGGCCTCGTAGCGGATCCCGCCCTTGGCCGGGCCCCTGGCGATGCTGTGGTGCACCCGATTGCCGGTGAACACCTCTACCGAGCCGTCGTCCTTCACCACGGGGAAGTGAACCTGAAAGATCCGCTTCACCTCTCGGAGAACGGCATGCACGTCCTCGTCGAGATGGAGTAACTCAACCGCCCGGTCCACGCGGTGCTGAGCGGTGCTGTAGAGATCCTCTGTCCCGGGCGGCGACGCGATCACAAGCTCAGTATATGAGTCGCCTCCGGGGGCCAGGGTTACCACTGCAGGCGGGAAAAATCAGGGTGCCGTTTCTGGCTGGTGACTTGACATGCTGACGTCGACCCCTGATTGTGTGGCACAATCAGTTCGGCGCCGGAAGCAAGCGCCCCGGTTACACCACAATCCAACGTCCGATCACAACCGGCCTCACCTCAGGCATAGCCCTGGTCTTCGAGGTGTTGCACCAGCAGCACCCCAGCAACAAGGAGGAACTCGACCCATGCCTCGAACGACAAGGCGAACTGGAGCCCGGCGCGCAACCGCGCGGCCAGCTGCCAGGACCACCCGAAGGCGTACCACGGCGCGGAGCGCCACTCCGCGGCGGACGACCGCACGGCGGACCTCTGCGGTGCGCGCCACCACCAAGCGCGCGGCACCCAGGCGAACCACGGCTCGTCGGCCAGCGCGTCCCGCGGCTCGCGCTGCCAGCGCCGCCCTGACAAAGTCGGTGGCGACCCAGATCAAGGCCCTCGAGAAGCGGCTGGCAGAGCTGGAAAAGAAGCTGAGCGCGGCCGCGACCAGTGCCGCTCCCGCTCGCAGCCCCCGGCGGCCCGCTCGCCGCACCACGGCGACCACCCGGCGTCGCACCACCCGCACCGCACCAGCGCGTCGGCGCAGCGCCACCACTCGCACCTCGACGGCACGCCGCTCCGCCAGCCCGACCCGGCGGGGCCGGGCGAGCGCAGCCTCCTCCACAACCGGAGCGACCAAGCGCGCCGCGCGCACCCGCCGCCCAGGGACCGCCGCGGCCCGTGGCGCCCGGGCAGTGGCCAAGCCGGTTCGTCGCAGCACGCGGCGTCGGGGTCGGGTGACCCTAGCCGCGACAAGCGCCTCCTGACGCTCCGCGCTTCAGGCTGAAGCGGACGGGCGTGGGGGCCCGTCCGCTTTTCCGACCCTAGTGCCGGTCAGCCACCAGGCGCATGAGTCGGTCCGCCGCCTCCACGACCTCCTCGTAGCTCACGTCCAGATGGGTCACGCAGCGGACCGTGTGGCTGCCGAACGCAACCATTAGGACTTGCTGAGATGCGGCCTCGGCCACGAACTGCTCAGCAGGGCCGTCCGTCTCGATGAGCACGATGTTGGTCTGAACCCGATCGGGAGCGACCCGAATCCCCGGCTGATCGGTCAGTGCTTCCGCCAGCGCTTGGGCGCTGCGGTGATCTTGGTGCAGGCGATCCAGGTTGTGCTCCAGGGCGTACAGGCCCGCTGCCGCCACCACCCCGACCTGGCGCATTCCTCCACCGAGACGCTTGCGCCACTGATGCGCCCGCACTCGCGCGGCGGCGCTACCCACCCAGAGGGTGCCAACCGGGCAACCCAGCCCCTTGGACAAGGAGAAGGTGGCACTGTCTGCCGCTGCCACCACGTCTGCCGGAGTGCACCCGAGGTGGGTCGCGGCATTGGCCACCCTGGCCCCGTCGAGATGGACCGCAAGCCCGAGGTCGCGGGCCGTCTCGCAGGCCCCGCGGAGGCGGTCGAGGGCGGCCACCGTGCCACCGCGACGATTGTGGCTCTGCTCCAGGCAGAGCAAGGAGGTGCGTGGTTCGTGGTCTGGATCGCCCAGCCGACGCAGCTCGCGCAACTGCTCCGGCAGGGGACATCCGGCATCCTCGGCATCGAAGCAACGCAGCTGAACGCCCGCCACCATCGAGGCCCCCGCCAACTCGTAATTCAGGATGTGGGACTCGGTGTCGAGCAGCACCTCGTCGCCAGGGGTGGTCGCCGCGGCGACGGAAACCAGATTAGCCATGGTCCCGGAAGCACAGAAGAGCGCCGCCTCCTTGCCCAGGAGCGAAGCCACCGCCGACTCTAGCCGATTGACGGTGGGGTCCTCACCAAAGACGTCGTCGCCAACCTCGGCCTCCGCCATCGCCTGGCGCATGGCCGGGGAGGGTCTGGTCACGGTGTCGCTGCGCAAGTCGATCGGATGGCTCACTCGCCGCCCATGCTAAGCGCGATCGGGCCGACCCTTCAGCTGGGCTCTCTCTCGACCCCCAGGGGCTCGGGGGCGGTCACGGCCAAGTCGAGGAATTCGACTCGGTCGCGGCCGTTGCGCTTGGCAGCGTAGAGGGCGCGATCGGCAAGATCGAGCAGGTTGCGTTCACCCCGTGAGCCCTCGGGGAAGGTCACCCCGCCCGCGCTCACCGTCACCCGGATGCGCTGCCCGTCGTCGAGCTCCACGTCCATGACCGCCACCGCGGAACGGATCTTCTCCGCCACCATCTCGGCTTCGCTGCGGCCGGTGTTGGCCATCACCACGACGAACTCCTCGCCACCGTAGCGGGCGGCCAGGTCGGAGCGGCGGATCGTCTCCAGCATCAGGCTGGCGAACTTTCGAAGCACCCGGTCCCCGGCGGGATGGCCGTAGGTGTCATTGACCATCTTGAAGTGATCCAGGTCGAGCATCAGCACCGAGAGGTTGGCGCTGGCACGCTCAGCGACGTTGACCTGCTGGTCCAGGTAGCCCACCAAGAAGCGGTAGTTGTAGAGGCCGGTCATGGCGTCGGTGGTGGCCTCACGCTGAGTGGCGGCGAGACGCAGGCTCTTCTCCACCGCCATCACCACCTGGTCGGCGACTGTCTTGCAGAGGGTGTTGTCCTCTTCCAGGTAGGGGCTGCGCTTGTTGCCCACCAGCAGCAGTCCCAGGTCGCGATCCTCCGAGCGCAGCGGCTCGGCGAGGCAGTTGCGCAACCCCAGCTGCTCCTCCACCGGTCCGCGCTCCTCTGGTGCCAGGTGGGTGCGCACCAAGAATCGGGGTTCGCGGATCAGGCGTCCCAATACCCCCTGGCCGCTCTCGAGCTCCGACCAGGTGGGCAGCGGCTCGGGCACACCGGCGGCGATCATGAAGCTGCGCGGTATCTGGGCTTGGGCGCGGAGCAGGATCATGGCCACGTCGGCCTCGAGCAGATCGATCAGGCTGCGCAGCACCTGATTCAGCGTCTGCTCCAGGGGCGCATTGCCGGTGAGGGTGGAGGCGATCACGGTGCGCCCGGTGGCAATCAGCAGCTGGCGGCGAAGGTGCCGTCGCATGATGTCAAAGTTGGCAGCGAGGCGGCTGACCTCTTCGGCGCCGCCCACCGCGACCGGGGCCGCGTAGGCGTCCTGAGCCAGGCGCTGGACGGCAACGTCCAGCCGACGCAGCGGCCGGTTGAGGTAGTGCTCCACCAAGAGGAAGACCACCACCATCCCCAGGAGCAGGACCCCGGCCACGGCCAGGGCCAGGGGCAGCGCCAGCTGCCCAATGGTGGGCCCGACCTTGACCCGGGACTCGACCAGCAGCAGCTGGGCCGCAACCCGCCCGTCCGGGGAGAGCAGTCGCTGGGCGGCGACGGCGTAGTCGCCACCATGGATGGTGGCCGTGCTCGCCCGACTCGAACTCAGGGCCGGGAGCAGCGCCTTGGGGAGCGCAGCACCAGCCCGATAGTGGCGCCCGGCCACCTGGGCGGAGGTGGTGAGCCGGCCCTGGGCCACCAGCAGCAGGTGGGCGCTGGCGCCATGGCCCTGGAGCAGCTGCTGGACGAAGTCCAGCACCGCTGTCGAGACGGGGGTGGTTACCAGCACCCGGCCGCCGCCGGCGCCGGGGATCAGAGCCGCCCCCAACCCCTGCACCGGCCCAGCCACCCCTCGGACGAAGTAGTCGCGGCGGTGGCCTCGCGAGCAAGCCGGGTTGCGCACTGAGGCCGGCGGGTTGGGGGCGGACGCGGGCAGGTGGGCGAGCTCCTGGCCGGCACCGCCGACCACGTAGAGGTACTGCCCCGACCCCAGGGCCGCCTGCTCCGGCTGCAGGGCCGCGGCCAGGCTGGCGCCTCCCGCCGTGAGTGCCCCGGAGGTGCTGGGCAGCCTGGCCACGTCGCAGGCCAGCTGCTGGGAGACCGCGGCGGTCTCCAGCCTGACCAGGGCCGCCGCCAGCCGGGAATCGCCCGCCCCCGACGCCACCGACTGCTGGGTGCCCGCCTGGCGCGTCTGCAGCCAGGCCACCGCGCCCGCCGCCGCCGCCGTCGCCAGCCCCACCACCAGCAACACCAGGGCGAACTGCGAGGTGAAAGAGCGCCGGCGGACCCGACGCCGGCCGTTGGCTTGGCTGGTCACTGTTGCTTGCTCGCCCCAGGTGATCCGGGTTTGCCCGGCTCGGGGCCCACGAACCTTGGGTCCGGGCGGCCGGCCTGGACCGCCAGCGCCTGGCTGCCATCTCGCGGCACCGGGCCTATGATGTCTCCCACCGTAGCCGCCCCGATTCCGAGGTGGGGTCGAAGCCGGTAGCGATGGGGTGACACCCACCGAACGGTCTTATGACACATGGTCGGCGGCCGATTGCAGCGAGGTGCCAGCTCTTGCCGGAGGTTGTGGTCTCCTTCCTCGACGGGGAGGTCCTCTATGGGGAGTTACCCCAGCTGCACATGGACGACCCCTTCCTCGACCTCGACCTTCACACCCTGGACGGCAACGCCCGCCAGGCCCTGATCCCGGTCAGCGCCGTGCGCCAGATCGACGTCACCCGAGCGGATCCCCCGCCCCCGGCCGACCAGCTGCGCGGCCTGGCCCGGGTCGCCCTTCACTTCCTCGACGGCCAGGTCCTGCGTGCCCACGTGGTCAACCCCGCCACCCTGCAGCGCTTCGGCTCGATCTGGGATATCGTCGACGCCCAGAGCGGCGAGCACAAGGTGACGGCAGTGCCCTACACCGCCCTCAAGGCAGCCTTCTACGTCCGCCGCTGGGACACGCGGCCACCGGTGGAGCGGGGAAGCTCGGTGGCCTCGGCCCAGGCCAACCAGCGCCGCCGCCTGGCCGAGCTCCAGGCCAAGCGCAACCGCGAGAACCTGAAGCGCCGGCTGCCCCGAACCGGCTCCCGGCTGCTGGGCCGGGGCGAGCCCAGCGAGCCCCCCGGTCCCCGCCGCCGCGGGCGGGGGGAGCAGCCTTCCCCAGAGGGCACGCCCTCCCCGTGAGGGTCCTGGTCACCGGTGGCGCGGGGTTCATCGGCAGCCACCTGAGCAAACGGCTCCTCGGCACCGGCCATGACCTGGCGGTGATCGACGACCTCAGCCGGGGCCGCCGGGAGCAGGTCCCGGCGGGGAGCCGCTTCTATCGGGCGGACGTGGCAAGCCCTGAGGCGGAGCGGGCGCTGCGGGAGGAGCGCCCCGAGGTGATCATGCATCTGGCCGCCCAGATCGACGTGCGCCGCTCCGTCCAGGAGCCCCTCTTCGATGCCCGGGTCAACATCGAGGGCACGGTCCGGCTCCTCTCCGCCGCCGTGGCCGCGGGCAGCCGGCGCTTCCTCCTGGTCTCGTCGGGAGGCGCCGTCTACGGCGACACCGAGCAGCTCCCCACCCCGGAGGACCATCCCCTGCGGCCCTCGTCGCCCTATGGCGCCGCCAAGGCGGCCGCCGAGCACTACCTGAGCGCCTTCGCCGCTTCCTTCGGGATCGAGGTGGTGGTACTCCGCCCGGGCAACGTCTACGGTCCCGGCCAGGATCCCCACGGCGAGGCCGGGGTGGTGGCGATCTTCGCCGCCCAGCTGCTGGCGGGAAAGGCTCCCACCATCAATGGCGACGGGCTGCAGACCCGCGACTACGTCTTCGTCGACGACGTGGTCAAGGCCGCCCTGGCGGCCTTGGAGGGCCCCGCCGGGACCTACAACCTGGGCAGCGGCCAGGAGAGCTCCGTGGTGACGGTGGAGGGGCTGCTGCGAGCGGCGCTGGCGGAGCTGCTACCCCCCGGGGGCCCCCCGCTGCCCGAGGCCAGCCACGGCCCGGCCAAGGCGGGCGAGCAGCGGCGCAGCGCCCTGGACTGCGGCCGGGCGCGGCGGCAACTGGGCTGGGAGCCTGAGGTGGGGCTGGCCGAGGGCCTGCGCCGGACCGCCGCCGACTTCGCCGCCGGGGCTACTTGTAGCGGAAGGTGATCCGGCCCCGGGTCAGGTCGTAGGGGCTGAGCTCGACCTTGACCTTGTCCCCGATCAGGGTGCGGATGTAGTGCTTGCGCATCTTTCCGGAGATGTAGGCCAGCACCGTCTGCCCGGTCTGGAGCTCGACCCGGAACTGGGCGTTGGGGAGAGGCTCCACCACCGTGCCCTCGATCTCGATGGTCTCCTCCTTCCTCTCCTCGACCGGAGTGGGCCGGGAGACGCGGGGGCGGGACGGGCCGCGGCGGGTACGGCCCCGCATCGGTCGTCTGGCCAAAGGACCACCTCCAAGTGGGATGGGGCGCGGGACCTGAGGCCCCGGCGGAGAACTGGATTGTATGCCGTGGCCGAGTTCGCCGCCTAACCCGCCCGGGCCACCCCCGCCCCCCCGCCCCGGTGTCGGGGGCCGACCACGTGCACCAGGCGGCCGGCGCCCTCGAGCTCGCACTCGATCCGGTCGCCAGGCTCCAGGAGCCGGCCCCGCTCCTGGCCGCTGCCCCCGGTGACGGTGCCGCTGGCCAGCACCTCGCCCGGCTCCAAGGGCTCAGCCCCGGAGGCGTAGGCGACCATCTCGGCGAAGGTCCAGCGCGCCGCCCCCAGGGCCGCGTCGGCCACCAGCTCCCCGTTGAGGTAGGCGCGGGCCCGCAGCTCGGCGGGGTCGGGGAGCTCGTCCGCCGTCACCAGCCAGGGACCGAGCCCGGAGGCGAAGTCCTTGGCCTTGGCCGGCCCCAGCCGCACCTTCATCTCCTCGGCCTGGACGTCGCGGGCCGAGAAGTCGCAGAAGACGGCGTAGCCGGCGATGGCCGCCGCCGCCTGGTCCAGGTCGAGGTCGCGACCGCCGCTGAGCAAGATGCAAGCCACCTCCAGCTCGTAGTCCAGAGCGTCGGTGTAGGCCGGCCAGGGCACCTCCGCCCCCGGGGCGAGGAGGGTGGCCGGGTTGCCCTTGTAGTAGACCGGGCGCCGGTACCAGGCGTCCGGCACCGGCTCCCCCCGGCGGGCGGCGCCGGCGGCGACGTGGCCCTCGAAGGCGTAGAAGTCGCGCAGCAGCGGGGGCCTGAGTAGCGGCAGACGCTCCACCTCGGCGGCCTGCCAGCTGATCCGCGCCCCCGAGGGCGACTGGGCCTCGGGCGCCAGAGCAGCACCCAGGCGCAGCGCCTCCGCCGCCAGCTCCAGGCCCCGGCGGCCGCCCCGGAGCATGGCGGTGAGGTCGGCAGGGAAGGTGGCCCTGGCCCAGCCCTGGGGATCGCCGGAGCCCTGGTCGGCCCACCAGGCCTCGCCGGCGGCGGTCAGGTCCACCAGCCGGGGAGTGCCCGAGGCCGGGTCGGCGATCTCCGCCACCACCCGCGGGGCCAGACCCAGCGGCCCCCTAACCCCTACGGTCGCCAGTCGCACGGCTCGGCTCAGTCGTCGTCGATCTGGGGCATCCAGGACTCGGCGTACTCGACGATCTCGGCCGCTACCGCGCCCGCCAGGGGCCGCAGGGGATGGACCGCGTCGATCATCACCGCCACCTCATCGTGGTGGGTCTTGGTCTGCTCCCGGTCGCGCTTGACCGCCTTGGGCTGGGGCCCATGGTGGATACCCTGGGGGTGCCAGGTCAGCATCCCGGCGTCGATCCCGGCCCTGCTCATGAACTGGCCGGCGTGGTAGAAGAGCACCTCGTCGTAGTCGATGTTGCGATGGTAGAAGGGCAGTCGCACCGCCCCGGGGTCGTCGATCCCTTCGACCCGCCGGGGGGTGAAGGTGCAGAGCACGAAACCCGAGGTGCGCAGGGTGGTGTGCACCGAGGGCGGCAGGTGGTAGCGGCCCGAGGTGACGGGGCGGATGTCGGCGACGTTGAGGGCGAAGGCGCTCAGGTCGCCCTTCCAACCCACGGTGTCGATGGGGTCGAAGGGATAGAAGACCCTGGTCCACTCGCCCTCGCGCTCGATCACCAGCTCCCACTCCCCGCTGGCGTTGGCCGGCCCCGGCTCGAGGGGCAGCTCGGGCAGCCGCAGCACCGCCCGGTCGTAGGGTGAGTGCTGGCCCATCCGGTCGGAGGGCGGGAGCTCGGGCATCTCCTGGGAGGCGATCACCAGCAGGAAGCTCTCCTCCCCCGAGGGGAAGATCCGGTGGGTGGTGCCCCGGGGCAGCACCAGGTAGTCCCCCTGGCGGTAGCTGAGCGCACCGAAGTCGGTCGCGAGCCGTCCCTGGCCGCGGTGGACGAAGTAGATCAGATCGCTGTCGGCGTTGCGGAAGGCGTGGGGCATGGCCTGGGTCCGACGCGAGAGCTGCAGGCGCACGTCCTGGTTGCCCAGCACCGGGACCACTGCGGCCCCGGGGTCCTGGGCGTCTGGGGCCGCCACCCGGCGCAGGTCGTAGGCCCGAGGCCGGAGCGGGCCCTCGATGCGCAGCCACTCGGTGGGCGCGTGCTGGTGGTAGAGGTGGGAGGCGGGACCGAAGAAGCCGTGCCGGCCGAACTCCTCCTCGTAGGTCCCTTCCGGGAGGTCGCAGTGGGCCTGGTGGCTGTACCGGCCCCGGGATTGAGGGAACATCCGCATCTGCCTCCTGAGGGCCGCGCTCGCTGCCCGCGCCGCGCCACTTGGCAGTTTGACAGGCCGGGACCGCGCTCCCCGCCGCCGGGGCCGTAGCCAGGCCGGCTAGCCGGCCTGGAAGGTGATGACCGTCTTGATGTCGTCTCCCTGGCGGGCGAAGGCCTGGGCGTAGTCGGGGGCCGGCACTCTGCGGGTGATGATGTGGTCGAGCACCCCGGGCCAGCGCCTCACCGCCGCTCCCAGCATCCGGGCGGCCCCCTGGAAGTGGCGCCGGTTGGCGTTGACGGTGCCGAAGACCAGCTTGTTGCCCAGCACCATGTCCAGGTTGAGGGCGTCCGAGTCGACGGTCACGGTCCGCGCCCCGGCGGTGACCGAGCTGAGACAGCAGACCCCGTCGTGGCCAGTGGCGGCGATGGCGGCCATGGCCACCGCCGAGACCCCAGTCGCCTCGAAGATCAAGTCCAGGTGACCCAGCTCCGCGCCCAGACCGGCGATGGGGTGCTGGTCGGCGTCCAGCAGGGTGGCGCCGATGGCCTTGGCCACCGCCGCCGCCGGCGAGTCCGCCGCCCCCTTAGCCACCAGGAAGACCTTGAGATCGCGCAGGCGCAGGAAGACCGCCGCCAGCAGGCCGATCGCCCCGGCGCCGCACACCAGGGCCTGGCGGGGCTCCCAGGGCATCCGCGCCCGCTGGATGGTGAAGGCCTGGGTCAGGCCCTTCTCGACGATGCTGCTGGGCTCCATCAGCACCCCGACCCGACTCAGGGTGGCCGGGAGCGGTATCAGGTAGTCGCTGGACTCCACGTAGCGCTCGGCCATGTAGCCATCCCGGCCCTTGATGCCGCGCTCGGTGTAGTTGCCGGTGAGGCAGTCGTCGCTCTGGCCGGCGGCGCAGGGGGCGCAGCGCTCGGGGCAGGGCCGGCGCACCGTGGCGACCACTAGCTGTCCCGTCTCCAGCTCGCTGCCGGCCGGCGCTGACACCACCCGGCCCAGGTTCTCGTGGCCCAGCACCAGCCGGTCCTGCCCGGGGGGCGCGGCCCCATAGCCCTGGTCGGCGATCTCCAAGTCGGTGCCGCAGACGCCGACCTCGACCACGGCCACCTCCACCGGCTCCCCGGGGCGGCCATCGGCGCTCTCCACCATCCCGGTGCCCGAGGGCTGGGCAATCTCTGCCAGCCGCACGCTGCCCTGCTTTCCCGGAGTGGTGACGATGGCTTGCAATGGGACTCCTCCTGCTTCAGGGCTGATCAGGCGGCTCGGACTACCGGTCCGGGGCCAGGGTCACGCCGGTCAGGTGCAGCGGACGGCGGATGGCCAGATACACCCCGGTCCCCACCAGCGTGATCACACCCCGGTCGAAGGCGCGGGTGAGCAGGGCGATCGCCGCCGCCAGCGGCACCGCCGCGCCGAAGGCGGCCAGGAGCAAGGTCATCGATCCCTCGTAGGCGCCGATCCCGCCGGGCAGCAGGCTGATGCCGCCGACCAGGTGCGAGATGGCATACACGAAGGCCGCCTGATAGACGCCCAGCTCCACCCCGACGCTGCGGACGGTGAAGTAGAACATGGCGATCGCCACCGCCGCCGCCAGCAAGCCGATCAGCGCTGGTCCCATCGAGCTGGGCCGGCGGGCGATGAAGATCACGTCGCGGTGCAGCGCCTCCAGGTCGCGGCGGTAGCGGCGGATCCAGGGCACCTTGGTGGCGATGGCCAAGGCCACCCCGAAGGCGCGCGGCCAGAGCAGGATCACCGAGATCGCCACGATGCCAACCAGGGCGATCACCACCGCCGCCTGGGCTCCGGGGAAGCGCCGGGCGCCGGGGACGGCGGCGGCGATCAGGCCGATGGGGTAGAGCAGCTCCTGGACGACGATGGTGGCGGCGACCTCGCCCAGGCGCACCTTGGTGTGCTGGCGCAGCAAGAAGGCCCGGCTCAGCTCACCCAGGGGCAGGATCGCCAGGGGCTGGCCGGCTAGGTAGATCAGGGTGGTCTCCCGGGTGCCGTGATCGAGCTTGAGCGGCTTGAGGAAGAGGTGCCACTGCCAGCCCTTGATCACGTAGTAGCCCACCGCGAGCACCAGGATCAGGGGCAGGTAGGCGAGGTGGAAGTGGGAGAAAGCTTCGCCCAGCTCCCCGGGACGGACGTACAGCACCAGCAGCCCCAGGATCACCAGGCTGATCAGGGCCGGGATCACCCGGCGCAGGCTGGGAAAGTGGCGACCGCGGACAGCCCAAGACATCTCAGGCTCACAATAACCGCCCCGCCTCCGCCCCGCCTCCGCCCCGGCTCCCAACTCGGCGCCCAGGGCTGTCAGTTCCAGCGGCGTGCCGGTATACTCCGGGAACAATTGGCGGCGGGGCCACCTCGCCGCCCAGTCGAGACTGGAAATATTGGCACCTCTACTCGAGATCGACAGCCTCAAGACCTACATCCGGCAAAGACGCGCCGAGGTCAAGGCGGTGGACGGCGTGTCGCTCACCATCGAGGAGGGGGAGACGCTGGGCCTGGTGGGAGAGTCGGGCTGCGGCAAGACCATGACGGGGATGTCGATCATGCGCCTGCTGCCGACCGGCGGTTACATCGCCTCGGGCAGCATCAAGCTGGACGGCCGCGACCTGGTGCCCCTGAACGACAAGCAGATGCGCCTGATCCGGGGCAACGAGGTGGCCGTCATCTTCCAGGACCCGATGACTTCTCTCAACCCCACCATGCAGGTGGGGGACCAGATCGCGGAGTCGGTCCGCATCCACCGCCATGCCTCCAAGCGGGACGCTTTGCAACGGGCCGAGGAGGTGCTGGGCTTGGTGGGCATGCCCCGGCCCAAAGAGCGACTCAAGGACTACCCGCACCAGCTCTCTGGGGGCCTGCGCCAGCGGGTGATGATTGCCATGGCGCTCGCCTGCGAGCCCAAGCTGCTGATCGCCGACGAGCCCACCACCGCCCTCGACGTGACCATCCAGCTCCAGATCCTGGAGCTGCTCTACGACTTGAAGCAGCGGCTGCGGATGGCGGTGCTGCTCATCACCCACGACATGGGGGTGATCGCCGGCCGGGCGGACCGGGTCATGGTCATGTACGCCGGCAAGATCGTGGAGTCGGCCTCCACCGTCGATCTGTTCGAAAACATGCACCATCCCTACACTGAGGCCCTGCTGGCCTCCATCCCCCGGCTGGAGCAGCGCACCGACGCCCCGCTCTACACCATCCCCGGACTCCCCCCCGACCTCACCCACCCGCCAGCGTGGTGCCGCTTCCAGCCGCGCTGCCGCTACGCCACCAATCGCTGCCGCGAGGAGGAGCCGCTGCTCAGCGGCGGCAACGGGACCGGGCACCAGTACGCGTGCTTCAACCCGGTCGCCCGGGGCGTGTCCCAGCTGGAGTCGCTGACGTGAGTGGGGCTGGCGGGCTGGACCGATGACGGCAGCCGTGGCTCAGGAGGAGCAGAGCCAGGTCGCCGATCGCTCCGACTTCCTCCAGCTCCGGCACGTGGTCAAGGAGTTCCCGGTCACCGCCGGGGCGGTGCTGCAGCGGCGGATCGGAAGCGTGAAGGCGGTCTCGGACGTCTCCTTCAACATCGCCAAGGGCGAGACCTTCGGGCTGGTGGGCGAGTCCGGCTGCGGCAAGACCACCATCGGCCGGCTCATCGTGGGCTTGGAGTCGACCACCGCGGGCGAGATCGTCTTCGACGGCACCGAGATCTCCAAGCTGCACGGGGCCACGCTGCGCCGGCGCCGGCGCGATATGCAGCTCATGTTCCAGGACCCCTACGCTTCCTTGAACCCCCGGATGCGGGTGGGGACCATCATCCGTGAGCCGCTGGTGGTCCAGAAGATTGGGACCAAGCCGGAGCAGGAGTCTCGCGTGCGCCAACTGCTCCAGGAGGTGGGACTGAGCCCCCGCTCCACCGGCCTCTATCCGCACGAGTTCTCCGGCGGCCAGCGCCAGCGCATCGGCCTGGCCCGGGCCCTGGCGCTCAACCCCAAGCTGATCGTGGCCGACGAGCCGGTCTCGGCCCTTGATGTCTCCATCCGCTCCCAGATCCTCAACCTGATGAACAGCCTCCAGGAGGCCCACGACCTCACCTACCTGGTGATCTCGCACGACCTCTCGGTGGTCAAGTACCTCTCCGACCGCATCGGCGTTATGTACCTGGGCAAGCTGGTCGAGCTGGCGCCCAGTCACGACATCTATGAGAAGCCGGCCCACCCCTACACCCTGGGCCTGATCAACGCCATCCCCGAGCCCAACCCCTCCCGGGAGCGGGAGAAGGGCACCAACCCGATCAAGGGCGAACTGCCTTCGGCGCTGAACCCGCCTTCGGGCTGCCGGTTCCGCACCCGCTGCCCCCGCGCCCAGCAGCTCTGCGCGGACCAGGAACCGCCCCTGGTGTCCTTCGGCACCGGCCACCTGGCCGCCTGCCACTTCCCGCTCCAGACGCCAGCCGCAGCCTGATCGGCTTCGACGTCACCCTGACATCGAGCCCGGCATCGTAGCGGCGGCCCTTCTCTGGGACCCGCCCTGCGGAGGAGTCCGGAGGTGGGCTCAGCGCTGCTGGAGACGGACCTCGAGTGCGTCGCGGAGGGCGTCACCGACGAAGTTGAAAGCGACCACGGTCAGGACTATGGCGATGCCCGCCGGGTAGAGCAGCCACCAGTAGCCGTCGTAGACATAGTTGGTGCCGTTGGAGAGCTGGTCGCCCCAGTTGGTGGCGGGGGGCGCGATCCCCAGCCCCAGGAAGCTCAGCACCGCCACCGCGTTGATGGCGTCGGCCACCTGGAATGTGGCGTTGACGACGATCGTCCCCATGGCACTCGGGATGATGTGGCGGAACAGTATTCGCCTGGTGTTGCCGCCCATCACCTTGACGGCCTGCACGTAGTCCCGCACCCGCAGGGTCAGGGTTTCGCCGCGAACAAGCCGAGCCGGCACCAGCCACGCCACCAGCCCGATGGCGACGATCAACTCGAGGACCGAGGGCGTGAAGATCGTGCCCAGGATGATGACCAGGAACAGGAAGGGGATCGCCAGCATGGCATCGACGATCCTCATCATGATCGCGTCGATGACACCTCCCGCAAGCCCTGCGATCGCTCCCCACACGGCACCGAGCGTGACCGCGACCAGAGCGGCGGCGATGCCGATCTCCAAGGACGTTTGGCCTCCGAGCATCAGCCGGCCGAGGTTGTCGTAGCCAACGTCGGTCGTGCCCATGAGATGGGCGAACGACGGCGCCTGGTCATTGATGTTGGGGTTGTTGATCACCTGCGGCGTCTGGTAGATCAGTGGTCCGACGAAGCTGAACAGGATCATGAAGATGATGATTCCGACGCCAGCCACCGCGAGCTTGTTCTCCAGGAAGACCGCCAGCATCATCCGCCAGATGGAGCCGCTGCTGTAACCCTCTCCTCCCTCGGGGCCTATGCCCTGAGCTGCGCCGACTCCCTCGACCAGCCCGGCTTCCATGCCCAAGCTCATCGCGACCCACCTCGCGCACCGGCGGTTTTGGCGGTTGACGGACCCGGTCGCAAGTTCACGACACGTACCGGATGCGGGGATCGGCCACCGCGTACAGGATGTCGGCGACCAGGGACCCGATGACGGTTGCGATCCCGACTACAAAGGTCACCCCCAGCAGGACGGGAAAGTCCGCCGTCACCGCGGCGTTGACAAAGAGGTAGCCCATCCCCGGGTAATTGAATACCGACTCGGTCACAACCGCCCCGCTAAGGATGCCGGGGATGCTGAGCCCTATCAGGGTCAACACTGGGATTAGGGCGTTGCGCAGCACGTGTTTGAAGAGGATGACCCGACTGGAGACGCCCTTGGCCTTGGCGGTGCGGACGTAGTCCTGCACCAGGTTCTCCAGCATCGAGCTCCGCATGTAGCGGCTGAAAAGAGCCACCGTGACCAGCGTCAGGGTCATGACTGGCAGAACCAGGGCGTTCAGCTGTGAGAAGAGATTGCCCTGGGACTGTGGCGCCTCGCCCGGCAGCCAGCCCAATTGAGCGCTGAAGAGGATGATCAGCAGCAACCCCAGCCAGAAGGTGGGCATGGAGTAGAAGATGAAGGAGAGCCCAGTCGCGATGTAGTCATCGGGCCGGTTCCGCCGCACCGCCTGCATGATCCCCAGTGGGATCGCCAGCACGATCGCCAGCACGGTCGAGGTGCCGACCAGGAGCAGGGTGTTGGGCAGCCGCTGTGCCAGCAGGCCCGCCACCGAGTTGTTCTGCCTGTAGGAATGGCCCAGGTTCCACTGGAGCAGGTTCCAGAGCCAGTGGAGGTACTGCACCGGCAGGGGAAGGTTGAGCCCCAGTTGCTGGGTCAGGGCCTTGACGTTGGCCGGGCTATGCCGGGGCCCGAGGATCTGGACGACCGGGTTTCCGAGCATATGCAGCAGGATGAAGGTGATGATCGTGACGCCGATCACTACGATCACCGCCTGCAGGAGCCGCCGGATCAGGTACCCGATCATCGGTTTCTCCCAGTCACACCCAGCGCCGAGACGGCTTTAGGGCCCCCCCGGGCCTAGGGCCGCCCACCCCGGAAGGGTGGGCGGCCTTCGGCGTCAGATCAGTTGCTAGTAGCTGTAGTCCGAGGGGTAGATCTCGTCGAACACACCTTGGGGCACGAAGCCCTTGAGGTTGCTCTTGTACATCGTCAACTGGTAGGGCGTGGTGGGCATCCACACCACCGGCAGCTGCTTGGCCAAGTAGTTCTCGTAAGAATCCAAGGCCTTGATCTCACCCGCCGAGGTGGCGTTGGTGTTGGTGGCCTTGATCAGCCGGTTGGCCACCGGGTCGTTGTAGTAGCCGGGGTTGGAGCTGGCTCCGGTCTGGAAGAGCTCCTCGCCGGTCGGGAAGTAGTCGGGCGAGTAGACCCAGCCGCCGCCCCAGTTGCCCATGTCCCAGTTGCTGCAGGGACTGCTGGCGGAGCAGGCCGAGCCGAAGGTGACCGAGATCACCTGTCCGAAGGGAGCCGTCGAGAGCGCCAGCTGGATGCCGGCCACCGAGGCTTCAGTCGACTTCATGGCCTCCATCTCCTGGGTCAAGGCGGTCGAGCCGCTGGCGTAGAGGAGACGGAAGGAGAGCTGGGCCCCCGCAGCGATCCCGGCGCCGCAGTCAGTGCTGCCGCTGCCGGGCCGGGTGCAACTGGAGGTGCCACCGGGCACCACCTTCCAGCCGTGGTCCTTGAGCAGGGCCACTGCCTTGGTCGGGTTGTAGGGGTAGACCTGGCCCGTCGACTCCAGCTTGGTCAGGTCGGCGTTGTGCTGGGGATACGTCGGCACCGGGCCGTTGGTGATTTGGGCAATGCCGGCGAGGAACCGGCTGCGGTACTCAGGCTGGTTGACCAAGTCCTGGAACGCCTGGCGGAAGTAGAGCTGCTTCATGATCGGGCCCGTGGTGGGCTCGGTGAAGTTGTAGGGGAAGTAGGTGATCCCGAAGCTGAACCAAGGGTTGAACGCGTACCCGTGGTGCTCCATGTAGCCCTTCTGGGCAATGTCCTGCGTTGGGATGTAGCCAATCGTCAGGTCCCCGGCCCGGAGCTCGTTGAACTCCGCGGTGTCGGTGGTGAAGGGGATCTCCTCGAAGACGCTGATCTTGGGCTTGTTGGGTCCTGAGTACTTGGTGTTGGGCACCATCTTCACGAACCCGGCGGTCGTGTAGCTGGCCAGCTTGAACGAACCGTCGACCACCTTCCAGAGCGGGTTGCTGGCGTAGGTCGCGGTGTCCTCGGACTGGAGGTTGATGAACTGGGCCACGCCCAGGGCACCCGTGGTTCCCGTCCCGACCCCCTGCTGGTCGTAGTTGCCGACCGGGCTGGAGGCCGTGAGCTTGTCCCAGGAGTGCTGGGGCATGGGGGTGATCTGGCTCAGCTCGTTGTAGAGGAACCAGGTCGGGTCATAGGAAGCGTTGAGATGGAAGACCACGCTGTAGGTGCCGGTCGCCTGGTAGCTGACCACGTTGTCGGGGAAGCCACCGGGGACGTAGGCGCCCCAGCCGGGTCCCGGCGCGTTGGCGCTGCCCACGCCGGCGGCCCCAGACGAGACCGAGGCCTTGAGCAGGTTCATCCAGAAGACCACGTCGCGGGAGGTGATCGGATGGCCGTCAGACCAGACCCAGTGCTTCATGGTCACGGTCACGGTCTGGTCGTTGTTCGACCACTTGGGGGCATTGGCGATGCTGAGCCCTGAGTTGTACTTGGGCTGCCCGTTGTCGCCAAACCAGTAGAGCGGCACGTACATGATCTCGGAGAAGTCCGAGAGGTTGGTGACGCTGAACCATGAGCCGGCGGTTAGTGGGGAGATGTACTGCGGGGGCGCCCCCGGCCCCTCGGCGAAGGTCACCGTGCCTCCGCCCTTGGCGGGCGACTTCGCCCCATTGGTGATGCTCCCGCAGGCCGTGAGCAGGAGCGCCGCTACCGCGACCCCCCCTACTCCTCGCCAGAACGAGAGCTTTGGAAACTTACTCACTGCCCTGTGGACCCTCCTAGTTGGTCGATCGCTCTTGGACCCCCGGGAGGCACAAGTCCTCCAAGGAGCCTGCTCCTAGCAGTAGGGGCATCTTAGGGAGCGGGTCAGGGCGATGTCATCACCCAGTGGGGTGATTCGGGACCGGCTCTGCCTCCGCCCGCTCCACCGGCAGCCCGAAGCGCCAGGCCCGGAGCACTGCTCCGGCGCGGTCAGCCGCCCCCAGCTTGTTGAGGATGTGGCTGACGTGGGTCTTGACCGTGTTCTCGCTGAGGAACAGCCGCTGGGCGATCTCCCGGTTGGCCATCTCCGCCGCCATGCACTGCAGGACCTCGAGTTCGCGGCGGCTGAGGGGCGCCCGCTCCGCGGTCGGGGTGTGCTCGAGGAGCGACTCCCCGGCGGCCACCCGCCGGATGGACTCCACCAGCTCCGCCCGGCCGACGTCCTTGAGCAGGTAGCCCTGGGCGCCGGCCTTGAGGCTGGGCACCACGTAGTTCTCGTGCCCGAAGGTGGTCAGCATCACCACCTTGGCGGAGGGCAGCTGGTGCCGGATCCGGCGTAGGGCCTCGATCCCGTCGACTCCCGCCATCTGCACGTCCATCAGGACCACGTCCGGCTGCGAGTCCACCGTCTTGGCGACGGCCTCTGCGCCGTCGGCGGCGTCAGCCACGACTTCGATGTCGGGCTCGATGTCGAGCATGGCACAGAGCCCCTGGCGCACCACCGGATGGTCGTCAGCCACCAGCACCCGGATCACGGCCGCGCCTCGCTGGCCAGCGTGTCCGAGTAGGGCACCTCCAAGGTCACAACCGTGCCCTTGCCCGGGGCGCTCTCGACCGCGACCGTGCCGCCGCAAGCGTGGGCTCGCTCCCGCATGGAGGTGATGCCGAAGGCGCCGACCCTGCGGGGGTGGGAGGGGTCGAAGCCCCGGCCGTCGTCGGTCACCGTCACCCGCAGGTGCCCGTCCTCCCTGGCCACCTCCACCGCCAGGCGGGTGGGCTGGGCATGGTGGAGCGAGTTGGCCACCGCCTCCTGGACGATGCGGAACACGGACACCTCGGTGGGCGCCTCCATGCGCAGTTGGCGAAGGCCTCGGAGCCGCACTGAGGTCTTGACCCCGGTGCGCTCCTGGGTCCGGGCCAGCTCCTCCCGCAGCGCGCCGGCTAGGCCCCCGCGCTGGAGCACCTCGGGCCGCAGGGCCCAGACCGACCGCCGCGCCTCCTGGAGGCTGGAGCGGGCGAGCGCGGTGGCATTGCCCAAGGCCTGCTGGGAGCGGTTGGGCGCCCGGTCCAGCCAGGCCTCAGCGGCCTGGAGTTGGATGATGATCCCGGCCAGCCCCTGGGCCAGCGTGTCGTGGATCTCGCGCGCGATCCGGTTGCGCTCGTTGATGGTGGCCATCTCCTGGGTGTCGACGAACAGCTGGGCGTTGCGCAGCGCCATCGCCAGCTGGCCGCCCACCACCTTGAGCAGCTCCAGCTGGCGCGGCTCCACCGGACTGGCGTGGCGGAGCGCCAGCACGCCCACCTGGGAGCCCGCCGCCGAGAGCGGGACCACGATCACGCCCTGGGCCTGAACTGGATCTCCCCCCAGTTCCCCCAGTTTCTTGATCGCGCCGCTGAGGTCGCTCTCGCCGGCGCCCGCCCCCCGTGATCCTTGAGCGCCGCCCACCGGGCGCAGACCGTCTCGGGCCATCCGGTCAACGAGGTAGACGGCCACCTCGTCATCGCCCCAGAGCCCCTGCAGCTGGTGAGCGGCGGTTTCGGCGACGTCGACGACCACCAGGGAGCGGCTCATCTCGTTGGAGAGGGTGTTGAGCGTCCCCAGCTCCTGGTTGCGGCGGCGCAGCTCCGCGGTGCGGGACTCGACTCGCTGCTCGAGCTCCTGCTGGGCGGTCTCGATCTGGTCGCGCTGATGCGCGAGGCGGTGGCGCATCTCCTCCAGGGCGCCCTCCAGTGTCCCGATCTCGTCCACGGGGCCGGCCGAGGTGGGCACCGGGGTGAGCAGGTCGCCGGCGGCGATCCGCCCCGATGCGGCAGTCAGGGAGGAGAGGGGCCGCAGCAGGCGCCGGGTGAGGACGTTGGTCACCCCGACCGCGAGCAGGGCCAGCACCAGCAACACCGGGAGCAGCAGGGCAGTGACGCCGAAGATGCCCCGGCTGATTTGTTGGGCAAAGGCCACCACCGGACCCTCGAGGCCGGAGACCGGCAGCGCCACCCCCAGGCTCCACTGACTGGCGGGCATGGGGCTGAAGAAGACGTCCACCGGCTCGCCCGCCAGAGCGATGGTGCGAGTTCCCTGGGCCCCCAGCAGCATCGGCTCGCCGACCTTGCTCCAGGGACTGTGGGCGGAGACCAGGTTGACGGTCTGGACCTTGTGGTGCTTGGTGTCCAGGCCCAGGTCGCTGGCACCCCCGGAGCCGACGCTGAGCAGGGTGCCGTCGCTGCTGACCAGGAAGGCGTAGCTGCCCTGGGCGCTGCCCGGCGGCCCGGTGAGGAACTCGCTGATCATGTGGCTGACCGTGATGTTGGCCCCGATCCAGAAGGTCTGGCCGTCGGCGGCGGTCCCGGTGGTGATGGCACTGACGGTGGCCCCGCCCAGGACCGGGTTGTTGTAGTCGGCGGTCCAGACCTGGTCCTGGTCGGGAGCCGGCACCAGGCGGCTCCAGTGGGAGTTGGGGTTGTGAACCGCGGCCTCCTGCCGCACTAGCGCCTCCTGGTAGTAGCGCTCCGGGGGCAAGAGCTGCCGGTAGTCGGCCCGGCTGGCGCTGGGGATCGCGGTCCCGGGAGCCACCGCCAGCAACCCGGTCTGGGGCAGCTGGACCCAGACACAGGTCACCTCGGTGTGGTTGTTGAAGATCGTCGCCAGCTGGCTCCCCAGGGTGCTCAGGGAGCGGGCCTGCGGGGAACTCGCCTGGTCGGTGGCCCCCGGCCCGAAGATGGCGACCCCGGAGGACTCGGAGGCGGGAACCGGCTGTCCCGGAGGCTGGACCAGTGCCGTGCCCGCCGAGTCGGCCACCAGGGCCAGGTCCTCCTGGATCGATTGCAGCTCGTTGTTGACGATCGCCGCCTTGCTCTGAACCAGGTCCGCCAGGTGCAGGCCCTGGGAGGACTCGAGCTGGCGGCTGGCGCTGTTGAGCGCGCCGCTGTTGAGCCCGGAGAGGGCCACCAGGCCGGCGGAGGCAAAGATGGCCAGCGGGATCACCGAGACCGCCAGCATGGCCACCAAGATGCGCCGCCGGATGCTGAGCCGGGCCCAGCTGCCGAGTCGGGCCACGGGCCGCAGCCAGCGCCCGAGCAGGGCGCCGCCAAAGTTCAATCTGGCCATGTGTCTCCTAGCCACCAGAGTAGGCGCACGGGGCCGCCGGGGGTGGTGGTTCGGTCGTACCCCATCCGCCGCTCGCAGCTAGCCATCGGTTACATCTGTACACCTTGGACCGCCACGACACCACCCCGTCGCGGGTCACGCTCCGGGTGCTGGTCGCCCCCAACAGCTTCAAGGGGACCCTGAGCGCCTCGGCGGCGGCGGCCGCGATCGCCCTCGGCGTCGAACGGGCGCGACCAGGCAGCCAGACGGTGCTGAAGCCGATGGCCGACGGCGGCGATGGCTTCCTGGAGACGCTCCTGGCGGCCTGGCCGGGAGGCCGGCGAACCCACCACCAGGTGAGTGGTCCCCTGGGGGCTGAGGTCCGCGCCGAGATCGGCTGGATCGAGCGCCGGGGAGGGACCGCGGTGCTCGAGCTGGCTGCCGCCGCCGGGTTGGCCCTGGTCGGTCACCCCAGCCCGGAGTCCGCGGCGCGGGCTGGAACCCGGGGGCTGGGGGAGCTGATCGAGATCGCCCGAAGTCAGGGTGCGGCGGAGATCCTGGTGGGCCTGGGGGGCAGCGCCAGCACCGACGGCGGTGCCGGACTGGCAACCGGCCTTGGGTACCGTCTGCTCGACCGGGCTGGCAGGCAGATCACCCCGGGCGGCGGTGGCCTGCTGGCCCTGGAAGGAATCGTGGCTCCGCCTGGTTATGCCCAGCGATCTCGGGTCGTCGCCGCCTGCGATGTTGCCAACCCCTTGCTCGGGCCCAGCGGGGCCGCCGCCGTCTACGCGCCCCAGAAGGGAGCCGATGCCGCCACCGTGCGCCGCCTGGAGCGGGCCCTGGAGCGACTGGCCCGGGTCGCCGACCGTGACCTCGGCCCATCTGCCGCGGCCCGGCGCCCGGGGGCCGGTGCGGCGGGCGGCACCGGCTTTGGGCTGTTGCGCTTCGCCGGCGCCGAGCTGGTCCCCGGGGCCAGGTTGGTGGCGGAGGCGGTGGGCCTGGATCAGGCCCTGGAGGTGTGCGACCTGGTCATCACCGGGGAGGGTCGCTTCGACCTGCAGAGCCTGGAGGGCAAGGCGACCGGCGAGGTGGTCCTCCGCGCCCGTGCGCGGGGGCTGCCCTGCACGGTGCTGGCCGGTTCGGCGGCGCCGGAGGCTCTCGCCCGCCTGGAAGGCCTGGGCGGGGACTTCCGGCTCGCCGCAAAGGGGGGGATCCCTGAGGAAGGTGCCGAGGCGGCGGCGCAACTGACCGAGGCCGCGGCTATCAGCCTGCTGGCGATGCCGCCCGGGGGTGCCCCCCCGCCAGCCTAGGCCCTCAGTAGACGGGGATGCACCACTCCCGGTACTTCTCCACCTCGCCGTGCACCAGACGGTGGTAGAGGTCGTTGAGGGTGCGCCAGTAAGGCCCGAAGCTGCCGTCGCCAACGCGGCGGTTGTCCACCTCCACCACCGCCGAGATCTGGGCCCCGGTGCCGCAGAGGATCACCTCGTCGGCGATGTAGAGCTCGGTCCGGTCGATCGCCCGCTCCTGCGCCGGCAGCCCCAGGTCCTCGGTCCAAAGCTGAAGGAGGACGGAGCGGGTGACCCCCTCCAGGATGTTGTCTGAGACCGGAGGGGTGATCAGGGTGCCCTGGCGGATGATGAAGAGGTTCTCGGCGGAGCCCTCGCAGACGTGGCCGTCCTGGCCGAGCACGATCGCCTCGTCGAACCCGTGCTCGACCGCCTCGGTCTTGGCCAGGGCGGAGTTGACATAGATCCCGGTGATCTTGGCTCGGGCGGGGGCGGCGTTGTCGTCGATCCGCCGCCAGCTGGAGACCATGCAGCGCAGCCCCCGGGTCCGGTCGTGGTACTCGCCGTAGGGCTGGGAGTAGATGAGGAACCCGTCCTGGAGGTCGTGGAGTCGGACCCCGATCTCCTGGGACGCCTTGTACACCAGGGGCCGGACGTAGGTGTCACAGCGGAACTGGTTGCGGCGCATGAGGTCGACCGTGATCTCGACCAGCTCCTCCACCGAGTGAGGCAGGGCCATCCTCAGAATGGCGGCGGACTGGTGCAGCCGCCGATAGTGGGCCTCCAGCTGGAACAGATAGAGCTGCTCCCGCTCCGGATTCCAGAAGCCGCGGATCCCCTCGAAGCAACCGGTGCCGTAGTGCAGGGCATGGGTCATGACCCCGAGGTGGGCATCGCGGTAGCGCCGGGGCCCACCAGCGAAGTAGACCCAAGCCTGATCTTGGTCAAAGCTGGGAGCGCGGCCGGCTGAGACCGGCGCCGCCTCCTCGTCCAGAACCAGCTGCCCCACCTCAGCGGAACGTTCCCGTGCGGCCAAGGCCACCCTCCTAGAACTGAGACGGCCAGCGAGGCAAGCGACCGGCGGCAAGTATACGGCGGGCATCTGGACGTTCCCGCTCTCGCCCACCCAGCTTCCGGGAGCCGATCTCGGCCGGTGTTACCATCGCGGCCAAGTCATGCGAACGCCACGGTTGGCTACGGGCGTCACGCGCTGGCTGGTACCGGGCCTTCACGTCAAGCGCTGGGTGGGGGTGACCATCGTCGCCATCGTGGCGATCAGCCTCGGGATCAGCTACGCCCTACGCGAGTACTACCAGCGGGCCACGCTGCCGTCATTCACCTACAACCTGACGCTCCAGTTCTGGCCGCGCTGGGTGCGGGCGATCATCTTCGCCGGGGTGGGGCTGACCCTCCTCAGCCTGGGGATGTACAAGCTGACCAAATCGCTGCTCAGCCCCTTCGTGCCCGGCGGCAACAAGGCCCTGGTGGAGCGCCTCTACGACTTCCGGCGGCTGCAGAAGGGGCCCCGGATCGTGGCGGTGGGCGGGGGCACCGGTCTCTCCACCCTGCTCCGGGGGATCAAGCGCCACTCCGGCAACGTCACCGCCCTGGTGACCGTGGCCGACGACGGGGGCAGTTCGGGGCGGCTGCGCGAGGAGTACCAGGTGCTGCCCCCGGGCGACTTCCGCCAGTGCCTCACCGCCCTGGCCGACGTCGAGCCGCTCATGACCGAGCTCTTCCAGTACCGCTTCCAGGAGGGTTCGCTGAGCGGCCACTCCTTCGGCAACCTCTTCATCATGGCCATGAGCGACATCACCGGGGACTTCGAGCACGCTCTGCGCGAGTCCGGCCGGGTGCTGGCGGTGCGCGGCCAGATCGTCCCCAGCACCCTGGAGACGGTCACCCTCTGCGCCATCTCCGGGGAGCAGGTGCTGGTGGGTGAGTCCAAGGTGCCCACCGGCCGGGAGCCGATCCAGCGCGTCTTCCTGGTCCCGGAGCACCCCCGGCTCAACCCCGAGGCCCAGCTGGCGATCATGAACGCCGAGATGGTGGTGGTCGGTCCCGGCAGCCTCTACACCAGCCTTCTGCCCAACCTGCTGGTGGAGGGCATGATCGAGACCCTGCGGGCCAGCCCCGCGATCAAGGTCTACGTCTGCAACGTCGCCACCCAGCCCGGCGAGACCACCGGCTACGCCGTCCATGACCACGTCGAGACCCTTGAGCGCTACGTGGGTGGCGGGCTCTTCGACTACGTCCTGGCCAACAGCAACCTGACCATGCAGCTCTCCCCCACCGCCCAGGAGGCGGGCGTGCACCGGGTGGCCTTCGACCGCCGCCGGGCCGCCGGCAACGGCCACCAGGTCCGCTACGTGCTCGCCGACCTGGTCTCCGCCAAGATCACGACCCACCACGACTCGGACAAGCTGGCGCTGGCCTTGATGAAACGGGTCTGGGCCCGGGTCTGATCCGGCGGCTCAGGCCCCGGGCACGGCCTCGCCAATCTTCTCTGTGGGCAGCAGGAGGTTGCCGGCCAGCACCAGCTGGCGCCGGTCGCCGGCCTCCACCGCCTCGCGCACCAGCTCCTCCAGCAGCTCCGGGAAGCCGATCCCGCTGGCCTGCCAGAGGTAGAAGGCCAAAGACCCGGGAATGGTGTTGACCTCGTTGAGGTAGAGCTGCCCCTGGTCCGAGCAGAGGAAGTCCACGCGCGCCGCGCCGGCGCAGCCCAGGGCGTCGTAGGCCTTGACTGCCAGGGCCTGCACCCGGTCCCGCAGGTCGTCGGCGATCCGGGCGGGCAGCTCGCGGCGCGGATCCGGGTAAGCGCCCTTGGCCGGGGTGGCTTCGGGCCCCACGCCCTTTCCCGGCTCCAGCCGGCCCTTGGTCAGGTACTTGTCCTGGTAGGAGAGCAGCTGCCCCGGCTTGAGCGGCCGCTCGACGGCGCTGGCCCGGGGCGACTGGCGCTTGACGGCGCAGTTGAGGTCCACCGCCCCGGGCACGGCCGGCTCCAGGACCACCTGCTCGTCGAAGCTGAGCGCCAATTCCACGGCCGCCTCCAGGCCCGCCTCCTCAACCACCACCGCGACGCCGATGCTGGATCCGCCCCGGTTGGGCTTGACCACCACCGGGTAGCCCAGCTCCCGGGCGGCGGCACCGGCCTGGGCCAGGGACGCCGCCGCCCGGCCGGGCAGCACCGGCAGCCCGCAGCTCTGCCAGAGCTGCTTGGAGCGCAGCTTGTCCATGGCCAGGGCTGCCGCCAGGGTGGGGCTGCCCACCTGGGGCAGCCGGGCGATCTCGGCCAGGCCGGCCAGGGAGCCGTCCTCGCCGAAGGTGCCGTGGAGGCAGGGCAGGAGCACATCGACACCCAGATCCCGAGGCCGACCCAGCCGGGAGGACGCCGCGGTCCGCAGCCGTCCCCGATCCAGGTCGAGTTCCACCGCCAGACCGGCCTCGGGAAGTTGGCCTCGGAAGGCGCCGAGCTCGGCGAACTCGGGGCGGTGCAGCCAGCGCCCGGTCTTGGTGATGTAGACCGGCACCACTTCGGCGCCCAGCTGGGAGAGCACCGGCATCGCCTGGCAGGCGGTGATGATGCTGATCTCGTGCTCGACCGAGCGCGAACCGAACACCACCCCCACCGTCAGCCCGCTCAGGCTCACGCCGTCTCCAGGAAGGAGTCGGGGAGGTCGTTCTCGAAGAGGACCACACTGCCCGGCCCGGCCACCGCCGGCAGCCGCAGCTGGGCCTGCTCCAAGCTGGCCACCACCGTCACCTGGTCCTCGGGGTAGCCCGCCTGGCTGAGGCCACGTGCCAGCGCCGCCGACTGCCGGGGCCCGACCAGGATCACATGGCTGCAGACCTCCGCCGCCCGGCGGCCCAGCTCGCGCATCTCCCGCTCCTGCAGTGGACCCAACTCGACGTACCCGGGCGTTACCAGCACCCGGCGCTGCCCGGGAAGCGTGGCCAGCAGACGCAGGGCCTCGGCGGCGCCGTCGGGGTTGGAATTGTAGGCGTCGTCAATGATGGTCAGCCCCCCCGCCTGGCTGACCTCGAGCCGATGGGGCGCTCCCGCCAGGCCCGCCGCCCTGGCCACCAGTTCCGACAGGCCCACCCCCAGCTCGGCGGCGGCCGCCAGGGCGCAGAGGAGGTCGGCGACCGCGTGGCGGCCGTGGATCGCGGCACTGATCGGTTCGTCCTCGCCCGCCGAGCCCCGGAGGCGAAAGCTGGTGCCCTGGGCACTCAGCTCCAGTGACTCCGCCCACCAGCGGTCACCGGTTGCGCCCACCCACACCACCGGGGCCCGGAGCCTCGCCAGCAGGGTGCCCCGCTCGGCGATGTCGCTGGGCAGCACCGCCACCCCGTCCTCGGGCAAAGCCGCCAGCAGCTCCGACTTGGCCAGGGCGATTCGCTGCCGGCTGCCGAAGCGCTCCAGGTGCATGACCCCGACGGCGGTGATGATCCCCACCCGGGGATGGGTGAAGGAGCAGATCTCGGCGATCTCGCCGGGGCGATAAGCGCCCATCTCCACGATCGCCATTCGGTGCTCGGGGTTCAGCCCCTCGTTGACCGCCCGGCAGACCCCGAGGGTGGTGTTGAAGCTCTCCGGGGTGGCAAAGCAGGGGGTCTCGGGCGAATCCAGCAGCTGGCTCAGGAAGAGCTTGGTCGTGGTCTTGCCGTAGCTCCCGGTGATCCCCACCACCACCGGCCGGGTGGAGGCGATCCGGGCTTGGGCCTGGCGCATGTATCCCAGGCGGCGGCGACGCTCGTAGGGGACGGTGAGCGCCAGGGCCCCGGCCAGGGCGGCCAGCACCAGCAGGTCGACGACGCCCAGCACCAGTGCCCCGGGCCAGCCCCACCAGAGCACCAGGAAGAGCGCCGCCAGGAGCAGGGCCCCGGAGACACCAGCGAGGCGCCGGGCCCGTCCCGTCCAGCGCAGAACTCCGCGTCGCCCGAAGGGGCGCTGGGTGGCCAGCGGCAGGAGGCAGGCCAGGGCCAGGGGCAGGGCCGGGCTCAGCGTCCCCGGGAAGGCGGCTGCGGCCATGGCCCCGCCCCCCAGGAGCAGCCCCAGCTGCCAGGGCCAGTCCCGGACCAGGCGGCGGCGCGCGCTCAGGGCTAGGCGTCGGAGCTGGTACTCGTCCAGTTGCAGAAGGTAGAGCCAGCCCTGCCAGCGGCCGCGCAGGCAGGCCCCGGCCAGCAGCGTCAGCAGGGCCGCCTGCCAGGGCGGGATCACGTGGTGGGTCTCAGAGCTGGGCGTCCATGAAGGCGTCGACCACGGCGGCGAACCTCCCGGGTTGGTCGACGAAGGGGAAATGCCCCGATCCCTGGAAGCGAACCAGCTCCGACCCGGCGATCAGCTGCTGCAGCCGCTGGCCATGGGGGTCGAGGGGCAGCTCCGAGTCGGCCGAGCCCCAGACGATCAGGGTGGGAACCCGGATCTCGGCGGCGACCAAGCCCAGGTCCTCCTGGACGGCGCGGACCAGCACCGGGCGCAGTTCCCCGGCCTGGCGGTAGTCCGCCGATCCCAGCCGCTGCCGCAGCCACTCCACCGCCAGCTCCGCCGCCGAGCGCGGCAGCAGGGTCTCGGCGGCGCGGCGCAGGGTGCGGAAGAGGCGAACCTTGGCTCCCACCCCGCCCCGGCGGGGCACCCGGATCCCGGAGGCGGCACAGAGCAGCAGCCTGTCCACCAAGGCCGACGGTCCGGAGGCGAGGTGGAGGCTGACGCCGCCACCGTAGGAGTGGCCGATCAGGCTGGGTCGGGCCCAGCCCTGGTCGGCGGCCAAGGCGCCGATCAGCTGGGCGTAGCTGGCGGTGGTCCAGGTGGGCGCCCCCAGCGGCGAGTGGCCGAAACCGGGCAGGTCGACCGCCACCAGTCGGCGGGGGGTGCGGCAGAGTCGGAGCAGGCCGGAGAAGGTCGCCGCCTCCGCCCCCCATCCGTGAAGCAGCAGTACCGGGGGGTCGGCGCCGGGACGTTCCAGCCAGGAGACCTGGGCTCCTCCCAGGTCGACGCGGTGCCGCTCGGGGATGATGGAACCAGGCGCGGCAGTCGCCATCGGCCTGCGAGTCTAAGCCATGTCTAAGCGCCCGAACTGGCGCGCCCTGCTCTGATCGCGCCGTGCCCGAACCTATAATCCCGCCAGCCATGCCCCCGGAAGAGATCGGGGACCGGGCCTCGGGTCCGGCCCGGATCCTGGTCGTCGATGACGAGCCGGCGATCACCGACTTCATCCAGCTGGGACTGAGCCGGGAGGGGTTCCAGGTCCGGACCGCGCGAGACGGGCGGGCGGCCCTGACCGCGGTGGACCAGTTCCAGCCCGACCTCGTGGTCCTCGACCTGATGATGCCGCGCCTGGACGGCATGGCCCTGACCCGGGAACTGGCTGGCGAGCCCCGCCGGGGGCTGCTGATCCTCAGCGCCCGCGACGAGACCAGCGACCGGGTGGCGGGCCTCGAGCTCGGCGCCGACGACTACCTGGTCAAGCCCTTTGAGTTCTCCGAGCTGCTGGCCCGGGTGCGTTCGATCCTGCGCCGGCGCCAGCCCGCCCAGGTGGGGCAGCGAAGGGTCGGCGACCTGGAGCTGGACCGCGGCACCCACTCGGTCAGTCACCGCGGGCGGCCGGTCGCCTTGACCGCCCGTGAGTTCGACCTGCTCGCCTACCTGATGGACCATCCCGGCCAGGTGCTGGAGCGGGACCAGATCCTCAACGCGGTCTGGGGGGTCGCCTTCTACGGCGACCCCAACAACCTGGAGGTCTACATCCGCTACCTGCGGCTCAAGCTGGACGACACCGACCGCCGCCGCATCCAGACGGTCCGGGGGGTGGGCTATCGACTCGCCGCCGGCTGAGGGCTCGGTGCGCTGGTACCGGAGCCTGCGCTGGCGCCTGACACTGGCGTTCGTCGGCCTGCTGGCGGCGCTTCTGGCGATCGCTGGGGCGGTTGAGTACACCGTGCTCCACCAGGCGGTGCTCAGCAGCCGGGCCCAGAGCCTGCAGAGCACCTACGGCGCCGCCCGGGCGATCGTCAGCGCCGAGCAGCGCCAACGGCGCCGCAGCGGGGCCAAACCGCTGGGCGCCCAGGGGGCGGCGCTGGCATTGGCCCGGCTGCTGGCTCAGGCCCGGGTCACGGCCGGAGTCTTCTCCGGGCAGCTGGCGCTGCTGGCCTCGGCGGGCCCCGGGTCGGGGGCCGGGAGCGGGGTGGTGGCGGGGGTGGCAGTGCCGCCGCTGGCCCAGGAGCAACTGGCGGCCGCGGCCCAGTTCGACACCCGGGTGGGGCCGGTGCTGGTGGGGCCGGCCAGCCATTCCTCCCTCGTGATGCTCTTCCCGCTCGAGACCCGGTTCGGCCACCGCCTGGGAGCGGTCGAGCTGGCCCAGCCCGCCGGGCCCATCCAGGGTGAGCTCAACGCCGCCGCCGCGGTCCTGGGCCTGGGCGGGGTGGCGGTGCTGCTGCTGGCCCTGCTGACCGGCCTGGCGCTGACCTCCCGTGGTTTAGGCCCCCTGAGCCGGCTCACCGCCGCCGCCCGGGCCCTGGGGCGGGGTGAGCTGTCTCGGCGCAGCGGCCTGGCGCCGCGCCAGGACGAGGTGGGGGTGCTGGCCCGGGTTTTCGACGAGATGGCAGCCAGCGTCGAGCACACCGTGCACGACCGCGAACAGGGCGAGAGCCGGATGCGCCAGTTCATCGCCGACGCCTCCCACGAGCTCCGCACCCCGCTCACCGCCATCAAGGGCTACATCGACGTCCTGGAGCGGGGCGCCAAGGCCGATCCTGCGGCGCTGGACCAGGCGCTGCCGGTAATGGCCCGGGAGGCTGAGCGGATGCGCTCGTTGATCCTTGACCTGCTGGCGCTGGCCCGAGCCGACGCCCGGCGTCCCCCCCAGCCCCAGCCGCTGGAGCTGGCCAGCTTCCTCAGCCACTTCCTGGACGGGCGCGAGGTCCAGGCCGAGGTGGAGCGCGACTTCCGCCCCGGCCTGGTCGCCTGGGCGGACCCCGAGGCGCTGGCCACGATCGCCGGCAACCTCCAGGACAACGCCCAGCGCCACGGCCAGGGGAGGGGCGTCCGCTGGAGCACCCTGGACCAGGAGGGGATGGTGGGCTTCAGCTGCAGCGACCGTGGTCCCGGGATCGCCCCCGACGACTTGGAGCACGTCTTCGAGCGCTTCTACCGGTCCGGGCGCTCCCGCTCCCGGGAGGAGGGCGGCAGCGGCCTGGGCCTGGCCATCGTGCAGTCGCTGGTGCAGGCCCAGGGGGGCCGGGTCGCGGTGGACTCCCAACCCGGGGGTGAGACCACGTTCACCGTCCTGGTGCCCCGGGCGCCCGAGTCCCCTGGGCCCCTGACTTGGGCCAGGCGGTCTGACCCAGGGTGAGTCAGCCGCCGGGCCCGGGGCGGGCGGACTCCTCCCCGGCCCGCGCCGGGATCGGGGCCGGGACCTGGGGGCTCTGGGCGGCCAGGGCCTGGGCGCGGTCGGGATAGTCCTGGATCTGGGTGATCCGCCCCCCATGCACCGAGAGCACATGGGCCAGGGGGCGCCCTCGGCGCTGGTGGGGATGGTCGGCCCGCAGGACCAGGAGCAGGCGCCCGCCGACCGGAGTCAGCTCCAGCACCTCGCCCCCGCCCCGGTCCGCCAGATGCGCCGCCCAGATCCCCAGCACCTCCTCGCGCGAGTGGCAGTTCCCCGGCCCGGCCACCACCGCCGCCCAGCCCATCCCCGGGGACATCACCCGCCGCAGGGGCCCGAGGTCGTGGGTGGCCGCCGCCGCGGCGAAGGCGCCTCGGATCCGCTCGACGGTGGCGCCGTTCATAGGGCCCTGTCCTCCGCACACCCTGGGCCGCTTCGGCCCTGCCTGGGAGCTATTTTGGCGGTCGCCGGCCAGAAGGTGGGCTCGGATCCGGCGGCCGGCGGACCAACATCCGCCACACCCTGGGGTCGGACTCCCAGGGCCCCAGCGCCAGCACCTGGTCGCCGTCCTGGGCACAGGACCGGGGCACCGAGTCCGCCGGCTCCCCCGGGTCGAGCAGCACCTCCAGGCCCCGCCCCCGGGGGAGGCGGTCGAGGGCGATCCGGGTGCGGACGAAGGTGAGCGGGCAGGCGATGCCGCGGAGGTCGAGCCGCGGCGGCGCCTCGTCGCTGGGGTTCACAGCCGGTCGAAGGCGCCACTGCGCCGGCCCGACCGCTCGAAGTAGGCGAAGAGGCCGAAGGCCACCGCCGCCCAGACGGCCCCCACCAGCAGCTCCTGGCCCACCAGGGGCAGCGCCCTGCCCAGGGGCCGGCCCGCCGCCAGCAGCCGCCCCGCAGCGATCCCGTGAGTCAGGGGTGGCACCTGAGCCAGTGCCCGCAGGGGGCCGGGGAGCTGGGCCAGTGGCACCTCCACCCCACAGATCAGGAGCATGGCGAAGTAGGCGATGTTGGAGACCAGCCAGACATCCCGGGCGCGCAGCCCCACCGATCCCAGGGTCATGCCGAAACCGGTGCATGAGGCGCAGGTGACCAGCACCGTGAGCAGCAGCCCCGGCAATTCCTGGGCGCTGGGCCTGAAGCCCAGGATCAGGGCCGAGACCACGAAACCGAAAAGCATGGGCAGGCCATTCTAGCCGATGCGAACAGCAGTTCGAGATCAGTTCCCGGCCAGGGCCCCAGTCAGCGGCGGGCGATCAGCTGCAGCTCCAAACAGGCCTCCCGAGGCAGCTCGGATACCCCCACCGCCACCCGCGCATGGTGACCACGGTCCCCAAGCACCTGCTGCAACAGGTTCGAGGCTCCATCCACCACTTCGGACTGGCGGGAGAAGTCGGGGGCGGAGCGGACGTAGCCGGTGAGCAGCACCAGGCCCTGGACCCGGTTCAGCCGGCCGGTGGCCGCGGCCAGCGAGGCCAGCAGGGCCATGGCCGCCAGCTCGGCCGCCTGCGCACCCGCTTCCACCCCCAGGTCGGCGCCCACGCGCCCGGCCACGACCCGGCCGTCGCGCATCGGCAGCACCCCAGCGGTGAAGACCAGGTCTCCCGAGAAAGTGAAGGGGACGTAGCTGGCCACCGGGGCCGGCGGCGGCGGCAGGATCAGCCCCAGTCGTTCCAGGCGTTGCTCCGGATCGGGGCCCAGGTCGGGATCGTTCATGGCGGTGCCTCCGCATCCAGCCGGCGCCGGCGGCGCTGCACGAGCAGGTATACGACCAGGGCGGCGAGCAGCAACGCGACCACCACCACCGGAATCAGCCAGGCGGGCAGGGAGCCGGACTTCTGACCACTGGTCCCCTGGTGGTGGTGACGGGCCGGGCTGGTCGGCAGCGGGGAGACGTTGACCGCGATCGGCGTCCCGGTGGCGGACTGCAGGGCCACCGGGCCCGGGGCCGAGGTGTCCAGCAACAAGGCCGCCGCGGGCTCGCGGCGGGTGGGCGACCACAGGGCCGCCAGCACCGTGAGCGGGTTGGTGCCCAGCGCGCTGAGGCCCTCGACGTCGCTGGCGGGGAGTCCCTGCTTGAACCGCGTCCAGCTGGAGCCCCCATCAAGGCTGCGCTGCAGCCCACCCCCGCTGCTGCCCCCGTTGTCGCCGCCGACGTAGACCACCGCCGGGTTCTCGGGGTCGAAGGCGATGGTGTTCACCGACCAGAGCGCGCCCTGGCCCAGGGTGCGGGCCTGCCAGCTGTTGCCCCCGTCGGGGCTGGCGTAGAGCCCCTTCAGGCTGCCCACCAGCAGAGGCGGGCTGGAGGCACCCTGGGCCAGGGGCCCGGCGGCGACGGCGAACACCGGGGCTCCCCCGGGGTCACCTCCGGGCAGGGGCTGCCAACCCCCGGCGCTGCCCACCCCCAGGCTGCGGTAGAGGTTGCTGGGGGCCACCTGGCCGTCGGAGCCCGCGACCACGCCCAGGGGGCTGTTGGCCACGATCGCCACCGAACTGATGCTGACCGTGGTCAGCCCCACCTGCTCCCACCCCGCTCCGTTGCCGCCCAGGTAGACGCCCCCCTGGGTCCCGAGCACGATCGCGGTGGGGCCGACGGCGATGGCACGCACGTCCAGGCTCTTGAGCCCGGCATTGTCCGCAGCCCAATTCTGTCCCCCGTCGGTGCTGCGCTGCACCCCCGCGTGGTCGGTGCCCGCCAGCAGCGTCCCCGAGGAGGCGAAGGCCACTGTCCAGGTGAAGTCCCGCATCGAGGTTGCCTGCCAGGTAGTGCCCTGGTCGCTGCTGGCGAAGACCCCCTGGCTGGTGGCGGCGACCAGCCGCCGAGGGTTGCGCGGGTCGGCCGCCAGCTGCCAGAGCATGGGGTGCTGGCTGGCGGAGATGGGCAGGGCGGTGAGCGGTGTCCAGCTCACCCCCGCCGCCCGGGCCGGTGCCAGGGCCAGGCCCACGAGCCCCAGGCCCAGGGTCAGACTGGCCAGGGCGAGCCAGCCGCGCCAGGCCGGGACCGGACCGCCTACCAAGCGCCCGGCTCGATGGTCTGCTCCCGACCGGCACCCACCGAGACCCAGTCCACGGGGGCACCGCTCAGCTCCGAGATCCGCTCCAGGTAGCGGCGGGCGGGCGCCGGGAGCTCGCCGAGGGCCCGGGCCTCCCGGGTGCTGCAGCCCCAGCCCGGCAGCTCCTCGTACTCGGCTTGGAGGTGCTTGAGATGCGAGATGTTGGCCATGGGGTGGTCGCGGGGCTCTCCCTTGCTGCGATACCCGGTGCAGATCCGCACCACCTCGAGCTCGTCCAGCACATCCAGCTTGGTGAGGGCGATGGAGTCGATGCCGTTGACGCCCACCGAGTAGCGGGCCACGGCGGCGTCGAACCAGCCTACCCGCCGGGGCCGGCCGGTGGTGGTGCCGTACTCCGCTCCGCGCTCCCGCAGGTACTCGCCCAGGGGGTCGAGCAGTTCGCTGGGGAAGGGGCCGTAGCCTACCCGGGTGGTGTAGGCCTTGAAGACCCCCACGGTGCGGGTGACATGGCGGGGCCCGATCCCCGCCCCCGCCAGGGCCCCGCCCGCGGAAGGGTAGGAGCTGGTCACATAGGGATAGGTGCCCAGGTCCAGGTCGAGCATCGTCCCCTGAGCGCCCTCGAGGATCACCCGCTCGCCCCCAGCGATCGCCCCCTGGATCAGGGGGTAGGGGTCATGGATGAAGCGGTCCAGGCGGCGCGCGTAGTCGGTGTACTCCTCCAGGATCCGCTCCACCGTGAAGGGCTCCGCCCGGTAGAGCCGGACCAGGACCTCGTTCTTGAGGGGCAGGACGAAGTTGAGCTTCTTCTCCAGGAAGCGCAGCTTCTGCAGGTCGCCGACCCGGAAGCCGATCCGGCGCACCTTGTCGCTGTAGGCGGGCCCCACCCCCCGGAAGGTGGTGCCCAGGCGGTCGTCGCCCCTGGCCCCCTCCTCCAGCCGGTCCAGGACCGGGTGGTAGGGCATGATCATGTGGGCCCGGTCGCTGATCACCAGGTTGCCGAGGTTGGCGCCCTGCGCCTCCAGCTCCTCGAGCTCCCCCAGCAGCACCCGGGGGTCGAGCACCACGCCGTTGCCGATCACGCAGGTGGTGCTGGCGTGGAGGATCCCGGCCGGGATCAGGTTGAACTTGAAGGTGCGGCCGTCCACCACCACCGTGTGGCCGGCGTTGTTGCCGCCCTGGCTGCGGATCACCATCTGCGAGGACTCCGCCAGCAGGTCGACGATCTTGCCCTTGCCCTCGTCGCCCCACTGGCCGCCGAGGCAGATGACGACGCCCACCTAAATCCCGCTCACCCCACCGGGTCGAGGTGGTGCCGGTCCAGCTCCCGGAAGGCGGTCTGGCCGGCATTGAAAAAGAGCCCGATCCGGCGCACCGGGCCGTTGCGGTTCTTGGCGATGTCGAGCTCGGTCTCGCCGGGGTCCTTGCCCTCCTCGTGCATCCCCGGCCGGTAGAGGAACATGACGATGTCCGAGTCCTGCTCGATCGAACCCGAATCGCGCAGGTCGCTGAGCTGGGGCCGGCGGTCGGTGCGCCGCTCCGACTCGCGGTTGAGCTGGGAGACCGCGATCACGGGCACGTCCAGCTCCCGGGCCAGGCTCTTGAGGCCGGCGGAGATCTCCGAGACCTCCTGGGCCCTGGAGTCGGAGCGGCTCTGGGCCCGCATCAGCTGCAGGTAGTCGACGATGAAGAGGTCGACCTTGGATGTCGCCCGCAGCCGCCGGGCCTTGGCCCGCATCTCGATAACCGAGAGCGCCGGGGTGTCGTCGATGTAGATCGCCGCCCGGCTCAGGGTGTCCATCGCCCCGGCGATCAGCTGCCAGGTGTCGTCGGCCAGCTGACCGGTTCGCAGCCGGAAGGAGTCGACCCCGGCCTCGCTGCAGAGCATCCTCTGCACCAATGCGTCCCGGGACATCTCCAGGCTGAACAGCGCCACCCCGTGCTGGCGCTGGACGGCGGCATGCCGAGCCACGTTCAGGGCGAAGGAGGTCTTGCCCACCCCCGGACGCGCCGCCACCACGATCAGCTCCGAGCGCTGGAAGCCGGAGGTGACGGCGTCGAGCTCGCCAAAACCGCTGGCGACCCCGGTGACCGAGCGGTGGGCCCGCTGGTCGTAGGCGCGCTGCAGGGCGTCCCAGGTGCTGGGCAGGCGCTCGGCGATCCCCTCGAAGTCGCTCTTGACCCGACCCCGGTCGGCCACCGCGAACACCGTTCGCTCGGCCTCCTCGATTGCCGGCTGGGCCTCCAGGGTCTCGTCGAAGCCCAGATCGGCGAGTCTTCCCCCGGCCCGGATCAGGCGCCGCTTGAGGGAGTGGTCACCGACGATCCGGGCGTAGTACTCGACGTTGGCCGCGGTGGGCACCGCCGAGGCCAGGGAGGTCAGCGTCTCCAGGCCCCCGACTCGGACCAGGGTCGTCTGGCGCTCCAGCTCGTCCGCCAGGGTCAGGGTGTCGATGGGTGTCCCCTGGGAGAAGAGCGCCAGCATCGCCCGGAAGATGTCGCAGTGGGCATCGAGATAGAAGTCGTCGACCTCCAGCTTGCCCACCACCACCCCGATCTGGTCCTTGTCCAGTAGCAGCGCTCCCAGCACCGAGCGTTCGGCGTCGAGGTTGTGGGGCGGGACCCGCAGCGGCGTCGCCGGCCGGAGCTCCGGCCGGGCGCTCACGCGGCGACGACCCGGACTTTGATCCGGGCCTCGAC
>JBOHUM010000008.1:0-2997 GCA_050734515.1 Candidatus Dormibacteria bacterium
ACCAAGAGCTGGTCCTGTTCCGGGAGCGGCCGCTGGACGACGCCAAGTACCCCTACGTCTGGTTCGACGCCACCTACGAGAAGGTGCGGGAGGGAGGCCGGATCGTGAGCCAGGCGGTGGTGGTGGCAATTGGGGTGCGGGAGAGCGGCGAGAAGTGCGTCCTGGGGGTCCAGGTGGGGGCCAGCGAGACCGAGGCCTTCTGGCTGGAGTTCTGCCGGCAGCTGGTGGCCCGGGGGCTGCACGGGGTGCAGTTGGTAATCTCGGACGCCCATGAGGGCTTGCGCAGCGCCCTGGCCCAGTGCTTCTCGGGTGCCAGCTGGCAGCGCTGCACGGTGCACTTCCTGCGCAACGCGGTGGCGGCCTGCTCCCGCCAGGACGCCCCGGCGGTGCTGGCCCTGGTGAAGACGGTGTTCGCCCAGCCCAACCAGAAGGCGGCGGGAGAGGCGGTCTTCCAAGCCCTGGGACTGCTCGAGCCGCGCTATCCCAAGGTGGCCAAGCTGCTCCGCGACGCCGAGCCCGACGTCCTCTCCCACCTGGCGTTTCCCAACGAGCATTGGCGCTCGATCCGCTCCACCAACGCCCTGGAGCGGGTGAATGCCGAGATTGACCGCAGGGCCAAGGTGGTGGGCATCTTCCCCAACAGCGCTGCCCTGCTGCGGCTCGCCACCGCGGTGCTCCAGGAGCAACACGATGAGTGGCAGGATGGCCGCTGCCATTTCTCCCAACAGTCCATGGCCCGGCTCGACCCCGCCAACCAAGACTTCCTCGCCAACCCCCTCACGGCTGGGTTGGCGGCCTGATGAACCTACACCTCGGGCCCGCCGCCTTTTACACCACTCCGTGGGACTTGACTCTGGTCACCCCGGCATTCCACTCGTCCTGGCTCTACTCCGCCGCGGATTTGGGCGGGAAGTGGAGCGAACTCTTTGAGCATCATGGTCAGATCAAGGATTTAGCCTGCACTCCTCCCGCGGACTCTGCATGCTGGCCGGTGCCGCCGACAACCGGGCCCTGCTCGACGGGCTCGGCTAGACCGGGCAGCGGTCGCGAGGACCAAGGGTACCGATCGACGATCTCTCGGCCTCGAGTACCACTACTGGCTCTCCCACCCGGCAGCGATTTAACCGATTTCAGTAAAAGGGGGCGATCATGGCAACAGCCGTCGAAACCAGGACCATCCAGACGCCGGACGGCCGCGATCTCTGCCTCGAACTGGGTGGAGACGAGCACGGGTTTCCGGTGCTGGTGAATGGCGGCAGCCCCAACTCCCGGCACCTGTACGAGCCGTGGCTGGCGGATGCCACAACTCGCGGGATACGGCTGATCAGTTACGACCGGCCCGGCTATGGAGGGTCCTCCGCCGCCTCCGGCCGCAGCGTCGCCGACGCGGCGAAGGACGTCCTGGCGATCACCCGGGCCTTGGGCCTGGAACGGCTGGCGACCTGGGGCTACTCGGGTGGCGGTCCCTTCACTTTGGCCTACGCGGCCCTTCTGCCCGACCTGGTCACGGCTGCGGCCACCCTGGGCTCGGTCGCGCCCTACGGCCCCACCGACCTCGACTACTTCGCCGGGATGGGTGCCGACAACGTGGAGTCGATCGAGCTCTACCTGAAGGACCCCAAGGCGGCGCGGGAGCAGGGCGAGAAGGACCGGCAGCAGATGCTGCAGGCGACGGCGGAGCAGGCCGGCGAGGTCTTGAAGACGCTCCTGACGCCGGTCGATGCGGCGGTGCTCACCGGCAGCTTCGCCGACTTCGTGGTCGAGTCCAGCCATGACGGGCTCGCCCCCGGGCTGGACGGCTGGTGGGACGACGGCGTCGCCCACATGGAACCCTGGGGGTTCGATCTGGACTCGATCCGGGTGCCGGTCAAGATCTGGCACGGTCGCCACGACCGCTTCGTCCCGTTCCAGCACGGGGAGTGGCTGGCCCGGCATGTCCACGGCGCCCAGGCCGAGCTCAGCGAGGAGGACGGCCACCTGACCCTCCTGGTCAACCGGGTCGGCGAGGTCCACGATTGGCTGCTGCACGCCGCCGGCTGAGGGCGGCTGCTCCGGCGCGCCGCCCTAGCCGACCTAACCGCGGACTTGCCAGGAGGTCCACCGGTACGCTGTAGCCTTGGCCGAGGTCGTCGGCGAGGAGCGACTCGCACTGCCTCCGGGCGACAGTTCAGCCCAGCGCCTAGCGGAGAGTGAAATCTTGGCCGCGCTCGGGGTCCGCCTAGGGGTACCTTTGAGTCCGAGGCGAATCACGTTGGCCAGCGGCGCGTACGTCGAGATCGATGGCGTCAGTGACGACCCGGAGATCCTGTGCGAGGCCTGGGCCCACCAGGGTGCCCCGAAAGCGGCTCAGCGCGACAAAGTGCTAGCTGACGCGTTCAAGCTCGCCTTCCTACGCCGCGTCCGATCCCCGGGAGCCCGCCTCGTCCTGTGCTTCGTCGACGCCTTAGCCGTCAAGCCATTCATCGGTTCGTCCTGGTACGCCGATGCCCTTCGCGATCTGCACATTCAGGTCGAGTGCGTTGACTTGCCAGACGAGGTTCGAGAGCTGATCCGCCAGGCGCAGACCGCCCAATTCCGATGAGAGAAGGTCCCTATCAGGGCAGCCGATGGCCGGGGTACGAAGCTCGCCCGACGGCTGATCTGAGCGCCGGCTTCCCGTAGGATCGGTGCCCGTCACGACCCCGGACGTCCAAAGCGTCGGGGGGCCACCTGATCTACTCCGGGGTGTGCTCTAGCGGAACTCCCCGCGCGTCCCTGGCGCTGTGTGGGTCGCCGTGTGGGTCGTCAAGCCGTCCCTAGGTCGTGCCGCGACCTAATCGACGGGACCATTTGAGACCAGGAAGGTGTGCCAGCAGTGGGAGTTGAACCCACACGAGCTTGCGCTCAACGGTTTTTGAGACCGCCGCGTCTGCCATTCCGCCATGCTGGCCTTTGGCCGGCCTAGCCTTCTGAGGGAGTGTCGAGGTCAGGGAGGTTCATCTCATTGACCATCTCCTG
>JBOHUM010000009.1:0-1933 GCA_050734515.1 Candidatus Dormibacteria bacterium
CGCTCAGCCCCTGCTCCTCGACGCGTCCGCAGACCAGGATCCGGAGCGGAGTCTGGAGCTGTTCCAGCCAGCCGCGGAAGCCGGTTACGACGTGATCTCGCTGGGCCAGGTCGAGGTCGAGGATGTCGGGGGCGGTGACCGGCCGCAGCACCGGGTCTGCGACGTCCCTCAACCCTCTTGGACGCCCCAATCGGCGGCGCCTCCCGAGGTGGTTGCCTCCGATGCGTACCACGAGGGCCTCGGCTGCATCCTGCGTCCCGCCCAACGCACCGAGAAGCCCACCGCTGCGGCCGCCCACTGGGCTGCGGATGCCCCCTGGACCCGGCCCCACGCCAGGACCGCGACCGTCAGGGAGATGGGGAGGACGAGCAACAGCCGCAATGGCAGTGGCAGGGGGAGCTGGGAGACAGCCCAAACCATGGCCCCGCCCAGGCCCGCCAGGGCGAGCCGGCGGGCGGGTAGCCCGAGGGCGACGACCTCCTCGCCGTCCAGCCGGTCGGTGAACACAAGCGGCGGCATTGTGGTGTTGACGCTCCAGCCCCGGCAACGTCCCTTGACCGTCCCGGCCTGGGGCCGCCCTCAGACTGGGCGGCTGATCTCGACGGCGAACCCCTCGGTCTGACAGGGGAGCCGCGGAGGCTTGGTCACCCTGATCCGCACCCGGGCAACGCCGGGGATCGCGAGCAGCCCAGCGGCCAGGGCCGCCGCCAGCGACTCCAGCAGGTGAAACTCACGACTCTCGACGATCGTCTGGACAACCTGGCAGAGCTGCACGTAGTCAACCGCGTCCTCGAGTCGATCGGACGCGGCGGCCCGCGTGGTGTCCGTCTCCAGCAGCAGGTCTACGGTGTACTCGCCGCCGCTGTGCCGCTCTGCTGCTGAGACTCCGTGGTGGCCAAAGAAGCGCAGGCCAGCCAGCTGCAGGCGGTCGGGTCCGACATCGGGCACCGCGCCGGCCAGCTTGGACCTCCGGCTAGCGACGAGAGCCGCCGGGGGCAGGGACCGCTTCGATCGAATCGATGTGGACCACCTCCCGCCGGTTGTCCCGGGTGGGGAAGAGCACAACCAGCGTTTGGGACAGAGCGGCGATCACCTGACCGACGTCACCGGGGGCGATGCCCTCGATGGCCTCCCCGGTGCTGTGACGGACCACGTCCGTGACCTTGACCCAGGTCCCTGGAGGCCAGCGCATTTCGGGAGTCAGCTCCTCAGGCGGCAGGTCCTCCGCGGAGACGGCTCCCCGGTTGCCCCCCCAGGGTCGCGGAGGCGATGGTCGCGGTGCTATCCGGACCGGGGCAGGCTCGGGGTCCTCGAGTCCTGGTTCGGGTGTGGTCACCTCGGCCGGAGCTTCGTCGTCCAGTTGGAGTTCCTCCTCATCGTCGGCTTCCCCTTCCAAGCGTCCCTCGGACGGCCCTTCCCGGGGCCCTTCGTCGGGAGGGGTCGCACCACGGGCACGACTGGGAGACAAGCTGCACTCCTGCACTGGGCCGGGCACACCCGGCCCTTCCCCGGTCGTCAGCGTAGCACGGCCCCAAGAGGCCGTAGCTCACTCTTCGGCGATCTCGGTGACCCGCCAGGGTTCCTGCTTGCCGTCCAGGCGCAGGCGCAACTGGACCGCCTCGTTGGCGCTGGTGGGCGCCGTCTCCGCGGTCAGGAAGCTGGTCCGGTCGCGGTAGCGCAGGCGCACTGTGGCCTGCCCCTGGGGAGACAGATCGGAGACCTCCAGGTGCAGCGACTCCCGGAACGGACTGACCTGGATCCCGGCCATCTGATAGGCGCCGAAACGGGCCTTGAGCTCTGCCAGGGCGTCGCCCGCGAAGGCCTGGCCCAGCCGGGTGAGGTTGCCGCTGCTGGCGGCATCGTCGAGCACGGCGAGGATCCGACGCACCTCGCTGCGGGCCCTGTCCAGCAGGTGGGGGTCCGGGCTCCTCCG
>JBOHUM010000010.1:0-64925 GCA_050734515.1 Candidatus Dormibacteria bacterium
GGCCCGCCCCGCCTAAGTCACTCCTGGGTTGTCGCCGGTGCCGGCTCCGCCTCCGGGGGCGCGGCCTCCAGGGCAGCCAGCGAGCTGGCCACCTGCACCGGGATCCGCTTGGGGGCGGTCGCCGCCACCCGCGGGACGCGGACGGTGAGCACGCCCTGGTCGAAGCTGGCCGTGATCTCCTCGTCCTTGACCTCCTGCGGCAGGGTCAGCTGCCGCCAGAAGGACTGCTGCCGGCGCTCCCGGCGCAGGTATCGGCCCTCGGTCTCGGACTCGGCCTGGTGCTCGCCGCGGATGGTGAGCACGCCCTGGTCCCAGGTGACCTGGACCTCCTCAGGGCTGAAGCCGGCGACAGAGGCTTCGAGCACGAATTCCTGGTCGGTCTGGCGGATGTCGATCGGGAGCAGGGACGGGGTCCCTCGCCCCTTGGCCCAGGCCGAGGCCGGGCCGTCGTGGGTCCAACGAGTCAACTCCCCGTGCAGAGCGAACAGGTCGCTCCAGGGGTCCCAACGGGTCATATTGCTTGCTCTCTCCATTTACAGACATCGCGGATTCTTACTGGAGAACTTGATCAAGTCCACGGCGTTGCTTACCCGCAGCGGCCGCGGCTGAAACCCGCGGGGTCAGAGCCCGATGGCATCCTTGAGGTTCTCAAAGAAGCCGCGGCGCACCGGGTGGGGCTTGCCGTCTGGCGGGGCCAGCTCCTGGAGCAGCTGCCGCTGGCGCTCGGTGAGACGGCTCGGTATCACCACCCGCAGCCGCACCACCTGGTCGCCCCGGCGGCCGGTGCGGGGATCGGGCGCCCCCCTGCCGGGGATGCGCACCTGCTGGCCGTACTGGCTGCCGGGCTTGACCACCAGCTGGACAGGCCCGTCCACGGTGGGCACCTCGATGGTGTCGCCCAGCGCCGCCTGGGAGACGGTGATCGGGCACTCGAAGAGGATGGTCATGCCCCGCCGCTGGAGGTGCTCGTCGGGCCGGACCGTGATCAGCAGGTAGAGGTCCCCGGGGGGGCCGCCCCGGGGACCCGCGGCGCCCTCGCCAGGCACCCTCACCTGCATCTCGTTGTCGACCCCGGCTGGGATCTGAACCTCCACCGACTTGCTGGCGTCGACCAGCCCCTGGCCGTGGCAGCTGGGGCAGGGAGATTCGATCACCTGGCCCTCGCCCTGGCAGCGGGGACAGGTCTCCACCGTGACCATCTGCCCTAGCAGCGACTGGCGCACCCGCTGCACCTGGCCCTGGCCACCGCACTCCCGGCAGGGCTGGGTGGCGGTCCCGGCCTTGGCCCCGCTGCCCTCGCACTCGGGACAGGCGCTGGGCTTGGTGACGTCGAAGGTGCGGGTCACCCCCCGGATCGCCTCCTCGAACTCCACCGTCACCTGGAGCCGGAGGTCCTGGCCCCGGCGGGGACCGCTGCGCCGGCGTTGCCCCCCGGCCGCCCCGGCGAAGAACATGTCGAACAGGTCGAATGCCGACTGGAAGTTGAAGGCCCCGCCAGCAGCGAAGCCCTCGCCGGCGTGGCCGAAGGAGTCGTAGCGCTGCCGGCGCCCGGGGTCGGAGAGCACCTGGTAGGCCTCACCGATCTCCTTGAAGCGCTCCTCAGCCTCGTGGTCGCCGGGGTTGCGATCCGGGTGGTAGCGCATCGCCAGGCTGCGGTAGGAGCGCTTGAGCTCAGCCTGGCTGGCCTGGCGGCCCACCCCTAGCACCTCGTAGTAGTCGCGCTTGGTCTGAGGCAAGGGTTATTCCGCGGGCTCCTCGAGGCCGTTCTGGGGCCGCGCTCGCGGCGGCCGGGGCCGCGCCCCGGGTCGGGGCGGACCGGGCCCCTTGGGGGTGGCGGCCACGCTCACCTGGGCGGGGCGCACCACCCGGTCGTGGATCACGTAGCCGGGCACCAGCTCCGCCACCACTGTCCCCGGCTCCTGGTCGCTGTCGGTCACGCTCATCACCGCGTCGTGGAGCCTGGGGTCGAAGCGCTGCCCCGCCGCCGGGATCCGGTTCACCCCCTGGCTGGCCAGCGCCTCCTGCAGCTGGCGCATGGTCAGGCGGAGGCCCTCGGCCACCGCGTCGGAGGCGTCCTCGGGGATGTGGGCCACCGCCCGGGCCAGGTTGTCGAGCGCCGGCAGGATCGCCTCCAGGAGCGCCGCCGAGCCATAGCGGGTGAGCTCCAGGCTCTCCTGATTCTTGCGGCGGCGGAAGTTCTCGAAGTCCGCGGAGAGCCGCAGGTAACTGGCGTTGAGGCGTGCCAGCTCGGCCTCCAGCTCCCCGATCTGGCCCGACTCCGCCTCCGGCCCCGGCTCGGGCGAACGGTCGACGCTGCTGTCAGTCACGCTGGGCGCCCGCGCCGGTGATCACCTCCCGCGCGCCGGCGGGGCTCAAGCCATCAGCCGCGTCAGGGCGGCCCCGGTCGCCTGGGAAACCAGTTGCAGCCGAGCCGCCACCTGGCCGTAGCGGATCCGGGTCGGGCCGACCACGCCGATCGTGCCCCAGACTTGCTCGCCCGCCTGGTAGCTGGTCAGCACCAGGCTGCACTCCCGCAGCTCCTCGATGGCGTTCTCGTGGCCGATCACCACCTGCATCCCCACCTGCGGTGCCAGCTGCACCAGGACATCGGCCAGCAGCCGCTGAGCCTCGAGCACCTCCAGAACCGCCCCCAGGCGGGCGGGATCGCCGAACTCCGGCTGGCGCACCAGGTTGCGAACCCCGTCGTGGATCACCAGCGCCGAACGCTCCTGGAGGTGGCGCAGGCCTCGGGCCAGCTCGGCAGCCAGGGCGCCCAGGCCGACGGGCTGGTCCGGCCCCGGGAGCTCTGCTTCCACCTCCTCCGGGGAGCGGCCCTGATAGAGGCGATTGAGGTGCGCCGCCAAGGAGCTCAGGTCCTCCTGGTCGAGCTCGGGGTCGACCTCCACCTGATGCTGGTAGGCGGCGTTGCCGGTGGCGATCTCCACCAGCAGCGCCTGGCCGGGATGGACCAGGACCAGGTCGACGTGGCGCACCCGGCAGGCGTTGCTGGCAGGGCCGGTGACCACGGCGACGTTGTCACTGAGCCGGCTCAGCACCGCCGCCGCCATCTCCAGCACCGCCTCCACATCGTGGCCGGCGGACTCGAACCCCTGCCGGACCTGGCGCCGGACCCCGGGCTCGACCACCTCCTGGGGAAGGAGGAAGTCGACGAAGTAGCGGTAGCCGCGGTCAGTGGGGATACGGCCCGCGGAGGCGTGGGGCTGGGCCAGAAAGCCGTCGTCGACCAGCTCGGAGAGCTCGTTGCGGATGGTGGCCGAGCTCAGCTCCAGGAAGTAGCGCGCCGCCAGGGCGTGGGATCCCACCGGGATCACGGTCTCGGTGTAGTCGGACACCACCGCCCGCAGAATCCGCTCCTTGCGCTGGTCCATGGCCTCTTCTGGGATTGGCGGCTGATTAGCACTCCTGCATCCCGAGTGCTAACTCGAGTCTACCACCGCCAGGGGCTCGGGCGAAGTCACGGGGATGAGACGGATGTCGGCCGGGGCCACGCTACCATCTGACGATGGCGACCCGGATCCTGCCTCCGGCGGACCCCAACCGCGCCTCGCACCACCGAGGTCCGGGGGCGGTGGCCGGGGGGCAGGAGCGCGAGCGCCTGGCAAGGCGGGCCGGGATCCGCGAGGTCGTCTTCGGTGTCCAGGACGGCCTGCTCACCACCCTGGGCCTGACCACCGGGGTGGCCACCGCCACCGCCGGGGCGGCGGTGGCCCACACCAGCGTGCTCATCGCCGGGCTGGTGGGCTCGCTGGCGGGGATGATCTCGATGGGGACCGGCGCCTACCTGGCCACCAGCGCCGCCCGGGACCTCAAGCACGCCGCCATCCACAAGGAGCGCCTGGAGCTGGAGAACCAGCCCGAGGAGGAGCTGGTGGAGATGGCCGCCATGCTCCACGAGCGGGGGGTGCCCGAGGCCGAGGCGCAGGACATCGCCCGGGCCCTGGCCCGCCACCCCCGGCTCTGGGAGGAGACCCACATCGAGAAGGAGCTGGGGATCTCCAGCCAGCTGCGCGACTCGCCGGTCAAGGACGGCCTGCTGATGGCCGCGACCTTCCTTCTGGGAGCGATCTTCCCCGTGCTCCCCTACGTCATCCTCACCGGGCTGGCGGCGATCGTGCTCTCCCTGGTGCTCTCGGCGGTGGGCCTGACCGTGGTCGGGCTGCTCAAGGCGGCGGTAATCGGTCAGAAGCTGTACGTGGGCGGCTTGCAGGTGCTGCTGGTGGGGGCGGGCGCGGCCCTGGGCGGCTACATCCTCGGGGTGCTGCTCCCCCACGCCTTCGGCCTTCACCTGCCCACCGCCAGCTGAGCCGGGCCTGGTCAGGCGGAGGCCAGCTCCAGGCTGAGGCGGTCGAGCACCTCCACGCCCCGGGGGGTGGCCCGGACCCGGTCCCCCTCCAGCTCCAGCAGCCCCAGCTCGGCCAGTTCGCGGGCCCGGCCTGACCGCGCCGGGGCCCCTAGGCTCACCCCCTCGCGGAGGCGCAGCCCGCAGCTGAGCCGTTCCAGCTCCAGCTGCCCCGGGCCCACCGACTCCCAGCCAGCCCGGCCGTGACCGAGCCGGCTGACCTGACGCAGGTAGGCGTCGGTGCTGCGCCGGTTCCAGTAGCGCACTCCCCCAGCCGACGGAGCCGGCTCCATCCCCAACCGGGCTCCGAGCTCGGGGCCGAGGAAGCCGTGGGCGCCGGCGCCGGCGGCCAGGTAGTGCTCCCCCCGCCAGTAGGCGAGGTGGTGACGGGAGCGATGCCCGGGAAGCGCGTAGTTGCTCACCTCGTAGTGTTCCAGGCCGGCCGCCAGCAGCCGCTGCCGGGCCAGCCGGTGCTGCTCCAGGAAGTCGTCCTCGCTGGGGGCGGGGGCGCGCCGAGCGGCGATTCGCCGCGCCAGGGGCGTGCCCGCCTCCACCGTCAGTTCGTAGCAGGAGACGTGTTCGGGGCGATGGCGGAGCAGCGTCTCCAGGCCCCGGACGAAGACCGCGGTCGGCTGCACCGGCACGGCATAGATGAGGTCGCAGCTGAGGTTGTCGAACCCGGCCCGACGAGCGGCCGTGATGGCCCGGTGGGCGGCGGCCGCGTCATGGTTGCGCCCCAGCCAGCCCAGGACGCGGTCGTCCAGGCTCTGCACCCCCAGGCTGAGCCGGTTGACCCCCAGGCTGCGCCACTGGCGGGCCCGGGCCCGGTTGACGTCGGCGGGATTGGCCTCCAGGGTGACCTCGGCGGCGGCCGCCAGCCGGAAGTGGCGGGCCACCTCCCCCAGGAGCCGCTCCAGGAGGTCCAACCGCAGCAGGCTGGGGGTGCCCCCACCCAGGTAGAGACTCTGCAAGCTCGTCGCCACCCCGCTGGCCTCCCCCAGCCGGGCCAGCTCCCGGCCCAGGGCCTGGACGTAGGCCTCCTGGAGGCGATCGCCCCCCACCCGGATCGCGAAGTCGCAGTAGGGGCAGCGGCGGCTGCAGAAGGGGACGTGCAGGTAGAGGGCGCGCGGGGCTTCAGTCGCCAAGCGAGAGCACCGCCATGAAGGCCTCCTGGGGGATCTCCACGCTGCCCACCCGCTTCATCCGCTGCTTGCCCTCGCGCTGCTTCTCCAGGAGCTTGCGCTTGCGGGTGATGTCGCCCCCGTAGCACTTGGCGAGAACGTCCTTGCGCAGGGCAGGCACGGTCTCCCGGGCCACCACCTTGCCCCCGATCGCCGCCTGGATGGCCACCTCGAAGAGCTGTCGGGGGATCACCTCCCGCAGGCGTTGGACCAGGCGCCGGCCCTGGTTCTGGGCCTGCTGGCGGTGGACGATGCAGGCGAGGGCGTCAACCCGGTTGCCCGCCACCAGCACGTCCACCCGGACCAGCTGCTCAGCGCGGTAGCCCGTGAGCTGGTAGTCCATGGAGGCGTAGCCCCGGCTGCGCGACTTCAACTGGTCGTAGAAGTCGTGGATGATCTCCCCCAGGGGCAGGTCGTAGGTGAGCAGGGCGCGCTCTCCGGGGGGCTGGTACTCGAGCTGGACGAACTCCCCCCGGCGCTCCTGGCAGAGCTCCATGACCCCTCCCAGATGCTCCTTGGGAACAACGATCTCCAGCTTGACCCGGGGCTCCTCGATCGCCTCCACCGTGCCTGCCTCAGGGACCTGGTCGGGGTTGTCCACCTCCAGGGTGCGGCCGTCGCGAAGCCGCACCCGGTAGGCGACCGAGGGGGCGGTGGTGATCAGCTCCAGGTGGAACTCCCGTTCCAAGCGTTCCTGGATGATCTCCATGTGGAGCAGGCCCAGAAAGCCGCAGCGGAACCCGAAGCCCAGCGCCGCTGAGGTCTCGGGCTCGAAGACCAGGGCCGAGTCGTTGAGCTGGAGCCGCTCCAGGGCCTCCTTGAGCTCCTGGTAGCGGTCGCTGTCCACCGGGAAGACCCCGGCCCAGACCATGGGACTGACGTGGCGGTACCCGGGGAGCGGCGCGGGCGCCGGCCGACCCACCTCGGTGATGGTGTCCCCCACCCGGCTGTCGCTGACCTTGCGGATGGAGGCGATCAGGTAGCCGACCTCGCCGGCGGCCAGCCCCTCGACGGCCGCCATCCCCGGGCGGAAGACGCCCACCTCGTCGACGGCGTAGGTCCCTTGGGTCTGCAGCATCCGGATCTGCATCCCCGCCCGCAGCCGGCCATCGACCAGGCGCACGTAGACCACCACCCCGCGGTAGGAGTTGTACTTGCAGTCGAAGATCAGGGCCCGCAGCGGGGCGTCGGGGTCCCCCGTCGGAGGGGGCAGCTCGGTCACCACCGCCTCCAGGACCTGGGCCACCCCCTCGCCGGTGCGGGCGCTGGCCAGCAGCGCCTGGCGGCCGGGGATCCCCAGGATGCGCTCCACCTGCTCCCGGACCTGCTCCGGCTCGGCCTGGGGGAGGTCGATCTTGTTGATCACGGGCACGATCGCCAGGCCCAGCTCCAGGGCCTTGTAGACGTTGGCCAGGGTCTGGGCCTCGATCCCCTGGGTGGCGTCCACCACCAGCAGGGCCCCCTCGCAGGCGGCCAGGGCTCGGGAGACCTCGTAGGCGAAGTCGACGTGTCCCGGGGTGTCGATCAGGTTGAGCTCGTAGTCCAGCCCGTCCCGGGCCCGGTAGGCCATTCGCACCGCCTGGGCTTTGATGGTGATCCCCCGCTCCCGCTCCAGCTCCATGGTGTCGAGCATCTGCTCGGTCAGGTCGCGGGGGCTGACGGTGCCGGTGCGCTCCAGGAGCCGATCCGCCAGGGTGGACTTGCCGTGGTCGATGTGCGCGATGATGGAAAAATTGCGGATGCGCGCCGTCGCCTGGGAGGCCATCTGATCGGCGATTATCGCGTCCGCCTGGCGCGCTCCCTGGAGGACCTGGGCTGCGTCAGCCGGCTCCAGGCGGAGATCTGGGGATCGCCGGCGGTGGCCGCCCCGCCCACCCTGCTGCGGGCGCTGGCGGCGGCGGGGGGGATCGTGCTCTTGGCGGAGGTCGGGGGTCGCGCGGTGGGCTTCGCCTACGGCTTCACCGGCTGGGGCGGGGGCGGGTTCCCCTACCACCGCTCCCACGCCGCCGGGCTGCTGGCCCCGGTCCGGGGCCAGGGCCTGGGCAAGGCGCTCAAGCTGGCCCAGCGCCGGGAGGCGCTGCGCCGCGGTCTGGAGCGCATGGTGTGGACCTTCGACCCCACCCAGGCCGGCAACGCTCACTTCAACCTGCACAGCCTGGGCGCCGTCGGCCGCCGCTTTGAACGCAACTACTACGGCAGCCGGGAGGACGCCCTCAACCAGGACGGCCCCACCGACCGCGTGGTGGTGGAGTGGTTCCTCAGGCCGACGGAGCAGCGCCACCTGGAGCGGGCCCGGGGAGCGGAGGCGGGCGTCTTCGTCGAGCTACCCCCGGCCGCGGCGGGGCTCAGCCGGCCCCGGCAGCCGGGCCGGCGCCGGCTGCGCTCCCAGCTGGAGGCGGGCTTCGCCGCCGGCCTGGAGATCGTCGACTTCGAGCGCTCGAGCAACCGCTACCGCTTCGCTCAGCTCCCGGCGGGGTTCCCGGCGGCCGCCGAAGGCGGCTCCGTCCCCCCCTCCTCGGCCTCGAGGTCGGCCAGGGCCCCCAACACCTCCAGCTCGCTGCCGTAGGTGAGTTCGGGCAGGAGCTCCAGGCGCTGGCGCAGCCCGGGCTGGCCCCGCAACCAGGCGCCCGCCTGCCCGGACACCTGCTCGCGGCTGGCGGGATAGCTCACCCCCCCCAGGGCCCGGCGCAGGGCCCACGCCTCGGGTTGCTCGGCTCGGCCGCGGGACACCGAGAACCGGGGCTGCTCCAGTCCCACCTCGATCTCGAGCTGGCCGGGCTCGCCCAGGGCTGCCCGGCGGACCTTCTCCGCCAGCGCGTCGGCGGCGGGCTCGGCGTCAGCCACCGGCCGCCCGGAAAAGACCGACCGTGACCGGGGTCCCACCTTCGTGGGAGGACGGTCCCCAGATCACGACCGGCGGCCCCAAGCTAGCAGCCGCCACAGCTAGATCATCCCGGCGCGACCCGGCCGTGACTGGCCGCTCAGGCGGTCGTGACACCTGGGGCCTCAGACCTCGCCCAGCACCCGTCGGGCGGCGTCCGCGATGTCGTGGGGCCGCTGCCCAGGCAGGCTCCGGACCCGGTGCGCCAGCACCATCGGCGCCACCGCTGCCACCTGGCTGAGGCCGGCGTGGCGCAGCCCCTCCAGGGCGGAGAAGGCCTGGGCCGCCTTGCGCGCCACCAGGTCGGCGCGGTGGCCGTCCACCTCGAGCAGGATCGCCAGCCGGGCGATGGCCTCCAGCACCGGCGCCGCCACTTCCACCTCTGGGAGCGCGGCGATGGCGACCTGGATCCGCCGCTGCGCCTCGGACTCCTGCTCCGCCCACTCCGCGGCGAAGGCCTCGGGGTCGTGCTCGAAGCGCTCCCGGCGGAGCACGATCTCGACCCGGGCGGCGATCTCCTGGATCCCGGCGACATCCACGCAGAGCCCGAACCGGTCCAGGAGCTGGGGCCGGAGGTCACCCTCCTCGGGATTCATGGTCCCCACCAGAATGAATCGGGAAGGGTGCCAGACCGAGATCCCCTCCCGCTCCACCACGTTCACCCCCATGGCCGCGGCGTCGAGCAGGACGTCGACGATGTGATCGTCGAGCAGGTTTACCTCGTCGACGTAGAGGATCTGGCGGTTGGCCTCCGCCAGCACCCCTGGCTCGAAGCGCCGCTGCCCGGAGTGAATCGCCGCCTCCAGGTCGATCGAGCCCACCACCCGGTCCTCGGAGGCGTTGATCGGCAGCTCCACCACCCGCATCTGGCGCCGCTCGGAGGCCAGCTCCTCGCCCGCCGCCAGGCGCGCCTGGCAGTCCAGGCAGCGAGGCTCAGCCTGGAGTGAGCAGCCGTAGTGGCAGCCCACCACCACCTCCAGCTCGGGCAGCAGCCGGGCCAGGGCTCGGACCGCGGTCGACTTGGCGGTCCCCTTCTCGCCCCGGATCAGGACCCCGCCGATGGTGGGGTTGACGGCGTTGAGTTCCAGGGCCAGGCGCATCTGGTCCTGACCCACCAGGGCGGTGAAGGGGTAGACGCTCTGGACCGGGCTCACCCGGGGATTGTCTCAAAGGCCCGAACTCGGCCCTCTCAGCCGGGCAGGCGCAGAGCCTCGCTCAGGGGTCGTAGGATCCCGCCCTGGGAGAGGTCGAAGAGGCCGAAGTAGATGGCGCCCATGCGCTGCGCCAGCTCCAGGCAGGCGTTGAAGCTGTAGCCAGCGAAGCCGGCACTGCGAGCCCCCGGCCGGGCCGCCCCGGCCCGGGCCACCGGCAGGTGGTCGCGGGAGGAGTCGATCACCAGGGCCCGCACCCGCTCCCGGCGGACCTGGTCGGCGATCCGCTGCGCCTCCAGGAGCGGTTCCTCGCCCCCGAAGCTGATGTTGCCCCGACCGTCGCTGATCAGAACCAGCAGGGGCAGGACCTCAGGGTCGCGGAGCCGCTCGGTCTTGATCAGCTGAAGGGCGGCCACCAGGCCGTGGGTGAGCGGGGTGGTGCCGCCGATGGCGATCCGGGCCAGATGGCGCTGGGCGAGCTCGACGCTGGCGGTGGGCCGCAGCACCACCTGGGCGGTGCGCCCGGAGAAGGAGATCAGGGCGACCCGATCCCGGCGGACGTAGGCGTCCTTGAGCAGGGCCAGGATCGCCCCCCGGGTGGCGTCCATGCGCTGCTCGGCGTCCATGCTGGCGGAGGCGTCGACGGCGAAGACGATCAGGTTGCCCACCCGCCGCTGGCGCACCTTCTGGCGGAGGTCCCGAGGCTCGAGCTGCAGGGCCCGGGTCGGTCGCTGGGCCCGGGCCCGTCGCGCCGGCTGGTGGGGGGCGGCCGCGCGCAGGGTGGCGTCCAGGGCCAGGTCGGTGGGCTTCTCCACCTCCCGGGCTGCGACATAGCGCCCCCGGCGATCCCTGGAGTTGGTCTGGCTGCGGCGGCCCATGCCGGTGCGGCGCAGCCGCTCCCGGGGGAGCTGGATCCGGCCCACGCTGAAGGACTGGTCCAGCTCCACCGGCTCCTGGGCGGCAGGCCCGCTGCCGGGCTCGCTGCTGGTGGCGGACCGGCTCCCCAGCTCCCCCTGCCCCTGGGGTTGGGAGGGACCCTCGACCTGGTCGGGCGCGGGCGCGGGGGCGGCGCTTTCGCCCTGCTGAGCGGAGTCGGGTAGGCCCGACGGCGCCGACTCCCCGGGCGACTCCGGCCCCGCCTCGGCGATCCCCGCCGGGGCCTCGGCCCGGGTGCCGCCCAGGGAGCGGCGCCGGTGCACCAGTGCCAGCTCGGCCACGTCGGCCAGGTCCTGGAGGCTGACCTCCAGATCCCCGTCGCTGGCGACCCGGTCCCGGGCGGCCCGCAGAGCGCGCTGGGCGCGCGCCGCCCCCACCAGGACGAGGTCGGAGCGGTGGCCCATCACCTCCTGGTCGACGCTCAGGGTGGCGGCCATGCGCAGCACCGCGGCCGGAACGACTGTCCGGGAGAGGAGCTGGCGGGCCCCCTCCAACAGCGCTGCCAGCTCGCGGTCGGAGTCAGGGGAAGACCCCTCCTGATCCCGGCGCATGATCTCCACCCGATCCTCGAGCCGGCGCAGTCCGCTGACATCGACGCAGATCCCGAAACGGTCGAGAAGCTGGGGGCGGAGGTCGCCCTCCTCGGGGTTCATGGTCCCGACCAGGATGAAACGGGCGGGGTGGACCACCGAGATCCCCTCGCGCTCGACCACGTTGACGCCGCTGGCAGCGGCGTCAAGGAGAACGTCCACCAGGTGGTGCTCGAGGAGATTGACCTCGTCGACGTAGAGCACCTGGCGGTTGGCCTCGGCGAGCAGGCCGGGCTGGTAGGCGCGCCGCCCCTCCCGCAGGGCCCGCTCCAGGTCGATCGAGCCCGCCACCCGGTCCTCGGAGGCGCCCAGAGGCAGCTCCACCACCCGGGTTGGCACCCGCCTGGTGGGCAGCACCTCGCCCGCCAACCGGCGCCGCCGGCAGTCCTGGCACTGCTCGGGACCCTCGGGGGAGCAGCCGTAGGGGCAGTCGGCGACCTGCTCCTGATCGGGCAGGATCGCTGCCAGCGCCCGGGCCAACGTCGACTTGGCCGTGCCCCGCTGGCCCCGGATCAGCACCCCGCCCAGGTGCGGCTCCACCGCGGCCAGCAGCAGCGCCAGCTTCATGCGCTCCTGCCCGACCACGGCGCCGAAGCGGGCCTGGGGGGCGAAGACCGAGGTCGGCGCCGGGGATGGCTGGCTGGCCGGCACCGCTAGCCCCCTCCGGGGCCGGCCAGCCAGGCGACCGGGACGGCGCCGCTCAACTCCTGATCCCCGAGCTGGACCCGGAGCCGGGGGCCCGGCCCTGATTCAGGCCGCCCGCCCAGCCCGGCGGTCGGCAGCCGGTAAAGGGCAACCGCCGGGCCTCCGGAGATGCCCCAGCCGGCTGCCTCCACCAGCTCCGCCCCCACCCGCTCCCGGCCCGACTCCAGGACCAACCCGGGGTCGCCCAGCCTGACCTCGCCGCCGCGGTTGCCCTCCTCGGCCGGGGAGCGGAAGAACAGCAGCAGCGCCTGGTCCGGGTCGGCCGGCGCCCACTGGGGCGGGACCTGGCCTACCAGGAGCAGGCTGTGGCGAGCGTCCAGGGCCAGCTCCTGCGGCGAGGCTCCGGGGTCGCCTGGTCCAAGCGGGGGCATGATCGATATCGTAGGTTGCGGCCAGGGGCCGGCCGCCCGGCCCGCCATCGGGAGCTTGAGGAGGCGGTGCCGTTGAACGCGCCCGCGGAGGTGACGATCCTGGGCGGCACCGGCCCCCTGGGGCGGGGGCTGGCCCTGCGCCTGGCCCGGGCCGGGGTCGAGGTCTGCCTGGGCTCGCGCGACCCGGCCCGGGCCCAGGCCGAGGCCGCCAAGCTGGGCGCCCGACTGCCCCTGGGCTCCGCCCCCGTCTCCGGCACCGGCAACGCCCAGGCCCTGCCGCCCGGGCGGCTGGCGATCCTGGCCGTTCCCTACAGCGCCCAGCCCGGTTTGCTGGGGGAGCTGGGCGCAGCTCTGGGCGGGCGGATCGTGGTCTCGACCGCGGTGCCGATGGCCTTCGCCCAGGGCCTGCCCCATCCCCTGCACCCCGAGGCCGGCTCGGCGGCCGAGGAGGTGGCGGCGCTCTGTCCCCAGGCCCTGGTGGTGGGCGCCTTCCATACCGTGAGCGCCGACAACCTCGGCGCCCTGGAGCGGGAGCTGGACGAGGACATCCTGGTCAGCTCCGACCACCAGGCGGCCAAGCTGGAGGTGCAGCGCCTGGTCGAGACCGTCCCGGGGCTGCGGGGGGTGGATGCCGGGCCCCTGGCCAACGCCGCCTTCAGCGAGGGCCTGACGCCCTTCCTGCTCCGGCTCAACCGCGTCCACCGGGCCCGCGCCGGGGTGAGGATCACCGGCCTCCCCTGAGGCCAGCGATCAGATGTGGATCGCCAGCCCCTCGGCGGCCAGGGCCGCCTCCTTGAGGCTCTCGCTTAGGGTGGGGTGGGCGTGCACCAGGGCCTCGAACTGGTCCGCCTTGACCCCGGCCCAGGCAGCCAGCACCATCTCCGGCAGCAGCTCCGTGACCTCGGCGCCGATCGCGTGGGTGCCCAGCAGCCGCCCGCTGGCGCCGTCGACCACGGTCTTGATGAAGCCGACGGTCTCGCCCATGGCGATCGCCTTGCCGCTGGCGCTGAAGGGGAACTTGCCCACCCGGACGGTCAGCCCCCGCTCACGAGCCTGGGCCTCGGTGAGGCCGGTGGATGCCACCTGGGGCTGGCAGTAGGTGCAGCGCGGCACCTGCACCGGGTCCAGCGGCGGCACCTCCCGGCCGGCAGCGGTCTCGACCGCGATCACGCCCTCGGCGCTGGCGGCGTGGGCTAGCAGCGGCGGCCCGGTCACGTCCCCGATCGCGAACACCCCGGGGACGTTGGTGCGCTGCTGGGAGTCGACCTTGATCCAACCGCCCTCCAGCGCCACCCCCAGCTCCTCCAAGCCCAGCTCCTCGACATTGCCCTGGACCCCGGTGGCGCTGAGCACCATCTCCGTCTCCAGGACCTCGCCGCCCTCCAGGTGCAGGCGCCAGGAGTCGCCCTGGCGCTCGCTGCGCTGGATCAGCTTCCCGGTCACGACCGCGATCCCCTGGCGCTCGAACTGCCGGGTCAGCTCCCGGGAGACGTCCTCGTCCTCCTGGGGCAGGAGTCGGGCCAGGGCCTCGACCACGGTCACCCGCACCCCGTAGCTGGAGTAGACGTAGGCGAACTCGACCCCGATCGCCCCGCCCCCGACGATCACGCAGCTGGCGGGCAGCCGGCGCAGCTCCAGGGCCTCCCGGGAGGTGAAGCTGGTGCGCCCGTCCGGGTCCAGCCCGGGCGGGTTCTTGGGCCGGGCACCGGTGGCGATCACGATCTGGGACGCGGTCACCCGCTGGCCCAAGCCCGCCACCTCGATGATCTGCTCCGAGACCAGCCGGCCCCGCCCCCGGACCACTTCGATGCCGTTCTTGCGCATGAGGAAGGCCACGCCCTGGGTGAGGCGCTGCACCACCTCACGACTGCGGCTGATGGCCGAGTCGAAGTCCGCCGCCACCTCGCCCACTTGGATGCCGAAGCTCTGCGCGTCCCGGACCAGGTGCAGGACCTCGCAGTTACGCAGCAGCGCCTTGGAGGGGATGCAGCCCCAGTTGAGGCAGATCCCCCCCAGGGTCTCCGCCTCCTCGACCACGGTCACCGCCATGCCCAGCTGGGCGGCGCGGATCGCCGCCACATAGCCCCCGGGCCCTGACCCCAGCACCGCCAGGTCCTTCATCGCCGCGAAGCCCGGCGGGAGTGGTTCAGCCGCCCCTCGGCCACACGCCCCAGACGGCCGCGCCGGCATCCAGACCCCACCCTCTCATTGTATTGAGGGGTGGCCCACGCTCATGGGCCCCGCCTGCCTCAGAGCAGGCAGGCGGTGGGGTGCTCCAGGCACCAGCGCAGGTAGGCCAGCGCCTCGGCCCCCTGGGCGCCGTCGATGACGCGATGGTCCAGGGCCAGGGTCAGGGCCAGGCGCTGGCCCGGCACCACCGCCCCCGCCCTGACCACCGCCAGCTCCCGGACCTCCCCCACCGCCAGCACGCTGCCCTGGCCGGGGGTGATGATGGCGGCAAACTGGCTCACCCCGAACATGCCCAGGTTGCTGATCGCGGTGTGGCCCCCGGAGAGCTCCTCGGGCCGGAGCTGGTTGGCCTTGGCCCGGGCAGCCAGGTCGTGGGCCCGGCGCGAGAGCTCGGCGAAGGTGAGCGCCTGGCAGCCGCGCAGCACCGGAGCCACCAGGCCGTCGGGCAGCGCCACCGCCAGGGCGATGTTGCTCTGCTGGTAGCGGCGCACCCCGTCGCCCACCCAGGCGGCGTTGAGCGCCGGATGCCGCTGCAGGGTGAGCCCCAGGGCCCGGATCAGGAAGTCGGTGACCGAGAAGTGGGGCAGCTCCGCCTCCCCCAGCTGATTGAGCTCGGACCGCAGCCGCAGCAGTGGTTCCACCTCCACCTCGGTGCTGAGATAGAAATGGGGGATGGTCGCCTTGGCCTCGGCCATCCGCCGGGCGATCGCCTCCCGCATCCGGGAGAGGGGCACCGCCTCGGAGGGATCGCCGCCGTCAGGGCCGGGAGCCGCGCCGGCCGAGCTGGGGGACCCCCCGCCCCAGGCCGCCTCCACGTCCTCCGCCCGGATCCGCCCGCTCGGGCCGCTGGCGGCGACCGCTTCCAGGGCCACCCCCAGCTCGCGGGCCCGGCGCCGCGCCAGTGGGCTGGCCTTGACCCGGGGCCCCTGGCCCGCCGGTGGGCTGGCGACCTCGGTGCGGGCGCCGGCGTTGATGGTCCGCGCCCAGTCGGGGACCGGGGTCGGGCCTGCCGGCTCGGCCGGCTCCGCTTCCTCCGAAGGCGTCTCGGCCTCCGCCGGGGGCGGGGGCGGGGGTGGAGGCGCTTCCTCGGCCGGCGCCAGCTCCTCTTCGGGCTCGGCGATGACGGCGATCGGCTGCCCGACCGGGACCTTGGTCCCCGGGGCCACCAGGATCTTGCGCAGCACCCCGCTGGCGTAGGCCTCGATGTCGATGTCGGCCTTCTCGGTGGCGATCGAGGCGATGACGTCCCCGCGCTCCACCTTGGCCCCCTCCTCGACCAGCCAGCGGTTGATCGAGCCCTCGGTCATGTCATAGCCCATCTGGGGCATGGTCACCTGGTAGGCCATCTCAGTTGAGCTGGCGCACCGCCGCCACCACCTGCTCGCTGCCCGGGACCAGCGCCTGCTCCAGCCGGCGCGAGTAGGCCATGGGCGCATCCCGCATCGCCACCCGCTGGATGGGGCCGTCGAGGTCGTCGAAGCAACGGTCCTGGATCTCACTGAGCAGGGCCGCGCCGAAGCCGCCGGTGCGCCAGTCCTCACCGCAGAGCACCAGCTGGTGGGTCCGCCGCACCGACTCCACCACGGTCGGGTAGTCGACGGGGCGCAGGCTGCGCAGGTCGATGACCTCGCAGTCGATGCCGTCCTCTCGCTCCAGCACCTCGGCCGCATGCTGCGCCTGCAGGAGCATCCGCGAGTACCCCACCAAGGTGACGTCATGGCCCTCGCGCACCACCTTGGCGCGGCCGATCGGGCACTCCCGGTCCTCAGCGCTGCCGGGCTCGGGCACCTCGCCCTTGGTGCTGTAGAGCAGGCTGTGCTCGATGAAGATCACCGGGTCGGGGTCGCGCACCGCCGCCAGCAGCAGCCCCCGGGCGTCGGCGGGGGTGGCGGGCATCACCACCTTCAGGCCCGGGACCGAGGCGAACCAGCCCTCGAAGGTCTGGGAGTGGGTGGGCCCCAGCTGACCGAAGCCGGAGACGGTGCGGATCACCAGCGGCACCGACCACTGGCCGCCGAACATGTAGTGGAGCTTGGCGGCGCTGTTGACGATCTGGTCCAGAGCCAAGAGGGCGAAGTTGACCGTCATCAGCTCCGCCACCGGGCGCAGGCCCCCCATCGCCACCCCCACCGCGAAGCCGACGATCCCGGCCTCGGCGATGGGCGTCTCCATCACCCGCTTGGGCCCGAACTCGTCGATCAGCCCCTTGGTGACGGCATAGGAGCCACCGTAGCCGGTGATGCTCTCCCCCATCAGGATCACCCGCGGGTCCTGAGCCATCTCCTCCCGGAGCGCGCCCCGCACCGCCTCGCGATAGGTGAGCTCGGGCATCTCAGCCGCCCGCCTCGGCGGCCTGCGGCTGGCGAACCGCCGCGGGCGGGGCCTCGGAGGCGGTGTCCGCCCCCGGCGCCTCGGGGTCGATGGGCTTGGCGTAGATGAAGCGGTCCACCTCGGCTGGGTCCGGCCAGGGGGAGCGGTCGGCGAAGGCCACCGCCTCGAGCATCTCCTGCTCCAGTTCCTCGTTGATCTGCACCAGCTCGCGCTCGCTGCAGACCCGGTGGCGGACGCAGAAGTCGCCGAAGCGGGGGATCGGGTCCTGGGTCCGCCAGCGCTGCACCTCGGCCTTGTCCCGGTAGAGCTCGGGATCGGCCATGGAGTGGCCGCGGAAGCGGTAGGTGAGCGCCTCCACGAAATAGGGGCCCTTGCCGCTGCGGCAATGGGCCGCGGCCTCGGCCACCGCCTCGTAGACCGAGAGCACGTCCATGCCATCGCACTGGCGGGCGGGCATGGTGTAGCCCTCGGCCTTGATCATCATCTCCTTGACCGGGGACTCCTCGGCCAGGGTGGCGCCCATGCCGTAGAGGTTGTTCTCGCAGACGAAGATCACCGGCAGGTTCCAGAGGGCCGCCATGTTCAGGCCCTCGTGGAAGATGCCGTTGCCGGTGGCGCCGTCGCCGAAGAAGTCGAGCACGATCTGGTCACTGCCCTGGTACTGCATGGCGTAGGCCATGCCCGCGCCGATGGGGATGTGGGAGCCGACGATGGCGTAGCCCCCCCAGAAGTGGCGGCTGGCGTCGGCCAGGTGCATGGAGCCGCCCCGACCGTGGCAGAGGCCGTCCTGGCGGCCGAAGAGCTCGGCCATGCAGGCCTTGGGGTCGCAGCCGCGGGTCAGGGCGTAGCCGTGGTCGCGGTAGTGGCCCAGGACGTGGTCGGTCTCCCGGGCCGCCCCCAAGGCACCCACCGCCACCGCCTCCTCGCCGATGTAGAGGTGGAGGAAGCCACCCACCTTGGCCTGGGCGTAGGCCTCGGCGGCGTGCTCCTCGAAGCGGCGGATCCGGACCAGTTGGCGGTACATCTGCCGGCACTGGGCGGGGGTCAGGCCCAGGGGCAGGTCCCCCAGTCCCCCTTTGCCGGCGGGTTTGGAGCGTGCCCGTCCGGCACGCGCGCTGGGGACCACGACGCCAGTTTAGGAGCTATTCCCGGGAGACACCCCGCCGCGATTGAACCGTCATGGCGGCATCGCCCCCGCGGCTTGGCTTCTCGCTCCCGCAGCCCTCATCGCCGCCCCACAGCTCCGCCCGCCCTACCACTCCACCAGGGTCCAGACCTCGGGCCGGAGCCGCTCCTCAGGGTCGACCAGGACGAAGCTCTGGGCGGACTCCCGGAGATGGTGGTCGGCCCGGGTGTGCTCGCCTTGGGCGTGGAGCAGGTCAGCCATGTTGGTGTGGAGCGCCGCCAGGCGGTGGCGGTCGGCCAGCTCGGCCCCCAACCGCAACGCCTCCTCGGCCGCGGCCAGCGCCTCCGCCGCCCGGCCCGCCTGGGCCAAACTGCGGCTGCGGTTGTTGAGGGCGGCCACCTGGGCCGGGGTGTCCCCAGCCTGGCGGGCCTGGTCCAGGCTTTGCTTAAGAAGCTCACAGGCCTGGAGGCCCTCGCCCGCCTGGGCGGCCAGCACCCCCAGCACGTTGAGTGCCTGGGCGGCGGCCAGGCGGTCCTCGAGCCGCCCCGCCTGGGTCAGCGCCTGCCGCGCCCGGCGGCGCGCCTCCTGGGGCCGCGCCTGGCGGTAGGCGAGCAGGGCCAGGTCGGCCCCCAGGCGGGCGCGGCGGCGGGGATCGCCCCGGCCCAGCAGCCGCAAGGCGGCCTGCAGGTGGGCCTGGGCCAGCTCCCACTCCCCGAGACGGTGGTGGATCTCGGCCAGCTTGTGCTCGATCTGGCTGCCGAGCTCGGGGTCCTGATTGACCGCCGATGCCCCCCGCAGCGCCGCCAGCGCCTCCTGGTAGCGGCCGAGGAAGGTCAGCGTCTCCGCATCGGCCAGCAGCACCGGCAGGCGAGGATGGCCACAGGCCAGCGCCCGGCCCAGGTAGCTGTGGGCCTCCTCGTGGGCGTAGAGGCTGTTGGCGCGAACGGCCGCCCGCCACCACCACTGGGCCGCCTCCGACTCTCTGCCCGCTAGCTCGAGGTGGTCGGCGAGCCGGGCGGGCGGGACCTGGGCCGGGTCCCGCTCCCGAAGCCGGAGCAGGGCGTCGGCGGCGCGCTTGTGCAGCAGCCGGCGCCGGGCCCAGGTGTTGCGCTCGTAGGTGAGCCGGCGAAGCACCTCGTAGGCGAAGTCGTAGGTGGGGGCAGACCCGGCCCCCAGCGGTCCGCGCTCCAGCAAGAGCCCCTGGCGGACCGCCAGGTCGAGCCCTTCGGCGGTCTCGCCCTCGCCCCGCCCGCTCACCGCCCGCACCAGGTCGGCGTCGAAGTCGCCCGCCAGGGTGGCGGCGGCGGTGAGCAGCTGGAGCACCGACTCTCCCGCCGCTTGCAGGCGGGCGGCCACCAGCTGGCGGACCGTGGGCGGTACCCCGGCGATGGCGTTGGCGCCCTGGTTGAGCAGCAGCTGGGCGTACTCGCGTACCAGCAGCGGCAGGCCGCCGGTGGTGTCGAAGAGCCGCTCCCGCTCGGACTCGGCCAGCCCCATGGCGCCCGCCACCTGGGCAACTGCCTGGCGGTCCAGGGGAGTCAGCTCTAGCACCGACTGCCGCCCGGCCGCGGCCAGCTCCGCCAGCGCCGCCCGGATCCCGGCGAAGCCAACCGGCTCGGATGAGGGGGTCCAGGCCAGCACCACCGTGACCGGGAGCTCGCCCAGCCGCCGCAGCAGGTAGGCGAGCAGGTCGAGTGAGCGGGGGTCGGCGAACTGGAGGTCGTCAACCGCCAGCACCCCCGCCGGCCGCCCTCCCTGGCTCAGGGTCACCGCCACCGTCTCGGCCACCGAGCCGTAGAGCCGGGCCAGGGCGGCGGCGCTGTCCAGCGGCACCGGGTGGCTCCGGCTCCTGGGGGCGAGCTCGGGGAGCAGCCGAGCCGCCTCCAGGGCCACCCGCCCCGGCAGCAGTCGGGGTAGGTCCGGGCGCGCCGCCAGGCAGGCGGCCAGGATGTCCACCGCCAGGGAGTAGGTGATGCCACTCTCCCCGTCGTGGCCCCGCACCCGCACCAGTCGCGCCCGGGAACCCTCGACCAGGTCGCAGAAGTGGCCCAGCAGCGTGGTCTTGCCCACCCCCACCTCGCCCACCAGGCCCAGGGCCACGCCAGAGCTCCCCACCTCGGCCCAGGCGCCCCGCAGCGCCTCCAGCTCCTTCGCCCGGCCCACCATGGGGATTACCAGGGGGGCCCCGGCCCGGGTTGCCCGGGCCGGCTCGGGTGGTTCCAGGCGCTGAGCCAGGGCGGCCTCGTACAGGGAGGTCGTCTCCGAAAGCGGCGGCACCCCCAGCTCCTGGTCCAGCAGCTGGACGCAGCTGCGGTACTGGCGCACCGCCGCCGACCAGCGCCCGGTGGCGGCGTAGATCCGCAGCAGTGCCTGGTGCGCGGGCTCATGCAGCGGGTCCAGGGCCAGCCAGCGCTGAGCCGGCTCCAGGGCGGCCTCAAAGTCGCCCTGGGCCTGACGGGCCTCGACCAGGCGCTCCAGCACCCGGCCCAGCCCCAGGCGCAGGCGCTCGCTCACCTCCGCCTGCCAGTCGTCGAACTCCGGGCTGTCGCGGAGCTGGAAGCCGGTCAGGAAATCGCCCCGGTAGAGGGCCGCCGCCTGATCCCAGTCGCCGGGGGCGGCGGACTTGGTCAGCTCGCCGAAGCGGTCCACGTCAGTGGTCACCGCGACCAGATCCAGCGCGACCATGGAGCGGGTGATGCGCAGCGCCCCGGGCAGGGCCGAGGCGCTGACCGACAGGGTCCGCCGGAAGGCCGCCCGCGCCCGGGCCGGGTCCGATCCCGGCCAGAGCAGGCCGGTGAGGCGCTCGCGGCTCTCGGGGCGCCCTGAGACGGCCAGCAGCGCCAGGAGCGCCACCGCCTTCCGGGTGTCGAAGTGCACAGGCTCCCCGTCCCGCTCCACCCAGGGCACCCCGAGCAGGGCGATGCGCGTCTCCGGCTCCCGCCCGGCCAGATCCCCCCGGCGTCCGATCGTTAGCTCCCGGCTCACTGCAGGCCCCACCGTAACGTTGCCGGAACGCTTGTGGGCCATGATCGGCGACGCAATGGCCACATCGAGTTCGGGGACGGCCCTCCCCGACCAGCCCCTGGGGTCCTCCGACCCGGCGCCGGTGGCCCAGCTGGTGGCAGCCGCCGGTGGCGTCCAGGGCACTCCGGACCGCCTGGGGCCAGGCCAGCCGCCAACACGAGGGTTGGCGCGCTGGGTGAGGCGTCCAGGTCGCTCAGCCCCCAGCCCAGACGTGCTCCGCGAACGACCCCTGCCCGCCTCCCCGGACTTCCAGATCGGGCCCAACGACTCCCTGCTGGCCCTACTCCAGGACGCTGGCAGCCCGGTGGCGACCGCCCGTCTCGAGGTCGACTCCCCGGCGCTGCGGGAGATGCGCGCCGCAGGGGTGGTGATGCTGGTGCCGCTGGTGTCGTCGGGGGAGCTGGTGGGGGTCCTCACCCTGGGGCCCCGGCTCTCCGAGGTGGGCTACTCCACCGATGACCGCAATCTCCTCGAACAGCTGGCCAGCCACGCCGCTCCCGCCCTCAAGGTCAGCCAGCTGGTGGAGGCCCAGGCGGCCGAGGCCCGGCAGCGGGAGCGGATCGACAACGAGCTCAAGGTGGCCCAGCTGATCCAGCAGCAGTTCCTGCCCAAGGCGCTGCCCGACCTCCCCGGGTGGTACGTGGCCGCCTTCTACCGCCCGGCGCGAACGGTGGGCGGCGACTTCTACGACTTCATCCCGCTTCCCGACGGGCGGGTGATGCTGGTGGTCGGGGACGTCACCGACAAGGGGGTCCCGGCCGCCCTGGTGATGGCCAGCACCCATGCCCTGCTCCGCTCCGCCGGTCGGCGGCTGGCCTCCCCGGGGGCGGTGCTGGCCCAGGTCAACGACCTGCTCTGCTCCGACATCCCCGCCCACATGTTCGTCACCTGCCTGGCCCTAGTCCTCGAGCCCGACACCGGGCAGATCGAGTTCGCCAACGCCGGCCACGACCTGCCCTATGTCCACACTCGGGACGGCGTCGTGGAACTGCGCGCCACCGGGATGCCCCTGGGGCTGATGCCGGGGATGCAGTACGAGCAGAAGCAGCGCCACCTCGACCCCGGCGACTGCATCCTGCTCCACAGCGACGGCCTGGCCGAAGCCCACAACCCGCAACGGGAGATGTTCGGCTTCCCCCGGGTTGCCGAGCTGGTGGGCCGGGGGAAGGTGGGCGAGGACCTGATCGACCTCTGCCTCACCGAGCTGGATCGTTTCACCGGCTCCCACCACGAGCAGGAGGACGACATCACCCTGGTGGCGGTCCAGCATTCGCCGGCGGCAATCCACCGCGGAGCGCACCCGTGAGCGCCGCCCAGCCGGTGCCCCGCCGGCTGCTGGCCTCCTTCACCATCGCCAGCCAGGAGGGCGGGGAGCGCCTGGCCCTGCGACGGGTGGCCAAGGCCCTGCCCCAGCGGCTGCTCAGCGGCGAGCGCCAGCAGCGGCTCCAGACGGCAGTAGCGGAGGCGACCATGAACGCCATCGAGCACGGCAACCAGGGGGTGGCCCGGGTGCCGGTCCACATCGAGGTCTTCGAGTCGCCGGGCGAGGTGGTGGTCTCGATCAGCGACCAGGGCGGGGCCGCCGCCCAGGCCAGCCCCGAGGAGCCCGATCTGGAGCTGAAGCTGGCGGGCCAGCAGACCCCCCGGGGCTGGGGGCTGTTCCTGATCCGGCACATGGTCGACGCCATGGACATCACCACCGAGGGCCACCGGCACACGGTCTGGCTGACCATGCGCACTGGCGCCGAGGAGGTCAAGGAGAACTCATGAACCAGAACTTCTCGGTCCGAATCGCCGCCCTGGACGAGGCGGTGGTCCTGGAGCTCGCCGGCGATGTCGACGGGTCGAGCCAGGAGCTGGGCCGAGCCTACGACCAGGCCACCGCCGAGGGCGGCGGCGCCGAGGTGATCCTCGACTTCACCAAGGTCGACTACATCAACTCCAGCGGCATCGCCCTGATCGTCAGCGTGCTGGCCAAGGCACGGGCGGCGGGGCGCCGGGTGGTGGCGGTGGGCCTGTCCCCCCACTACCGGCAGATCTTCGAAATCACCCGCCTGTCGGACTTCATCGAACTGCGCGCGGAGCTGGGCGGCAAGTCCCACCCACCGGCGCAGGTATCGGGCCGCAACCATGCGGCCGCGGAGGGGTAACCATGACCAACCCGACTGTGAGCATGGAAGCGCGGCGCCTGGGCGACGGCACCGCGGTGGTGGACATCAGCGGTGAGGTGACCGCCACCTGTGAGCCAGACCTGATGGCCGCCTATGAGGCCGCCGGCGGCGCCGGCGCGCAGAGGTTGATCCTCAACTTCAGCGGCCTGGAATACATGAACAGCGGCGGCATCGGCATGCTGGTCACCCTGCTGGTCCGGGCCAACCGCCAGCGCCAGCAGCTGGCCGCCTACGGGCTCAGCGAGCACTACCGCCAGATCTTCGAGCTCACCCGCCTGGACGAGGCCATCGCCATCTTCGAGGACGAGCCCGCGGCGCTGGCGGCCGGGCGCCGGTCATGAGCCAGGCCGCCCCCGATCCCGGCTCGGAGCCGGAGGCACCCGCCCCAGGCGGGGCACTCCCCCGCAATGCCGCCGCTTGGGCCAAGAAGGTGGACCGGCTCGAGGTGGAGCAGCGCCAGGGGGTTCGCGGCACCAACGTCGCCGGGCGCCGGCTCACCGGCCCCGTCCAGGGCTTCGGCAAGATGTGGCAGAAGACCTACAGCGCGGACATCGGCGCCGCCGCCACCCCCAAGCAGGCGATCGCCACCTGGAAGGCCCACTTCCCGGAATTCTGGCCGCAGGGCAACCGCTTCGCCGGCGCCCTGACCGGGATCCAACCCGGGGACGTGGCCCTGCTCGACCTGGCCATGGGTGGCGGGGTCAAGCTCTCAACCGGCGTCTTCGTCCTCTACGCCGACGAGGAATCCTTCACCCTGATGACCCCCCAGGGGCACATGTTCGCCGGCTGGATCTCCTTCTCGGCCGAAGCCAGCGAGGGCCGCACCACGCTCCAGGCCCAGGTGCTGATGCGGGCCAACGACCCCTTCTATGAACTTGGCATGACCTTCGGCGGCCATGCCAAGGAGGACCGCTTCTGGAGCGCGACCCTGGGAGCGGTGGCGGATCGGCTTGGCGCCCCCGGGGCGGCGGTGCAGGTCCGTACTGTGTGCGTGGATGGTCGCCGGCAGTGGCAGCGGATCGGCAACACCTGGCACAACGCCATGGTGAGGAGCCTCATTCAGACGGTGGGCGCGCCCTTCTCGGGGCGCCGGCGGCCCCGCTGAGGGCAAGATGGCCGATGGCCGCTATGACGCCTGCGTGGTCGGCAGCGGTCCCAACGGGCTGGCAGGGGCCCTCACCCTGGCCCGGGCGGGGCTGCGGGTCCTGGTGGTGGAGGGGGCAGAGCGTCCTGGAGGTGGCTGCCGCACCGAGTCCCTGACCCTGCCCGGGTTCAGGCACGACACCTGCTCCACCGCCCACCCCCTGGCAGCCGCCTCGCGGTTCTTCAGAGACTTCGGCCTTGCCGATCACGGGGTGGAGCTGCTCCATCCCCAGGTGGTCTACGGCCACGCCCTGGACGGCGGCCGGGCGGCGGTGGTGCGGCGCTCGGTCGAGGAGACGGCCCAGGGTCTGGGTGCCGATGCCGAAGCCTACCGGCGGCTGTTCGGCCCCCTGTCCCGCCAGGGGCGGCAGCTGGCGGACTGGCTGCTCTCCTCGCAGCGCCGCCCGCCCGCCCACCCCCTGGCCCTGGCCCGCTTCGGCCTCTTGGGACTGCGCCCCGCCAGCGCCCTGGTGGCCCGCTATCGCAGCGAAGCTGCGCGGGCCCTCTTCGCTGGGGTGGCCGCCCACGCCATGCGCCCTTTGGAGCGGCCCCCCAGCGGGGCGGTGGGGCTCTTCCTGGCGACGCTGGCCCACACGGTGGGATGGCCAGTGGTGGCGGGAGGCAGTCAGCAGCTCACCGACGCCATGGTGGCGGCCCTGGAGCAGGCGGGAGGAACGCTCGAGACCGGGCGCTGGCTGGGCTCCCTGGGCGAGCTGCCGGCGACGCCAGCGACCCTCCTCGACGTGACCCCCAGGCAGCTGCTCCAGCTGGCGCCGGGGCGGCTCCCGGACGGCTACCGCCGGGCGATGGAGCGCTTCCGCTATGGGTCCGGGGTCTTCAAGGCCGACTACGCCCTGTCGGCCCCGGTGCCCTGGCGCAGCCCCGAACTGCAGCTGGCGGGGACGGTGCACCTGGGGGGAACCTTCGCTGAGGTGGCCGCCTCAGAGCGGGCCGTGGCCCGGGGCGAGCACCCGCCCTCCCCCTACGTGCTCACCGTCCAGGCCTCACTGGTCGACCCCAGCCGGGCGCCGCAGGGTCAGCACACCCTCTGGGCTTACTGCCACGTGCCGGCCGGCTCGGACGTCGACATGGGCCCGGCCCTGGAGGCCCAGCTGGAGCGCTTCGCGCCCGGCTTCCGGGACCTGGTCCTGGGACGCTCGGGACGGACGGCCCGGGAGCAGGAGCAGCACGACCCCAACTACGTCGGCGGCGACATCGCCTCTGGCCGCCAGGACCTGCGCCAGACCCTGCTCCGGCCCGGGCTGCGCTGGAACCCCTACCGGACCCCGATCCCCGGCGTCTACCTCTGCTCGGCCTCGACCACCCCGGGGCCCGGGGTCCACGGTCGCTGCGGGGAACTGGCGGCCCGCTCCGCCCTGGCCGACGTCTTCCACCTCGGCGCCACCGGCGAGTACCGCCGCTCCCGGCGCGGCGCCCCCCGCGAGATCGAAGTCTAGATCGGGGATCGCTGGCGTTAGAAGGGACGCACCCAGAGGCCGGCGTGGGCCGGCTCCACGGTGAGCTGGACCGCCCCCAGGAGGTCGCGGCTGATGGTCTCGACCGCCACCTCGTCACCCACCCGGGAGGCGAAGGCGCGCACCACCGCCTGGGCGTCGTAGCGGGAGCGGTTGAAGCGGCGGTCGACCAGATCGCGCATCCAGCGGCGCACCGGGGCCAGCAGCGCCACCGCCACCAGCACCGCCAGGGCCACGCTGATGCTCCCCCGCAAGGGCAGGACGTCGCTGAAGAGAAGCACCGACCCCACGTAGACCCCAGCCAGCAGGCCCAGCACCAGGAGGTAGGCGACCGCCCGGGAGAGCACCCGGTCGACGTCGTAGAGGTGGTAGCGGACGATGGCCAGGCCCACGCTGAGGAAGACGGTGTTGGGAGCCACCACCAGCGCCAGCGGAGACCACCAGCTCGAGGTTGCCAGGGTGATGACCATTGCCGGGGCCAAGGTCAGGCTGGCGTAAGCCAGCCACTTGATCTGTTGCCGCTGCACGCCCTGCGCGCGGTGCATCCGCAGCACCAGGTTGACAGCGACCATGAGCAGGAAGCCGACCAGGGCGGCGGTGGCCACGTTGACGATGGTGGGGACCATCGAGGAGAGGGGCCAGGCGTGGGGCAGGGCCAGCGGGTTGACCAAGTTGGCGGCGTCGCTGGAGATGGTTGGCTCCGTCACGGTGCCGACGATGGAGACGACGAGGAGCAGGCCGCCTAGGCCAGCGATCCAGCGGTGCCGCCGGACCACGTCCAGTCGACCCGAGGGGAACACCAGCACCAGCAGCCCCACCAGGGCGATGGCCACGATGAGCAGGACCATGCCCGAGTCGGCGACCAGGGCCTGAGGCACGGTGGGCTGGCGGCTGGGGTTGTAAACGAAGCCGAGCTGGCTGAGGATGCCGCTGGCGGCGATCCCCAGTAGCAGCCACCCCACCGGGTGCCGCGGGCGCAAGGCCGCGGTCATGGCTCCCACAGGCGCCGCCCCCAGCCACGCCAGCTCCCAGACCGCCAGCCCGGCGCCGTAGGTCGTCCAGATCAGATACGTGGCGAAGACCGCGGCCGCCACCTCGGTAGCGCCCAGGACCAGGGCCAGCACCGACAGCCCGCGACGGGGGTCAACGGCGGCTTCGAGCGGGGGGCCGAGCCCTCGCGCCGGCGGGGCGATCGATGGCATGCGAGCCGCATCCTAGCCGGGGATGCGTCCGGGAAACGTTACGGCTCACCTGGCGGTGCGCGAACCGGCCGGGGTTGCTGGGTTTGACGGGCTGGCCCCGATCAGGGCCCCTGCGCGAGACGGGTGCGCGTGCCCGGGTCGATCACCGACAGCAGCAGCGGCTCCAGCCTGGAGATAACTGGGTGGCGGCGAACTGCTTTGAGCTGGCCGGTGGGGAAGGCCGCCACCAGCGGTCCGGAGAGTGCCAGCGCCAGCACGAAGCGGACGATGCCGACGTCCGCTACCAGCGCCTGGGGCACGGTACGAGCGCCTGCCGGGTCTGGACGATTTCGCCAGCCGGCGGCACCAGGTCCGACGGTGACTGCCAGCGCAGGTCCTCCCAGTTCAATTCGAAGCTGGAAACGCTAGGATGCCTGCAACTCTCATGCCCAGGACCAGGCAAAACTCACCGGAGCTGGACTCACGGCTCGACGCCACCGACGTCGAGCTGCTCCGCCACCTCCAGTCCGAGCCCCGGATCTCGATTGCCGAGTTGGGCCGGCGGGTGGGGATGTCGCCACCCCCGGTTCGGGAGCGGGTGGAGCGGCTGGAACTCCTGGGGGTGATAGTCGGCTACGAGGCGGTGATCGACCCCGCCGCTCTGGGGCTGCCGCTGGCGGCGTTCGTACAGGTCCGGCCGGCACCGGGTCAGTTGAACCAGGTCGCGACCTTGGCCCGCAGCTTGCCCGAGGTGGTCGAGGCCCACCGGATCACCGGTGAGGACTGCTTCCTGCTCAGGGTCCAGGTGGCCTCGATGGCGGCCCTGGAGGGGCTTTTGGACCAACTCCTGGCCCATGGGCAGACGAGCACCTCGCTGCTGCAGTCGTCGCCGGTGCCCCGCCGGGGATTGCCCCTGCCCGAGGCGGCCAGCCTGACCAAATCCCGCCGGCGCCGGGCCCGGGGCTCGGCCAAGGTCCACCTCCGCAGCTAGGAGGGGCGACCCGCACCCAGGGCGCTCGCTTGAGTGGAGATCAAGCGCACGGACCGGGCACGGCAGGCATGCTGAGGGGGCCGCGGGTCGGCTGAATGCGTCCCGGCTCGTCCCGGGCGAGGGCCGACTGGGATGTGGCCGGTGGCCCAGGTTGGCGAAGCCTTCGCCCGGCGGCCAGCTCCCCACCGCCGCCTGGCAATGGTGTGGGCGTGTACCCGTTATGAGGTGCAGCTCCACGCGCAGCAGGCCGCCAATGCGACATAGGCCGTCGTGCCCCTCGCCTCGGTCGCGTGGGCGACTCGTTCGGTTGCCCCGCAACCCGCACCTCCGCGCCAGGGCGCAGGCTCGCAGCGGGCCTCACCATCGGCGCTGCCTCAGCGGTACATTGCGGAGTCGTCCTCACCCTCGGCCCCTACGGATGCCCGACCGCGGCGCTGGCGCCGCGATCCAGGAGGCCGTTCTGTCGACAGTTCTGCTCGGAGGGCCCCTATGGTCCGCACTTCGCCAACCCTTCCCGCGCAAGGCGGCCCTTACCGCGACCTCGATCGGCATGATGGGGGTCGCCCAAGGCCTCACCGCCGCCCTCGGGGGCCGCGGTCGATCGAGGGACGCCCTTTGTCACCTCTCCCTGCTGGCCATCCTGGTTCTGGCGCCAGCCCTGCAGCTCCCAACCCCCAGGACGGCCATGCGCCGGTGATGGGCGGGTGCGGAGCCGGCCGCGCGGCCGACCCCGGGCGGCTCATCGAGAACCCGGTTAGTGGCGAGCGAATCACGATCCTGGAGACGGCGGCCGAGACCGGTGGCGACCACCTCACCTTCGAGGTCCGGCTCCGCCCCCAAGGTCGGGTGCCGTCCGGCCACATCCACCCTCACCAGACCGAGACCTTCTCCGTGCTCGAGGGACGGATGCGCTTCCGGCGCGGGCTTCGAGTCGTCTCCGTCGGCCCGGGCGGGTCGGTGACAGTGCCCCCGGGCACGTTCCACAGCTTTCTCAACCCCGGCCCGGAGGCCGCCCGGATGGTGGTGCGGTCCTACCCCGCGCTCCGGATGGAGGAGGTGCTACGGGCAGGCGCCGAGCTGGGCAGGGTCCGGGCCACCGGGCTGGGCCGGCTCAGCTGGTTGCTGGAGGTGCTCGCGTTCTTACGTGAGTACCGCGCCGAGGTTGCGGCGCCACTCCTCCCCTCCTGGGCCGTGGCTCTGGCCGGAGCGCTGGCCAACGCCACTCCCCGCAACACCCCGGAGAGGCCGCGGGAGTCACCGACCGGCCACGTCGCCGCGCCTGAGAAAGGCGGCTAGTTGGGGCGCTGCCGGGGCCGGGCCGGCCGTCGCCGCGCTGCGAAGGCCGCCTGCCTGGCCCTGGGCGCCACCGTGATCACCGGTTGGCTCGAGGAATGGGGCCTGCCGAGCCAGGATCTGACCCGCTTCCGAAGGGTGCTGGCGATCTTCCCTCACCCGGACGACGAAACAGTGGCCTGCGGGGGAACCCTGCGCCGCCTGGCGGGAGTTGGTGTCGCGGTGACCCTGGTGGCCCTCACCCGCGGAGAGGCGGCAACCGTCCCTGGCCTCCACAGCGACGCCGTGGGTCGGGTTCGCGCTGCCGAGCTGGAGCGGGCGGCGGCCCAGCTTGGGGTCGCCCGGGTCCTCCAGCTGCAGCTGCCGGACGGTCGGCTCGGCTCCTGCCGTGCCGAGCTGCGCCAACTCCTCGAGGAGATCCTGGGACAGTCGAGCCCCGACCTGGTGATCACCTACGACCCCTCCGGCCTCTATGGTCATCCCGACCACGTCGCCTGCTCCCAGGTCGTGACCGAGGTCTGCGGGGAGCTGGTGCCGGGGTGCCGCCTCTGGTACGTCGCCTTGCCGCGAGGTCTGCGCTGGGCCCTGGTCGGGTTGAGGTCGCTGCCGGTGAGTCCGGGGGTGGCGGGGGCAACCACCTTGCCCACGCTCAAGGTGTGGATCGGGATGCGCCCGCTCTGGTCCAAGTCACTCGCCTGGCGGGCCCACCGAAGTCAACGAGGTGCCATCGGCAGCGGCGTGGCGCGGCTGATCCCGGGGTGGGCGGCGCTGCCGCTGCTGCCCGTGGAGCACTTCCACGAGGTGATCGCGGTGGCTCGCCCGTGAGCGGCAGCCGGGCCCGCCGTCTGGCCCTGCTCGGGGGCGCGCTGGCGCTGCCCCCGGTCCTGGAGGTGCGCCTGCGGCGGCCCCAGCGTCAGCCGTCGGCGGCGTGGAGACGGGTGGCGGTCAGGAAGCGCGGCCCGTGCCGCCTGGGGATTTCCTACCGGCCCCGCCAGGCGGAGGCGCTGGGGTTGGACCCGGGCCAGGTGCTGCGCCGCCTGGCCCAACTTCCGGTGGAACTGGTGCGGCTGGGAGCCTACTGGAGCCGCATCGAGAAGGTCCCCGGCGACTTCGACTTGGGGGAGCTGGATCGGTCGCTTGATGTCGTCGAAAGCGCCGGTAAAAAGGTGATCTTGGCAGTGGGGGCGCTCAAGACATTCGGCTATCCCGAGCTGTACGTGCCCCCACACTGGGCTCCGAGCGGGTTCCCCGAGGGCCGCCTGGTAACACCCGCCAGCCACCCCAGGCTGAACGCGGCCGCACGTGAGTTCCTGGCCAGGGTGGTCAGTCGCTACCGGGAGCGGCGCTCGGTGCTCGCTTGGCAGGTCGAGAACGAGGCCTTGGACCCGCTGGGTATGGAGCACAGCTGGCGGCTCTCACGCGACTTCCTCGCCAGCGAGATGGCCACCGTCCGTTCGCTCGATCCCACGCGCCCGATTCTGCTCAACGGCTTCCTGCCCATGTCGCTGACGGTGCGGGCGGCGCAGCTATGGCGCACCAGGGGCCAGGGCGACTCCCTGGAGGCGGCCCTGAGCCTTGCCGACATGGTCGGCCTCGATATCTACCCCCGCAACGCTGCTGCCGCGCTGGGCGGCCACTCCCTCTACCTCGACGGCGCCCAGCTCCCCTGGAACCGGGTGCCCTGGTCCCGCCTGCGGCGCCGGGTAGAAGCGACCGGCCGGGAACTGGTGGTCTCCGAGGGCCAGGCGGAGCCCTGGGAGGCGACCACGGTCCCCCCGGACCTTCCCGGCAGCGTGGCCTTCAGCTGTCCCCCAGAACGGGTGATCGCCAACTACAATCTCGGGCTCGGCCCCAGCGGGCAGCCCCCGGTGGTCAGCGCCTACTTCTTCTGGGGTTTGGAGTACTGGTTACGGCGCGAGACTTCGGGCGACCCCAGCTACTTCGCTGCCTTCACCAGGATTCTCGAGGAGTCGTAGGGGCGATGGAAAGCGCCGCGCTCGGCACCCAGCGCTCGCCCATCTTCCGCAGAGGCCCTCTGCGGCCGGTGTTCTGGACGCTGATGGCGACCTGGGTCGCCTCAGAGGTGACCTTGCAACTGCGCTCGCGCGCCAGCGCGCCCGCCCACGCTGAGGACCAGCTGGACCACGGATCGATGGCCGCCCTCATTGGCAGCGTCTGGGGTGCAGTTGGCGGCGGCCTGGCAGCTGCCGCCAACGGTGGCCGCGCGCGGCCCCGCTCGACAAGGTTGGCAGTCGCCGGAGGCTCAGCCCTGATGGCCGCCGGCATCTGCTTGCGCTGGTGGGCGATCATCGCCTTGGGCGAGTTCTTCACAGTCCGGGTTGCGATCTCTCCGCGGCAGCGGCTGGTCCAGCGCGGTCCTTACCTCTGGATACAGCACCCCGGCTACGCTGGCGCGCTGCTGACGGTGGCGGGTTGCCTTTGGTGCTGCGACAACCGCGTGGCCCTGGCGCTGTCTCCGCTGCCAGTGGCGGCGTTCGCCCGCCGGGTGACCATCGAGGAACGGGCGCTCGCAGAGCAGTTCGGCGCCGAGTACCGGGACTACGCCGCCGCTCGCAAGCGGTTGGTCCCCTTCATATTCTGACTACGGTCACGCGCGCGTTCGACGTCGTGGCACGGAACGACTCCACAGTTGACCGTGTAACGACAGGCAACACCTTCGGCAGGACCGCCGCGGAAACTGTAGGCGGCGGGGTTCGTGAAGAGCGAAGGTACGGATTCGCTCCCCGCAAGTCTCCTGCAGCCGTTGCCTGAAACCCTCTGCCGCGCGTGATCAGATGACCGCCGTCAGCATCTTGGCGCAACGTCTCGACCACGAGGAATACTGAAACATCCCCAGCCACCCAGGCACCCCCGGGGGTGACCGGCATCTCACATGGCGGCCTCAGGGTGCGCGACATTGCCGCGAGCGGGCCTGGGACACGCAGGTCCTGGGCCTCGTCCGGGCGTTCGTTGACCCGCAGGCCGTTGGCGACGGGTACACCGTCGTAATGACCCGTCCCGGCACCGCGCGGTCGTCTCCGAGCGGCACTGGGAGTTGTTCAATCCCTAATGCCGGAAACCTCCGTGCACGGCGTTGGAGACTCCCACCTGCGACTCGCCCAGCAGTCCTGCGGACTGGCCTACGTGCGGACCGCCTGCAGGTCAGCCAGGAGGTCGTCCAGCTTGTCCCAGCTGGTCTGGGCGCCATCGTTTGTTTGGAAGTGATCACCGAGGTTCTCTGGAGCCTTGAACTCCAGGATGTCTGTCATGGTCGTGACGCGGCCTTCCTCGGTCAAGATCACGGTCTCGACCGCCTCGTCGTCCGGCCACCCCTCGAACAGCCAGGTGGCGACGATCCGCGTTGGCCGCTCGACCTCGAGGAAGCTGCCCCGGAATGAGCACTCCGTGCCCCCAGGGGCGTACCACGCGTAGTGGTACTTTCCACCAACCCGCAGATCGATCTCGCAGATGTGGAGCGGCACCGCATCCGCGGGGAACCACACGCGGATGTGCTCAGGCTCGGTCATCGCATCGAAGACCAGCGCCATCGGCGCCTCGAACTTGCGCTGGATCGTGACCGTGCGGTCGGTGAACTCGAAGGTAGCCGAGCCGTGTCGAGTAGTTGTCCTAGTTGTCATGGTGCCCCTTTTGGTTGCTGGTCTGGTTTGCGTTCTTGACGCTGGGGCTCGCTGAGGTAGTCGTCGAGCCTGTCGAGACGCTCGTTCGAGATGAGCTCGTACTTCGCGACCCAGTCGCCCAGCGGTCGCAGGCAGGGGGGATTTAGTCGGTAGAGACGACGGCGCCCCACCGCACGACACCGGACGAGCCCCACTTCGCTGAGGACCCGCAGGTGCTTGGAGACCTGGGGCTGGGAGATCGCGAGCTCGTCGACGATCGCCCCGACCGGCTTTTCCCCTCCGACCAGCAAGTCGAGTATGTCGCGACGGTGCGCTTCCGCGATCGCGTTGAAGACGTCGGCAGTGGCTGAAGCCCGAGCCATGGTCCTATTATATGTCTAGATCGGCATATGGCACGACCACTGGACCCTGTGCCCCGGGGGGGCACGGCCCACGGGCACGCGAGAGTGGCGCCTGGGCCTCGTCCAGGCGCCAGTCAACGCGCTCGTCGAGCCCCACCAAAGCGCCGAGCCATCGACGAAGCCGCGGCGATCTGCTCGAGCGCGGCCGCCACCCTCCACGGGTGTGGGGGGAGCTTGCGGCCCCTCCGCCCTACGGGTTCCAGCCTCGTCTTCTCGGGGCCGCTAGGCGATCGAGCCGTCGGGGTGTCCCGAGTCAAACCGACCCACTACCCGGCAGTCGGAGGTGGCCTAGCTTGGGAACTGGTGTTGTGCGCAATCTGATGGCGCAGGCTGCGCCAGCGATTGGACATTGGAACGGTAGGTCGGCCTTCGTGCCGGCACGACCCGGTGTCGCGGGCCAACGAGTGAGCACACGCTCGATGACACTCGCAGCCTCCAGTCGGGACAGTGCCGCGAAGACATCCGCCGCTGGGACCCGCTACCGAACCGTCGACCGCGCGGTGCGCGGTTGTGGGCGAGCCAGCCGGCCCGGAGGGCGATGAGACTCTGGCCGCGCCTCTCGGCGTTTCCGCGCGCCCCTGCGCCGCCTGTTTTGGAGCGAATTCGGGATGACTCCTGACGAGCTAAGGCGCCGCTCCCGAGCAAATCGAGCACTTCGACTGTTGCGGGAGACGAATCTGTCCATGACCGAGTGGGAAGGGCGACCAAGCGCGGCCACGACCGTTGAGGCTCGCGGGCCGGATCCACGGTGCGGGTGGTGCCGCCACCCCGACAGCCCTAGCGGCGAATCAGGCGCTTGCCGGTGGGCGTTGAGCCTCGCGTGTAGTCGAGGTGGTAGTGGTCGAAGATCTTGGCCTCTTCCTCCTGGGGCAGCTCGGCGTTCAGGGCAAGGGTCGGCGCACTCTTCACCTGCGACTTGGCTTGGTCGGTGAGCAGGTGCTCTTTGCCCACCGATAGGCCCTGGAAGGGGACGAAGGTCAGGTGGGGACTCAGCAGCCCAACTTTCACCCCGAGAAAGAGTGGCTGGTCAGTCTCCGAGTCGTAGTAGATCTCCTCCAGCGTTCCGATCTTCTCTCTGCCTGCATCGACCACGTCCTCTCCCCGCCACTGGTTGATGTCTTCCAGCTTCACCATGGGCGCCTACTCCTCTGACCTAGCCAGAGTGGGCTGGACGCTTGCCCCACCGGGCAGCGGCCGCCTTCTTGGCGATCTCGTTCCGCTGTACGGGGGAGAGCTTGGCCGCCCGGGCCTTGCCACCCTTGAGGCCCCCCAGCCGGCCCAACTCCACGGCGGCTGGGTTCTTCCCGGCGTTGGGATCGTAGTCTGGGTCAGTTGACTGGCGGACGATCTCATAGGCCATGCGGTTGAGATCGGCTGGCTTTCTTGAGCGCTTCGGCATACGACCATCGTATCAGCCGATCTCGGATTGGCCAACTTCAAATTGAGCCACTACCCGGCAGTCAGCAGGGTTTGAAAAGGCCTGCTCGCCGGATATAATTGTGTCAGCGCAGCGACGAGTGCTGCGCTGCCGGGTGGCGGGGAGCACCGGGTAACCAGGATGCGCACACCGCCGTTTCAGCACCGGACGTCCAGTTCAGGACTCCGGGTGACCCGCCATTTGAGCCAAGGCTCAGAAGGGACCCCCAACCCATGATGACCTCAGAACGAGACAACCGCTTCCGCAGCACCCGCCGCGAGATCCTGAGGCGCCAGCGCGACCGCTTCTCCCGGACCCGGATTCTGCGCAAGTACCGCTCCCATCTGGAACACCTCGACCGTGTCCTCGCCGACCTCGAGGACGCCCGGATCCGTGAGCGCCGGGTGGTCCCACCCAGCGTGGCCGAGCACCTGCGTCACGCCGAGGTGGCCCAGGCCGACCCCGACCTGGCCCAGGTGGTCGCCAGCAGCCGCCCCAGTATCGACCGGGTCCAGGACGCGGTCTTCGACGCTCAGGGTCGGATCATGGTGGAGGTCAGCCGGCTGCTGGGTCAGCCGGACTGGGTCACGATCGAGGAGGAGGAGGGCGAGGCCCTGGAGCTAGAGGTCTCGCATCACTGATCCGCGTCCGGCGGCGGGGCGGGTTCGCCTGACGGCCCCAGCTCGGGGTTGAAGGAGCGGGCCAGCTCCACCACCAGGGCCTGATCCCGTCGGGCCCGGCGGCTTCGGGAAGAGTGCTGCTGCCTGGGGCGCACCGGCAGGTGGGCTCGGTGGCGTAGCCGCTCCGCCTCCCGGGTCTGGCGGTCCTGAAGGAGCCGCTCGAACTCGGACAGGGCGGCCTCCACCGCCGCCTGCTGCGCCGGTCCCGGCTCCGCTGAGTTTTCCCCCAACTGGCGGAGATGCTCTTCCAGGCGGGCCAGCCGGGCCGGCGGCAGCCGGGTCCGGGCCGCGGCCAGACTGCTGGCCACCTGCACTTGGTGACGCTCCTGCTGGCCCTTGGGCCCGGCCTGGGCCACCTCCTGGGCGCGCGCCTGGCGCAGGGCCGCCTGGGCCCGATCCAGCAGTTGCCGGTAGGCGTCCTCCAGTCCCTGGTGGCGGCCCTCCGCCGCCTCGCTGGCTAGGCGCTGGGACTCGGTGCGCAGCCCTTCGATCGCCTCCTCGGCCTGGAGCTGGCGCAGCTGGGGGAAGATGAAGACCCCGCACTTGCGGTCCAGCTCGACGAACGCCTGGCGCACCTCGGCCGGAAGCTCGGAGTGCTCGGGCACCTGGAGCGAACTGGTCGCCATCGCCGCCTCAGCCGGGGGCGGATGGGGCGGTGGCGGGCCGCCGCCCCATCCGCTCCAGGAGGCAGCCGACGCCGGCCTGGGTCCCGCCCTCCGCCCGGAAGACGGAGGTACCGGCCACCAGGACGCTGGCACCGGCCTCCAGGGCCGCGGCGGCGTTGTCGGCCTCGATGCCTCCGTCCAGTTCCACATCGCAGTCCAGGCCCGCGGACTCGATCAGATGGCGGAGTCGGCGCACCTTGTCCAGGGCGGACGGTTGGAAGGCTTGGCCGCCGAAGCCGGGGTCGACCGACATCACCAGCGCCAAGCGGATCTCGGGAAGGATGTCCCGGAGGAAATCGGCCGGGGTGGCGGGGTTTATCCCCACCCCGGGCTGGGCGCCCTGGCGGCGGACTAGGGATACAGTGCGGTGCAGCTGCGGGCAGGCCTCGAAGTGGACGGTGATCAGGCCCGCCCCGGCGGCGGCGAAGTCGGGGATGATCGCGTCCGGCCGCTCCACCATCAGGTGGGCCTCGATGAAAAGTGAGGTGGAGCGGCGGCACGCGGCGACGATGTCCGGCCCCATGGTGAGGTTGGGGACGAAGTGGTTGTCCATGACATCGACGTGGAGCCGGTCGGCGCCGGCGCGCTCGCAGGCCTGCACCTCCTCGCCCAGCCGGGCGAAGTCGGCGGCAAGAATGGAAGGGGCGAGCAGGCTCACCCTTCCGGGGCGCCCCGGGGTGCGTTTCTGGGGGCCCGCACCCTGTGCCCGCCCGGGGCTGGCGGTACCGGCCCAGGGCTCAGGGGCGTCTCCGTCCTGGCCGGCCCCTCGCAGTGCACAGCCAGACTCTACGACCGAGGCCTCTCTCGGCCGGAGTCGGAGCGAGCTGCCTCAGGTCGTGGACTCGCCCTGGACCAGTTGCTGGGCCCGCAGAGCCACCGCCTCTGGGGTCAGGCCCAGGTGCTGGTAGATGGTCTGGTAGGGCGCCGAGGCCCCGAACCGGTCCACGCCGATCACGGCCCCAGAGAGGCCCACCCACCGCCACCAGGGCTGGTCCACCCCCGCCTCCACCGCCAGCCGGGGCACCCCGGGCGGGAGCACCTGATCTCGGTAGGCCTGGTCCTGGGCGGCGAAGAGCTCCATCGAGGGCATGCTCACCACCCGGGCCCGGATGCCCCGGACCTCCAGTAGGGCCCGGGCCTCGACGCAGAGGGAGAGCTCGCTGCCGGTGCCGATCAGTACGCATTGGCTGCCATCCCCCTCCGCCTCCACCAGCACATAGGCACCCCGGGCCACGCCCTCCCGGGCCAGGAGCCGGCTTCCGGGCAGCACGGGCAGGTTCTGCCGGCAGAGCACCAGAGCGGTCGGCGCCTCGCCCCGCTCCAGCGCCACCGCCCAAGCCCAGCTGGACTCGTTGGCGTCCCCGGGACGGATGACGGTCAGGTCAGGGATGGCCCGCAGCGCCGCCAGGTGCTCCACCGGCTGGTGGGTGGGGCCGTCCTCGCCCAGGCCAATGCTGTCGTGGGTGTAGACCCAGGTCACCCCCAGGTGGGCCAGGGCCGACAGCCGCACCGCCGGTCGCTGGTAGTCGGAGAAGGTGAAGAAGGTGGCGCTGTAGGGTCGCAGTCCGCCGTGGGCCGCGATCCCGTTGCAGGCCGCACCCATGGCGTGCTCCCGGACCCCGAAGTGGAGGTTGCGCCCGGTCCCAGTGCGGCCGTCGAAGTCGCCGCCACCGGGGAGCGCGGTCTTGGTGGACTCGGAGAGGTCGGCGTCGCCGCCCAGGATCCAGGGGATCCGCCCCGCCAGCTGCACCAGGGCCTTGCCCGCCGAACTGCGGGTGGCCACCGGGTCGTCGCCCTCATCCCAGCTGGGCAGCACCTCCTGCCAGCCCTGAGGCAGCTGGCCCGCCCAGGCCAGGCGCCACTCCTGGGCCAGGTCCTGGTTGGCCTCGCTCCAGGCCCGGAAGCGTTCACCCCACCCGGAGCTGAGCTGGGCGCCGTGCTCCCGGGCCCGGCGAAAGTGGGCCAGGGCCTGGTCGGGAATGTAGAAGCTGCGTTCCGGGTCCCAGCCGTAGGCCCGCTTGGCGGCGGCCACCTCCTCCTCTCCCAATGGCGACCCATGGGCGGCGTTGGTGTCCTGCTTGTGGGGGGCGCCGTAGCCGATGTGGGTTCGAATCGCGATCAGCGAGGGCCGGTCCGAGTCGTCGATGGCAGCCTGGATGGCCTGGCCGATCCCCTTGAGGTCCAGGGTGCCGTCCTCGACCCGCTGCACCTGCCAGTCGTAGGCGGAGAAGCGGGCGAGCACGTCCTCGGAGAAGGCCAGCGAGGTGGGGCCGTCCAGCGAGACGTGGTTGTCGTCGTAGAGGCAGATCAGCTTGCCCAGGCCCAGGTGGCCCGCCAGTGAGGCGGCCTCGGAGCTGATGCCCTCCATCATGTCGCCGTCGCTGCAGAGGACGAAGGTACGGTGATCCACCACCGCCGGGGTCCCCTCGCGGTTGTAGCGGCAGGCGAGAAAGCGCTCGGCCATGGCCATGCCCACCCCGTTGCCGAAGCCCTGCCCCAGAGGGCCGGTGGTGACCTCCACCCCCGGGGTCAGGCCCCGCTCGGGGTGGCCCGGGGTCAGCGAGCCCCACTGCCGGAACTGGCGAAGCTGCTCCAGGGGCAGGTCGTAGCCGGTGAGGTGGAGCAGGCCGTAGAGCAGCATCGAGCCGTGGCCGGCCGAGAGCACGAATCGGTCCCGATCGGGCCAGTGGGGGTCACCAGGGTCGTGGCGCAGGAACTGGGTCCAGAGCACGTAGGCCGCCGGGGCGATCCCCATGGGCAGGCCGGGATGGCCCGATTTGGCCTTCTCGACCGCGTCCATGGCCAGGGTGCGGATGGTGTTGATGCAGAGGTTGTCGAGCTCGCTTCCCGCCTGGGGCAGGGTGGCCTCGGCGCTCATGCGCCCGGGATCCGGAGCTTCTGCCATGGCTCCATGCTCGCACTCCCGGTCAGGGGGCCGGTACGAGGATCCCGGCAGGTGGCCCGCAGCACCTTCAGCTGGAGCTGCTGGCAGGCTCGGAAGTGGCCCGCTCCACCCCGGCCTCGGTGGGCAGGCCGCGGCCCATCCACTCCGAGATCCCCCCGATCATTGAGGTGGCCAGCACCCCCTGCTCGCGCAGGAACTTGGTGGCCCGGAAGCTGCGGGATCCGGCGGCGCAGTGCACCACCACCACCTGCCCGGCGGGCAGCTCCCGCCAGCGGCGATCGAGCTCCTCGATCGGGATCCAGCGACTGCCGGCGATCCGCAGCCGCTGCCGCTCCTCGCGGTCTCGGACATCCAGCAGTGGTGCCTCGGACGCCAGCAGGGCACGGGCCGCGTCCACCTCCACCTCGAGCGCGATCGGAGCCGCCACGCGCGGATTATGGCCGCCGCTAGGGGTCGGGCGCCCACTGCGGAAGAGCGGGACCACTTCCCAAGTGGCGGTGGCAGCCACTATCCTAGGTCGACCGCCCGGGGGGCGGCGATCGGTTGCTGGGCGCCCAGGTCCGGTCGCGGATCGGCTACCGAGGGAGGTGCGCGGGATGGCAGCAATTTCACAGGGCGTGAGTCGCCAGCTCGACGTCGAGGCCGAGGACCGCAAGCTCGACCGGCGGATGTCGGTCTGGAACCTCTTCTTCCTCTCCATGGGAGGGATCATCGGTTCAGGCTGGCTCTTCGCCTCCCTGGCGGCGGCCGCGGTGGCCGGGCCCGCGGCGATCGTCTCCTGGATCATCGGCGGCTGCCTGGTGCTGCTGGTGGCCCTCAACTACGCCGAGATCTCGGGCATGATGCCCCGAAGCGGGGCCATCGTCCGCTATCCCCATCTCACCCACGGGGGCTACACCGGCTTCATCCTGGGCTGGACCTACCTGCTCTCGGCGGTTAGCGTGCCCGCCATCGAGGCGGAGGCGGTGGTGACCTACGCCAGCACCTACATCCACGGGATCATCAACCCCGCCAACTCCGAGCTCACCTGGCCTGCCGGGATCCTCTTCGGCATCGGCCTGATGATCGTCTTCTTCATCTTCAACTTCATCGGGATCCGGTTCATGAGCCGGTCCAACCACTACATCACCCTGTGGAAGTTCCTCATCCCCACCCTGACCTTCATCCTGCTCTTCGCCTTCGGGATGCACACCAAGAACTACGCCAGCTACGGCGGCTTTGCGCCCCTGGGCTGGCAGCCGGTGCTGGGCGCCGTGGCCACCACCGGGATCGTGTTCTCCTATCTCGGTTTCCGCCAGGCGCTGGACTTCGGCGGCGAGGCTCGCAACCCCCAGCGGGACGTGCCCCGCGCCACCATCGCCTCGGTGCTGGCGGGGATGGTGCTCTACGTCCTGCTCCAGGCCGCCTTCATCGGCGCCATCAAGTGGGGGGTGTTCGGGGTCCACGCCGGCGACTGGGCGGCGCTCAAGGCCGCCGGCAGTGCCGCCAAGGACGCGCCCTTCTACGTGGCCCTCAAGGCGGCCGGCCCGGCGCTCCTGGGCGGCTTCGCCACCGTGCTCCTGATCGACGCCTTCGTCTCGCCGGGCGGCACCGGGGTCGTCTACCTGGGCACTTCGAGCCGGACCACTTACGGCCTCTCGATGGTTGGGTACCTCCCCTCCCCCTTCCGGGCCATCCTCGCCCGGACCCGGATCCCCTGGATCGCCCTGATCGCCTCGTTCGTGGTCGCCTGCCTCTTCTTCTTGCCTTTGCCCAGTTGGTATGAGTTGGTCGGGGTTATCACCTCGGCCACCGTCCTCACCTACATCATGGGTGGCATCGGAGTTCCGGTGCTGCGCCAGACCGCCGGTTCCCTGCACCGGCCCTTCAGACTGCCCCTGGCCTCGATCATCGCCCCGGCCGGCTTCATCGGCGCCCTGATGATCGTCTACTGGTCGGGATTCGTGACCCTGGCCCTGGTCTTCGGGGCGGTCTTCGTGGCCCTGCCCATCTTCGTCTGGTTCTACGCCCCCCAGCAGGGCTGGATCAAACCCCAAACCGGCTGGCTCCTGGGGCTGGTCTTCCTGGTGCTCTGGATCATCGTCCAGCGCTGGGGCGGCTGGGTGCTGACGGCGGCGCCCCTCACGGCCGTCCACCCCGCCTTCGGGGTCTACTACTTCACCACCATCGTGCTGGTGATGGGCTTCACCGGGATCCTCTGGTACGCCTGCAACCCGGTGGGACGCAAGGCGGTCCAGAGCACCTGGTGGCTGATCTACTTCCTGCTGGCTGTCTTCGGCCTCTCCTACTTCGGGTCCTACGGCCCGCTCAAGGTGCCCGGACTCACCTTCCCCAGCGACCTGCTGGTGGTGATCATGGTGGGGTTGCTCAGCTACGGCTGGGCGGTGCGCAGCGGCTACGCCACTCCCGAGCTGCAGACCATCATCGACACCGGGACGGCCGTGATCGGCGACGAGCCGGGCGTCCCCGTCACTCCGGCGACCGCCCCGACCACCTGAACCCTGACCGTGCAAGGGCCCACCCGGGCGGCGGGTGGGCCCTTTTTTTGACGCCCCGAGCCCGCCGACCCCACACGGTGGGGCTTCGAGCCCGGGCTAGAGTAGGGCTTGCATGCGCTCCGCGGATCCCCCCCCGCCGACACCGCCGGAGCGGAGCGCCAGGGGCTGGCGCCGGCTGGCGGTGGAGCCGGCCCGGCCGGCGGCGATCAGGGACAGCCCCAACGCCGCCTGGCTGGTGGTGGGATCGGTGTGCATCGGCGCCTTCATGGGCCAGCTCGACGCCAGCATCGTGGTCATCGCCCTGCCCACCATGCAGGTCCAGCTGCACAGCAGCCTGGGCGGGGTGGAGTGGATCCCGCTCGCCTACCTGCTGGCGCTGGTGGGCTGCGTGACCGCGGTGGGGCGCTTCTCCGACATGGTCGGCCACAAGCTGATTTACATCTACGGATTCGGCATCTTCATCCTCGGCAGCCTGCTCTGCGGCCTGGCCCCCAATCTGCCCGCCCTGATTGGATTCCGCCTGCTCCAGGGGCTGGGGGCCGCCCTGCTCCAGGCCAACAGCGTGGCCCTGATCGTGCAGTCGGTCCCGGCCGCCAAGCTGGGCAAAGCGATCGGGGTCCAGGGCGCCGCCCAGGCGTTGGGCCTCTCGCTGGGACCGGCGATCGGCGGCTGGCTCCTGGTTCTGGGCGGCTGGCGCCTGATCTTCCTGGTCAACATCCCCGCCGGGGCCCTGGGGATGGTGCTGGGCTGGTTCCTGCTGCCGCGCAGCCACCACCTGTCTCGGCGCGAGCCCCTCGACTGGCTGGGGATGGGGCTTTTCGTGATCGCCGCCGGCTCGCTGCTGCTGGGGCTCTCGTCGGGCAACCAGTGGGGCTGGGTGTCGCTGCCCAGCCTGGGTTGCTTCGTGGTCGCGGCCGGCTTCGGGACCGCCTTCGTGCTGGCGGAGCTCCACGTCTCGGCGCCGATGATGCGGATGGCCACCTTCCGCCGCATCCCCTTCAGCGCCGGGATCGGCAGCGGCCTGCTCTCCTACCTGACCCTCTTCGGGACTCTCTTCGTCTTCCCCTACTACCTGCGCTTCGCCGGACACATGGACCCCGCCCAGGCGGGGCTGCGCCTGCTGGCCCTGCCACTTGCCCTCGGGGTCACGGCCCCGCTGGCGGGCCAGGTGGCCGACCGGATCGGCGCCCGACCCCTGACCGTGGGTGGCATGCTCCTGGTCAGCGCCGACCTGGTGGCTATCGCCGTCCATCCCAGCCTGGGCCTGTTGCTGCTGCTGGAACTGGTCCTTTTGGGGATCGGCCTGGGCGCCTTCACCCCAGCCAACAACGCCGCCATCATGGGCGCGGTGCCGCGGCAGCAGTCGGGCATGGCCAGCGGCATCCTCAACATGACCCGGGGCCTGGGCACCGCGACCGGCGTGGCCACCGCGGGCCTGATCTTCGGGCTGGCCACCGGGACCTCGGTCGCCCACACCCGCTCGCCCCACCTGGTGGCCGCCGGCCTGGTGGCTGCGGCCATCCTGCTCGCGGTCACGGCGGCGCTGGCCGCCCTGGTCGCGGCGCTCCGCGGCCGCGCCCCGCTCAACAGCGATCCCGCGATGGCGCCGGTCGCCTGACCCTCCGCTCCCTGGCAGAGGCCCGACCTCCTCGGGATCGTCGTCCCACGAGGGTCTGGCCGGCACCGGCCGCCGCCGCGCCCGGCACCACCCCCGGGGGTCGGCACGATGGCCGGCCCTCAGGGCGCGGGGTCTGCACTCTTGACAGCGGCGCAGATAGGCGAGCAACGTTGCTCGGGCTTGGTCCGGGTTTCCCCGCTACCCTGAGGAGAGTCCCTTGTCCACTGCAGCCCTGGCGCCCGCCCTGAGCGCCACCCCCGCCAATCCCTACACCACCGCCCAACGCCAGTTCGACCAGGCGGCCACCCTGTTGGAGCTCGACCCCGGCCTGCGGGCGGTGCTGCGGGAGGTGCGGCGGGAGTTCACCGTCAACTTCCCGGTGCGGATGGACGACGGCAGCATCCGCATCTTCACCGGCTACCGGGTGCAGCACAACCTGACCCGGGGCCCGGCCAAGGGCGGGATCCGCTACCACCCCGATGTCAGCATCGACGAGGTCAAGGCCCTGGCCATGTGGATGACCTGGAAGTGCGCCGTCACCAACCTGCCCTACGGCGGCGCCAAGGGCGGCGTGATCTGTGAGCCCGCCCAGCTCAGTCAGCGCGAGCTGGAGAACCTGACCCGGCGCTTCGCCAGCGAGATCTCGATCCTGATCGGTCCCGAGTCGGACATCCCCGCCCCCGACGTCAACACCAACCAGCAGACCATGGCCTGGATCATGGACACGATCTCGATGGAGAAGGGCTACTCGATACCCGCCACCGTGACCGGCAAGCCCCTCTCCATCGGCGGCTCGGAGGGCCGGCCCGCCGCCACCGGCCGGGGAGTGATGGTGGTCACCCTGGAGGCCTGCCGCCGGATGGGGATCGACCCCCACCAGGCGAGCCTCGCCATCCAGGGCTTCGGCAACGTCGGCAGCGTCACCGCCGAGCTGCTGCACGCCCAGGGGATGAAGGTGGTAGCGGTCTCCGACGTCCACGGCGGCATCCAAAACCCCGAGGGGCTCGACGTTCCGGCGCTGCTGGAGCACGCCCTCCGCACGGGAGGGGTGGGTGGCTTCCCGGGGGCCAAGGGCGAGATCGACAATCACGCCCTCCTGGAGCTCCCGGTGACGGTGCTGGTCCCCGCCGCCCTCGAGAACCAGCTCACCAGCGCCAACGCCGCCAAGGTCAGGGCCCAGCTGGTGGTGGAGGCGGCCAACGGCCCCACCACCCCGGAGGCGGACGACATCTTCCACCAGCGAGGGGTGGTGCTGGTGCCCGACATCCTGGCCAACGCCGGAGGGGTAACCGTCTCCTACTTCGAGTGGGTCCAGGACCTGCAGTCCTTCTTCTGGGAGGAGGGCGAGATCAATGGCCGCCTGACCCGGATCATGGAGCAGGCCTATGTGCAGGTGGAGCAGCTGGCCCAGGAGCACCAGACCACGCTGCGGATGGGGGCCTACTGCCTGGCGGTGAAGCGGGTCGCCGACGCCACCGCTGTCCGCGGCATCTACCCCTGAGCCGGGACCCGAGCAGCAGCGCAGGGTAGGGAGGGAGGCGAAGCCGTGGAGGGGCTGATGATGGACTACCCCCTCACCCTCACCCACGTCTTCGAGCACGGCACCCGCTACTTCCCCAACCAGGAGGTCGTCACCCAGCTGGCTGAGGGCGAGCCGCACCGCTACCGGTTCGCCGACTTCGCCCAGCGCACCCGCCGCCTGGCCGGGGCGCTGCGCAGGCTCGGGGTCGAGCCCGGGGATCGGGTGGCGACCTTTGCCTGGAACACCTACCACCACCTGGAGTGCTACTTCGCCATCCCCTGCACGGGTGCGGTACTGCACACCCTCAACGTCCGGCTCTTCCCCGACGACCTGGCCTTCGTCGTCAACGACGCCGAGGACCAGCTCATCTTCTGCGACAGGAGCGTCGCGCCCCTCCTGCGCAGGGTGGCCGACCGCATCCCCTCGGTGCGGCTGGTGGTGCTGTTCGGCGAGGGCGAGGCCGATCCTGAGGGGCTGCCGCCGACCATCGACTACGAGGAGTTGCTGGCCGCCGAGGCAGAGGACTTCGACTGGCCGCGGCTGGCCGAGGACCAGGCGGCGGCGATGTGCTACACGTCCGGCACCACCGACCGCCCCAAGGGGGTGGTCTACAGCCACCGCTCAACCTACCTCCACAGCCTGGCCGCCGGCTTCGCCGGCTGGATGGGACTGAGCTACGAGGACACCCTGCTTCCCGTGGTTCCCATGTTCCACGTCAACGCCTGGGGACTGGCCCACGCCGCGATCGGTCTGGGGGCCAGGCTGGCCATGCCCGGGCGTCACCTCGACGCCCCCCACCTCCTGGCCTTCATGAAGTCAGAAAACGTCACCGTGGCCGCGGGGGTGCCCACGATCTGGAGCGCGCTCCTGGCCCTGCTCGACCAGCAGCCCACCGAGCTGCCCCGCCTGCGCTCTGTGATAGTGGGAGGCTCGGCGGCGCCGGCGGCGCTGATCGCTGGCTTCGATCGCCACCGGCTGCACATGGTCCACGCCTGGGGCATGACCGAGACCTCCCCGGTCGGGACCTTCAACGTGGTCAAGCCCCATCTCCGCGATGGCGCCCCCGAAGAGCTTCTCCGGCTGCGCTCGACCCAGGGCCTGCCCGGTCTGGGGGTCGAGCTGCGGCTGGCTGACCTGGAAACCGGCGAGGAATGCCCCTGGGACGGCCGCACCCCGGGCGAGATCCAGGTGCGCGGACCCTGGATCGCCCGCGCCTACTACCACGACCCCGACGACGCCGACCACCGCTTCAGCCCCGACGGCTGGCTGCGCACCGGGGACGTGGCCACCTGTGACCCCGAGGGCTACGTGCAGATCGTCGACCGCACCAAGGACCTGGTCAAGTCTGGTGGGGAGTGGATCTCCTCGGTGACCCTGGAGGGTGAGCTGATGGCCCACCCCAAGGTCCGGGAGGCGGCCGTGGTCGGCTTCCCCCATTCCCGCTGGCAGGAGCGGCCGGTGGCCTTCGTCGTGCCCCGACCCGAGCACCAAGGCTCCCTCACCGCCGAGGAGCTCCTGGAGTTCCTTCGTCCCCGGGTCGCAGCCTTCTGGCTCCCAGACCGGGTGGTCTTCCTGGACGAGGTTCCCAAGACCAGCGTTGGCAAGTTCGACAAGAAGGCCCTCCGCCAGCAGTTCGCCGACCTGCGCCTCGAGGAGCCCTGAGGGCAACCCGGCGGACCGCCTCCGACACCGGTGCTTGCCCACGCGCCCGCGGGCCAAGGAGCGGGCTGGGCTCAGGCGCTCAACCGGGGCAGCCGGCGCGCGCCCCATTCCAGCCGCCAGCGTGGCCGGGGCTGGCATAGAGCACGCTCTGGCGATCGGCGAAGACGCAGGTCCAGCCAGGCTCGCGCCCCAGCAGGTTGGCCAGGGGGGTGGCCCGCCCCTGCCAGACCAGGTTCACCCGGTAGCGGTCCAGGATCGCCATGGTTCCCCGCCCCGCCGCCACCGTGGTCAGGTAGTCAGCCAGCACCGTGGGCCCCATCAGATCCACCTCGCCGAAGACGAAGACTCGATCCGGAGCGCAGCCTCGCCCGGCCGCCTGGCGGTGGTCGAGCCGGTAGAGCAGCCAGCCGGCACTGCCGTAGGGGGCGAACACCCGCGCCGGGGGCCCGTTGCAGATCACCCGGCCAACCTGGGCCGGATAGTAGGACCCCTGGAGCTGGTCGTAGGGACTGGAGAGCTGGGCAGAGACCCGCACCACCCCGGCCACCAGGGCCAGCGCCGTAATTGCACCCACGAACCAGATCGGCGCCGAGCGGCGGCGGCGCCGGCTGGCACGCCGGCGAGCGCGGGCCACCTCATCCACCAGCCCCTGAAGCCCGTCCGCCCACAGGGGCAGAGCCAGCACGGCGAAGATGGGAATGTCGCGCACCGCGTACAGCAGCAGCAGCGTCCCCGCCCCAGCCAGGAGCAGATCCGCCAGGTGAACCTGGCGCGCCCAGCGCCCGACCACGACCAGGCTGAGCAGCAGGAGCAGGACCGGGAGGGACGCCAGGGAGTGGAAATTGGGGGGCTGCCACTCGTTGAGGCTGCCCTGGGCCACCGGGCTGAGCAGCAGCCGCAGGGGGTAGAGGTAGATGCCGAAGCCGTTGGGGTTGACCATCGGCGCCAGGGCGGACAGGCCCAGCACCAGGCCCAGATCGCGCAACTGCCCGGGAGCTAGGGATCCAGGTCGGCCCATCCAGGCGCTCAGACACTCGCCGGCCAGGAAGACGGCGATCACCCCGAGCCCAACCAGAAAGCCGCCGTGGAGATTGCCCCAGACCACAAAGAGCGGGATCAGGACCAGCAGCAGGCGGCGCCGAGGCTGGGCCCGGTAGCGGTCGAGCAGCACCAGCAGGATCCCCAGCAGGCCGAAGGTGAACATCTGCGGGCTCGGGCCCCAGATCTGCAGCCCGGAAACCACCACCAGCCCCGCCCCCAGCGCCAGCACCCAGCGGGAGAGCCCGGGGCGTTGGGCACGCAGCACCCCGAGGACGAACCCGACCCAGGTGACGGCGGCCATGAGCAAGATCACCGGGGCCATGCCCCAGGCGCGGTACAGCAGGGCGTAGAGGGCCTCCGAGCCCCACTCCTGGGTGATGAAGGGGTGGCTGGCGGCGGTGAAGGTGTAGGCGTTGTGCTGGGGAACCCCGGAGGCGAGGATGTCCAGGCCCACCCGCAGATGCCACCAGAAGTCGGGGTCGAACTGGGGCTGGGTGAAGGCGGCGAACCCCAGGATGGCGATCGCCAGGAGCAAGACCGACGGGCCGTCCAGGACCGGGGCCGCGGCCTTGCCCCGGGCCGGGGCCTGGCTTAGCACCGACATGATCGCTGGCGATTCTAGATCGCCTCTGGCGAGATCAGGCGAAGGCGCTGCTACGATCGGGCGGGGCTTCGGTAACGGGAGGCAACGGCTCGGCGGGCAGGAGCCGGGACGAGCTCAGACCGGGAACACCCCGTGGTGCCGCGCCGGGCCTCCCCGCGTTCGCGTGGCCGCCGCCGCCAACCTCCAGATCAGCTGATCCCGGAGCTCCCCAGCCTCGACCACGGCGTCGGGGATCAGGTCGGACGCCAGCTGGAAGATGTCGACGTCGGCCGAGTATTCGGCCCGCTTCTGCGCTACGAACTCCGCTCGCTCGCCCTCGGGCAGAGCCGCGATGCGGTTGGCGAAGACGGCGTTGACCGCCGCCTCCGGGCCCATCACCGCGATCTCGGCGCTGGGTAGGGCCAGGGTGGCCTCGGGCTCGAAGGCGGGGCCGCTCATGGCGTAGAGCCCGGCGCCGTAGGCCTTGCGCAGCACGACGCAGATTCGCGGCACCGTGGCCGAGCTGAGCGCAGCGATCATCTTGGCCCCGTGGCGAATGATGCCCTCCCGCTCCACTGCCGATCCGATCATGAAACCGGGCACATCGGCCAGGAAGACGATCGGCAGGTTGAAGGCGTCGCAGAGGCCGATGAAGCGCGCCGCCTTGTCGGATGAGTCGACAAAGAGGACGCCGCCCTGGTGCTCGGGTTGCGAGGCCACCAGCCCCACCGCCCGCCCCCCCAGCCGGGCCAGGCCGCAGACCAGCTCCCGAGCATAGAGCGCCTTGATCTCGAAGAAGGATCCGCCGTCCACCAGGCAGTCCAGGACCAGGTGGATGTCGTAGCCGCGGGCGGCCTCGGCGGGGAGCACGTCGGCGATCGAAGCCGAGCTGCTGGGAGGGCGGCTGGCGGCGGCGGGCGGGTCCTGGCGCCAGCTGGCGGGCAGGTATGAGAGGTAGCGGCGCAGGTCGACCAGGGCGGTGGCCTCGTCGGGGCAGAGCCGATCGCCACAGCCGCTGACGGTGCAGTGCATCCGGGCACCGCCCATCTCCTCCAGGCTGACCCGCTCGCCGATCACCTCCTCCGCCATCCGCGGCGAACCCAGGTACATGGAGGCATGCCCCTCGACCATGAAGGTGACGTCGCAGAAGGCGGGGATGTAGGCGCCCCCGGCGGCGCTGGGCCCGAACAGCAGGCAGGGTTGGGGCACCTGACCGCTGAGCCGGACCTGGTTGTGGAAGATCCGCCCCGCGTGGCGCCGGCCGGGGAACATCTCCCGCTGCTCGGTGATCCGGGCCCCGGCCGAGTCCACCAGATAGCAGAGGGGCAGCTGCAGCCGCTCCGCCTGCTCCTGGACCCGCAGGATCTTCTCCACCGTGCGCGGGCCCCAGGACCCCGCCTTGACCGTGGGGTCGTTGGCCATGACGCAGACCCGCCGGCCGGCGACGGTGCCGATCCCGGTGACGACCCCGTCGGCGCCAAGCTCCTCCGGGGCGGCGGTGTTGGCCAGCAGACCGTCCTCGACGAAGGGAGAGCCCGGGTCGAAGAGCAGCCGGAGCCGCTCCCGGACCGGCAGCTTGCCCTGGCTGGGAAGGCGCTCCCGGTAGCGCTCCGGCCCACCCAGGCGGGCGGCCTGGGCCCGGCGGCCCAGCTCGCGGCGACGGCCCCGATCCGCCTCCGCCGGTGGCGCCGCTCCCCCGGCCTCGGTGCTCATCTGGCGACCGAGTATAGGACTGGGATCTCACCCCTCCCGGTCCCCGCCGGAGCCGTAGACTGCCGCCGTGGCAGTCCCTGCGGCCGCCCTCCGGCGCCCCCGGTTCGGCCCTCGGGCCTGCGGCATGGACGAGGTCGGCCGGGGGGCCCTGGCAGGCCCGCTGGTGGCGGCGGCAGTGGTGCTCCCGAGGTCATTCCGCCATCCCCTGCTCCGGGACAGCAAGCAGCTCACCCCCCACCAGCGCGAGGAGGTCGAACCCCTGATCCGGAGGGCGGCCCGGGCGGTGGAGCTGGTCACCATCGGCGTGGAGGTCATCAACCGCTGGGGCATCGGCTGGGCCAACCGGGAGGCATTCCGGCTGCTGATGGACCGGATCGTCGCCCCGATGTACCTCTGCGACGGCAACCTGGTGATCCCGACCCCGCTCGTCTATCGCAGCGTCGTCGGCGGCGACCACCTGGTCCCGGCGATCTCCGCCGCCTCGATCGTCGCCAAGGTGCACCGGGACCACCTGATGCGTGAGCTCCACCACCACTTCCCCCAGTACTGGTGGCACAGCAACAAGGGCTACGGCACCCCGGCCCATCTGCGCGCGCTCCGTCAGCACGGCAGCTGCCCCCACCACCGGCTCAGCTTCATCCACCCCGAGCAACTGGAACTGCTGGAACTGGAGGCGGTGGCCATGGCCCAATCGGGGTCGGCGGCAGCTACCTGAGCGTCACCAACCGCGCGAGACCCAACCGCTGAACTGAGGCGCCTCCCGGGCCAGAGCGGTGGGCTCCCCGTGGCCGGGGTAGACGATCGTCTCCGCCGGCAGCGGCAGCAGGTGATTGCGAATGCTCTCGACGATGGTGGGAAAGTCGCCCAGCGGGTCCGAGGTGGCCCCAGGGCCACCCGGGAAGAGGGTGTCCCCGGTGAAGACGAAGCCCGGATGGTAGAAGCAGATGCTTCCGCGGGTGTGCCCCGGGGTGTGGAGCACCCGCAGCCGCCGGTTGCCAAACTCCACCTCCTGCCCGTGCTCCAGGGTCCGACCCGGAGGCGGCGCGGGGAACCGGTCCAGGTCGTCGGGGTGAGCTCCCACCCACACCCCGGGGAAGTGCTGCTGCAGCGCGGCCAGGGCCTGCCAGTGGTCCTGGTGGCCATGGGTCTCCAGAATCCCGACCAGGCTGACGCCCTCGAGCGCCTCCAGCAGCCGCTCGGGCTCGTTGGCCGCGTCGATCAGGACCGCCTGGCCGGTCTCGGGACAGGCGACCACGTAGGCGGCGTTGTCCCAGGGGCCCACCCGGCGCACCCGGATCCGCAGCCGGTCGTCCACGTCCCACGCTGGCGTCGGCTGGGTCTGGGCCACTTGGCGAACTCCTCCTAGGGCGGCGGCGGCAGCGGCAGGTGCCGCCCCTTCGAGATTAACCGACCGCGGAGGGGGTCGGTCCCGGGGCCGAGTCGGGCTCGGGCCCTAGCACCGGGCCCGGAGTCCATCCGGGGGCACAACTTGTCAAACGGCGTGTGCAGGGAAAGTGACCCCTGGCAATGGCTCAGGCGACTCTGTCAACCCCTGGCAGAAGAGTGAGGGTGACCTTGAGCGGGGCTGACGGGCCTAGGTCAGCCGATCGCCGGCGGCGGGGTCCCGGCGACCGGCCAGGTCACGCCTTGGCGCCGAGCCAGGAGGGGCAGCCGGGGAATCAGGTCGCCCTCGATCACCAGAGGCCAGGTGTAGGCGGCGGCCATCTCCCGGGCGCGGTGGCGGAGGAGTTGGGCACGGCTGCGATTGGAGGCCACCGCCGCGATCGCCAGTGCCAGCTCGCTGGGGTCGTCGGTCTCCATCACCAGGCTGTTGTAGAGGTGCCGGGCGTAGTCCTCCCCGGTGGCCCCCACCACCGCCACCCCACCCGCGGCCATGGCCTCCAGGCCGACCAGGCCGAAGGGCTCGAACCCGGAGTTGGCGAGGACCGCCAGCGAGGCGGCGTAGATCGGCGCCAGGAGTTCCTCGGGGAGAAAGCGGGCCAGCTCCACGATGTCGGCCTCGGGGTCAGCCTCCAAGGCCAGGCCGACCTCGGCCACGGTGCCGATCGGATCCTCCCAGAGCAACGCCCTCAGCCCCAGTGAGCGGGCCAGCTCCAGCACCTCGGCCCGGTAGTGCTCCCGACCGCCCCGGATCACCAGACGGGCGGGGCTGCCCCCCGCCCGCAGCTCCGCCAGCGCCCGCACCGCCTGGAACCAGCGCTTGTCGGGGTGGAACCGTCCGATCTTGAACAGGAAGGGGCGCTCCCCGGCGGCGCGCTCCAGGGTGGCCACCGCGGCCGGGTCGACCGGGGCCAGATGCGCCTCGGGGATGCCGTTGGGGATGACGATCGGAGCCGCCCCGAACTGCTCCACCAGCAGCCTCATGTGCCGGCTGATGGTCAACACCTCGGCGGACTCGGTCAGCCCCACCCAGTCCATGGCCCCGAACCCGAACTGGTTGTTGGCGTTCCAGAGCCGCAGGCAGCGGCCCTCCCAGCCTCGCTGGCGGAGCAGCTCCGCGCAGCGCCGGGCCCAGGCCGAGGTCTGCCACTCCTCGAAGATCAGGACCGGCATCCGGCCCGCCTCCAGTTGCGGGCGCACCCACTCCTCCACCAGCCGCTGCGGGAAGCGGGCCCCCAGGTAGCTGAGCTTGAGCCGCTCCCCCTGGTAGACGCCGCCCGGGAACTCCTTGGAGATCTCCTGCCCCAGGCGGTGGACGCGGACCCCCTGCCAGTCGCCCTCAGCGGGCAGGTCGGGATCGCCGACGAAGTAGAGGTCGGTGGCGTGCCCCAGCGCGGCCAGGCTCCGGCTGAGCTCGGTCACCCGGACCGCCAGGCCCCCCACCTGGCTGTAGTGGTCGGGGCCCTCCATGGCAACCAGGGCAAAGGCCGGCCTGGCCTCCAGGGCAGTCACGTCCGCGATTCTCCGATAGCCGCCGCCGCCCCCGCGGCGGAGCGGCTAGGAGGCCGCCGCCGCCCCCAGCCAGCTGGCGGGCCCCTCCCCCACGATGGCGCCCGCCCCCGGGGCATCGCCGCCCCAGAGATGACGGTAGCGCGCAGGAGGCAGCAGGGGGAAGTCGCTGCCCAGGCAGAGCCGTCCCGGCCCCAGCAGCTCCTCTAAGGCGGGCAGCACCTGCTGGTGGTAGAGGAAGGGCAGGGCGGCGGTGTCGAACCACAGCCGCTGGCAGAGCGTGCGCACCTCGGGCATGTGGGCGAACAGGGGCAGGCCGCCGCCCAGATGGGCGAGGCAGAGCCGCAGCTGGGGCAGTTGCTCCAGGGCCGGCGCCAGCAGCTCCCAGAGGCGCTCGGGACGGGCGCTGCCCTTGCCCGGGTAGCGGTGGCCCACTGGCTCGCTGGCGTGGAGCAGCACCGGCCAGCTGATTTCGGCCGCCAGGTTGAGGAGCCTCGCCAGCCCGCCGGCGAAGGCGAGTTCGAACCCCTGGGCGTCGGAGTTGAGCTCGCCCACCCCGACCAGGCCCAGAGACCGGCTGCGCTCCAGCTCGGCCTCCCAGCCGGGCCGGGCGGGGTTGACCACCGCCAGTCCCAGGAGGCGGTCCGGGGCGCGCGCCACCTCGGCGGCCACGTAGTCGTTGACCTGGGCGAGCAGCCCGGGGTCGGCGAAGGGCCAGCCGAACACCACCGCTCGCTCCAGCCCCGCCAGTTCGAGGGCAGCGAGCACGTCGTCGCCGGCGGCGAAGCGAGTCCGCTCCCCGGCCATGCACGCGGCGAACCAGGGATCGCGCCAGCTGGGCGCGTCCCGGGGCCGGAGCTCCGGGGGGAGCAGGTGGCAGTGCACGTCGGTCAGTCGAGCCACAATCCCCTCGCGAAGACCGAGGCCCCGTAGGCCATGGTGGCGCCCCCCGCGACCAGCAGTACCCAGCGCAGCCAGCGCGCCCGCTCGGTGGCACTCAGCACCAGCAGAAGGATGGGGAAGAAGGCCAGCTCGTAGCGAGGTACGGACCGCCAGAAGACCAGGCTCACCGCTCCCAGCCAGCTGAGCACCATGAAGCTCCAGTAGAGCGGGCGCAGGCGCCAGATGGCCAGGGCCAGGACGGGGATCCCCAGCAGCCCGGCTACGAGTTCGACCTGGAAGGCGCCGCTCTGGGGCGAGCCGCCCAGCGCCGCGGACCAGGTGAGCTGGAAGCCGTTCCAGGGCCAGGCCGCCCGCAGGCCGAAGAAGGCCGACTCGGCATGGGTGAAGGCCAACCAGCTTTGCGCCCGCAGGCGGGCGAAGACAGCAAAGCCGAGGAGCCCGAGAGGCACCAGGGCGATCCCCGCCTGGGCCCATGAGAGCCGCCGCGGGTCCCATCCCCGTTGCTGCAATGCCTCCAGCAGCAGGGGAACCAGCAGCAGCACCCCGGTGATGCGGGTGGCGGCGGCCAGTCCGCCCAGGGCCCCAGCCCAGGTGAAGCGACCCCGGCGGGCGCAGAGCAGCGAGGCGGCCGCCAGGGCGAAGAAGAGCGCCTCGCTGTAGGCGGCGGCGAAGAAGAACCCGAAGGGCGAGAGCAGCAGCATCCAGGGCAGCCAGGCGCCGGCCCTCGCGCCCAGCTCGACCTCGGTCAGGCGGACCAGGCAGAAGGCCAGGGCGGCGGTGCTGAGCAGGCTGATCAGCAGTGCCGCTCCCAGGGCCGGCACCCCCAGGTGGACCAAGGCCATGATCAGGCCCGGGTAGAGCGGGAAGTAGGCCCACTGCGGCGCCAGGTGGCTCGGGTAGCCCTGCCGCCCTAGGAGCAGGTACCAGTGGCTGTCCCAGCCCGAGAGGGCCTGGTGCCAGCCCTGGAGGCTGAAGCTGCCGACCAGCCCCAGAGTGGCGGCGATGGCGGCCGCCACCAGGGCCAGGTGGGCCCCGGTGGGCCAGACCCAGACCCATCGCTCACCGGCCGCCCGCTCTAAGGCCGGGGCCGCCACAGCCGCCGCACGGCGAAGATCACGTAGTCGGCGGTGCGCACGACCACGGGCAGGTGTTGGGCCTCAAACCAGGACAGGTCGGCGGGGATGTCGTTGTAGTCTCCCGGCTCGAACTCGATGTACCAGACATCGTAGGCCCGGAGCAGCCGGCCGACAGCGCAGGGCCCAGCGCTCGGGCAGCCGGCGTAGATCCGCTCGACGTCCCCGAACCGCGCCCGCAGGGGCTGACCGTAGCTCCAGAGCCAGCCGGAGTAGGCCAGGACCACGCTCCTTCCAGCCAGGGTGGTAACCGGGTCGTCGGGCTGGCCCTCGGTGAGGAACACGGCTCGCGCCGGAGTGTGCCGTCGCACCGCCTGGGCCACCTGCTCGGCCTGGGCGTCGGCCCAGGGCAGCGCGGTGGAGCTTGGCGGCCCCTGGGCCAGTGAGCTGCCGCCCTCCAGGGCCAGCGCCAGGCTCAGGCTGCCGCTCAGGACCAGGGTGAGCACGACCACCCCGGCCACCAGCCGTCGGCTCGCCCCCCGGGTCGCGAGCACCGCCAGCAGCCAGGCCACCGGGATCGCGGCCCCCAGGTACCAGTACTCCAGCAGCTTGGTGTTGTCCCAGTTCCATGGTTGGCTGACCACCAGGTTGGCGGCCAGGAAGAGCGCCCAGAATGGCGCGGCGAAGCGCAGCAGCTGCCGCTCCGCCAGCTCACGCCCCCAGGGCCCATGGACGCGCCGCAGGAGCGGTCCCGCCAGGGCCAGCAAGCCGAAGGTGCCGGTGTTGGCCAGCCAGAAGCCGGCGGTGCCCGCCCACCAGGAGGGCCTAGCCAGGGTCTGGGCGGCGAATCCCAGGGTGGTGGTCCAGGAGGCGCCGGGCAGATAGAGGGCGTTGCAGGCGGCTCCGGCCTGGAGCTGGCCCTGGGTGCAGGCCCGGGCGGCGTTGGCCAGCCAGCCCAGATCCAGCTCCGGGTAGAGGTTGGAGCCCACCGGGTTGGCCAGCTGCCCATGGGGACCGCCGATCACGTAGACCAGCCGGGGCAGACCCAAGAGCAGCAGCGGCACCAGGAAGAGACCCAGGTCCCGCCAGCGTCGGGCCCCGCCCAGCCACCACAGCCCCAGGAGGGCCACCACCAGGTAGCCGAAGGGGTTGAACCAGGGCAGGGCCGCCCCGGCCACCCCCGCGGCCAGCAGCAGGGTGCGGCGCCGGCCGCGATAGGCCTCCCAGAGCATCAGCGCCAGCAGCGCCACCAGAGCCATGCCATAGACGAAGTCGCGCTGGGGCAGCCAGTACACCAGTAGCGGCTCGTACCACTCCAGGTCGCTGAGGGGCGGGTGGGCCTGGCTCTGGCCGTCGTAGGAGCGGGGCAGGTGACTGAGCTCGGCGGGGAAATGGAGCAGGTAGGCGCCCACCGCCCCCGGGGTGGCGCTGCTAAGGCTGGTGCAGGAGGCCGCCCGGAACCCCGCCTGGGTGTGGGCCAGCTGCTGGCAGCCATCGCCATAGAGGCCGATGAATCCGAGACCACCCCCGAACAGGACCAGAGCCAGGGTCAGCCAGGCCGCCAAGCGCCGCCCGCTGACTCGCAGGGCCAGGTGCCAGATCAGGGTGGCGGCGGCGGCGGCGATCAACCACGAGGGGACGTCCAGGGCTCCGACCAGGTTCTGGCCCAGTCCCAGCAGCAGGGCCGGCTGGAAGTCGACCAGGAACGGGTAGCGCAGGCCGGTCCCCGCCTCCAGGCTGTCCTGGGGCGGCAGGTTGTGGCCCAGGTGGAAGGACTGCACGTAGCTGGCGTGTACCGACCAGTCGGCCCAGACGGTGGGATAGCTGGCGTCGATGCCGCCCCCCGCCTGGACCAGGGCCCGGCTGAAGAGCACCCAGGCACCCGCCCCCAGCAGCGCCAGGACCAGCAGGCCGCTCCGGGCCTGGGGCAGGGCCAGCTGGGCTCCGACCCACGCCCACCAGCCCCCGGGGCCGGAGCGCAGCAGCCCCCAGCCCCTCCTCCAGCGCACGCCGCCGGCGGCGGCCAGGATCGCCGCCGGGGCCACCAAGGCGGTGGCGGCCCCCGGCCCCCACCAGAGGCTCAGGCCGAAGCTGAGCAGGGTTGAGCCCACCAGGGCCGCCACCATCGCCGCTGCCAGCCGCTCCGCCGGTCGCCAGTCGAGGTCGACCAGCCCCACGAGCGCCAGCCCCGCCCCCGCCACCAGCACCCAGTAAGCGGCCAGTCCCACGCTCAGACCTGACCCGGCTCAGTACCAGCCGGGAAGCCAGATGTGCTGGAAGAAGTCATTGGAGGCGATCGGCTGCCCAGTCCACAGCGGGTAGAAGAAGGCGAATCCGAGGATCACCGCCAGGGTGGCGGCACCTGCCAATGGCATCAGGCTGTACGGCCCCAGCCGCACCCGGCCCAGCTGGACCGCAGCCCGCACCGTTGCGAGGCGGGTGCAGCCGTAGGCCAGGGCCAGGCACGTGAACGGCACTGCCTCCAGGATCTCGTAGAAGAAGAGGATCCGCGACGGCCAGGACCACAGCACCAGCCAGTCGAAGAGGAAACCCAGCACGATGAAGAGCGCCAGGCGGTCCCGGCGCCGCACCGTCCAGTAGAGGCAGGTCACAAGTGCTACCAGCCCCAGCCAGAAGAGGGCGGGGTTGCCCAGGTCGGAGATCCAGGCGTAGTTGGACTGGGTCTGGCCCCCGGTGGTGGTGACCCCGTTGCCGCTATAGGTGGCATAGAACAGCACCGGGTGCACGTCCAGAGGCCAGCTGTAGTAGGCGGAGGCGAAGGGATGGGTCGCCTTCAGGGTGGACTGGTAGCTCAGCCCCGCCAGGCTGTTCATCTCCACGTCGGCCAGCGACTGGACCAGGTTGAAACCGGTCGGCAGCCAGATGTTGACCGGGCCCAGATGGTCGTCGGCAATGGGCATCGCCACCGGCAGCCGGCAGACCGACGCCGAGGTGGTGAAGCCGGTGCAGGCGGCCGAGCCCCGGGTGGTGGCGGCGAAGTTCACGTAGAGCGTGTGGCTGATGGTGAAGTAGCGGAAGAAGGAGACATAGAAGATCACCAGGATCAGCACCAGCGCCCCTAGGTAGTGCCAGGCCCAGCGCATCCCGGTGACGGTGGTGCGCCGGGCCGCCTCGGCGGGGTCGTCGGGCACCGGAGGCAGGATCCAGCGCGGACGCCCCAGGCCGCGCAGGCGCAGGCGCAGGTGGGGCCGGGCCCAGCGTGCCCCCAGCAGCAGCACCATCATCAGCAACGGGGGCACGATGTCCGCCTTGGCCGCCAGCCCCAGCCCGGCGGCGGCCGCGGTCAGGTAGAGGGTCCAGAGCCACTCCCGGCGGCCCTGGGCGTGCCAGTGGAGCAAAAACAACCAGAAGGCCAGGACGACGAAGAAGAGGGCAAAGATGTCGATCACCCCGGTGCGTGACTCGACCAGCTCCAGGCCGTCCAGGCTGAGGAAGAGCGCCGCCAGTACCGGGAAGAGGCGGTGCCGCCGCCAGAGCCGCCGGGCGAGCAGGTAGAGCAGGCCCACTACCAGGCTGCCGAAGATCGCCGACATGATCCGCCAGCCCCAGGGGTTGAAACCCAGCCAGCTGATCCCGCCGGCGATGATCAGCTTGGTGAGCGGCGGCTCGGGGTCGAAGTAGTCGATGCCCTTGAGATCCTTGAGGGCGTCGACCGGGAAGTAGACCTCGTCAAACACGAAACCGCAGCGGCGCACCTCGGAGTTCGCGGGGCCGTTGGGAACCTGGGTGCAGCCGGCACGGTTGTATGGGTAGCCCAGGCCCCAGGCCCCGACCCCCAACACCTCGTGGGTTGCGGAGCGGTGGACGCCGGCCGGGGCGGGGACGGTGCCGCTCAGGGTGCCCCGGCCCTGGAGGAAGTCCGGGAAGACGGGGCTGCCCAGCCGGACCGCCAGGGCGGCGGCCACCAGGATGCCCAGGAGCACGCAGTCCAAGCCGTCCACGGCGGTGAGGCGGTGGTGGCGGCGCAGCAGCAGCGACAGCCCCCACAGCGCCCCGACCATGATCGCCGCCACCACCGGGTGCACCGGCCAGCCGAGGAGCACGCAGAGCCCGGCGAAGAGGGCCGCCACCACCGCCGCCCAGGGCCCCTCCCGCTCCCAGGTGGGGGCCTGGCGGGACTTCACCGGCGGCGGCCGGGCCTGGCCGTGTGCCGTGACTGGCGCCGCCTGATCCGGGGCTCCAGCAGCTTCTCCAGCTCCTGCGCCTGGGCTACTAGCAGGAAGAGGTCCTGGTCCCAGGCAGTGCCTCGACCCAGCAGCCGCCCCAGCCGCTGCACCTCCCCAGGGTCAAGCTCGAGGCGAAGCCGGCAGGCAGGGGTGTCTCGGAAGGAGTTGAGCGCGCGCGGCATCTGCGAGCGCCGGCTGGGGGCGTCGAAGACAACGTGCAGGGGCTGCACCCGGACCAGGCGGATGAGCTCGTAGCGGACCAGCTCGGAACGGGTCAGGGATCCGATGCGCAGTCCCTCCTCCTCCACGGTCAGGGCGTGCCGGCGGGTCAGGTAGCGGACCGCCACCGCCAGCACCAGCAGCACCAGCGGCGCCACCGCCACAAAGCCGATCTGGAACTGGTGGCGATCGCCGAGGTAGCTGACCAGGTTGCCGATCAGCAGCACCGCCGCCCCGTAGAGCAGCATCACCTGGGTCCGGCGGGAGGTGGCGGCGAAGGTCAGCAGGGGATAGCGGGGAGGCAGAGCCGGAGGCGCCACCGCGCTCGCGGCTCGAACGCTCAAGGCGCGGCCAGCTCGGGCAGGGGCACCGCCATGGCGCAGTCGCAGCCCGCCCGGGCGGGGAGGTGCTCGACCAGGTCGAAGAGGGTTTTTCGCAGCCGGTCGATGTTGGCGGCGAAGACCCGCAACACCTCCTCGTGGGTGACCGGCGCCACATCCGCCGAACCCTCCAGGCCGGCATCGTAGTCGGTGACCAGGGCGATGGCGGCGTAGCAGAGTCCCAGCTCGCGGGCCAGCACCACCTCCGGGTAGCCGGTCATGCCCACCACTCCCCAGCCCTGGCCCGAGAACCAGCGCGACTCCGACCGGGTGCTGAAGCGCGGGCCCTGGATGACGACCAGGGTCTGGCCGGAGTGGACGGTGGCGCCCTGGCGGCGGGCGGCCGCGGCCGCCTCCGCCCCCAGCTCGGTGCAGTAGGGGTCGGCGGCGGTGAGGTGCTGCACCTTGGGCCCGTCCCAGTAGGTGTCCGGCCGGCCCCAGGTCCGGTCCACGAACTGGTCGGGGATCGCCACCTGGCCCGGAGCGATCTCGCGCTGCAGCGACCCCACCGCGCAGGGCGCCACGATCCGGCGGGCTCCCACCCGGCGCATGGCGTGGAGGTTGGCCCGGAAGTTGATCCGATGCGGCGGGATCGAGTGCTGGCGACCATGCCGGGGCATGAAGGCGACCGGCCGCCCGGCGATCGCACCCAAAAAGACGCTGTCGCTGGGGGGGCCGTAGGGCGTCTCCACCGCCACTTCCCGGGCGCCGTCCAGCAGCTCGTAGAGGCCGGAACCCCCAAACACCCCCACCATCTCGGGTTCGGCCATCAGGCGCTGACCTGGACCATCCGCTCGATCGCCCGCCGCGCCCGGGCCGCCGTCCCTGGAGGCACGCTGATGCGGTGCTGCAAGAGTCGCAGTGAGTCCCGCACCTTCTCCAGGGTGATCGTCTTCATGTAGGGGCAGATGGCGTCGGGGTTGGCGGCCAGGAAGGTCTTCTCGGGCGCCAGCTGGCGCATCCGGTGCATCACCCCCACCTCGGTGGCGACGATGAAGGTGTCGGCCGGGGACTCCTGGGCCCGGCGCACCATGCCCTCGGTGCTGGCGACCACGGTGGCCCCCTCCAGCTCCCCCCTGCCCATGGCCTCGAGCGCGGCGGTGGTGCAGCCGCACTCCGGGTGCACCAGGATCTCCGCCCCGGGGTGGGCCCGCCGCTGCCGCTCCAGCTGCGAGCCGTGGATGGCCGCGTGCACGTGGCACTCCCCCATCCAGACGTGGAGCTTGCGCCCCGTTACCCGCTCGATGTGGGCCCCCAAAAAGAGGTCGGGGCAGAAAAGTATCTCCCGATCGCGGGGGATCCGCTTCACCACCTCGACGGCGTTGCTCGAGGTGCAGCAGTAATCGGACTCAGCCTTGACCTCGGCCGTGGTGTTGACGTAGCTGACCACCACCGCGCCCGGGTGTTCCTGCTTCCAGCGGCGCAACTCGGTGGCATCGATGCTGGCGGCCAGCGAGCAGCCCGCCTCCAGGTCGGGGAGCAGCACCAGCTTGTCCGGCGAGAGGATCGCCGCCGTCTCGGCCATGAAGTGGACGCCGCAGAAGACGATCACCTCGGCGTCGGTCTCCGCGGCCCGCCGCGACAGGCCTAGGGAGTCGCCAACGAAGTCGGCCATGTCCTGGACCTCGTCCCGCTGGTAGTTGTGGGCCAGGATCACCGCCCGCCGCTCCTGGCGGAGCTCGCGGATCTCGTCCACCAGCAGGCGCTCAGTTGCAACTGCCATCTCTCAATTATCACCGGGGGCGGAGCCGGCACCCCCATGGGCGGGGCAGCCGGGGTCTTTGGGGAAGCGGACCTCGCGCCAGCGGGCGGTCAGGGCGTCGAAGTCGAGCAGGCGCCCGCCAAGGTCGTCGCCCAGGCCACTCAGGAGCTTAACCGCCTCCAGGGCCTGCATCGCTCCCACCACCCCCACCACGGGCCCCAGGATGCCGGCCTCGCGGCAGCTGTTGGCAACGCCCGCCGGGGCACCTCCGAAGAGGCAGCGGTAGCAGGGGGCGCCGGGGGGGACAGTGACCAGCTGGCCGGAGAAGCCGATCGCCCCCGCCACCACCAGGCTCCGCCCGCGCGCGGCGCAGAAGTCGTTGACTTCGAACTTGGTGACGGGATCGTCGGAGCACTCCAGGACCACGTCGGCGTCGCCCAGGGTCGAGGCGAGATTCGGAGCCTCCAGGCGCTCGAGCACCGCCCGGACCTCGATATTGGGGTTGAGCTCGGCCACCCGCCGGGCCAGGAGCTCGGCCTTCTTCTGGCCCAGCTCGGCGGTCCGGTAGGCCACCTGGCGGTTGAGGTTGTCCAGCTCCAGGCGATCCGGATCCACCAGCGTCAGGTGACCCACGCCGGCGCCTCCCAGGTAGAGGGCCGCCGCCACCCCCAGGCCGCCGCAGCCGATGATCACCACCCGCCCGCCGAGCAGCCGTAGCTGACCCCGCTCCCCGATCTCCCCTAGGAGCAGCTGTCGGCTGTAGCGCTCCACGGCCTGGTCGTCGAGCCGGGCGGGCGTCCCTGCCACCGTCGTCCCCGTCACCAGGAGACCACCCGCTGAGCCTGGGTGCACTGGGCGATGATCTCCTCGTAGTCGGCCAGGGCCCAGCGCTCCCCCACCTGCCGCCGGCGGGCGTGCTCGGCGCAGGCGACGACCGCCACCTCGGCTCCCCCGAGCCAGGCCGCGGCCCGCTCCTCGGTGACGAGCACAGCATCGTGGAGCAGCAGCATCCGCACCCGCGCCCCGGCCCGCGCCCGCTGGCGGCAGTGCTCCCAGGCCCTCTGGTCCTCCAGGGCGCTCACCAGGTGCAGCTCGGTGGTCGGCTCAGAGGACAAGGCAGGTCCCGGCGGTGGCACAGAGCTCCTCGACCTCGCTCCGCCCCAGCTTGGCAACGCCGGGCCGGAGCGGGCGACCCTCCAGCCCCAGAGTGGCCAGCGACTCCTGCTCCACCCCGATCGCGACGTCCTCCTCGATCAGCGCCTGGAGCTCGCGCTCGAGGGCACCTCCCCATGGGCCGAGATCGGGAGGCTCGGCCAGCCCCAGCAGGCTGGCAGGGCCAGCCAGCAGCAGCCGGACCTCCAGCCCCGCCAGCGGCAGCGCCAGCGCCACCCGCACCGCCAGCGGGGCCGCCTCGCCGGCCAGCGATCCCCGGGCCAGGACCACTGCGTGGGGGACGTTGGGGCGGCTCACCGGAAGACCAGCACCCGGTCCGCCTGGCGAACCTGCTGGGCGAAGTCCCGCAGACTTCCCTGGCGCACTCCGTCCAACTCCTGGGTCCCGGCCTGGCGCCAGCGCCGGTCCGCCTCGCACAGGGTCACCGGCGCCACCCCCACCAGGGGTGCGGCGTGCACCACTCCATCGCCGGCGAGGAAGATCTCGGCCCGATGGCCCGCGCTCGACGCCGCCCTGGCCAGGCTGGCCACGGTTCCCGCCGCCTCGCTGCGCGCCCCGGCAGTGAGCAGGAAAAGGAAGGTCAAGTTCGCCCTCGCTGCGCCGGGACCTACTACTCCCCCGACACTACCCGAACCCGCGCTTCGCCCCCCTCCCCGCGCTGCCGGTTCCGGGTGAGGTACGCTCCGGCGACTTGGGCCGGGGTGGCGTAATGGCAGCCGCAGCGGTCTTAAAAACCGCGGTCCGCAAGGGCGTGTGGGTTCGATTCCCGCCCCCGGCACCACTTTTTTGATCTCAGATCGCGGCCAAGCGGCCCGACGTAAGCGCCCGCCGGGGGCTTGTTGACCCCATGGTGCCCCCCCGATGAGGGGAAGTCCACGCGCAGCGATCTCGCCGCTTCGGCGCCTCGCCGCTCAGTCACTCCAGTCCGCGGCGTGAGCCCGCCGACCCGGGTGGGCGGGCCACGCTCGGCCCCCGGGGATGATCGGGCCGGCCCCGGTGCGGGGAGGCTGCTGCGCCCGAGGTGTAGCTTTCCGCGTCACGGCCGCGTACTACTGGGGAGCGAAGAGCCTGGTATCGAAGGGTCGTCATGAGCCGCAGCGGCATCGCCGGCGGTCAGGCCGGGGCGCTTTGGACCGCGCTCCTCCTGCCGCTGCTCCTTCTCGCCGCGTGCGGCCCCGGTTCGCCGGCCGCGCCCCCGGCACCGTCAAACCCGGGGCCATCCGTCCCGACGCCTTCGTCGTCCACCACGCCGCTCCCCTACGGATACCCAACCCCGCCCCCTCCCCCAGCGAGCTCCCTCAGCGGCTTGAAGATGTTCAACGTCAGCACCGGATGGGCACAGCGGAGCCTTGACCAAGCGGTTCTGCACACCACCCAGGGAGTGCAGCGCTGGTCGGTGGCCACGCCGACGCTGCCACCCGGGCAGCGCATCGTGGCCACCTCCTACGTCAGCGCTGACAGCGCTCGGGTCCTAGCCGCCGGCGGGGTCTCGTCCAACCCGGACGCCGCTGCGGTGACCATGACCTTCAATGCGTGGGCGACCGATGACGGAGGCGCACACTGGTCGCGGGGCGGTAGCTTCAGCCTCGTGCAAGACCCGGGTCTCACCTTGTCCTGGCAGGACGAGCTCGACTACGTCAACGCCGCCGATGGCTGGTTCTCGGGGAATGTAGACGGTACGGACGGGAGCCTGGGAACAACCCTCTTCCGCACCGTCGACGGAGGGGTGAGCTGGAAGGAGATGGCTCATCTCCCCCAGTCGCCGGCCCCGCCGGGTGGCGTGCCGTGCTACGCAGAGGCGACAGCGACATTCGCCAGCCCCACCATGGGCTGGCTGGTCGGTGGTTGCGCCAAAGCCAATTTCGAGGTCACGCGCAACGGCGGCGCAACGTGGTCCCCGCACCGCATCCCCCGCCTCACCACCCCGTATCTGGGGTTGGAGAACCCCACCTTCATCACCAGCTGGGACGGAGTGATGCTGGGGACCGTGCCCCGTCCGGAGTCGCTTGTCGTCTATGCGACTCTCGACGGCGGGCAGAAATGGACTGCGCACCCCGCGCCGGGCCAGTGGCCCCACGCCCTCGACTTCATCAATACCGACGACGGCTGGCTGCTCAGCTCGAACACCATGAACGCCGGCTTTCCGGCCGGCCTGTACGTAACCCACGACGGCGGCCAGACCTGGTCCACGCTCCAGGCCCTGGACTATGGTGCGATCCCTGCCGGGGGCACAGTGCTCAACGGGTCCATCCTGGACTTCGTCAGCCCGACCCTGGGGTGGACTAACAGCTTCACGGGCGACGGCAACGTCCTGCTGCAGACGACGGATAGCGGCCACACCTGGAGTCCGGTGGACGTGCAGATCACAGGCTCTTCCGGGTAGCGACCTGCGAGAAGGATCGCCCTGGTCAGTCCTTCAGTCGGATACGTGATCGAATTTGGGGCTACGAGCGCGGCGGCGAAGCCCTAACATTCGCCAGCCAGTCCTGGGTCAGCCACTGAGCTGGCAGCGCCAGCCCCCCGCCCTGCTGGCCACGGAGCACCGGACGAGCGAGCCTCCGTAAGGGCGGAGTAGCACCTGGGCGTCGGAACTAAGGCAAGATGGCAAGCTCGGCGACTGGCCCGACCTCGAAGGCCTGAGGTGAGGCGTGGACGCCAAACCGGAAGAAGTACAAGGCGGCCGCGAGCACGATTCCAGGAGTGAGCGGCGCAGGGTTTAGACCCAGCGGCCAAAGGGCGCTGCCAAAATTGCCCAGCGGGATGGCGACGCATAGCAGCGCGACCGCCACGGCCGGCTTTCCCGCCCGCGCGGCATCTGGGCCGAGGAGCGCGAGGATGAGCGGGAAGAGCAGCAGGAAATCGTTGGGGTGAGAGTAGGGCGTGAGCATGAGCCAGAGCGCCAGGCTCAGCCCGACAGCCCACAAGACGCGGTCCT
>JBOHUM010000011.1:0-29097 GCA_050734515.1 Candidatus Dormibacteria bacterium
CGAAGATCCCGGCGCATCAGGGCCCGGATGCCGTCGCTCACCGTGATGCCCTCGAAGAGGATGCCGTGGACCGCCTGGGTGATGGGCACCTCCACCCCGTAGCGGCGTGCCAGCACCAGAGCGGCCCGGGAGGCGTTCACCCCCTCGGCCACCATGGTGGTCTCGGCCTGGGCCTGCCGGGGATCCTCTCCCCTGCCGATGCGCTGGCCCAGGGTGCGGTTGCGGCCCAGGCGGCTGACGCAGGTGACCAGACAGTCGCCCACCCCGGCCAGCCCCGCGAAGGTGAAGGGGTTGGCGCCCGCCCGGACGCCCAGGCGGGTCATCTCGGCCAGCCCCCGGGTGATGATCGCCGCCTTGGCATTGTCGCCGACCCCCAGGCCGTCGCACACCCCGGCGGCGATGGCGATGACGTTCTTCATCGCTCCTGCGAACTCGACCCCGCGCGGGTCGTCGTTGGCATAGAGCCGCCAGTTGGACGCCGCCAGCCGGCGCACGCCCTCGGCGCGGGCCCAATCGCTGGAGGATGCCACCACCGCGGCGGTGGGCATGCCCGCCGCCACCTCGGCGGCGATGTTGGGACCGCTGAGCGCCGCCAGTCTGGGGGCAGTCTCCTCCCCCAGCACCTCGGCGAGCAGGGCGGTCATGGTCAGGGCGCTGTCCGGCTCGAAGCCCTTGGCGCCGTTGATCAGCAACGCTTCGGGTTGGATCAGGGGCCGGGCCTGGACGGCGAGGGCACGCATCCCGTGGGTCGGAGTGGCGAAGATGACGGTGTCCGCCCCCTCGAGGCATACGGCGAGGTTGGAGCCGACCTCGACCTCGGGGCGGAGGCGGACCTCATCCAGGTAGAGGGGGTGGCTGCGGGTGCGGGCCACCACTTCGGCCAGCTCGGGGCGGCGGAACCAGAGCCGGGTGGGGCGCTCGGCAGAGGCCAGCATCTGGGCCAGGGCCAGTCCCCAGGAGCCGGCGCCGAGGATGGCCAGCCTCATCGCGACCCCTCCGAGCGGCGGATCCGCACCCTCAGCGGGACCCCGGCGAAGCCGAAGCGCTGGCGGATCTGGTTCTCCAGGTAGCGGGCATAGCTGAAGTGGACCAGGTTGGGGTCGTTGACGAAGAAGGCGAAGGTGGGGACGCGGCTGCGCGCCTGGACCGCGTAGTAGAGCCGCAGCCGGCGTCCGGCCTTGCCGCTGGGGGGCGGCCGCCGGTCGACGGCCTCGCGCAGCAGCTGATTGAGCTCCGGGGTGGGCACCCTCCGGCTGCGGGCACGGCTCAGCTCGAAGGCTTGCGGGATCACCCGGGCCACCCCCCGTCCGGTGTGGGCACTGGTGAACAGGAAGGGGGTCCCCGGCGCCCAGTCGTAGGCGGACCGCAGCTCGCGGAGCAGGCCCTGGTCGGAGCGCGCCTCCTGGTCGAGCAGGTCCCACTTGTTGACTGCCACCAGGGTGGCGGCACCAGCCTCCCGGGCTCGGCCCGCGATGTGGCGGTCCTGGGCCCGCAGCGGGCTGCCGGCGTCCACCACCAGCACCGCGACGTCGGCCCGCTCCAGGACCCGCAGGGCCCGGAGCAGGCTGTAGTACTCGGCGTCCTTGGTCACTCCCGGCCGCCGGATTCCGGCCGTGTCCACCAGCAGCACCGGCCCCTCTTCGGTCTCCAGGATCGTGTCCACCGGGTCCCGGGTGGTGCCGGCGACGATGCTCACCAGGGAGCGGTCCTCCCCCACCAGCTGGTTGAGCAGGGACGACTTGCCCACGTTGGGTCGGCCCACGATCGCCAGCCGGAGCCCAACCGGAGCAGCCGTCGTTGGCGCCGGGTTCGCTTCACCGAGGAGGCCGACGATCCGGTCCAGGAGATCGCCGCTCCCGGTACCGGAGAGGGCCGAGACCGGAGCGGGTTCACCCAGGCCCAGCTCCAGGAGCTCGTGGGCCAGGAGGCGGTCCTGGCGACCTTCATGTTTGCTGCTCACCAGCAGCACCGGCCGGCCGCCGCGCCGGAGCTGGTCCGCCACCTCCCGGTCGGCGGCAGTCAGTCCGGCGCGGGCGTCGCAGAGGAAGCAGATCAGGTCGGCCTGCTCCAGGGCCAGGCGCACCTGGCCCTGGGTGTTGCTGGCCAGATCAGCCTGGTTCTCACCCCTCAGCACCCGATCGATGCCCGCGGTGTCCACCACGGTGAAGGCGCGGCCCCGCCACTCGACTTCGCCATAGATGCGGTCGCGGGTGAGACCCGGCTCGGGCGAGACGATAGCCCGGCGGCCGCCGGTGAGTCGGTTGAACAGCGTCGACTTGCCCACGTTGGGCCGGCCCACCAGCGCCACCAGGCCCATCGGCTCCAAGGGCTGCTCGGTCGGCTGGGACGGCTCCGCGGGCGGGCGGCGGCGGCGGGGGGCACGAGTGCTCATCGTCGGGTCCGGAGGTCGGAGCCGGTCATCTCCCGGGGCACCGGCAGCGCCATCGCCCGCAGCAGCGTCGGGGCCACGTCACGCAGGCCCCCACCCTGCCTGAGCCGCGCCCGGGTGGGGTCGTGGCAGAGGACCAGGGGCACCCGGCTGTTGGTGTGGGCGGTCAGCGGCGAGCCGTCGCGAAGATCGACCTTGGCCTCGGCGTTGCCGTGGTCGGCGGTCATGAGGAAGATGCAGGAGCTGGCGGCGCAGGCGCGCTCGAGCCGGCCCAGGCAGCCATCCAGGTGCTCGACGGCGGCCACGGTCGCGGCGAGGTTGCCGGTGTGGCCCACCATGTCGGCGTTGGCGTAGTTGACCACGATCAGGGAGAAGGCTCGGCTGCGAATGCCCCGGAGCGCCTCGGTGGTGATGCCGTCGGCGCTCATCCGCGGGCGCCGATCGTAGGTGGCCACCCGGGGCGACGGCACCAGATGGCGCTCCTCGCCGGGGAAGGGCTCCTCCCGGCCCCCGTTGAGGAAGTAGGTGACGTGGGCGTACTTCTCAGTCTCGGCCAGGTGGAGCTGGCGCAGGCCCGCCTGCGAGACCACCTCGCCCAGAGTGTTGCGCACCAGCTGCTTGGGGAAGACGACCACCGCCTGGAGCCGGTCGTCGAAGCGGGTCATGGTGTAAAGGTGCAGCCCCGGAAGCGGCCTTTGGCGCTGGAAGCCCGAGAAGTTCTGGTCCATCAGGGCGTGGCACAGCTGGCGGGCGCGGTCGGGGCGGAAGTTGAAATGGATGACAACGTCTCCCGGGGCAATGCGCGCCACCTCCTCATCGCTCGCGGCCACTGAGGCGGGGGGGATGAACTCGTCGCCCCGGCCCCGGCGGTACTGCTCGGCGAGGTACTCCAGGGGGTCCACCACGCGGCGCTCAGCGCGGCCGGTGAGGGCCTGATAGGCGGCGGCGGTCCGGTCCAAGCGCCGGTCCCGGTCCATGGCGTAGTAGCGGCCTGCCACCGAGGCCATCCGGCCGACCCCGACCCGCCGCAACTCGCGCAGCAGCCGGGCCAGGTGGGAGCGGCCGCTGGTGGGGGGCGTGTCGCGGCCGTCGGTGAACCCGTGGATCAGGACCCGCTCCAGGCCCTGGCGCCGGGCCAGCTCGCAGAGCGCCAGCAGGTGGCGCTGGTGACTGTGCACCCCTCCCGGGGAGACCAGCCCCAGCAGGTGCAGGGTCGAGCCCCGGCGCGCCGCCCGTCGGGTGGCCTCCAGGAGCGCGGGCTGGCTGTAGAAGCTCCCGTCCCGGATGGCCTGGTCGATCCGGGTCAGGTCCTGCGGCACCACCCGGCCGGCGCCGATGGTGAGGTGCCCGACCTCAGAGTTGCCCTGCTGGCCGCGGGGCAGGCCGACGGCGGTGCCGCTGGCGGCCAGCGTGGTCGCCGCGCCCTGGGCGCGCAGGCGCCGGTAGTGGGGCTTGCGCGCCAAGGCGATGGCGTTGCCGCGGCGGCGCCGGCTCTCGCCCCAGCCGTCGCAGATACACAGTAGGGCCGGGCTGGCCCCTGGGTCACTCACGGTCTCCCCTCGCCGCGGGCGGGCTGGTCAGGCCGCCCGAGCCTATCACCGCGCCGATGCCCTTCCGCGCTGGCGGCTCAGGCGCCCGGGGCAGCGGCCCCGACGATCCCGCAGAACTGGGCCGCGTCCAGGCTGGCGCCGCCCACCAGGGCGCCGTCGACTCCCGCCGGCGCCAACATGGCGGCGGCGCTCTCGGCGGTGACGCTGCCGCCATAGAGCACCCGGGCCCGGGCCGCCACCCCGGAGTCGGTCTCGGCCAGCACCTCGCGGATCCACCCCGCAGCCTGCTCGGCGTCAGCGGGACTGGCGGTCTGGCCGGTGCCGATCGCCCAGATCGGTTCGTAGGCCACGGTGCAGTTTCCCAGGCCCTGGGCGCCCAGGCCCTTGAGGGCGAAGCGGCATTGGCCCTTGACCACCGCCTCGGTGTCGCCCCGATCGCGCTGCTCCAGGGTCTCGCCCACCGCCAGCAGCGGGTTGAGCCCAGCCCGGAGCACCGCCTCCAGCTTGAGGCGGACCACCTCGTCCGAGTCGCCGAAGAGCTGGCGGCGCTCGCTGTGGCCCACCAGCACGTGGTGGCAGGGAGGTTGCAGCATCGCCGCCGCCACCGCCCCGGTGAAGGCGCCCGGAGGCTGCCAGTAGCAGTCCTGGGCGCCGACCTCGACGCGGGGGTCGTCCGCCAGGACCAGGTGCACCGGCCAGATCGAGATGAAGGGCGGCAGGACCGCGATCTCGGCCGCAGGTGCCGCCGGCAGCAGCCGCAGCAGGCCTTCTGCCAGCGCCACCGCCTCCGGGACGGTGGTGTTCATCTTCCAGTTCCCCACCACCAGGGGGCGGCGTGCCTCCGCCATCAGCCCCGATCCCGGGAGCTATCGCGGCCGGAGTGCTCCAGGGCGGCCACCCCGGGAAGGGTCTTGCCCTCAAGGAACTCCAGGGTGGCCCCACCCCCGGTGCTGACATGACTGAGCGAACCCTCCAACCCGAGCCGCTGCAGTGCCGCCAGGAGGTCGCCGCCGCCAGTGACGCTGCGAGCGGGGCTCGCCGCCAGGGCCCGGGCCAGCTGCTCGGTGGCCTTGGCGAAGCGGGGCACCTCATAGAGGCCCAGGGGCCCATTCCAGACCACGGTGCCGGCGGTGGCGATCAGGGCCTGCCAGCGCTCCACGGTCCGCGGCCCCAGATCGAGAATCATGTCCCCGGGGTCCAGCTCCTGGACCGCCTTGGTTCTGACCTCGTCGGGCCCGGCGTCGGCTGCGGGGGCCACGACCACGTCGGCCGGCAGTTCCAGGGCAGCGCCCCGGCGGGTGGCCTGGGCCACCAGGTCGAGGGCGGAGTCGAGGAAGTCATCCTCCACCAGCGACCGGCCCACCTCGAGCCCGGCCGCCTTGAGGAAGGTGGCAGCCATGGCCCCCCCCAGGCAGAGGGTCTCCACCTTTTCGATCAGGTGCTGCAGGATCCCCAGCTTGGTGCTGAGCTTGCTGCCTCCGATGATCGCCAGCAGCGGTCGTCGCGGTGAGGCCAGCAACGCGCCCAGCTGGCTCACCTCCTCCGCCATCAGCCGGCCCGCCGCCGCGGGCAGCAGTCCCGCCACGGCCTCGGTCGAGGCATGGGCGCGGTGGGAGGCGGCGAAGGCGTCGTTGACGTAGGCGTCTCCCAGGCCCGCCAGCTGCCCGGCGAAGCCGGGATCGTTGGCCTCCTCCTCGGGATGGAAGCGCAGGTTCTCCAGAAGCAACACCTGGCCGGGCTGGAGGTCGGCCACCCGGCGTTCGACCTCCGGCCCGACGCAGTCTGGCGCCCAGGCCACGGGGCGGTGCAGCAGCTGCTCCAGCGGCGGCACCAGGGTCAGGGTGCTCAGGGCAGGGTCGGGCTTCCCCCCGGGTCGGCCCAGGTGGGTGGCGACGATCACCGCCGCCCCCCGCTCCAGGAGGTCGCGGATGGTGGGCAGCGAGGCCCGCAGACGGCTGTCGTCGCGCACCGCCCCCTGCGAGTCCAGAGGCACGTTGAAGTCGACCCGGAGCAGCACCCGCTTGCCGGCGACGTTGATGTCGTCCAGGCCGGGGATGGCGTGGGGACCTCTGGCCACCGCCGCCTACCCGCTCGGCAGGGTCTCGGCCACCAGCACCGCCAGGTCCACCACCCGGCACGAGTAGCCCCACTCGTTGTCGTACCAGGCCATCACCTTGACGTGATGGTCGCCGGCCATGAGGGTGCAGGGGGCGTCGACGATGGCCGAGCAGCTGTCGCCGATGAAGTCGATCGACACCAGTGGCTCCTCGGAGACCCGCAGGATGCCCTGGAGCTCGCCGGCGGCGGCATCCTGGAAGGCGCGGTTGACGGCCTCCACGCTGGTCGGCCGCTCGACCACGGCGCTGAAGTCGACCAGGGACACGTCGGGCACCGGCACCCGCAGTGCGCTCCCCTGGAAGCGCCCCCTGAGCTCGGGCAGCACCAGTTCGACCGCCTTGGCGGCGCCGCTGCTGGTGGGGATCAGCGACATCGCCGCCGCCCGCGCCCGGCGCAGGTCGCTGTGCGGTCCGTCCAGCAGCCGCTGGTCGCCGGTGTAGGCATGGGCGGTGCTCATCAGCCCGCTGGCGATGCCGAAGCGCTGATGCAGCACCTTGGCCACCACCGCCAGGCAGTTGGTGGTGCAGGAGGCGTTGGAGATCAGGTGGTGCCGTTGGGGGTCGTAGCGCTCCTGGTTGACGCCGATGCAAACGGTGAGGTCCTCGCCCCCGGCGGGCGCGGTCACGATCACCTTCCGAGCCCCCCCCGAGCCCAGGTGGGGGCTCGCCTGCTCGGCGGTGGTGAAGACCCCCGAGGACTCGATCACCACCTCCACCCCAAGCCCGGCCCAGTCCAGTTCTCCCGGGGCCAGGCCGGAGAACACGCGCAGAGGCCGGCCGTCGACCAGCAGGGTCTCGCCCTCGACCACCACCTGGCCGGGGAAGCGCCCCAGGATCGAGTCGTAGCGGAGCAGATGGGCCAGGATCTCGGGGCTGGTGATGTCGTTGGCGGCGACGATCTCCAGCTCCGGACGTCCCTGGGCCGCCCGGAAGAAGTTGCGCCCGATCCTGCCGAAGCCGTTGATCCCGACCCTGACCAATCTGGCCCTCCGACCCCCAGGCACCGACCCCGGCTCAGCCGGGCGTGCGGCCGCCGTGGCGCCGCCCGACCGGGCAGTATAGGCGCGCCTACCGCCGAGCGAGGTCGGAGCTCAATCGGGACCGGGAAGGTCGCGGTGCCAGACCAGGTGCGGCAGCGAATCCCGCCGCAGCCTCCGGCCCAGCTCCTCGACCAGGGCCACTGAGCGATGAAACCCCCCGGTGCAGCCGATCGCCAAGCGCAGGGCACGGCGGCGCCCGCCCCGGCGCAACTCGGGCAGCCAGGTGGCCACCGCTGCTTGGGCCTGTTCCAGCAGACCCTGGGCCTGGGCCTGGCCGAGGACGAAGCCCTCCACCTCCGGGTCGAGTCCGGAGCGCAGCCGCAGCTCGGGCTCCCAGTAGGGGTTGCGCAGCCCGCGGGCGTCCAGGCACCAGTCCAGGTCCAGGGGGACGCCGCGGGTGTAGGCGAAGGACTCCAGGACCGGAGTGGCGTCACCACCCCAGAGCTGGGGCCGGAGCTGGCCCAGGCGCGCTCGCAGCTCCAGAGCCGAGAGCTGGCCGGTGTCCAGCAGGAGGTCCGCGCGCAGGCGGGCGGGCAGCAGCCGCTCCCGGGCAGAGGCCAAGGCGAAGAGGGCCGAGTCCAGATGGTCGGGGAGCGAGGTCGCGGACCAGGCGGCGTCACGCCTTCCCAGGCAGCTGAGGTCGGCCCCCTCCAAGCCCACCAGCCACGCCTTCCGGTCCTGCGCCACCGCCTCCTCGAGCAGGGGGTCGGAGGCGATCTGGCCCTCAGAGGCGACCACGTCCAGGCCCGCGCGCCGCAGCGCCTCCAGGGCCAGGGGGACCCCGGCCCCGGGCGGGCCGAAGAGCAGGATCCGGGAGCCCGTCACAGGATCTCCTTGATGGCCGCGGCCACCGCCCGGGTGACCCCAGGGACGGCGGTCAGCTCCTCCGCCGAGGCCTGGCGGATGCCCTCCACCGAGCCGAAGCGCCGCAGCAGGGCCCGACGCCGGCGCGGTCCCACCCCGCTGATCTCGTCCAACCGGGAGTGCACCCCGGCTTTGGCCCGCCGCGCCCGGTGGCGGGTGATGGCGAAGCGGTGGGCCTCGTCGCGCACCCGCTGGACCAGGAAGAGAGCGGGGCTCTCCCGGGGCAGGTGAATGGGGTCGGGACTCTCGGGTCGGTAGAGCTCCTCGAAGCGCTTGGCCAGACCGAAATGCGGGATGTCGGCCAGTCCCAGGCGACGCAGGGCTCGGTGGGCCGCCGCCAGCTGGCCCGCGCCACCGTCGACGATCAGCACGTCGGGCAGGCGCCCGAAGCTCTGGGTTGGCTCGGCGGCCCGGGTCAGGTGGGCCAGCCGCCGGGACAGCACCTCCTCCAGGCTGGCGAAGTCATTGGGGCCCTCAACGGAGCGCACCGCGAAGATGCGGTAGTCCGCGGGCTTCGGGCGGCCATCCTCGAACACCACCATCGAGCCAACGCTCTGCTCGCCCATGGTGTTGCTGATGTCGTAGCACTCGATCCGCTGGGGGGCGTGGCTCAGGCCCAGCTGCTGAGCCAGGTCCGCAAGCGCCCGGGCGGCGCGGCCCGAGTCGAAGTCCTGAGCCACACGCGCCTGGCTGAGCGAGGCCTGGGCGGTCTCCTGGGCGCGCCCCAGCAGGCTGCGGAACTGGCCCCGGCGGGGGACCAGCACCTCCACCCGAGCTCCCCGCTTGCTGGTCAGGAACGACTCCAGCAGCGGTCGGGCGGTCGGCTGCTCGGGCAGGTAGACGGTGCGGGGGACGTGGGTGGAGTTGCCGTAGTACTGGGCGGCGAAGCTGCTCAGTACCTCCTCCAGGCTCACCTCCCCCACCCCCTCCAGGGGGTGGCACTCCATGCCCTGCAGGCGTCCGTCCCGGACCAGGAGCACCGCCGCCATCCCCTGGGCGCCCTCCCGGGCCACCCCGACCACGTCCACGTCGGCGCCCAGTCGAGGGCTGGTGATCTGCTCCCGGCTGAGCTTGAGCACCGCCTCCAGGCGGTCGCGGAGCGCCGCCGCCTTCTCGTAGTCAAGTTCGGCACTGGCCCCCTGCATCTCGGTGCGGAGCCGGGCCGAGACCGCAGTGGTGCGCCCCTCCAGGAAGGCACCGGTGTCGTCCAGCAGGGCCGCGTGCTGGGCTGGGGTGATCAGGCCCTCGCAGGGGCCGGCGCAGATCCCGAGATGGAAGTCGAGGCAGACCCGGCCCCGGCGGAAGATGGCGTCCGAGCAGCCCCGGAAGGGAAAGACGGTGCGGATCTCCCGGATGGTGCGGCGCAGCGTCTTGGCGTCGGTGTAGGGCCCGAAGTAGCGCGATCCGTCGTCCCCCAGGCGGCGGGTGTAGGTGGGCCGGGGATAGGCCGCCAGCCGCTCGCGCACCTCGCTGGGGACAAGCTCGGGGTCAGGCGCCGAGCTGGGCGGGAGCCGGAAGTAGAGGTAGTTCTTGTCGTCACGGAGGCGGACGTTGAAGCGAGGGTGGTAGCGCTTGATCAGGGTGTTCTCGACAATCAGCGCCTGCTGCTCGCTGTCGGCGGCGATGACCTCGAAATCCAGCACCGCGTCCACCAGATGGCGGGTCCGCTCCGGCAGCAGGGTGCGGGCGGCAAAGTAGCTGCGCAGGCGGGAGCGGAGGTTGGCCGCCTTCCCAACGTAGATGACCTGGGCGCCCGAGCCGCGGAAGAGGTAGACCCCGGGCCCGGTGGGCGCGGCGCGGAGCCGCGCTCTGAGCAGCTGCGGGTTCTGGTGCAGCCTTGGCTTCACAGCGGAAGCCTCGGCTCCCGTCCCTGCCTCCGGCGCCACCGAGGCGCTCGGGGTCGCGGCCTCGACCACCGTCAGTGGACCCCGACGATGCCCAGGGCGGCGTTGACCACCACGAGCAGGGCCAGTAGGAGCAGCAGGGCAAAGCCAGTCAGGCAGGCTCCCCGCTGCCAGCCCTGGAAGGTGCCCGGGTTGGGCCGGCGGGGAGGAGGGCTGGGGCGGCCACTCACACCGCCACCCGGGCCGGGCCCTCCCGGCCCGCCCCCAGGAGCAGCGGCTCCAGGTAGGAGCCGGTGGACGAGGCCGGGTCCGAGGCAACCTGCTCCGGCGTGCCCTCGGCCACCACCGCGCCTCCGCCCTCGCCGCCGTCCGGGCCCAGGTCGATGAGCCAGTCGGTGGACTTGAGCACGTCCAGGTTGTGCTCGATCACGATCACGCTGTTGCCCTGTTCGACCAGGCGGTGGAGCACCTCCAGCAGCTTGGCGACATCGGCGAAGTGCAGCCCGGTGGTGGGCTCGTCGAGGATGTAGAGGGTCTGACCGGTGCTGCGCCGGGAGAGCTCGGTGGCCAGCTTGACCCGCTGGGCCTCGCCGCCGCTGAGCTGGGTGGCGGGCTGGCCCAGGTGCACGTACCCCAGCCCCACGTCCACCAGGGTCTGCAGTTTGCGGGCGATGGCCGGCTGATTGCGGAACAGGCCCAGGGCCTCCTCCGCCGACAGCGCCAGCACCTGGGCGATGGAGTGGCCCTTGAAGCGCACCTCCAGCACCTCCTGGGTGTAGCGCTGCCCCTTGCAGACCTCGCAGGTGACGTAGATGTCGGGCAGGAAATGCATCTCGATCTTGATCAGGCCATCACCCTCGCAGGCCTCGCAGCGGCCGCCACGGACGTTGAAGGAGAAGCGGCCCGGACGGTAGCCCCGGACCCGGGCCTCGGGCAGCTGGGCGAACAGCTCGCGGATCGGGGTGAAGAGGCCGGTGTAGGTGGCGGGGTTGCTGCGAGGGGTGCGGCCGATGGGGGCCTGGTCGACGTCCACCACCTTGTCGATCAGCTCGACGCCGTCCAGCCGGGAGTGGGCCGCCGGCCGCAGCTTGGCGCCGTAGAAGAGCTGGGCCAGGCGCCGGTAGAGGATGTCGTTGACCAGGGTGCTCTTCCCCGAGCCGCTCACCCCCGACACCCCCACCAGGCAGCCCAGGGGAAAGCTGACGTCGATGGCGCGCAGGTTGTTGGCCCGGGCCCCCCGCACCACCAGCTGCCCCCGCCCGGAACGCCTCCGGCCTGGCACCGGGATCCGCCGCTCCCCGCGCAGGAACTGGGCGGTGAGCGACTGGGGGGTGGCCAGCACCTGCTCCAGGGTCCCAGCCGCCACCACGTCGCCGCCGTGCTCGCCGGCGCCGGGACCCATGTCGACCACGAAGTCGGCGCTGCGGATGGTCTCCTCGTCGTGCTCGACCACCACCACGGTGTTGCCCAGGTCCCGGAGCCGGAAGAGCGTGGCCAGCAGCTTGTGGTTGTCGCGCTGGTGAAGGCCGATGCTGGGCTCGTCGAGGATGTAGAGCACCCCCGTCAGGCGGCTGCCGATCTGGGTCGCCAGACGGATCCGCTGCGCCTCCCCCCCCGAGAGGGAGGCGGCGGGACGGTCCAGGGTCAGGTACTGCAGGCCGACATCCTGGAGGAAGCCCACCCGCTCGCGGATCTCCTTGAGGATCCGGCGGGCGATCAGCTCCTCCCGCTCGGTGAGCCGCCAGCCCTCCAGGGTGACGAGGGCCTGCTCCACGGGCTGGGCGCAGAAGTCCATGATCCCGAGGCCGCTGACGGTCACCGCCAGGAACTCGGGGCGGAGGCGCTGGCCCTTGCAGCTGGGGCAGGCGCGCTGCATCATCAGGCGCTCGATACCCTCCTTGACCGCCTCCGACTCGGTCTCCCGGTACCGCCGTTCCAGGTTGGGGATCACGCCCTCGAAGCGGGCCTGATACTGGTGCACCCGGCCGCTCCGGGAGCGGAAGCGCATCGAGACCGTCTCCCCGGGCTCCAGGCCGTAGAGGATCAGGTCGCGCTGGCGGGTGGTCAGCCGCTTCCAGGGGCGCTCCAGGGGCACCCCATGCTGGCGGGCCACCGACTCCACCAGGTCGGTCATCCACTGCTGCGCCGGTCCCCAGGTCCAGCCCGACACCGCCCCCTCCACCAGGGAGCGCCCGGGGTCGCTGACCACCGCCTCCGGGTCCACCTCCAGCCGGGCCCCCAAGCCGGTGCAGGCCGGGCAGGCCCCGTGGGGGTTGTTGAAGGAGAAGTTGCGCGGCTGGGGCTCCTCCATCGAGAGCCCGTCGTAAACACAGGCGAACTTTTGGGAGAAGAGCATGTCCTCGAAAGTGGAGCCAGGATCGGCGCCCGCCACCGTGACCGTGCCTCCCGCCAGCTGGGTCGCCTGCTCGCAGGACTCGCGCAGGCGCGACAGCGATCCCTCGCCCAGGACCAGGCGATCGACGACGATCTCCAGATCGTGCTTGTAGCGCTTGTCCAGCGCGGGCACCTGGTCCAGGGGGTGCACCTTGCCATCCACCCGCAGACGCACGAATCCCTGACGGCGCGCCAATTCCACCACCGCCTGATGCTCGCCCTTGCGCGCCTGGACGATTGGCGCCAGGATCAGGACCCTGGTCCCGGCGGACAGCGCCGCGACCTGGTCGGCGATCTGCTCCACGGTCTGGCGCGACACCTCCCGGCCACAGCGCGGGCAGTGGGGGTGGCCCACCCGGGCGTAGAGCAGGCGCAGGTAGTCGAAGACCTCGGTGACGGTGCCCACCGTGGATCGCGGGTTGCGCCCCGCCCCCTTCTGGTCGATCGAGATCGCCGGCGAGAGCCCGTCGATGTGGTCGACGTCGGGCTTCTCCATCTGGCCGAGGAACTGCCGGGCGTAGGCGGAGAGCGACTCCACGTAGCGCCGCTGGCCCTCGGCGTAGATGGTGTCGAAGGCCAGCGACGACTTGCCTGAGCCGCTGAGCCCGGTCACCACCGTGAGCTGGTCCCGGGGAATGTCCAGGTCGAGATCACGGAGGTTGTGCTCGCGGGCGCCACGAATCGAGATGAAGGCCTGTCCCATGCAGCACAAGCGTACCCACTCCGGCCCCCGGCTCCGAGCCGGGTGGCCCTGGCAAACTGGCCCCTGGTGGTGACCTCCAGCGGGCCCGCACTGGACCCTGAGCAGGCCATCTGGGAAGGCCCGGCCCGGCTGGCGGCCTGGCTGCGCCAGGGGCGGCTCTCGCCCGACTCCCTGCTCACTGCCTGCCTGGCCCGGATCGAGCGCCTGGACCCGCAGCTGCGGGCCTTCGCCCTGGTCCTGGAGGGGCCAGCTCGGGCCCAGGCCCAGGAGTCGGCGGAACGGCTCCGCCGGGGACAGGCCCGGGCTCTGGAGGGGGTGCCCTTGGCGGTGAAGGACAACCGCCTGCTCGCCGGCGCCCCGGTGGGCCAAGGCTCGCGGGCCCTGCCCGCGGTCGCGGTCGCCATCGATTCCGAAGTGGTCGCGAGGCTGCGCCGGGCCGGCGCTGTGCTGGTGGGCAAGACCACCCTGCCCGAGTTCGCCGCCGTCCCCGTCACCGAGAGCGCTGGCTGGGGCCAGACCCGCAATCCCTGGGCCCTGGACCGCACGCCGGGTGGTTCCAGCGGCGGTTCCGCAGCGGCGGTGGCGGCGGCGCTCGTGCCTGCCGCAGAGGGCAACGATGGTGGCGGCAGCCTGCGCATCCCCGGCTCCTGCTGCGGGCTGTTCGCGCTCAAGCCCACTCGGGGGCGGATCTCCCTGGGGCCGCTGCAGGGTGACGGTCTGGCGGGGTTGAGCGTCGACGGTTTCCTAACCCGGCGAGTGGCCGACACCGCCCTGCTGCTGGACGTCGTCGCCGGGCCGGCCCTGGGTGACCCCTCCCCGCTCTCGGCGCCCCGGGTGGGCTTCAGCGCCGCCGCCGGCCTGCCCGGTCCCCGGTTGCGCCTGGGCTGGACCAACACCCCACCGATCGCGGTGCCCGTCAGCCCGGTGTGTGTCGAGGCCGTGGCGGCGACCGTCCAGCTCTGCCACGAGCTCGGCCACCAGGTGGATGAGGTGGAGCACCCCTGGTCGGGGGAGGGCCTGGCGGAGGACTTCCGCATCATCTGGGCAGTGGGCATCCGGCAGGCGGTGCTGGAGGTCGAGGCCGCCGGCGGAGACACCCAGCTGCTCGAGCCCCACAACCGGGCTCTGGCCGCGGTGGGGGCGCAGATTGAGGGGGCCCAGTACCTGGCCAGCCTCAACCGGCTGCAGGGGTTCGCCCGCTCCCTGGCGCCGCTCTGGGAGCGCTACGACCTCCTGCTCACCCCAACCTTGGCCCAACCGCCGCTGCGACTGGGAGAGCTCTTTGCCTCCGGCGACGAGGATCCACTCTCGACCTTCGACCGCTGCGACCGCTTCTCCCCCTTCACGCCCCTGGCCAATGTCGCCGGCCTCCCGGCGGCGCAACTGCCCCTGCACTGGGAGGCAGGGCTGCCCGTCGGCGTGCAGTTCACCGCCCGCCACGCCGAGGAGGCCGTCCTGCTGCGGCTGGCCCAGGAGCTGGAGCGTGCCTCGGCCTGGCCCGACCGGCGCCCGCCGCTGAGCTAGTTCCGGCAGCGCCCCCACCTGGCACGTCCCCAGCCGGTCGGCATCGGCCACCCACAGGGCCGATCCCGGCAGTGGTCTCTGGAGGGCGGCTTGCCCGCCTCCGCCGAATCCTGAGCAACCCGGAAGTGGGCGGCCCCGACCGCCATCTCGACCACGATCCGCGGCTGGCGCGCGCCCAATTGCGGCCGGGCCGGGTCAGACCAGCTTGGCGTCGAGAAAGATGTCGGTGCCGGCCAGGGCCTTGGAGATCGGGCATCCCAGCTTGGCCCGGTGGGCTTCCTGAGCAAAGTCCTCCTGGCTCAGCCCCTCCACCTCGCCGACCGTGATCAGCCGAACACTGCTGATCCGGAACCCGTCCTCCTGCTTCTCCAGGGTGACCTCGGCGGCGGTCTCCAGGCGGGCGGGTTCATGCCCCTGACGGGTCAACGCCAGCGCAAAGGCAATGTTGAAGCAGCTGGCGTGAGCCGCCCCCAGGAGCTCCTCGGGATTCGTCCCCGGGGCGTTCTCGAATCGAGAGCCGAACGAGTAGCTGGCCGCCAGCGCCTCACCGTCCGAGCGAATCTGCCCGCCGCCGCCGTGCTCACCGGGCGCCCAACTGGCCCGTGCTGTCCTGGTCGGCATCGCTGAAGCCTCCCTGCCTGCGATTTGGCCGTCGGCTGACCAACTTACCGCAGCGCCCTGGCGCACTATCTATCCTGTCCGCACCCGCACCAGCCGGATCCTTCCACCGGCTACAGCCAGTCACGAGGTCCGACGCGTGTTCATGCTCTTCCGGTTCTTCGGTCGTAACGCTAACCCTCGGACTCGGGCGCTGGTGGGCGTCCTGGTGGGCGCGGTGGCGGTGGCTCTGATCGTCTTCGGCGCCCTCGACCACTCGATCGTCATCGTGATTCGCGGGGTGGTGCTGCTGGTGCTGCTGGCGCTGGCGATGCTGGGCTGGCGCTTTCGCGCCGGGAGCCGACCGGGCAATCCCCCGGCCTGAGGCCACCGGACCAGGGTCTGATCCGGGCCCGGCTCAGGGACCGCGCCGACGCCGGTTGGGCCGCCTGGCAGCGCGCGCCCCGGCGCCGGCGGGTTCAGCGGGGCCGATGTCGGTCTGGACCCGGCGCAGGTGGACCAGGCGGTCGCGGAGCTGGGCCGCCCGCTCGAACTCCAGGTTGGCGGCGGCCTTCTTCATCGACCGCTCCACCTCCAGGGTCAGCTTGAGCAGTTCGTCGGGCGGCAGCCCCACCGCCTCCTGGAACTCGGCCGCCGCCTCCTGCTGCTCAGCCCGGGCCAGTTCCTGCACCCGCACCGCCTTGACGATGGTGGCGGGGGTGATGCCGTGGGCCTGGTTGTAGGCCTCCTGGCTGGTGCGCCGGCGCCCGGTCTCATCCAGGGTCTCCTCCATCGCCACCGACTTGCGGTCGGCGTACATCACGACCCGGCCGTGGACGTTGCGCGCCGCCCGGCCGCTGGTCTGGATCAGCGAGCGGTAGCTGCGCAGGTAACCCTCCTTCTCGGCATCCAGGATGGCGATCAGGCTCACCTCGGGTAGGTCCAGCCCCTCTCGGAGCAGGTTGATGCCGACCACCACGTCGTAGACCCCGAGGCGCAGGTCACGGATGACTTCGACCCGCTCCAGGGTGTCGACGTCGGAGTGGAGGTACTGCACCTTGACCCCGGCCTCGCGCAGGTAGTCGGTCAAGTCCTCGGCCATCCGCTTGGTCAGGGTGGTGACCAGGGTCCTCTCCCCGGCCGCGGCCGTCCGATGGATCTGGCTCAACAGGTCGTCGATCTGACCCTTGGAGGGACGCACCTCGATGGTCGGGTCGAGCAAGCCGGTGGGCCGGATCAGCTGCTCCACCACCTGGCTGGCGCGCTCCAGCTCGTACGGCCCCGGGGTGGCGGAAACGTAGATCACCTGCCCCACCGCCTTCTCCCACTCGGCGAAGGTCAGGGGCCGGTTGTCCAGCGCCGAAGGCAGGCGGAACCCGTACTCCACCAGGGGCACCTTGCGGGAGCGATCCCCGCCGTACATGCCCCCGATCTGGGGAACTGCCACGTGTGACTCGTCGACCACGATTAGGGTGTCTTCGGGGAGGAAGTCCATCAGGGTGTAGGGGGTCTCGCCCTCGCGCCGGCCGCTCAGGTGCCGGGAGTAGTTCTCCACCCCGGCACAGCTCCCCGTCTCCCGCATCATCTCCAGGTCGAACTGGGTGCGCTGCCGCAGGCGCTGCGCCTCCAGCAGCTTGCCGGCCCGGTCGAGCTCGGCGGAGCGCTCCTCGAGCTCGGCCTCGATCTGCTCCAGGGCCCGGGCCAGCTTGTCCTTGGGGGTCACGTAGTGGGTGGCCGGGAAGACGGCCAGCTCCTGCTGCTCGCCGAGGATCTCGCCGGTCAGAGGATCGAAGTTGACGATCCGCTCCACCTCGTCGCCGAAGAACTCGATCCGGGAGGCGATCTCCTCGTAGGCGGGCTGGATGTCGACCACGTCGCCCCGCACCCGGAAGCGGCCCCGGCCGAAGTCCTGATCGTTGCGGCTGTACTGCAGGTCGGAGAACTTGCGCAGCAGGATGTCCCGGCGCAGACTCCCGCCGCGCTCCAGCTTGACTGACTCCCCCAGGTAATCCTCGGGCGAGCCCACTCCGTAGATGCAGGAGATCGAGGCCACCACGATCACGTCCCGGCGCGTGAGCAGGGAGCGGGTGGCGGCGTTGCGGAGCCGGTCGATCTCCTCGTTGCGGGAGGAATCCTTCTCGAGATAGGTGTCGGTGCGGGCGATGTAGGCTTCGGGCTGGTAGTAGTCGTAGTAGGAAACGAAGTACTCCACCGCGTTCTCGGGGAAGAACGCCTTGAACTCGGCCCAGAGCTGGGCCGCCAGGGTCTTGTTGGGGCTCAGCACCAAGACCGGCCGGCGCACCTGGGCGATTACGTTGGAGACAGTGAAGGTCTTGCCGCTTCCGGTCACGCCCAGTAGCACCTGGTGGCGATCCCCGCGGCCGATGCCGGTGAGCAAGCGCTCGATCGCCTGGGGCTGGTCGCCGGTGGGCGCGAAGGGCGCCTTGAGCTCGAGGCTGGGCACGACGCGAGTATCGCAGCCCCGCTGGGGGGAGCCCTGATGCCGCTGCTCAGCCTGCGCGAGGTCAGCCTCGAGTTCGGCGACCGCCCGATCTTCGCCGGCCTCGACCTCCAGGTCGAGCCGGGCAACCGCCTGGCCGTGGTCGGTCCCAACGGCGAGGGTAAGTCCAGCCTGCTCCAGATCCTGGCCGGCCAGCTGCCCCCCAGCTCGGGGCGGGTGGAGCGCCCGGGACGCCTGTTGGTCGCCCACCTGCCCCAGGAGTCGCCCCCACCAAGCGCGGAGACCGTGCTTGGCGAGGCCATGGCCAGCCGCACCGACTTGGCCCGCTTGCGCGACGAGCTCGGACACCTGGAGCGGCTGCTCGCCCAACCGAGCCCGGACGGGGAGGTGCTCCTGGCCCAATTCGGCGAGTGCCAGACCGCCTACGAGGGCCTGGGTGGCTACGAGCTCGAGGCCAGGGCCCGGGCCACCCTCAACGGCCTGGGGCTGGGCGAGACCGAGCAGTCACGCTCCCCCGGGCAGCTGAGCGTGGGCCAGGTGCGGCGCTTGGAGCTGGCCAAGCTCCTGCTCCAGGAGGCAGACCTGCTCCTGCTCGACGAGCCCACCAACCACCTTGACCTCGCCGCCATCGAGTGGCTCGAGGCCCATCTGCTGCAGACGGCCCCCACCCTGTGCCTGGTGGCCCACGACCGCCGCCTTCTGGAGCGGCTGTGCAACCGGGTCCTGGAGCTGGAGGCGGGCAGGGTCGAGGTCTATGAGGGCGGGTACCAGAGCTACCACCGCCAGCGCCGTGAGCGCCGGGTGCGCTGGCGCCGTGCCTGGGAGGCGCAACAGGCTCACATCAGCCACCAGGAGGAGTACATCCGCCGCTACAAGGCGGGCCAGCGCGCTCGCCAGGCGAGGGGCCGCCAGACCCTGCTCGACCGCCTGGAGCGTGTCCCCCAACCAACCGAGTTGCGGCGGATGCACCTGCGCCTGCAGGCGGCCCCCAGCGCCGCGGTGGTGCTGCGCACGGATGGCCTGCGCTGCGGCCGCGATGGCCAGGCCCTTCTGGCCGTACCAGAGCTGACGGTGACGCGCGGCGAGCGGGTGGCGGTCCTGGGGCCGAACGGGTCGGGCAAGACCACCCTGCTGCACACCCTCGCCGGGGAGCTCGATCCGGTGGCGGGACGGGTCCTGCCCGGAGCCCGCTCCCGGGTGCGCCTCTACCGCCAGGACTTTGCTGACCTGGACCCGGACCGGACGGTGCTCGAGAACCTGCTCGACGACCACCCTGGCAGCCTCCCCGAGCGGGCCCGCACCCTCCTGGGGGCGATGCTCTTCAGCGGGGAGCGGGCGCTCGACCTGGTGGGCGAGCTCTCCGGCGGTGAGAAGGCCCGGGTGGCCCTCTCCCGCCTGGGCATGGACGACGCCAACCTACTACTCCTGGACGAGCCCACCAATCACCTCGACATTCCCTCCCAGGAGGTGCTGGAAGAGGCTTTGCGGGGCTTCCCCGGGGCGGTCCTGATGGTCTCCCACGACCGCTACTTCGTCGACGCCGTGGCGACCCTGGTCTACGAGGTCGCCGACGGCGGGCTGCGCCCTCGGGCCCGCCCCGCACCCGCCCGGCCGCCCCAAGCTCCCTCGCGGCCCCGGCGAGGCCGCCCGCCGGCACCGCCGGACCCGCGCCAGGTCGAGGCCCAGATCGCTGAGCTCGAACGCCAGCGGAGCGAGCTCGAGGCGCTGCTGGCCGACCCGGAGACCTTCGCCTCCCGAGACCGGGGTCGGGCCCCGGGGCGGCAGTTGGAGGAGGTGGTCCGCCAGCTGGAGGCGGCCTATGTCAGCTGGCTGGCGCTGGAGTCCAGCACCGACCGGTAGACCTCGGCCACCTGGGGCCGGACCGCGGCCCAGGAGAAGCGCTGCTCGACGACCCGCCGGGCTTGGTCCGAGGCCTCCGCCCAGCGGCCGGGGTCGCCGAGCAGTCCCCGGACCGCCTCCGCCAGCGCCGCCGGCTGCTCGGCGGGCACCAGGGTCACGCCCCCGCCCCGGAGGTCGGTCAGGCCGGGCACGTCACTGGCCACCACCGGGGTGCCGCAAGCCATCGCCTCCAGCGCCACCATGCCCAACCCCTCGAAGCGGGAGGGGATAACCAGAACCCGGGCCCGACGGTACGCCCGGGCCAGTTCGTCCTCTTCGACGCGGCCGCGCACCTGCAGCCGCCCACCGAACTCCCTGGCCATGATCTGGGCGGGCTGGCGCAGGGGACCGTCGCCGCAGATCTCGGCGTCCAGGTCGGGAAAGTCGCCCGCCAGCGAGCGGAAGAGGACGATGAAGTGCTGCACCCCCTTGATCGGCACCAGTCGCCCGACGAACAGGATGCTCTCGCGCGGGCCGGAGCTGGGCGGGTCCTCGAGCCAGTGCCGGTCCACCCCGGGCGGGATCACCGAGACCTTGGCCGGGGCTACGTCGTAGTCGTGGACCAGGGAGCGGGCGGTGGAGGGCGAGACCGCGATCACGTGCTCGGCGAAGCGGTAGGCGCGAGCCTCGATGCTCCCGAGCGGTCGGGCGGCCAGTCGGCGCCCGTGGGCGGTGCGGTAGGTGTGGTTGGCGGTGTAGATCAAAGGCGCCCCCGAGGGGTGGCGGAAGAGCAGCACCCCCCCGGGCCCTCCCATCGCGTGCCAGAGGTCGGGATGCAGAGCGCCGGCCACCTCCGGCAGCCGCCGCCGCAGCCACAGCGAGTAGTCGAGCGGCTTGCGCCGGGTGCGCCGAGGGATGCGGACCCCGGTGCCCCAGGGACCGCGCTTGGGGCTCAGCACCTCCACCTCATAGCCGGCCTCGGGCATCTCCTGCTCCAGCGCCCCCACCAGCCGCCCCTGGCCGCCGATCGGCGGCACGTCGTCGTAGGAGACCAGCGCCACCCTTGGGCTCATGCTCTCTCTCAGCTCTGACATTCGGCGCACCAGACCGTGGTCCGGCCCGCGATCCGACCCTGGCGCAGGGTAGCGCCGCAGCGGATGCAGGGCAGCCCGCCCCGTCCGTACACCCGCAGCTGCTCGTACGCCTCACCTCGGGCGCCGAAGCCGTCCCGGTAGTCGGAGAAAGAGGTTCCGCGCCGGCGCACCGCCCGGCGCATCACCCGGCGCAGAGCCCGCGCCAGCCGTTCTACCTCCGCTTGGCTCAAGGAGGCGCCCGGCCGTCCCGGCCGAAGCCTGGCTTCGAAACAGGCCTCGTCGGCGTAGATGTTTCCGCAGCCAGCGACCACCGCTTGGTCCAGGAGGGCCGCTTTGAGCGGGCGCCGGGTGCGCTGGAGCGCCGGCCCGAAGGAGCTGGCCGCGAAGCCCCGAGCCAGCGGTTCCGGCCCCAGCCGGGGCAGGACCCCGGCCCGGCGCAGCCGTCCCGGCCGCCCCAGCAGCACGCGCCCGAAGCGGCGGGGGTCGCGATAGCGGAGCTCGCCGGCCCCGGGCACCCCCACCACCAGGTGCGTGTGCGGGCGCAGCGGCGCACGCTCCGGCTCCAGGGTCAGGGTTCCGGACATGCCCAGATGGATGACCAGGTGGTCACCGCTGTCCAGGACCAGGTGGATGAACTTGCCCCTGCGGCGCACGCCCCGGATGGACTGGCCCTCGGCTCGCGCCCGCAGGCTTACGGGGTCGGGGAAGCGGAGCACCGAAGGATGATTGAGCTGGAGACCTGCGATTCGAAGGCCGACCAGATGAGGGCGCAGATCTCGGACGATGGTCTCCACCTCGGGCAGCTCGGGCACGTCGGCCTCAGCCCGCGACGCGCCCCAGCGGCCTCAGATCCCTCCAGTTGGGTCCGGTCTTCAGATCCACCACCATGGGCACCTCCAGCTCCAGCGCTCCCGCCATCCCCTGCACCGCCAGCTCCCCGACCTGGTCCACCTCCTCCCCTGGGGCCTCGAAGAGCAGCTCGTCATGCACCTGGAGCAGCATCCGCGCCCTGAAGCCAGAGGCACCCAGGGCCTGGGCGGTGCGGATCATCCCCAACTTCATGATGTCGGCGGCCGATCCCTGGACCGGCATGTTGATCGCCATCCGCTCCGTGGCCTCGCGCACCTGCCGGTTGGTGGAGTTGATCTCCGGCAGGTAGCGCCGGCGGCCCAGCATGGTGCTGACATAGCCATCGCGGCGCGCCTCCGTCCGCACCGAGTCCAGGTAGCCGCGCACGCCGGAGTAGTTGGCGAAGTAGCGCCGGATGAAGTCCTCCGCCACCTCCCCGGGGATGCCCAGGTCCCGGGAGAGCCCGAAGCTGGAGAGCCCGTAGAGGATCCCGAAATTCACCACCTTGGCCATGCGCCGCTGGTCGGCGCTGACCTGGTCTCGCCCCACCCCGAAGACCTGGGCCGCGGTGTCGGCGTGGACATCGTCGCCCCGAGCGAAGGAGTCGCGCAGCTGGGGATCGCCGCTGAGATGGGCCAGCACTCGCAGCTCGATCTGCGAGTAGTCAGCCGAGAGCAGCACCCAGCCGGGCTCGGGGACGAAGGCCGCCCGGATCCGCCGCCCCAGCTCGGTGCGGATCGGGATGTTCTGCAGGTTGGGGTCGCTGGACGACAGCCGGCCGGTGGCGGCGACCGCCTGGTTGAAGCTGGTGTGCACCCGCCCGTCCTCGGGGTCGATCAGCAGCGGCAGGGCGTCGACGTAGGTGCTCTTGAGCTTGGTCAGCTGGCGCCACTCCAGCACCATGCCGACCATGGGATGCTCCTCGCGCAACGCCTCCAGCGCCTGGGCGTCGGTGGAGCGCCCGGTCTTGGTGCGGCGCGAGCTCTTCAGTCCCAGCTGGTCGTAGAGGAGGGCCGCCAGCTGCGGAGGCGAGCCCGGGCTGAAGGCCTGTCCAGCTATCTGGAACATACCGGCCTCAAGACCCGCGATCTGGCCCTGCATCTCGGCAGAGATATCACCGAGTTGGGCTCCATCCAGGCGCACACCCACCTTCTCCATATCCGCCAAGATCTGCAGCACCGGCAGCTCGAGATCGCGGAGCAACTCACGGCCCTGGAAACGCTCGAGCCGCCCCTCCAGGGCCGGTCGGATGGCCGCGGCGCAGGCCGCCTCGGACCCGTAGAGCTGGGCCGCCTCCGCCTGGGTGAGCTGCGAAGGGAGGCGCGAGGCAGCCCCCTTACCCAGGTACACCTCGGGTTCGGGCGCCGGTGGGCCACCCCACTCCCGGCAGAGAGCGGCCAGGGACGCCGTGCGGCTGCGGGAGTCGGCTAGATAGGCGGCCAGGACACAATCGAAGTCGATCCCCTCCAGACCGGCCCCATCGGCGCGCAGCGCCAGCAGGGCCTCCTTGGCCTGGTAGCCGGACTTGGGGACGTCGGGGTCGGCCAGCAGGTCCAGCAGCGGTCGCAGCTGCGCCCAGGTCAGCCAGGGTCCGTCCAGACTGCGCAGCGGTAGGTGCCAACTGGAGCCACTGGTGTCGGCCAGGGCCAGGCCGGCCAGGCGGCCCTTGCGGGCCGGCCCATCGGTCGCCACCTGGACGGTGACCACCCCCCCCCGACGCAGCGCCGCCACCATCTCGGCCAGGCCGGCGGTGGTGGTGACCACGGCCGCCGGCGCTGCATGCGGACGCTCGACCTGCGTTCCACTCTGCGGAGCAGCCGCAGGTAGGCGCCGCACCAGGCTGGGCATGCCCAGCTCCTCGAGCAGGTTGGCCGCCGATTCACGGTCATAGTCACGCAGGCGGCAGCTGGCCAGGTCGAGGGTGACCCCGGGGACCTCGCGGACGATGGTGACCAGCCGGCGGCCCAGGCGCGCCTGCTCGGCGTGCGCCTCCAGGTTGCTGCGGACCCGCCCGGGGGGCATCCGCTCCAGGGCCGCCAGGATCGACTCCAGGTCGCCGTACTCCTGGATCAGGCTGGTGGCGGTCTTGTCGCCCACGCCGGGGACGCCCGGGATGTTGTCGCTGGAGTCGCCTCTCAGCGCCTTGAAGTCGACGATCCGGTCAGGTCCAAAGCCGAAACGCTCCCAGACCGCGGCCACGTCGTAGCGGACCGGGTCGCCGCCGCGGCCGGTGAACTGGACCACGGTGTTCTCATCCACCAGCTGCAGCAGGTCGACATCGCCGGAGAGGATGACCGTCGAGCAGCCGCTGCCCGAAGCCTGGGTGGCCAGCGTGCCCATGACGTCGTCCGCCTCGTACTCGGGCACGACCGCCACCGTGATGTTGAGCTGCTCGGTGATGCGCTGGCAGACGGGCACCTGCTCCACCACCTCGTCCGGGGTGGGCTGCCGGGTCGCTTTGTACTCGGCGTACTCGCGGTCGCGAAAGATCGGCCCCGGCGGGTCGAAGGCGGAGACGGCGCAGTCGAAGCCCTGCTCCAGGGCTAAGAGCACCTGCGAGGTGTAGCCATAGGCGACCCGGATCGACTCACCGCGACGGTTGGTCATCTCGGGCAGGGCGTGGTAGGCGCGAAATGCCAACCCGTGGGCATCGATGAGCAGCAGCCGGGATCCCTCGCTCGCCTCCCCTGCCATCGCGCCGATTATCCCCGGCCGCAAGTCCGCAATCCGCTCCGGCGCCACCCGCGCGCGACGTAGACTGAGGCCGTCGCCGGATCGGGTAGAGGGCTAGCAGTGAGCTTGGCTGGCTGGGAGGCACGGCTGGTCGACCAAGCCGGCTCGCGCCCTCCGCCTCCGCCTCCCCTGTCCGCACCTGCGGCGGCACCACCATCGTGAAAGGGCCGGCCACCCTGCGCGACGTGGCCAAGGCCGCCGGCGTTCATCCTGGCACCGCCTCCCGCGCCCTCAACGCCGAGCGCCGCCACCTGGTCCGGCCGGGCACCGCCGAGCGGGTCTTGGAGGCGGCTCGGGCTCTGGACTTCCAGCCCGACCTGGCAGCGCGCAGTCTCAAGACCCGGCGCTCCTACGCCATCGGGGTGCTGATCCCCGACTTGAACAACCCGCTTTTCCCGCCGATCGTGCGGGGTATCGAGGACGCCCTGCACCCGGCCGGCTACGTTGCCCTGCTGGGCAACACCGACAACGACGACGCCCGGGAGCGACGGATCTTCGACAGCATGCGCTCGCGCAACGTCGACGGTTTCATCTTCGCGACCGCCCGCCACCGCCATCCCTTAATCGACCGCGCCCGGCGAGAGCAGCTGGCGGTGGTACTGGTCAACCGCGTCCTGGAGGGCAGCGGCATCCCCTCCGCCTCGGTCGACGACCAGGTGGGTGTGGGCTTGGCCGTGGACCACCTGGCCCGGCTGGGGCACACCCGCATCCTCCACCTGGCCGGCCCCCAGGACCTCTCCACCGGCCGGGGCCGGCTCCGGGGTTTCCGGGCCGGGATGCGCGCCGCCGGGCTCCGCCTCGACCCCGAGCTGGTGGTGGTTGCCCAGGGCTTCAGCCAGAAGCAGGGTGAGCGCTGCTTGGCCGAGGTGCTGGAGCGGGGCGTCGGCTTCACCGCCGTCGTGGCCGGCAACGACCTGCTGGCCCTCGGGTGCTACAGCGCGCTCAATCGATTCAACCTGGACTGCCCCACTGACATCTCGGTTGTGGGCTTCAACGACATGCCCTTCATCGACCAGCTGCAGCCTCCCCTGACCTCGGTGCACATCCCCCACTACCACATGGGGGCGGAGGCGGGCCGGCTGGTCCTGGCCCAGCTGGCTGAGGAGCCGCGCTCACCTCCCGCCATCTACCTCACCCCGCGGCTGGTGGTGCGGGGCAGCACCGCCCGGGTCCCCGCAGGTGCCGCCCTGGCCAGCTCGGCCTGAAGCGCAGCCGCCGGGGGCTCAGAGGAGCTTTTCGGCCATCCAGTCGGCGCTGCGCAGCCGATGCCGGTAGGGGATGTTGGTGCAGACGTGGTTGCCGTCGTCGAACATCAGCAGCTCCACCTCGCCCTGGGCCTCGTCGGCGAGCCGTTGCGCCTGGTGCCAGGGAATCATCCGGTCGAGCTTGCCAAAGACGACCTGCAGGGGCAGGCGCAGGCTGGCGGCTCTACCCTCGAGGGTGAATGAGAGCGCCAGCTGGCGGGCCTCCTCCTCGGTCCGGCAGCCGGTGCGCACCCGGAAGGCCTCCCGGCTCAGCTCCGAGAGCCCGGGCCAGCACTCCCCCCAGTTGTAGGGTCCGGCTTGGTCGATGCAGGCCCGCAGCCGCGGCTCGGCGCTGGCCAGGCGGGCGGCGTAGTAGCCGCCCAGGCTGACACCCCAGACCCCGATGCGCTCGGGATCGACGCCCGGCTGGGCGCAGAGGGCATCGAGCAGGGCGGCCCCGGGGACCTCCCAGTCCGGACGTGCCCGGAGCTCGTACTCGGCCTCTCCCTGTCCGGGACCGTCCACAGCGAAGGTGGCCATGCCCCTCTCCAGGAATAGCTGCTCCGTTGACCGGAACTCCTCCTTGGTGGAGTCCAGGCCGGCGATCATCAGGACCGCCGGGTGGGGGCCCGGCCCCGGCGGCAAGCGCAGGATCCCCACCATCGTCCCCCGCTCAAAGGGCATCTCGACCCGGCGTCCCGGGGGGTCCAGGTGGGGCAACGCCAGGTTGAGGCACTCTACCGCCCGGAGGTGGGCGGAGCGCATCTGGGCCAGGTCCTCGACGAAGACGAACTTGGCGAAGTGGTAATAGACGGCGGCCCGGCTCAGGTGGACTCCGGCGGAGCGGGTGCGGCCCTGGGCCAGCGTCTCCCGACCGAGTTGCTCGTGCTCGGCGGCAGCCTCGCACCAGGCGGTGCACCACTCGGACCACCCTCCCAGCGAGGAGACCACGCGCCGGAAGTCGCTGGGATCGACCCCATTGAGGGTGAAGCGCGGCCCCCAGTGCTCCAGGGCGGCCTGTATCCGGGGATCGGCCGGCGGGGACCCGGCCGCCAACTCAGCCCTCGGTGCCGGGCAGGAAGGTGGTCAGCCCGGTCGGGGTGTAGGAGGGGTGCGTCCGCGCCAGCCGGGTCTTGGCGCCCTCCAAGAACCCCTGGGCCACCGCGCTTCCGGTTAGCGCCTCGACGAACTCCCTACCGTCGATGCGGTACAGGGCAGAGGGCTCGAGGGTACGCACGGTGGCGGTGCGTGGCACCCGCTCCAAGAGACCGATCTCGCCAAAGTAGCTGCCCTTCGCCATCTCCCGCAGCGGCCGCTGCTGCTCGCCCTCGCCCTTGGCCGAGACCAGCACCTTGCCCTGGCGGAGGACGTAGAAGGCGTCGGCCGGATCGCCTTCGCGGATCAGGACCTGGCCCGCTGGCGCCTCGACCTCGGTGGCTGCGGCGGCCAGCCGCTCCAGGGCCAGCCGGGAACCGGCGGCGAAGATCCCCAGCTGCTCCAGCAGGCGCACCTTGGGCGCCAGCTCCAGCACCCGCCGCACGGCCCGCTGGTCCATCCGGTGCAGCCAGGGGTAGGCGCAGGCGGCCAGGGCTGGGATCGCCAGTCCCGCCAGCAGCAGGGTCGGGTGCAGGCCGAGGTGGCTGACCGCCAGGGCGCCCAGGACGGAGCCCAGCGAGATTGCCGCCAGCACCAGGGCGAAGAAGACCCCGAAGACCCGGGCCACCATCGGCGGGGCCACCGAGCGCTGCATGGCCGTCACCGCCAGCACGTCCACCACCAGGGTGCCGCCGCCGCGGATCACCTCAAGCACGAAGGCGACCTCGGGGACGTGGACCACCACCAGCACCGCGGTGGGCAGACAGTAGACGGCCATGCCCAGGGTGATGATCGCCCCCAGCCGGGGCCGGGAGGCCAGTTGGTTGATGACCAGCGCCCCCAGGACCCCGCCCAGCCCCATTCCGGCAAGGAGATAGCCGTATCCGGTGGCGCCGGTGCCCAACTGCAGCTTGCTGACGTAGACGAACATCACGGTGTCGGTGCCGTAGACGAAGCTTGCCAGGACGCTGAAGCTCACCAGCGCCAGCACCAGTCCAGACCCGCCGATCGCCCGAAACCCGGCCACCACCTGGCGCAGCGGCCCGGCCGTGCCCCCCTCGCTGACGTCGCTGGGTTTGGACCTAGCCCGCAGCCGGCTCACCAGCCCGCCCGCCACCAGGAAGGAGGCGCCATTGATGATGAAGACGACCGCGGCGGACCCGGTCAGCAGCAGCAGGGCCCCCACGGCGGGCCCCAGGATGATCACCAGGTTGTCGATGGTCCCGTTGATGGCGTTGGCGGCGGCCAGATCCCGCTCCCCGGCCAGCTGGGGGATCAGGGCCGCCACCGCCGGCATGTAGGGCTGCTGGGTGATGGCGTTGAGGCCGGCCAGCACCAGGAGCACCGGGATCGGTCCGTGGAGCAGCACCGTGATCACCAGGCCCGCCTGCCACGTGGCCATCAGCAGGTCGCAGCCGATCAGCAGCCGCACCCGCTCCAGGCGCTCGGCCACGATGCCGCCGTAGGGGGAGAGGAACATCGAGGGCACGAACCGGACCAGGAAGACCGCCGAGACCACAAGAGCCTGGTGGGTCTGCTGGTAGACGTAGACGGCCAGCGCCACGTTGTAGGACCACGATCCGGTGGCGGATATCAGCTCCCCGCTGAGCAGCAGGCGGAGGTCGCGGTGGGCCAGCGCGGCCCGGTACGGTCCCCAGACCGCCGCGACCCTCATGCGCGCCTCCCCTCTGCCTCACTGCCCAAGACTCCCAGTCTGCCTTCCGGCACCGACGGGACCGAGGAGCTTGGTCCTCCCTCGCGTCGAGCGCCGATGGTACCAGCGCCCTGGCTCGAGCCGGTCTGGCCCTGCAGGTGGCCCGAGAAGCCGGGGGGCGACCGCGTCGGTCACCCCCCGGTCCTAGTCAGTTATGGGGATGGAAGAACGGTATCGGGATGGAAGAACGGCATCAGAGTCGACCCGGACGTGGTGGACGTCCACGTGGTGGGGTCGGCTTCGAGGGCGGGGCAGCTGTTGGCATTGTTAGGCCCAGCGTAGAGTCCCGCGCCCCAGCCGTTCTCCGGCTGGTTGGGCTGGAAGATTCCGCCGTAAATCGGCGCATCGCTGACGGGATCACTCATGGCCGGGCAGTAGTACAGAGGGTTATCGGCCGCCTGGACGGCGTGCACGGTGAGGGTGACGGTCGCGCTGGCGTTCTGGAACACGTTCTGGTCGTCGGCGGCATCGAGGGGCCAGTAGACGTAGACGCTCAGGTCCTCGATGAAACCGTTGGTGACAGGGCAGTTGAAGTACTGCGGTTCAGCATTCGGAGCGTTGCAGTGCGGGCCATCCGACTCGCTGTACGTGGTGTCGACGTACTCGCTGCCGCCAGATGCCTCGATCGTCTGGTCGTTGCCGATGCCGAAGTCCTGGGTCAGGTAGTTGTTGCCTGGGTTATATTCGGGCTTCCCGAAGACCCAAACTTCCAACCCCTGGGGCCCGGTCGACGAGGGGCTGTACAGCGGCGTGCACGACGCCGTTCCCAGTGCGTTGCCACCGTTGCAGTCGAGCGTTGAGCTGCCCCCAAGGGTGCTCACCTTGACGTCGAGCCCCAGGAACGCGTCCAGCGACCCGGTGTACCTTAATCGCTTACGCGTTCGCTGCCCCAGAACCCTTGACACCCGCTCCCAGGATCGCAATAATCGACGGACACGCTCGAACTGCAATCGTTTGTACCCAGAGGAGGGACAGCGTTTGGGCGATGGAGTGAAAGGGCCGCCGCGGCTGGGCTGGATTGGCGCCGGCCGGATGGGCTCGGCCAT
>JBOHUM010000012.1:0-17290 GCA_050734515.1 Candidatus Dormibacteria bacterium
AAGTAGGCACCCTCGCCGGCGGTGGGCGCTCCGGTCCTCATGTTGGTGACCAGCACGTTGCGTGGCTGGGGCCAGGCGTTCCAGGTCCAGGCCAGGTAGCCGAGGTGATGCCGGTCGCACCAGGGCAGCAGGTTGGGCAGGTAGGCTGCCGGCCGACTGGCGGAGTCGCCCACCTCCGTCACCACCACCGGCACCCGGCGCGCCAGAGGCGCCACCGCCCGGTCCCAGCAGCTCTGGCTGGAGCAGTGGTTGTTGGGGTAGGAGTGCCAGGAGGCCGCCAGGTTGCGGTCGTGGGATCGGTGCTGCAGCCAGCCTGAGAGGTCGTTGGCCCAGTCGAGACCGGCGACCAGAATCACATTCCGGGCCCCCGCCCGGCGTACCGCAGAGATCAGCTGATCCATCCCAGCGGTGCGCCAACTGGCGCGGATGGTGGTGGGGCTACCACCGGTCAGATATCGGCTCAGGGTGCAGCCCTGCCATAGGCATGTCCAGAGCCCGGGGCCGCCCGGCGCCTCCCAGCGAAAGTAGGGCTCGTTGAACAGGTCGAAGAGCACGTCATCGTCGCCTCGGAAGGTCTGGGCGACACTGCTCCAGAAGGCGGGCGAGTGGTCCTGATCCGGCGCCGGATTCTGGGAGAGCGCCCGCTGGCCACCCGGAGCCGACCAGTGCAGGTCGAGGATCACGTAGAAGCCCGACCCCTCCAGGGCCCGCGCCAGTCCGGTCACGGCTGCCCGGTAGGGAGCCCCCCCGACCCGGACCCCGTTGATCCCGAGCCAGCAATCCTCGTTGAGGGGAAGGCGGACCACATTGGCATGCCAGGAGCGGATCGCGGCCAGGGTTGCCGGGTCCTCTTCGGGCTGGCCAGCGAAGGGGTCATCAGTGTGGTTCTGGGCACAGGCGTACTCGGTGCCGCTCATGTTCACCCCCCGGAGCACGACCGGGGTCCCGGCGCGATCCACCAAGCGACTGCCGGCGACCCGGATCCCCGGCGGCCGCCCGCTCGTAGCCCGGCTCAGATGCTCAGACGCGGCCCCGTTGGTCGCGGCTCGGGAGGGCGGAGGCAGGTTCCAGGCCAGGAGGCCCAGGACACCCATGACCCCGGCCGACGCGAATAGGCGGAGGTATCTCCGCCCCGTCAAACCAGCGCGCAGTTGGTCAAGGGGCCAGTCTAGACCGGGCGGCCACCAAGCCCGGCCGGGCGCTTCAGGAAGCGCCGGGGCACGCGGCCTTGACCCTGGCCTGAAGGTCCGGTAACAGAGCGGCCACCGGGCTTGCGATCTGCAAAAGGTCTCATAGCCTCGCTGGGTGGCAAGGTCTCAGCGCTGGGTCGCGGTTGGGCCCCGCACCCCCCCGACTCTCGCCCGCCGCGCCCTGCCGCTGGGGCTGGCGCTGGCGGCGGCGGTTTCCGGGCTCTGGGCGGCCCTGCCCACTGCCAACGCCGCCAGCCCCGAGGGCGGGGCCTACACGGCCCTGGCCCCGACCCGCCTGCTCGACACCCGGGTAGCCGGCGAGTCCTCGGCACTGGGACCCGGCGGCTCGCTGTCCCTGGCGGTGGTGGGCAGCTTCGGCGGAGTGTCGGTGCCGCTCACCGCCACCGCGGTGGCGCTCAACGTGACCGTCACCGACACCACCGCCTCCAGCTACCTCACGGTATTCCCCGGCGGCGCTCCCCAGCCCACCGCCTCCAACCTCAACTGGGCGGCGGGAGGCACCGTCTCCAACCTGGTGCTGGTCGAGGTCGGCTCAGGTGGTGAGGTCAGCTTCTACAACCAACTGGGTGGCACCGACCTGGTGGTGGATCTGGAGGGCTACTTCGCCGCGGAGGCGCCCGGCAGCACCGCCGGCAGCTACGTGGCGCTGCCGCCGGCGCGGATCACCGACACCCGCGCCGGCAGCGGCCAGGCCAACGCCGGAGACACCCTCAGCAGTGGGGGCGTACTTCCCGTCCAGGTCACCGGGATGGGAGGAGTCCCGGCCAGCGGGGTGAGCGCGGCGGTGCTCAATGTCACCGTCACCGACACCTCGACTCCCAGCTTCCTCACGGTCTACCCAGGTGGGTCACCGCCCACCGCCTCCAATCTCAACTGGTACCCGGGGGAGACAGTCGCCCACCGGGTGATGGTTCCGGTCAGTTCCACCGGCCAGATCTCGATCTACAACGATCAGGGCAGCACCGACGTGGTGGTGGACGTCAACGGCTATTTCACCGACGGCAGCAGCGCTCCCGCAGCGGCCAGCCTCTTCACCCCCTTGGCGCCGGTGCGAGTCCTGGACACCCGGCAGGCGCTGGGACCGCTGGGGCCGGGGAGCTCCCTCAACCAGGGCATGGCCGCCCTGGACGGCATTCCCGCCGCCGCCTCAGCGGTGGCGGCCAACGTCACCGTGACAGACACCACCGGCCCCAGCTACCTCAGCGTCTACCCCAGCGCGCGCTCAGGCACTTCCGACCTCAACTGGCTGAGCGGGCAAACCACCGCCAACCTCGCCCTGACAACCCTCAACGACAACGGCACCCTCTCCATCTATAACCAGCAGGGCGCGACCGACCTGGTGATCGACGCCTTCGGCTACTTCATCCCCCTCAACCCGCAGGTCGAGATCGTCACCAGCCTGGCCCCCCTGGCCGACATCGGCCTGCCCTACGCCGGCTCGCTCCTGGGAGCCTCGGCAAGTGCCCCCTACTCCTTCGGATTGGTCGGAGGAACGCTGCCCCCGGGTGTCAGCCTGGCCTCGAGCGGGGTGCTCACCGGCACCCCCTCTCAGGTGGGCAGCTTCTCCTACACGGTGCGGATGACCGACTCCAGCTCGCCCGTGGCCACGGTCACGGACGCGCTCACCCTGACCGTGGTCCTGGCTCCCAATGCCGTGCTCCCCGGCCAGGCCGGGAGCGCCCCCATCATCAGTGGGGCCACCACCTCCGGCGGGACCCCGATCCTGGATGCCCGGCCCGGCACCAGGCTCTACCTAACCGTGGGGTTCGGGGGAGCCCTGAGCTGGAGCAGCAGCGAACCTCCCTCGGCCTACCCCGGCGCCACCGCCATCAGCGATGCACTGGCCTTTCCCCAGGCCGAGGACCACGTGACGATCGAGAGCATCATCAACGAGTGCGACCCCTACTGGGGCCTGCCCGACTCGCAGATGCAGCAGTGCGAGAACCTCCCCGACTACCGGGGCGAGTGCTCGTTCTGGGCGGTGATGAACTGGGGCGGCTCCGATCCCACCGTGATCACTGCCAACGGCAACGGCATCGCCGCCCGGGCGATCGCCGAGTCCGTGCTCACCGGAGCCTCCTACTCGGTGGTCCCGGCGGTGGGCGAGCTGGTGAGCTGGCAGCCGGGCGGACCCTACTTCCCCCCCTTCGGCCACGCCGCGGTGGTGGTGGGCGTCAACCCCAGCAACTTCTCCTACGTCGTTGAGGAGATGAACTACGGTACCAATCTCAACAGCGACTGGGACATCGACGTGCGGGTGGTCAGCGACAACGCTGCTCAGCCTCCCAGCTTCGCTGCTCCCCCGAGCTGACCGTCTGGCGGTCAGGGGCTCCGGAGGGCCTGCGACAATCGGACCTCAGAGGCCACCCGTCAGGAGCAGGGCATGAGCAGCAATCCCAACGACTTCAACAGCAACGTGATCCAGGAATTCCGGTCCAAGGGCGGCCAGGTGGGAGGCCCGTTCCAGGGGAGTCCACTGCTGCTGCTGCATACGACCGGGGCCCGGACCGGGCAGGAGCGCGTTCACCCGGTGATGTACCTCGACCTGGAGGGGCGCCGCTTCATATTCGCCTCCAAGGGTGGGGCGCCCTCGCACCCCGATTGGTACCGCAACCTCTCCGCCCACCCCGAGGTGAAGGTCGAGGCCGGGGCCTCCTCCTACCCCGCCACGACGCAGCCGCTGGAGGGCGCCGAGAGGGACCGGGTCTTCGCGGAGCAGGCGCGGCGCTTTCCCCAGTTCGCTGAGTACCAGACCAAGACCGAGAGGGTGATCCCGGTGGTGGAACTGCTCCCCGCCTCCTGATTCGCGGGACGGTGCGGGTCGTCCCGCCCAGTCCGCTCGACCCGCAGGTGGATTGGCCCTGGCGAGAGACGCCCGTCGCGGTGGCGGCCTCCAGCGAGGGCGCCCAGGGCTGGGGTCGGATCAGCTGGCGGCCTGGAACAGCTGGTAGCGCTCCTCCAGGAAGCCCGGGTCGGGTCGGTCCCGAGGGGAGCGGGGGAGGACCACGAGGCGCTCCCCGTGGAGGTCCTGCAGCCCGTGGCGGAGCATCGGCCCATCGATCGCGGCGAGGACGTCCTGGCGGATCTGCAGCACCAAGTCCGGGCGCACGCCGACGATGTTGCGGTCGAAGGCGGCGTGGTGCAGCTTGCAGAGGGACAGGCCGTTGCGGGTAAGGGGCTCGCCTCCGGGATGGGTATCGGGCAGGATGTGGGCGGCGTCGAGCAGGTCCCGCTGACGCAGCCGGCACATGGCGCACGACTCCTGGTACGCCCGCAGCACCCGATGGCGGAACGCCAGTTGGTGCAGGCGGCGGCGGGCGACGGTGGTGACGTAGGCGCGCCTGGCCTCCTCGGGCAGCTGGGCATCGATCTCCGGATCGCTGGTGAGCAGGTCCTCGACGGCGACCGTGAAGGCCAGCCGGGCGGGGTCGTCCCCAACCACCAGCACCGGGCACTGCGCGAGGTACTGGCCTGGCAGCACCCCATAGAAGTAGATGAGCGGTAGCCGCTGGCGCATCGCCGCCCGCAGGCCGCGGTTGTCCGGGTGCTGGGGGTCGCGTCCCCGATAGCTGTAATGGATGTAGCCGTCGCTGCCCAGCTGGTCGGGGTAGGGTGCTGGCTTGCCCGGCACCGCCGGCACCGTGGTGATGCTGAGGGGAAGGTCGAGGACGGCGGGCTTGAAGATCCCCTGCGGGCCTATGAGAGGCACGCGCCGCCCGTCCAGCTCAAAGCCCCGCCTCAGCTCGGCGAGGGGCAGGACCTCACCCCAGCGCCGGCCGAGCTGGGCGACAAAGTCGAAGGCGGCGGCGCGGATGCGGCGGTCAGCGAGCTCGGGCTCCACTGACCGCCATTCTGGCGCCGGGAGCCGGTGGCGAGACGCTGCGCCGCGCCCGGCCCCCGGTCCCCTGGACGGCCAAGCCCGGCGGCAAGGTCAGGAGGTCGGCCGCCGGCGGGGCCACAGCACCCAGGTCAAGAGCCCGGCGACGAGCAGCAGCATCGCCGCCGGGGCCAGCTCAGCAGATGAGCCGGCCGGATCGGGCAGGACCCGGGATACGGTCGCCGCCCGGCTGGGCGGGGTACCGAAGGGGACCACCCGCACCTGCTCCTGGGCCCCCAGGGCCAGGTCGTAGTCGACCGACGACCCCAGCGCCCGCAGGGTCAGGTAGCTGACCCGGGCGTGGTCGGGCACCCAGTCCATGTGCCGGTCGCTGGCCAGGTCGTGGTGCAGCGCCGGGTTCATGGGCTCGGCTGCCGCCAGGACTAGGCCCGGAGCCCCGGGCAGGCCGGCGCCCACCGCCAGGGGCGCGGAACCCAGGGCGGTGGAGACGGTCAGAGGCGAGTCGGTGAGCAGGAAGATGTCCGCCCGGACCGGCTGGTCGTCGTCGGCGAGCACCTCCAGGGGCACCCAGAGATGGGCCACGTGGAAGGTCATGAGCACCGGGGTGCCGTCACCGCTGCCGAGGTGGTGGCGGCGGGCCAGGGCCAGGTCGTAGCGGGCGGCCATGAAGTAAGGGCTGCCGGCGGCGTAGCGGAGCAGATGGTGGCTGATCTCGCCGGCAACGTCGAAGCCGTTGGCATGGCACCAGGCCAGGATCTGCCCCCCACTGCCCTTGATCACCCGGATCCCCAGGGCGCCCACCTGGGCACGCTCGACCACCACCGCCCGGTCGGCGGCGTCAGGCAGAGGAGCGCCGGCCCCCAGCGCCACGAAGTCGGGGTGGAACTCCCGCTCCAGCCGCTGCAGGGTCCAGGCACCGCCCTCGGAGATCGCGATGGGGACGGCGGGGAGGGGCACGATCCAACCCACCCGGTCCGGCCTCCCCTGAAAGGCGAAGCTGGTGAGGTAGCGCTCCGTCCCCTGGTGCCAACTCACCAGGGTCGTGGTCTGGCTGAGGCGCACCGCCCCGTTGGGGGCGACCAGCGCGCCGCAGGCCAAGACCGGAGCGCTGAGGGCGGTGGCCAGGACGGCCGCGACCGGGACGGCGAGCAGCAGGGGGCGGGGGCGGAGCATCTGCATCCTCCAAGTGCCGGAGTTCTACGCCCAGGACGCGGCCCAGGCGACTTGGGTTCCCCCAGGGCCTCAGCGGAGAGACGCTCCGGCCTTAGCGGACGGGCTCGCTCTCGAGGGAGGTGGTGGCGGGCTGCAGAGGCTCACGCTCGGGAGCGCGGACACCGGGGATCAGGACCACCGCCGCGGTGCAGGTGGAGATCACCGCCCCCCCGAGCAGGGTCAGCCGGGTGCCGATCGCCGCCGCCACCGCCCCGGCGACCAGGACTCCCAGGGGGCTCAGGCTCAGGGAGACCAGCCAGTCCACCGAGGAGACCCGACCCAGGAGTTCCGGGGGCACCAGGGTCTGGATCAGCGGCGACCAGAGCGCGTTTCCATAAAGGAGCAGCCCGCCGACGACAAAGGCCGCCCCGCCGAGGACCCAGACGTTGGGCGCCAGGGCGGCGATGATCGCGGTGGCTCCGGCACCGCCCCAGGCGACGCACATCCAGGTGATCCGGCGTCGGGGGGCGCCGAAGCGGCCGACCAAGAGTGAGACCATCCCCCCGCCCAGTCCGGCACTGGCCAGGACCAAACCCAGGGCCACCCCCCCTTGATGGAGCACATGCCGCACCAGCAGAGGCACCAGCACCCCTAGCGGCGAGAAGAGAGCGAAGTTGGCCACAGCCGCGCCCAGAAGCGTGGCCCAGAGCCAGGGGTGCGAGAGGCAGTAGCTGATCCCCTGGTGCACCTCGGTCAGGATCCGCCGCCGGCTCGGTGCCGGCAGCACCCGTGCGGAGCTGGCCATCAGAGCCAGACAGGTGGCGCTGACGACGAAGCTGACGGCGTCCGCGCCAAAGCCCCAGGCGGCGCCCAGCGACGTCGCCAGCACCCCGCCCAGGGCCGGGCCCAGCAATGACCCGGCCAGGGTCTGGCTGCCTTGATTGAGGGCGCTCCCCTGGACCAGCAGTTCCGCTGGCAGCAGTTCCGGGACGATGGCCGTGGAAGCGGGATAGAAGATTGAGTCGGCGACCCCGAAGGCGACCGCCAGCAGGACCAGCTCCAGAAGGCTGAGCTGGCCCAGGCCCGCGAGCAGGGCCATCGCCCCCACCGTCAGCGCCCGGGCGGCGTCCGACCCCAGCATCGCCAGCCGCCGGGGCACCCGGTCGACCAGCACCCCCCCGAAGAGGAGCAGGCCCACTGTGGGCAACAGCCGCCCCGCCAGCACAAAGGAGAGCCCGGTGGGTCGGTGGTCGAGTTGCAGGGCCTCCAGGGCCACCGCCACGGTGAAGATCCCATCGCCGATCAGCGAGATAGCCTGCCCCGACCAGAGCAGGGCGAAGTTGCGCTGCCGCAGCGCCGCCGGAGCCCTCACCCCGACGGCCCCACTCTCCTCCCGGGCACCGCTCCCACCGTGCGCGCGGGAGCGGACTGGGCGGGCGCCAGCAGCTGGCGCCCGGCGAGCAGTGCAAGGGTGGCCCGGGCCGCGCCCTCGGCGGCCCGGCGCACGGCCAGGGCTCCCGAACCAAAGCCGCCGTCGATGAGGAAGAGGGCGTGGCCGGAGGCGGTCGCCTCCAGCGCCTTGGCCAGCTCCTCGGGGTTGGCATCGGCCCCAGGCTCCAGCTCCTGGACCCCGCCGAGGAAGGCGTCGGTCAGCGGGCTTTCAGCGGCCTCGATCTCGGGGTGGCGGCTCCTGTCCAGGACGGAGACGAAGAGCAGCTCGAACAGCGGCCGCTGATTCCCAGCGAAAGTGACGTAGGCGCGGGCCATGACGGCGAGGCGCTGGCTGGGGTCGGGGAAGCGGCGGCGCAGGGTCAGGATCGCGGCACCGAGCTGGTGCAGCCCATGGACCGCCACCGCCGCCAGCAGCCGCTCACGGTCGGCGAAGTGGGCATAGGGGGCGATGCTGGCCACGCCCACCCGGCGGCTCACCTCGGCGACAGTGAAGCCGCCCACGCCGCGCTCCTCCAGCAGCTCTTCGGCTCCCTTGACCATCGCCGCCCTTAGGTCGCCGTGGTGGTATCGGCCCCGTGCCCGAGCTACTCTCCGAGGCACATGATCTGACACTCATCTTCAGAATATGAGGGGCATTGAGATACGACCCAGGGCTCGGCGCTGGGCGGTCGGCTCGGGAGCGGCTCTCAGGCGGTGAGCTGTGGCCCGATCAGGTTCAGATAGCGTGTCAGGTAGGTGGGAGCGAGGTACTCCCTTCCCACGCGCCGATGGGCGCGCTTGCCTATCAGCTGGGCTCGGTGCGGATCCTCAAGCAGGCTGACCAGGGCGCTGCCGAGTTGGCCCAGATTCCGGGGCTCGCTGAGCAGAAGCCCGGTAGCACCGTCCTGGATCTGGTCCTGGATCCCGCCCACGCCGCTGCCGACCACGGGTTTGGACTTCCACATCGCCTCGGCCACCGTGAGGCCGAAGCCCTCGGCAAGGCTCTTCTGCACCACCAGGCTGGCCCGGCGCTGCAGCGCATTGACGATGGCCGCGTTCTCCTCCAGGTCGACCATGGGCAGGCAGGCCAGGTGGACCCGCTCCCGGCGCCTCCGTGGCAGGCGCCGCCAGGCCTCCTCCAGCTCCCCGTAGGTGGCCTGGCCCTCGGGGTCGTCGGCGACCGATTCCGGGTCGGGCCCGGCCAAGACCAGGTGGGCCGCCAGGCCCAGAGGAACGCGCTGCGTGAAGCCGGTCATCAGGCCGGCATGGTCCTTGAGCGGGTCCCAGCGCGACACCTGCACCACGGTCGCCGCCCCGGGCGGCAGCTGCTCCTCCTCCACCATCCTCGCCCGGGTGCTCACCCGTCCCGAAGACCCGTCCTGGCGAACGAAGCGGGGATCGGCCTCCCGCGCCCGAGGGACGACCCGGGCCGCCTCCAGGATCGCCTGCACCTCACCTCGGCCCAGTGGTTGGTTCTTGGCTGAGAAAGCGTCGAGGCAGGGCGGGATGACCGCCAGCCGGCCGGCCTCTAGTCCCTCCCATGCGTACTGGGGCCGGGAGAAAACGCAGCGGGCGGCCGCCTGGGCGTAGGGGAGCAGCAAGTTCCATGCCTGGCGGGTGAGCCGGTTGGGACGGTCGGCCCCGATGTGGCAGGCCCAGATTACTTGGGCCCCGAGCCGCTGGATCACGGGTGCCAGGCCCAGCACCTGGGGATCGTGGAGCACCACCGCATCGCCCTTGCGGACGTTGCCTTTCACCCAGTCCCGCTCCGCGGCCAGAACCTGTTCATAGCACCGCATCTCGGCCCGCCCCAGGGGACCGCGGTCCCCGGGCTGGCCGTGGAGCCGGTGGTGGATCCGCTTGGTGACCTCGAAAAAACTGGCATCGCCCTCGATCACCGCCCACCTCGTCTCGATCCCCGCCCCCCGCAGGTAGCAGAGGACCGACTGGAGCATCTCCGCCACCCCGCCACCCTGGGAGGCGGAGTTGATGTGCCACAGGGTCCGCCCCCGGAACTGCCGCCGCGCCCGGGCCAGGCTGGCGTCGAACTCGGCTCCGCGGTCCGGCCCCAGGAGCGCGGCGAAGCGATCCGGCGGGAGCGGCAGCAGTTCGACCTCCTCCAAGGGACGGTGCCTCCGTACTTCGCACCCACCCGCGCCGGCGGGCCTTCGGGACCCCTCGCTACTCAACCCAGAGATCTACCAGGCCAGGGGTGATCTCCGGAGCGACACGTTCGCTGAGCTGCCCAGGGGCCGAGCCTGAGCCGGCGGCGCAGCAAGGCGCACCGGGGCTCCGCCACGCAGCCGCGGCCCCGAGTACCGTCCTCCTGAGCCACCTCAGGGGCGCCGAGGCGGCCCGCTCGGGGTGCTAGAGGTCGTCGAGCTTGAAGTCCCCCTCTGGCTGGCTCCCGGAGGTGGGCGCGGTCTGGGTCGGGACCGGCTGCGGCCCGGTCGTGTTGACGTCCACCGGGCCGTTTTGGCTGGCATGGGCGTCCAGCGCCGCCAGCGCCCTCTCCACCGGCTCGTGGGCCGCGCTCTGGCGCTGCTCCGCGTAGTAGGCGGCGCCCAGATCGCGCAGCAGCGCATCTGCCGCCCGCTTGGCCTGGACCGAGTCGAACTTGGCCTGCACCTGGGCCGTGCCCTGCTGGGCCCTGGCCGCGACCTGCTCGGCCTGCCCCTTCAGCTTGTCCATCAATCCCATGGTCAACCTCCTGCTCTGTCCCAAGCCCGCCGCGGGCTAGCCCCGAAAGCCGCCGATCCCGGCATGGCCGCGATCGTCGCTGGGGTCCTCGATCAGTCGCTCCAGGGTCCGCGCCAGACCGTGCAGGTTCATCGACTGCAGGATCGCGGTACCGTCCCCCTCCAGGGTCACCAAATTGATCCCCTCGCCGCCGAAGGCCGCCGTCATCAGAGTCTGGCCGCTCAGCCCCCCGATGTACTCGACGCTGTACCGGAGGCGATCCTGGAAGGCCACCACGCAACCCGAGTGCACCTGGATCTTGCCCCCGTATTTGGAGGGGTTGACCTCGATCAGGTTTCCGGCGGCGGCGATCAGGAGGGTGCCGCTGCCGCTGAACTTCTCCAAGATGAACCCGGTCCCGCCCCGCCGTCCGGTGCGGAAGCCCGCGAAGGCGATGTCGAACTCGACGCCGCTCTCAGCCGCGATCAGGGCGTCCTTCTCCGCCAACCAGCCCCCACCGCCGTCCAGCTCGATGGCACGTAACTCCCCGGGCAGGGTTCCGGCGAAGGTCACCAGCCCGCTGCCCCCGGTCGGGGTGAAGTACTGGAAGGCGAGGCTCTGGCCGGCGAGGACCCGCTTGCCCACCTCCATGGCCCGTCCCAGGAGGCCGCCCCCACCCCCGGCGCCGGCGGCGGCGGGCTTGGTGAGCCTGGTCTCCAGGGCAACGTTGGTGGTCTTCCAGAGGAACCGCCCGGCCTCCGCGTAGACGGTCTGCCCGGACTCCAACTGGCAGACCACCATCTGCATGGCGTTGCCGACGAGCTTATGGGTCACTGCCATCGCCTCACCCCTCCAAACCCGGACGACGCCAGAAGACTACATCCGAGCCCGCCCCGGGGCAATGAGCCAAATCGGGCTCGGGAACCGCCCAGGCCACAGGCACAGCGCCCCAGCCAGCGGGGTGGCAGGGACGGCTGGCCGCTCCCGCTTCAGGTCAGGGAGTCGACGGCGATCCGAGCGGCCATGCCGATGGCACGGTCGATGGCGTGGTCGTGCTGGTACAACCGCCAGGCGGTGACGAAGACCGCCACCGCAAACGCCTCCCCTTGGCCAGCTCCACCACGCCGATCTCGTTGCGGACCAATCCCGCCAGACTTCCGGACTTGGCTGAGACCACCGCTGAGCGGGGGAGGCGGCAGCCAGGCGGTGTTTGGTGAGCTGGGGCCGCCATCAACTCCCGGACCGCGGCGCACGCCTCCGGAGGCGCGCCCCGATCGGCCCAGATCGCCTCCAGCAAGCCGGTTGCGTCCCGGGCGGTGGTGCGGGTGGTGCGCTCGGGCGCCAGCGCCGCGGGGATCAGGGCGCGAACCGAGTCCCCCGCGGCGGCGAAGTCCTCCGAGTGGGCGAGGCCCGCCCCCTGGGCCAGGGTGTCCAGCATCCAGCGGACGTCACCGCCGATCCAGGTCGCGCCCAGCCCCAGCTCCTCGCCCAGGCGCTGCACCCGCAAGATGCCGACCCGCGCGATGATCGCATCGGTGGCGGTGTTGTCGCTGAGGGTCAGCATCATCGTCGCCAGGTCCCTAAGGCTCAGCCGTACTGGGTCAGCGAAAAGCGAGATACCAACCGGGCCGGGCGTGTGCTCGCCAGGCCCGATGGTGATCTGCTCAGCGGGGTCGAGAATGCCCTCGGCGACCTGGCGGAAGAACTCCACCGCGACCTGCACCTTGAACACCGACGCAGTCGCCGCCGGGCTGTCCTCGGCCAATCCCAGCTGGGCACCCCTGTCGAGGTCGCGCACGTGGAGGGCGCCCGCGCAGTGGGCCCGGCCGAACAGCCGTCGGATCGAACTCCGCGCATCAGCGGCAGTCCGACTCATGCTTCACGTCCTTGGGCACGGTTGCGCGACCTCCACGGGCCTTCCCTCGGCGACGCCCGCAGAAGGCGCGGGCCGAACCATCCGGCCGGGCTAATTCAAGGCCGCCCGGCGTCCCGGGCCACGCGCTCGAGCCGGTCACGGTAGGCAGCCCACCATGCGTGGTCACCCTCGGGCAGGGATTCGTCTCCCTCCCGCCAGCCGGTAGCCCCGTCAATGAGCTCGCGGACGATGTCGGCGTGGCCCGCGTGCCGGTTGGTCTCGGCGATCATGTACACCAGGATCCGGTGCACGGTCACCTGGTTCTGGCCAGCGGGCCACCATGGCACATGCCCCACAGCCTCCAGACCCAGTCCGTTTATGGTGGCATCGGCGTGTGTCCACGCCCTGCGGTACAGACCGACAATCCGCTCGCGGGACTCATCCGCGGTCGCCCACATGTCCGCGTTAGGTTCGGCATCGTCCTTGAACCACGCTAGCTGCTCCTCGAACGGCCGCCCGAAGGTATCGCCGAAGTAACCGAGCTCACACGTGGCGACGTGCTTAACCAAGCCCAGCAGGTTGGTCCCACTCGGCACCATCGGGCGACGGACATCGTATTCGGAGAGCCCCTCAAGCTTCCAGATCAGAGACTCGCGGGCATCCTGGAGGTCGCGCTGCAGGGCCGCCTTCAATCCATCATCTGCCATGCTGGATAGTCTACCCGTGGGTTCGCCCTCGCCAGGATCGGCCTCTAGGGCCGCGATGTCCGAGGGTCCAACCGAACTCGCGACGGAAGCATCAGCCCGAACGCCACGGTGCCGAGCCCCGAGCGGGCTGTACTGGGATCCAACGGCTCGGTCCTCCGGTCGGCCCTCCCCCGGGCCGCCCTGACCAAGAGCGGCGGCATGGTGCTGCGTCGCCCCATCTGCACGCCGCGCGCCACGCCGGCGACCTTGGTGCCGCTGGCCGCTTGGCCGCTGCCCTCAGACGAGGTCACATCCCTGCCCGAACCGACCGCCCGTGGTCGTGGTCACCGCCGGCGAGCCCTTCCGCCAGCCCAGGGCGAGGCGAGACTGCCCGTCTAAGCAGTAACTTGGGCGACTGCTTCGCCTACGCCTGGCGCGGGTCACCGGAGAGCCGCTGTTGTTCAAGGGCGACGACTCTGGCCACACCGACGTGCAACCCGCCCCCACCTGAACGCGTTCGACGATGGCCCCGTAGAGGTCTTGGACGCTCGACTCGGGGCCCGTCGTACGCCGCGGGGCGGCTCCTTGGCGACATACGACCCGCGCAACCTCTTGTCCCTACGACAAACTGTGAGTCGAGTCTATTAAAGTGCTCTAGTTTAGAGCACGATCCATTGGCGTCCGTCGATTAACTCGCGCACGGCATCAAGGTGGCCCGTGTGAACCGCAGTCTCACCGATCACGTGGAGCATCACGCTCCGCAGGTTGGTGAACTGTTCCCCCCACCCTTCCCAGTCTGGATCGGGCTGCTGGGGTGCCATCTCAACATGCGTAGTGGCGATGACCCGATTGGCACGCTCAATCTCCGCTCGATATAAGTCAAAGACGGCCTGAGAGGACTCGTCGGGCTCGATCTTCCATTCTGCGTTGTGGCCGGGTGGTCTGAAATCGAACGACTCGCCCCCCACGACGCACCTGAACCAATAATGCTCGTCTGCCAGCGCGAGGTGCTTGATCATTCCCAGACAGTTCCATCCAGACGGCAGTACGGGCTTGCGCAACTGATCCTCCGACAGACCGTCCACAATACCCAGGGCGTGTTCCCTCCAAACATTGAGATACTCAAGCAACATCTCCTTCTGGCCACTCATAGCGTCTCCTATAGAGTCGGGAAGCTCTAGGAGTCGCTCCTCGGTCTCCGGGGTCCTAAGAGTCGGCCCCGTGCGGCCATCCGAGCCACTCCATCGAGGTTTGTGGCAAAGTATCGCCCCGACGGACCCGCCCGTCGCTGGACTCTGCGGCGCTAGTCCGTGTTGACGGGACGGATCTCAAGGACGCATCTCCGAGCGAGCGGGTGCGCAGAAGCGACTTCGATCGCCTCGTTCAGGTCTCGACACTCGAGAAGGTCGAAGCCCAACAGGGCCCCCTCAGTCTTCAGAATCGCTCCCTCGCCAACTTTCACCTTCTCCCCCCGGACGCGTACCACGGCCGCTCTCTCTTCCGGGGCGAGGGGGGCACCGGTAATGCGCACCCCCCGAGCGTCCATCGCCGCGACCCACTTCTCAACCTCGGCACCTACCGGGTCGGCCCCTTCCACCGCCGGCTCGCTGTCCCGGCAGACCAACATCAAGTACCGCAAGGCAGCGTCCCCTTTTGTCGAAGTCGGCTAGTACGCTCATGAACCTAGACAGACGATGGTGGAGTATATCACCGGTTTCAGCACCAGAGTGACGTAGCGTGGCCTTGGGCGCCACGTCAGCCCTGGACCTAACTAGCGCAGGCTGAGCGCCAACCGGACGGCGCTGGCCACCCTTTCGATCTACGCAGTTGAGGCACGGCAAGCCGCGGTCTGAGGCCTAGGAACGATCTTGATCTGCTGGCCGCCGAGTTCCGCTGTGAGCGGGCGAAACGCGTAGTCCTTCATCCGATAAGGGTTGGGTAGTGGTGGCGTCAAACCCGCGGACATCCGGCTGATCGCCCAGACCGGCTCCTTGCCAACCGTGACCACCACTTTCGAACTGATCGCGATCAGCAGTTGGCGAGTGCCGCCGCCGCACTATTCTCCCCGCTGCGCCGACGGGTCCAGCGGACCGTCGGCCGTCGATTCAAACGAGCTCGGTATGACGCGGAGTCGACTCTGCAAGCCTTCGCAGCCCACCTGAAAGCCGATATCGACCTGGAGGCGGTCATTTCGGAACTCATCGGCACCGTCCGGACCTCATTGGAGCCGGCCCACGTCACGCTCTGGCTCCGGATGGACGCCACAAGAGCGCCCTGACTGGACCCGACGGTCCCTCGTGCCTGTAACCTGATCGTCATTTGGCCCGGGGAAGGCAGAGCCAGGGATGCGTAGTCCGTTGTGCGGCGACGAGCAAACGATCCTTTGCTCCTGTTCGCCCTGCGATCTGTTGCCTCTGTGGCGCACGGACGAGGCGTACGCCGCGATGCGGTGTCCCACCAGTCATCCGAGCACAAGCATCGGGACCTGCGGTTCAATACCTGGTAGCGCCGGATTACTTGGCACTGCGGCCAAAGCGCCGGGGATGGCTTGGGCAGCAGCTCCGCGCCAGCGCCGCCGTCTTAGTCGAGTGGCTCAGGGTCTCCCAGCGCCGGCACTCCGAAGCCTCAAAATTGGCCTTCTGGTCCAACCTTGCAACTCCCTTTGCAACAACCCTGGTGGGGTTGTTGCACGGTTCGGTTTCGCACCTCCACCGACTTCAGGCAATCGGCCTGAACCCGACATTCCGCTAGGGCCTGTACACGCTGAGAGCGTCAACCTGTACATGGCTGAGGTTGATCTCAAGCTGAGATCAAGCTACTGCCACCCGAGATGGAGAAGTGACATTTTGACAACCCTACTTGATTGCGAACTTCGGGGGCGCCCTCGACAAGGGGACTACGCTTGGATGTAGCTGGCGAGTGCCGTGAGAAGGAGAGCGGTATCCGCTCCATCGATTCGGCCGACAACCCGGACGGATAGTTCGCCGAGGATTCCAAACGGCACGACTGTCACATTGTCCAACCGTATGTATCCTTCGTGAAGAGTAGGGCTCCCAGTAACGTGTAGGTGAGAAGGAATCTGTCGGTCGACGATTCTCTCCCGATTCCTCTCAGCCCAGGTTCCGCTGTGAAAGCTGTATAGGGGCGCCACGCGAATGATGTCGCGTCCCCTCAGTTCCATCCAGGAGCTGATAACCACTGCTGGTCTTGCCTTGGCCCGTCCCAGCACCGTTTCTTCACCGGCGTCACTGCGGAAAGCATCGCGAACTTCGCTCGCCCGCTCGACGTGGGCATCCCCCTCAAGCGGTCGATTCTTTGGACGGATCAGCCACAAAGGACTAGTCACCCAGATGATTGGAACCGCTTCGAGGATGGCCCCCTGACAGATGGATCCGGCGTAGGCGCGCGGAGTCAGGCTCGGCACCTCAGCGAGGCCCGACGACCGCTCCCGCTTGGATGGCTTGGCCAATATCGAGGGTGTGACCGGGTTTCATCGCGATCTGACCGACATCGGCACCGAGGGAATCGCACGCCCAGGCCCACTCGTGGCTCCACTCCCCAGGCAACTGCTCTCGCACCCTGAGCAGGACGACCAAGGCGTCGCTGGCGGCCTGTCTGCCCAGCTCCTCTTCGGCCAGATCGAGCAGGTGGCGCACGAAGTCAGACGTGCGGCGGGCACCCTGAAGTCGCCCCCAGCGATCGCTGTCAGCCCTTGTCATCGAGACGCCCTTCGTAGCAGCTGTTCTCGGCATGCTTCACATGCTAATCGATCTGGATGGACCTGTCAACTACGGTTGCCTACGGTGACGAGAGGTGCGACCGGAGTGCCGACTTCAGACAACCCGCCCGAACCCGCCATGGCGGTCAGGCTTGTACACGCCGAGAGCGTCAAACTGTACATGACTGAGGTTGATCTCAAGCTGAGATCACGAGGTATAGCGGCTTCTGTCGGTATCTCCCTGAGGCGGCGGTCCGATTTTGACCTTTAGGACTCACGATTGGACGGTCCGTCAGAGGGTCCGGTGGACAGGACTCCCCAAGTCCTCCAGAGTGGAAAAAACTGCCTGCTGGAGCAACCTTGCAACTCGCCCTGCAACGACCCTGGTGGGGTTGTTGCAAGGTTCTGATCCGGACCCTGATGGGACTTGGAGTAGCAGGCAAGATGTGGCCCCACCGGCCAGGCTTGTACACGCCGAGAGCGTCAAACTGTACACAGCTAGGGTTGATCTCGAGCTGAGATCAAGCCGGCGCCAGCCAGCGCGGAGAAATGGTGGTTCTGGCGCCCTCATTTCGGAACCAGACCTCGGCTCAGGACCATGAGCCGCGATTGTGGGATGCTCCCCGAGCTTGGCGGCGGCGACGAGTAACCCGTAGCCGTCAGCGTCGCATAGACTCTAACTTGTTAGTTCCGCTCTAAGGGATCCGCTCTGCTTGGCGT
>JBOHUM010000013.1:0-15828 GCA_050734515.1 Candidatus Dormibacteria bacterium
CGCCCGCCCCCTGCTCCGGGCTGACCAACCCCTCCGCCTCCAGCGCCGCGAGGGCCGAGCGCACCGTGGTCCGAGTGACCGCGTGCTGAGCCAACAGCTTGCGCTCCGAGGGCAGCGCCACCCCGGGGCCATACCTCCCCTCCTCGATCGCCCGGCGCAGCAATAGGGCCAGCTGGCGGTAGAGCGGAGTGGGCGACGTGGGGTCCAGGGCGGGGGTAGACCGCGGAGGTACTGGCACGGACCAATACTACCGCATGAGCTCCGCCGACGAGTCGAGGGATCCTGCCGCGCCGCGCGGCGACGCCGGCCCCCGGCCCTCAGGCGCGCTCGTCCCTGGCGACCAGCACTTGGACCATGGCGTCATAGGCGTCGCTGGGCGAGAGGTGACTGTAGACCTGCTGAATCATGTTCAGCGAGGTGTGCCCGACGATCTCCGCCAGCTGCACCGGGTTCATCCCCCGGGCCAGGGCCCAGGTGACAAAGCTGTGCCGGAACAGGTGGGGATGGACCCGCTGGGGGATGCCCACCCGCTGGCCCAGACCCCTGATCAGCTGCTGCACCCCGGAGGGGGTGAGGGGCTCATAGTCACCGGTCTCCCGGCTGCGCCGCAGCCCCAGAAAGACTCGGTCGCTGCCCGCGTCCGCGGGCCGGGTCTGCCTCAGGTAGCGCTCGACCCGGTGCGCCAGCCGGGGCATCAGCGGAACCTGGCGCTCCCGGCCGCCCTTGCCCCGCAGGCGCAGATAGGTCCCCCTGGCCCGGACCAGGAGGTCGCCGGTACGCAGCCCCACCAGCTCCCCGACCCGCATCCCAGTGTCCGCCAGCAGCCGGACGATGAGCCGGTCCCGCTCGGAAACCGCCGCACCCTCCATGGCCTCGATCTGCTCCCGGCTGAGCACCTCGGGGAGGCTCCTGGGGCGGCTGGGCAGCGCCACCTTGGCGTTGTCCGGCACCGCCTCGCCCTCGGCCCTGGCCCACTTGAGGCACTGGTTCACCGCCCGGAGGTAGGTGTGGACCGAGTGCCGCGACAGGGGCCCCCGGCGGCCGCCCTCGTCGAGGAGTTCGACCGCCAGCCGCTCGAGGACCCTCCCGGTCACCTCGGCGGTGGACTCCAGGCCCTCACGAGCCGCCCAGGGCAGGAAGACCTGGCGGAGCGGGTAGCCGTAGCTGTTGGCCAGGGTCGAGGGTGACAGCCCCCTCGCCCGGCATGAGGTTAGGTAGTCCTCCACGCAGCGCTCCAGGGCGGTCGGGACGTGGGCCGGAGCGGCCGCACGCCCGGGCCCTCGAGGTGCCGCTGGCGAGGTCCCTGTCAGAGCTCTTCCCCTTCTCAGCTGATTCGTGATAAGTGCGCTCCTCTATAGCTCTTCACATGCTGATTTTTGGGTCAGTTTACAGCTCTTCGCTGCTCAAACACAAGTCTCTCAATAGCCTTTTCTGAACTCAAAATTGGACTTGTGGAGCCCAGGGCGGGGATTGAACCCGCGACCTCTTCCTTACCAAGGAAGCGCTCTACCACTGAGCTACCTGGGCCAAGCTTCCGGCTCGCGATTCTAGCCAGGAGGTGGTGCGGCGGCGAGCCTCGCCCCTCGAGGTACGGATGCTGGGTGTCGCCTTGGACACGGCGCGCAAGGACTCAGCTCGCGCCGCCGCCACTCAGGTGCGCGCCCGGTCTGCCCGTGGGCAGAGGGTGGGAGTGCCGGCTTATGGCGACCTGCAACTCCAATTGCAACGCGCCACGTGGGCGGAGAGGGATTCGAACCCCCGTAGGCGTAAAGCCAGCTGATCTACAGTCAGCCCCGTTTAACCACTTCGGTACCCGCCCGCCGGCGAGTATACCGGTGGCCCGGAGCGCCTCCCCACCTCAGCCGGGAGGGCCGCAGCCGACTTCGGGAGGTCCTTGACCAGTGCCAGATCCAGCCATTCAGGTGGCCTTCGAGACCTTCGCCCAGCTCGACATCCGTAGCGGCACCGTGGTCCAGGCCGAGCCCTTCCCCGAGGCCCGCAACCCTTCGATCAAGCTGGTGATCGACTTCGGCGAGTCATCTGGCCGCCGTCAGTCCAGCGCCCAGCTCACCCGCCACTACACCCCGGAGTCGCTGGTGGGGACCACGGTGCTGGCGGTGCTCAACCTGGCCCCTCGGCGGGTGGCCGGCTTCCGCAGCGAGGTGCTGGTCCTGGGGGTGGTCGACCCGGACGACCCCGGGGACGTGGTGCTGGTGCGGCCCGACCAGCCCCAGACCCGGGGCTGGCGCCTGGGCTGAGCCTCGCGCCGGCCGACGGCGCCTGCGCCAGGAAGTAAGATCAGCGGTGGGTCAGCCGAGGGCGCCCTGGGCGCCCGCCTGGGAGTTGGCGATGAGCATCATGCGGCGGATGTCGGACCTGTTCCAGCAGAAGGCCAACCGGGTCTTGGACCGGGCCGAGAACCCGGTGGATGCCCTCGACCTCTCCTACCAGAAGCAGCTGGAGGCGCTGCTGCAGGTGCGCAAGAGCGTGGCCGAGGTGGTCACCTCGGAGAAGCGCCTGGAGATGCAGGCGGCGCAGCTACAGGCGACCCAAGACAAGTCCCAGACCCAGGCCAAGCTGGCCCTGCAGCAGGGGCGGGAGGACCTGGCCCGGCTCGCCCTGACCCGCGCGCAGCAGGCCCAGACCCAGGCCCAGGGGATGCAGCAGCAGATCCAGCAGCTCAAGGACCAGCAGCAGCGCCTGGAGATCACCGCCCAGACGCTCACCTCCAAGGTGGAGTCTTTCCGCACCCAGCGCGAGACCATCAAGGCCCAGTACTCGGCAGCCAAGGCCTCCACCCAGATCGGGGAGGCGGTCACCGGGCTGTCCGAGCAGATGACCGATGTCAACCTAATGATCGAGCGCGCCCAGGACAAGACCCAGCAGATGCAGGCGCGCTCCCAGGCCATCGACTCCCTGGTCCAGAGCGGCACCCTGGACACCATCGGCATCACCTCCGGCGACGACATCGACCGCCAGCTTCAGGGGAAGCTGACCGACTCCCAGGTGGACGCCCAGCTGGCGGCGATGAGGCAGGAGATGCTGGCGGCGCCGGAGTCGGCCGCCCGGATCGAGGCCGCGCCGGCGCCGGCGCCCGCCGCCGCCGGCCCCTCCCCCGATGACAGCGACCACCAGATCGTGGTCCGGATCTCAGGCGAGGACCAGTACCGGCTCGACGTCGCCGAGCGGCCCCAGCTGGAGCCGCTCGACGAGGCGCTGACCAAGGCCATCTCCGACCAGGACCCGGCCGCCTACAGCCAAGGTCTCAACCAGCTGCTCAACTTCGTCCGCGCTCATGGCTCCAAGCTGCCAGCGGAGTCCCTGGTCTCGTCCGACGTGGTCCTGCCCTCCGAGGACATGACCATGGAGGAGGCGACCCGACTGCTCTCCGACGACGGCACCGTGGTCCAGGCGGGGACCGCAGGCTAGAGGGGCACTCCCCAGAGCGGGAACCACGAGCCCAGGTTGGGCTCGACCGGCAGTTCCGCCTTGGCCACGCCCGAGAGCCGGAGCTCCTCGGCGTTGTCGCGCTGGTGGTCGCCGCTGGGCACGAAGGGGTAGAACGTGCCCTGCTTGTAGCCGTAAATCCAGTAGACCTTGCGCTGCTCCTGGAGGAAGGGGAACACCGCCGCCAGCAGGCAGGAGTCCAGCCCCTCGTCGGTAAGCCCCTGGGCCACCCCGTGGAGTGCGGCCAGCAGCGCCTGGAAGTCGGCGCCCTGGATCACCAGCCACTCGAAGCCCAGCTCGTCGCGGACCTCCTCGACCTTGAGCTGGTCCGAGGGGGCGGTCTGGTCCTGGATCTGCAGCGTCGCCACGGTGTCGCGGTTGAGCTGATCGAAACGCCCTGGAGGGAGCGCCTTGAAGACGATCCCCACCTTCCCGACGGTGCTCAAGCCCCCCGCCGCCTCCAGGGTCACCACCGCGGTGCTCATGGCGAAGACCCGGTCCTCGTTGGACGGGGGCAGGCGGGTGCGCCCGATCAGCGAATCGAGGAAGCCCACCCGGTCACTCTAGCGGGAGAGCTGTGCCTCCATCTCCCGCAGGCGGGCGATGCGGTGCTCCAGGGAGGGATGGGTGGAGAACATCTCTGCCAGGCTACCCCGGCCGACGTGCACGGCGGGGAAGATCATGAGGGCGTTGGCGGTCTGGACCTGGCGCAGATCGCGGCTGGGGATGCGGGTGATGTTGCCGGCGATCTTCTGCAGGGCGGCCGCCAGCTGGGCGGGTTCGTGGGTGATGATCGCCGAGCCCCGGTCGGCGGCGTACTCCCGGTAGCGGGAGAGCGCCCGGATCAGGACGAAACTGATCGCCCAGACCACAGCGGCCACAGCGATGATCAGGATCATCCCCTCCCCCTCGTCGTTGGACCGGCCCCGACCATAGCCGCCCATCCCGCCCATGCCACCGAAGCCTCCGAACATGCCGAACCACATCCCTTGCTGGACGATCAGGGAGGCGACGGTGGCGAAGAAGCTGGCCATGGCCATCACCTTGACATCCTTATGGATGACGTGGCTGAGCTCGTGGGCGAGCACCGCCTCCAGCTCCTTGGCGTCGAGCTGCTCGAGGATGCCGCTGGTGACGGCCACCACAGCATGCTTGGGGTTGCGCCCGGTGGCGAGGGCGTTGGGGACCTGGGAGGGAATGACCGCCACCTGGGGCATGGGCATGCCCGTCATCTGGCAGAGGCGGCCGACGATGTCGAAGAGCTGGGGCTGCTGCTGGGCCGTCACCAGGTGGGCGTGGAGGCTGCTCAGCACCAGCTTGTCCGAGTAGAAGTACTGGGCCACCAGCAGCACCGCCACCACCACCACGATCACCTCGACCTGGACGTGGATCAGCAGCAGCACCCCGACGAAGGCCAGGTAGACCACGGCCAGCAGGAAGAGCGCCAGGAACATGCGCACCGTCAGGCCGGTGTCGGCGCCGAGTTTGCTTCCCACAGGCACCTATATACCCGTTTGCTCAGAATCGACGCTCGCCGGAGCGGTGCCCCGGGTTCCGTCCGCGCCCGGCAGCACCAGTTCGGGCACCTCCCCCTCGGGCTCCAAGGTGGAGCCGCCCCGGTACGCCTGCCAGAGCCGCGCGTAGGCGCCGCCCCGCTGCAGCAGCTCCTGGTGGGGGCCGGCTTCCAGAACCCGGCCCTGCTCCACCACCACCACCAGGTCGGCGTCCACGGCGCTCTGCAGGCGGTGGGAGACGCTGATCACGGTGCGGCCCTCCAGCACCCGGGCCACGGAGCGTTCCAGTTGCCGTGCCGCCTTGGGGTTGAGCAGGGCGGTGGCCTCGTCCAGGACCAGGGTGTGGGGGTCGGCCAGGAGCAGACGCGCCAGGGCCAGCTGCTGGGCCTGGGCGACGGTCAGTTCCAGCCCGCCCGAGCCCACCTCGGTGTCGAGCCCCTGGCCGAGCTCCTCCAGCCAGGGGCTGGCCCCGACTGCCGCCAGGGCCTCGCGCAGTCGCGGGTCCCCAGCCTTTTGGTCCGCCAGGCGCAGGTTGTCCCGCAGGGTGCCGGCGAAGACGTGGTGCTCCTGGGTGAGCAGCACCACCTCGGCCCGCACTCGCTCCGAGGTGAGCCGGTGCACGTCGACGCCGCCCACCGTCACCCTGCCGGTGCGAGGGCCGTAGACCCCGGCCAGGAGCAGCGCCAGGGTGCTCTTGCCCGAGCCGCTGCGCCCGACCACCGCCACCCGGGAGCCGGGCTCGGGCCCGAGGTCGAGCCCGTGGAGGACGTCGTGCCCGGCGCGGTAGCTGAAATGCACCCGCCGGGCCTCCACCCGCTCCCCTTGGGGTTCGAGGTCGGACTCCGCCTCCCTCGGCACCTGGCCCACGCCCAGCAGCCGGCCCAGGGCGGCGCCGCCCAGCTGGAGGTGGTCCAGCCAGTTCATGACCACGTCCACCGGGTCGATGAGCTGCTGGGCGTAGAGGGTGGCCGAGGTCAGCGCCCCCAGGCTCACCAGGCCGGCGCTGTGGAGCACCCCGCCCACCCCCAGGCTGAGGACCAGGGGGACCAGGTAGCTGGCCTCGCAGCTGGGGAAGTAGACGGTGCGCAGCCTGAGGGTGGCTCGCTCCGACTGGAGCCAGTCCCCGATCGCCCGCTCCACGCGCCCCACCCGGGCCGGACCCAAACCCAGGGCCTCGATGGTCCGGGCGGCCTCGACCGACTCCTGGATCATGCCGTTGACCCTGGAGTAGGCGGCCCGCTCGCGCAGGTAGGCGGCGGGAGCCCGGTGCAGGTACCAGCGGGTGGCCGGCGTCAGGAGCAGCACGGCGGGGATGAGGCAGACTCCCAGGAGGGGCGCGGTCCAGACCAGTGCCGCCACCGTCAGGGCCATGGTGGCCAGGGCGATGGCGATCTCGGGCAGGGCATGCTGGACCACCTCGGCCAGGGAGTCGACGTCGGAGGTGGCGCGGGTGAGCAAGTCCCCGGTCCCGGCCCGTTCCACCACCCCCAGGGGCAGGCTCAGGACGTTGCCCAGGAACTGCTCCCGGAGCCGGGTCAGCACCCGGGCCCCGAGCCGCCCCGCGCGCCGTCCAGCGGCCACCGTCAGAGCAGTGCGGAGAAGCGTAGCGACGATGAAGATGGCCACCACCGGACCCAGCACCCGGGACAGGCGGTGATCGGCGGCAGCCTGGACCACCGTCCCCAGCGCCCAAGGGCCCACCAGCCCCGCCAGGGTGGCGGCCGCCTGCAGGGCCAGCACCCAGGCCGAGGTGCCTCGCTCGGGGCGCAGCAACCCACCCGCCGAGCGCCACACCTGGCGCGCGGAAGCCGTGGGCAGCAGCTCCGCCGCCAACGAGGCACTCATCGGCCCGGGTCCCGCTCCAGCATTCGCCGGTAGCGACCCTGCTGCTCCCAGAGCTGCTGGTGGCTGCCACTGGCCACCACCCGACCCTCGAGCAGCAGCACCCGGTCGGCCCGCTCCAGCATCAGCGGGCTGGTGGTCAGCACCACCGTGGTCTTGCCCCTGCGGATCTGGACCAGCCGCTCCACAACCACCGCTTCGGTGTGGGTGTCGACGGCGCTGGTGGGCTCGTCGAGGACCAGCACCGGGGGGTCGGCGCGCAGCGCCCGGGCCAGGACCAGCCGCTGGCGCTGGCCCCCCGACAGCGACCGGCCCCGCTCCGGGACCACGTACTCCAGGCCCCCCGGGAGCCCACTGAGGATCTCCCGGGCATCGGCAGCGCGGAGGCAGGCGGCGAGGCTGGGCCGCCCCTTGCCCGGCCGGCCCTCAGGGTGGGGGTCAAGACCCTCGCCCAGCCGCCCCGCCAGCAGCCGGGCCTCCCGGTCAACCACCATCACCGTCCCCCGCAGGCGCTCCAGCGGTAGGGCGCTCAGCGACCAGGCGCCCAGCTCCACCGACTCGCCCGGCGCCGGGGCGGCGTAGCGGCCCAGACGATCGGCCAGGCTGGTCAAGGCCTCCGAGTCCTCGCCGGTGATGGCGGTCAACAGGCCCGGCTCCACCCGGACCCCGGTCTGGGAGTCGAAAAGGGCCTCCTTGGCCAACAGCCCGGGCGAGGACTGCCCCGGCTCCGGCTCGGGCCAGGGCAGGTCGCGCTCCAGGCGCAGGACCGTCAGCACCCGGCCGGCCGCCACCAGGCCGGCGCTCCACCGCTGAGCGGTCTGGCCGAAGACGCTGAGGGGCACGATCAGAAAGGCAGCAAAGGCGTAGACCGTCACCAGCTGGCCGGCGCTGGCCTGGTGGACCTCCGCCAGCCGGCCCCCGAGCAGGGTGACGGCGACCAGGAAGGCGCCCGGCACCAGGACCTCCAGCCCGCGCAGCACCGCGACCAGCTCCATGGTCCGGGCCATGGCCCGACGGAGACTTTGGGCGGCGACTCCGAAGCGCCCCTGGAACACTGATTCGCCGCCCAGCCCGCGCAGCACCCGCAGACCGCCGACTACGTCCACCGCCAGCCCGGAGGCGACCGCGGTGGCCTCCCGCTGCACGGTCTGGCGGCGACCCAAGGGGCGCAGGTAAATCACCAGCGCCGCCAGGGTGATGGGCCCTCCCAGCAGCGCCACCAGACCGAACTCAGGCGACTCCCAGAACAGGACCCCGGAGATGGCCAGGTAGGTCAGCACCGAGCCGGCGAAGCGCCCGAAGACGTCGAAGACGTCGCCGATCCGGTCGACGTCGGTGGCGCTGAGGCTGGCGACCTCCCCGGCAGCCACCTGCCGGGGCAAGTCGCCACCGAGCCGAGCCGCCTGGCGGATGATGAGCTGCTGGGTGCAGGCGGCGGCGCGGAGATAGTTGAGCACCGCCCGGCGGTGGCGCATCATCCCGGCGATCGCGGCCACCACCCCGGCCCCGAGGATGGCGGCGCTCCAGCTCAGCACCAGGTCGGGCTGGCGGCGCGCGGCAGCCTCGATCCCCGCCCCCAGGAGGAGCGGGATCGAGGCCAGGCTGGTCATCCAGGCCATCCCCCACAAGGCCGCTCCCAGCAGGGTCGGCCACTGGGCGCGGCCCACCCAGAGCAGGAACCGCCTCGGGGAGCGGAGGTCGGGAACGCCGGGCTCGGCGGCCGGGAGGGCACGCAAGGAAGCAACCTCTCAAAGGCACCCGCCGGCCGGGCGGGTGATCGCGGGCGAGCGGGGGCCAGCTGCTCGCGGGGGCAGCCCATTCTAGTGGGAAGTGGGCGCGCCGGGCCAAGGCTCCGCTCGAAGACAGCCGGGGCTCGCGCACCGCGGTGGGCTCCGGTGCGGCGCGCGATCCGGGGGCCCCGGTTGGTCGGGCCTGGTCGCTAATATGACGGCCGCCGGAACTCGGCAGGATGAGGCGCAGCAGGAGGCTTGCCCAGGCGACCATGGGTCTGGATCTGATCATCGGCCTGGCAGTAATTGCCGGCGGCGCCGCGCTCTCCCGTACGTCGGTGGGACGTCGGGCGGTCAACGTCTTCCAGCAGAAGCTGGGCCACCTTCTCGACCGGGCCGAGAACCCGGTGGAGGCCCTCGACCTCGCCTACCAGAAGCAGAACCAGGCGCTGCTGCAGGTGCGCCGGGGGCTGGCGGAGGTCGTGACCTCGGAGAAGCGCCTGGAGATCCAGGCGTCGACGCTGCGCCAGAGCCAGGAGAAGCTCCGCGGCCAGGCCCGCCTGGCGCTGGAGCAGGGACGGGAGGATCTGGCCCGGCTGGCACTGACCCGGTCCTCGGCGGCGGACCAGCAGCTGCACCAGCTGGACCAGCAGGTCGACCAGCTCAAGGACCAGGAGCAGAAGCTGGAGCTGACGGCGCAGCAGCTCCAGGCCCGGGTGCAGGCGTTCAACACCCAGCGCTCGACCCTGAAGGCCCAGTATTCGGCAGCCCAGGCCTCGGCCCGAATCGGCGAGACCGTGACCGGGATCTCCAAGGACATGACCAGCGTCACCCTGATGCTGGAGCGGGCCCAGGACAAAACGCAGCAGATGCAGGCCCGCGCCGCCGCCATCGACCAGCTGGTGGCTTCAGGGACCCTGGAGGCCATCGGCAGTTCCGGCGGCGACGACATCGACCGCCAGCTCCGCGCGGGCACCCAGGACGCGCAGATCGAGCTCCAGCTGGAGTCGCTTCGTCGGGAGATGCTGGCCGAGCCCGGCCAGCAAGCCAGAATCCAAGGCGGGGAAGGCTCGCCCTAGCCCACATCAGAGGGAGGTAGAGGAAACCGTGCTCCACGTCATCGCATTCATCGTCATCGGCTTGGTCATCGGGGCGATCTTCATCCGCCAGGCCCGGGCCATGGGCGCCGTCATCCGGGTGGTGGCGGCTTTGATCGGGTCCCTGGTCGGGGGGTTCGCCTCGCTCGGCATCCTCGGCAGCGGCCACACCAGCGGCAAGTACGGATCGATCGTGATCGCCGTGATCCTCGCCTGCATCCTGGCGGCGCTGTCCATGCCCATGACCCGCTCCGACGCCACCTTCGGCCGGGCCGGGCGCAACTAGGCGACCGGCTCCCGCCCAGCCAGCCTCGCCCTGGCCAAGTCGCGGTCGCGGCCCATCTGGCTGACCAGATCTTGGTCGCTGGCGAAACGGCGCTGGCCCCTGATCAGCTCCAGCACCCGGACCCGCAGCCAGCGGCCGTAGAGTTCGGCGGCCTCAGCGAGGAGGTGCACCTCGAAGACCCGCCGGCCGCCCCCAAAATGGGGACGGGTGCCGATGCTTCCCACCGCTCCCAGCTCGGGGCCGCCGTCGAGCCGGGCCGTCATGACGTAGACCCCGTCCGGGGGCAGGGCCTGCTCGGGATGCAGCTCCAGGTTGGCGGTGGGGAAGCCCAGCTGGCGTCCCAGCCCTTGGCCGCGCTCAATGCGGCCCAGGACGTCGAATGGCCGTCCCAGCATGCCCGCGACCTGCTCCAGGTCGCCCAACTCCAACTCTGAGCGGATCCAGGAACTACTCAAGTCCCGGCCAGCCCGGACTAGGGCGTCGACCACCACCAGTTCCAAGCCGACGGCCTCAGCGTAAGCGGCCAAGAAGTCCATGCCCCCCTCGCCGCCTCGGCCGAGCGAGACCCGGGGGCCGACCACCATCGCCACCAGGCGCAGGCGCACCCGCACCCGGTCCATGAATTCCCCAGGGGTGAGCTGGCGTAGCCGGGGGGTGAAGGGCAGGACCCAGACCCGGTCCACTCTGTGCTCGACCAGCAACCGCCGGCGCAGCTCCGGCGGCGAGATCAGAGGGGGTCCCTGGCCGGGCTGGATCACCGTCCGCGGATGGGGCTGGAAGGTGATCGCCACCACCTCCGCCTCCCGGGCCTGGGCCACCACCCGGGCCCGGGCTAGGATCGCCTGGTGGCCGAGGTGGACACCATCGAAGTTGCCCAGCACCAAGCAGGCCGGCGTCTCCCCGGCGAGCGCCCCGCCCGGCCCCAGTCCGAACTCGGCGCGGCCGGGGCCGCCCGGACCTGGCTGCCCCTCAGCCACCTACGGGCAGCAGGACCTTGGTGGGACGAAAGCGCATTCCGGCCACCTCCCCCAGCGCCAGCAGGCGACCGTCGGGGCCATGCACCCTGATCTCCCCCGCCGCCACCGGCTCCCCGTTGGGGCCGCTGGGAGCGCGCTGCAGCCACACCGCCTGACCCCGCTGGACCGACTCGGCTCCCGCGGGAAGCAGATCGGCTCGGGGCACCTCGGCCAGCACCAGCTCCGGCGGCAGCAGGTAGCGGAGGGGGTCGGGCGCCACCAGCAGCTCCTCCAAGCCCACCGAATCCTCGAGCCGGAAAGGCCCGTACTGAGTCCGCTCCAGCCAGCCCAGCAGCCCGCCCACACCCAGCCTGTCGCCGAGATCGGTGGCCAGCACCCGCAGGTAGGTGCCCCGGCCGCAGACCACCTCAACCTCGGCCTCGGCCACGGTGCCAGCGCGGAAGGCCTTGAGCCTGATGCTGCGGATCTCGGCCGGCCGGGATCGGCGCTCCACAGTCACGCCCTGGCGGGCCAGTTCGTAGAGGTGCCGGCCTTGGTGGCGCACCGCCGAGTGCATCGGTGGCACCTGCTGAATCACGCCCACGAAGCCCTCCAGCGCCTTCGCCACCTGGTCCGCCCGGAGGCCCGCCGCCGAGTTTCCCGGATGCACCTCCCCCTCCAGGTCGCCGGTGGCGCTGACCTCGCCCAAGCGCAGTCGGGCGTGGTACGTCTTGGGCTGGCGGAGGATGTGCTCCACCAGCCGGGTGGCACGGCCCACGCAGAGGGGCAAGACGCCGGAGGCGGCCGGGTCCAGGGTGCCGGCGTGGCCGACGTGGCGCTCCCCGAGCACGCGCCGAGCCTGCTTGATCGCCGCGAACGAGGTGATGCCCTCCGGCTTGGCCAGGTTTAGCAGCCCCGTGGTCACGCGGCGGGCCGCGCTGGGCGGCGCGGACAACGCGCTCAAGCCTGGGCTTGGATCAGGCGGCGGGCCGCGGCCAGGACCGTCTCCTCCACCCCCTCCAGCGGGGCCGCGACCTCGGCGCCAGCGGCCCGGAGGTGACCACCCCCGCCCAGGGGTGCCACCAGCTGGTGGGCGCCGATCGTGCCCCGGGTGCGGACGCTGACCTTGGTCAGCTCAGCGCTGACCTGCTTGAAGAGGACGGCACAGAGCATGGTGTCCAGACTCTGGAGGACATCGATGATCCCCTCGGTCTCCTCCATCTTCGCGCCGCTCTGGGCCAGCATCTCCAGGGTCACGGCACTCCAGACCAGGCGGCCCTCGAGCTCGTAGCGGGCCGCCGCGGACGCCAGCGCCTGCAGGTGCAAGGTGCTCTGGGGCCGGGACTTGTAGCTCTTGAGCGCGATCCAGGCAGGGTCGGCTCCCATCCGGGCCAGGTCGGCGCCCATCTGCAGCACCTCGGCGTCGGTGTTGTCATGGCGGAAGCCACCGGTGTCGGTGAAGATGGCGGCGTAGAGGTTGGTGGCCGCCTCCGGGCTGACCTCCGCCCCCCAGCCCTGAAGAGCGCGAAGCACGATCACCCCGGTCGCCGCCGCCGCCCGGTCCACCAGGGCGATGTCGCCGAAACCCTCGTTGCTGGCGTGGTGGTCGAAGACCACCGTCAGGGGTGCGGCCTCGATCCGGGGGCGCAGGTTGCCGAAGCGGTCGGGGCTGCCCGCGTCGAAGGCCATGGCCACCGCCTCCGCGGGCGCCGGCGTGAGGTTGACCTCCTCGTAGCCGGGAAGGTAGGAGAGCGCCCGCGGCAGCGGGTCGGGGACCCAGGGATAGACCTGCTTACCCAGGCGACGGAGGTGGTCGCCGAAGGCGAGCAGGCTGCCCAGGGAGTCGGCGTCGGCGTCCTTGTGGGCCACCAGCAGGAAATGGTCGTGGGCCGCGACCGCCTCCCGGATCCGGTCCAGAGTGGCTGCGTCAGGCATCGTCGCTCCGGGACTCGCCGGGAGAAGCAGCCTCGAGGTCGCGGAGCAGACCGCTGACCCGAACCCCGTAGGCAGTGGCCTGGTCGAGGCGAATGTCGAGCTGCGGGACGCGGCGCAGGTTGGGGAGACGCTCCCCGAGCAGGTGGCGCAGGTAGCCGCTCATCCCCCGCAGCGCCCCCAGCGCCACCTCCTGCTGCTGCGCCTCCCCCAGCAGCCCCACCTTCACGCGGGCATGGGACAGGTCAGGCGAGCAGCTGACCTCGACCACGGTGGCCAGCTCCAGGCGAGGGTCCTTGACGTCGGCGGCGAGTGCCAGCGCCAGCTCCTGACGCAGCTGCGAATTGATCTTCTCCATGCGATGCGATGCACCGCCGCGGGCCGGCCTCATGCGAGCCACCCCCCGCGGCGCGCGGCCTCAGCGGTTGCGCTGCTGCACCACATAGCAGTCCAGAACGTCCCCCTCGGCGAAGTCCTGGTATTCCCCCAGGTCGATCCCGCACTCATATCCCTGGGCGACCTCGCGGACGTCGTCCTTGAAGCGGCGCAGCGAGGCGACCTGGGTGCGCTGCAGCTCCTGGCCGTCCCGGATCACGACCACCAGATCACCGCGGCTGACCTTGCCCTCGGTGACCTGACTGCCGGCGATCACCCCGGTGCGGGGCACCCTAATCCGGGCCTTCACCAGCGCCTTACCCTCGAAGATCTCCTCGAAGGTGGGCTGGTGCAGGCCCCGGATCGCCTTGGCGATGTCCTCGGTGATCTGGTAGACGACGTCATAGGTGCGCAGGTCCACTCCCTGACCATCGGCCCGCGCCTTGGCCCCGCCCTCGGGCCGGACGTTGTAGCCCACCAGAATGGCGTTGGCGGCCGCGGCCAGGTCGACGTCGGCCTCGGAGATGGGACCCACCCCGTCGGCCACCAACCGCAGCCGCACCAGGGGATCGGAGAACTTGAGCAGGGAGCTGCGCAGCGCCTCCAGGGAGCCCTGACTCTCCGCCTTCACCACCAGATCCAGGTCGCGCACCCCCTCGGCCGACTGCCGGCTCAGGTCGGCGAGGCTGACGCGGTTGGCGTCGGCCTCGCCGGAGCGCAGCTGCAGGCGGCGCTCCTCCGCCCGCGCCCGAGCCTCACGATCGCTGGACATCACCAGCAGTCGGTCGCCTGAGGTGGCGACGTCGGGAAGGCCAACCACCAGCGCCGGGAGCCCGGGCGTGATCGCTTGGGCCCGCTGGCCGCGGTCGTCGAGCAGGGCCCGGACCCGGCCCGCCACGGCCCCGACCACGAAGTCGTCTTGCACCCGCAGGGTGCCCTCCTGGACCAGGACGCTGGCCACCGGCCCCTGGCCGCGCTGCACCTGGGAGTCGATCACGGTCGCCTCCCCGGGGCGGTCGGGGTTGGCCCGGGGCTCGCCCAGATCGCTGACCAGCAGGATCATCTCCAGCAGGTGGTCGAGCCCCTCCCCGGTCTTGGCCGAGACCGGCACCAGGACCACGTCCCCGCCGAAGTCCTCGACCACCACCCCGTGCTCGGCCAGCTGCTGCTTGACCCGGTCGGGGTTGGCGTCCTCGCGGTCGATCTTGTTGAGCGCCACCAGGATCGGGACCCCGGCGTTGCGGACGTGCTTGATCGCCTCCTGGGTCTGGGGCATGACCCCGTCGTCGGCCGCGACCACCAGCACCGCCAGGTCGGTGATGTTGGCGCCCCGGGCCCGCATCGCAGTGAAGGCCTCATGACCGGGGGTGTCGATGAAGGTCACGCGCCGGCCCTGGCGCTCCACCACCGAGGCGCCGATCCGCTGGGTGATGCCCCCTGCTTCGCCGGCCGCGACCGAGGTCTGGCGGAGGGCGTCGAGCAGGCTGGTCTTGCCGTGGTCGACGTGGCCCAGCACCGTGACCACCGGCGGCCGGGGCCGCAGCTGCCCGGCCTGGGCGTCGGCCCGGTACTGCTCGCGGTCGACCATGCGCTCCACCGGGTCACCGGCGGCCTCGCCGGCCTCGGCCACCTCGACCTCGAGCTCCTGGGCCACCATCCGGGCGGTCCCCGAGTCCAGGCTCTGATTGATGGTGGCCAGGATGCGGTGCTGCAGCAGCACCTTGGAGACCTCCGCCGGGGCCACCCCCAGCGCCTCGGCCAGGGACTTCACGGTGATGTTGGCAGGCAGAGTCGCCTGCTCGACCTTGGCGATCGGCGTTTCCTCCTTCCGGCCGGCGGGGTCAGGCCGGGATCGAACTGGCGGACGAGTCCGAGATCATACCCGTCACGGTGTCCTCCAGAACCCGCTGATCGACCGGCGTCTCCCCGAGGCGCAGGGCGCGCCGCCAAACTCCCCGATGCCGGGCTCTCTCCCAGCAGTCCATCTTGGCACAGAGGTAGGCCCCCCGCCCCCGGCGCGGGGCCTGCGAAGCGCGCACCTCCAGCCTCTCCCGATCCCAGCTGAGCCGGAGCATCCCCGCCTGGGGCTGCCGCCGGTGGCAGCCCACGCACGTCCGCTGCGGAACTCGGCCCGGCGGCCGGGAGCCGCCTATGGCCCGGCCTCAGCAGAGCGGATGTCGATCCGCCAACCGGAGAGACGGGCCGCCAGCCGGGCGTTCTGCCCCTCCTTGCCGATCGCCAGCGAGTACTGGTAGTCAGGCACGATCACCTGCGCGGCCCTGGCCTGCGGGTCCACCACGATGACCCGGGACACCCTGGCCGGCGAGAGGGCGTGTGCGACGAACTCGGCCGGGTCGCTCGAGTAGTCCACGATGTCGATTTTCTCGCCGTGCAGTTCGGTCATCACGTTGCGGACCCGGCTGCCCATCGGCCCGATGCAGGCGCCCTTGGCATTGACTCCGCTCTGGAGCGAGACGACCGCGATCTTACTGCGGTGCCCGGCCTCGCGGGCAATCGCGGCGATCTCAACCGCGCCAGCGGCGATCTCCGGCACCTCCAGCGCGAACAGCTTCTTGACCAGGTTCGGATGGGTCCGCGACAGGGTCACCGACGGCCCCCGGTAGCCCTTCCTGACGTGCAGGACGTAGC
>JBOHUM010000014.1:0-130360 GCA_050734515.1 Candidatus Dormibacteria bacterium
ACCCCGGGCGCGATGCGCACCAACCGCGGGGATGCCGTCGGGCTGGCGCGGGGGATCCGCACCGGCGCGGTCGCGCAGCCAGCGGCGAGGCAACTCACCGCAACCACCACAGCCACGAGCAGTGCGCTCCTCACGTCCCCCAACCCCACGCGGGAGGTCTGGCTCCCCCGCCTTCATCACCAAGTTCGCCTCGCCTCCAAGACGATAGTGCCTGCCAGCCGCGGCAGCAAGGGGCTGGCGGAGGCCATCACCCTGACTGAAGCGGGGCTGGCTCAAGCTGCAGGTCGAGGTCGGCAGCGGCCTGGCGCAACTGGGTGAGAAACCACGCTGAGGAGTCGGGCGTCAGCCGTGTCAAGCGGGTTCCCCGCTCACCACCCTCCCTGGACTGGGTCAGAGCGACAGCGGGTCCTGTCATGCGCGCTTGCAAGTCGCGACACAGAGCTTGGTCGCCGAGGCATTCCAGCGGCGGGCCGCTGACCTCAGCGCTCAGCCCCGTCACCTTATGGGTCAGCCGGAATCGATGCGCGGCCACGGTCACCTCCCAAGCTCCCGACCGACGCCCTGCCGGACCAGCTGCAACGTCTCCCAGGGCCGGGCGGGTGGCAGTGCGGTCCGGCGCCTGCCGATAGCGCGGTCGGCCAGCCTCCAGGGATCGAGCAGCAGCCGCTCCCCCTCCCGGACCGCCTGGTTGCTGCGCTCCCCGCGGGTGTAGGGGACATGCAGGTAGCGGAAGATCTCCGCGGGCGTCTCCGAGACCGTCTCCTGGGCGTAGAGCGTCACGGCGCGTCGCCGGCGCAGGCCGGCGTCCACCTGCTCCAGGCTGAGGCCGTGGGCCAGCAGCCGGCGGTCAAGCTGCGCCGGCTGCTCCAGCCGCAGGCGTTGCAGGAGCTGATCGGGCCCGACCAGACCCAGTGAGGCGCGGGCCAGGGTGTGCTGCTGGGTGAGCAGGCTCACCTGCGCCATCATGTCCCGGTCCAGCTGCAGCGGCGGCGGCAGGCGGGGGCCCCCGAGGCAGGCGTCGGGATCCCAGCGGGGATCGATGCGCCCCAGGCGCTGGAGGTAGTGCTCGGCCAGCGAGCTCACCTGGCCGCCGACCTGCCCGTAGGGCACCGGATCACGCAGCGGGTGGGGGAGCCATCCTGAGGCCGCCACCAGGGTCACGAAGTCACGGAGCGGCACCCCACCCCGGGGGTCCTCGATCAGGGCATGGCCGCACTCGTGGACCAGGGTGGCGCGGAGGAGGTCGTAACCGCGACTGCGATGCCAGTTGCTGTCCCGCAGCAGCGGAGTCAAGGACCAGTCGCGATTGATGCGGATCACGCCCTGGCGCCAGCTGCCCATCGTGCCTTCGCCAAAGCTCGCCCCCGGATCGAGGCGGACCTCATCGATGACGTTGCGGACGATGTCCTTGACCTGGAGGGGAAGCCGGTCGAAGGCCTCCCAGACCCCCGCCGCGCGATCCTCATGGCCGGCCGCACCAAGCTGCGACACGTGGACCCGGAGGTTGAACTGTTCAGCCGCCCAGGTGGCGTCGGGGATCCCCAGGCGCCGGTATGTCTCAAGGCGAGCGTACTGGCGATCCGAGCGGTAGGGGCTGAAGCGCAACTCGTCGGCGGCCACGCCCGACACGTCCCCCGGGGCAACCGCGCGGGGGCGCCCCCCGGGGTCAGCTCATGTCGGGCCAGGTGGGCGTCTCCGCCTCGCCCTCGCCCTCTTCTCCCGTCACCTTCTGCTGGAAGCGCGCCGCCACCATCTGCTGCGCCATGGCCTTGGGGATGCCGAACTTCACCAGCGACCGGACCTCGTCGGCCATCACCTTGTCCCGCGCCATCTCCACCGCGGCGACCAGGTCGTCGAGCGAGATGGTGGCCTGCTTCACCGCTCGATCCTACCCCAGGAGTGCCCCCGCCACACCGCCGTTCCCGCCACGATCACCTGCTGGCCAGCACCGGCATGGGCGCCGCCGCCGGGGCGGCGTTGGGGTTGAGGCAGAAGCCCTCGTAGTCGATGGGCTCGGTGATGGTGGGGTGCTCGCCGCACACCGGGCAGGCCGGGTCGCGGCGGATCCGGAACTCACGGAACTCCATGGTCAGGGCGTCGACGTGCAGCAGCCGCCCGGCCAGCGGCTCCCCCAGGCCGAGGATCAGCTTTACGGCCTCGGTGGCCTGGACCAGGCCCACCAGCCCGGGGAGCACCCCCAGCACCCCGGCCTCGGAACAGCTGGGGGCCTCCTCCGGCGGGGGCGGCGCCGGATAGCGGCAGCGGTAGCAGGGTGAGACCCCGGGGAGCATGGTCGTCACCTGGCCTTCGAAGCGGAAGATGCCACCGTCGATCAGGGGCTTGCCGGTGAATACCGCGACATCGTTGCTGAGGTAGCGGGTGGGGAAGTTGTCGCAGCCATTGACGATCAGGTCGTACTGGGAGAAGATCTCGGCCGCGTTGGCGCCGTCCAGACGCACCCGGTGCTCCACCACCTGCACCCCGGGGTTGAGGGCCTTGAGTGCCGCCGCTGCCGAGGCGGTCTTGAACTCGCCCAGCCGGTCGACCGTGTGGATGATCTGGCGCTGCAGGTTGCTCAGCTCCACCCGGTCGAAGTCGACCAGGCCGATCGTGCCCACGCCGGCGGCGGCCAGGTAGTACGCCACCGGCGCACCCAGCCCCCCGGCGCCGATCACCAGCACCCGGGCGTCGAGCAGGCGGGCCTGGCCCTCCTGGCCAACCTCGCTGAGCAGGAAGTGGCGGCTGTACCGCTCCAGCTGCTCGGCGCTGAAGCGGCGGGGCACGTAGACGTCCAGGCCCTCGTCCTTCCAGGCGTTGAATCCGCCCCGGAGCGAGTCGGCCTTGGCGTACCCCATGGCGCGCAGGGTGCGGGCCGCCAGCAGCGAGCGTACCCCCGAGGCGCAGTAGACGGTGATCGGGGCGTCCCGATCTGGGAGGGTGCCCTCGACCCTTAGCTCCAGGAAGCCCCGGGGGATGTGGTGGGCTCCCGGGATCTGGCCCTGGGCCACCTCGTCGGCTTCACGGACATCGAGGATCTGGCGGGAGTGGTCGTGAGCCAGGCTGTCCCGCAGGTCCGCCACCCCCACCTCTGGCACCTCGACCCGCGCCTGGTCGAGCAGTTCTCGCGAGCTCAGCCCCATCCGAGTCTCCTGTAGTCGCGGCCGCAGCCAGCCGCAAAATCCGACCTGAACTCAAACAATACCCGAGCGGGGATCGCCCGAATCAGTGCGGAAGTCGGCGCATCTCCCCGCCCAGGACGTGGATGTGGAGGTGGGGGACGGTCTGACCGCCTGCCGGCCCGACGCTGACGAAGAAACGGTAGCCCTGCTCATGGCCCAGATCCTGGGCGACCAGGTTGGCCACCTGGGTGAGACGCATCCAGAGTTGGGCATCCTCGTCCTGCAACTGCCGGAGGCCCTCGATGTGACGCTCGGGCACCACCAGCACGTGCGTCTCGGCGGCGGGGCGAACGTCCTTGAAGGCGATGATCCCCCGCTCGCGGTGGACCAGGTCGGCGGGGAGGTCCCCAATCACGATCCGACAGAAGATGCACCCGGGGTCCACGGCGCCATCATAGGCAGCGCTTGGCGGGGTGCCGGGGCGCGGGGAGGCGCTCAGCCTAGGAGGCTGGGAGCTCGAGGGGCAGCCCGGTCTCTGGTGCCCTGCCGAAGTCGTCGTCGACCAGCACCACCTCCCAGCCTTCGCGGTCCAGGAGGCTGGCGGCGATGCTGGCCCGGTATCCCGCGGTGCAGTGCACCCAGGTGGGGTGACGGGGCAGCTCCGCCAGGCGGGCCGGGAGGTCGGGGAGGTGGATGTTGATCGAGCCTCGGACGTGACCCTGGCGCCACTCGTCCGGCCGGCGGGCATCGAGGACCTGGACGGCGCCGCTGCTCATCGCCCGGGCCAGCCCGGCGAAGTCGGTGACCTGGTAGGAGGATCGGCCCAGCTCGGCTTCGAGCTCCGCCAGCGGTGTGGGGCACCACCCGGCCAGCCAGTCGACGCCGATGCGGGAGAGGTCGCGCCGGGCTCGAAGCACCTCCTCCTGGGCGCTGCCGACGATGCTGAGGGGAGCCTTCCAGGGGACGACCCAACCCACATAGGTGGCCAGATGAAGTCCACTGGGGAAGTTGAGGGTGCCCCGGACGTGGTCGGCGCCGAAGGCCAGCCGGGTCCGGAGGTCGATGACCCACTGGCGCTGGCGGATCCGTTGGCCCACCTCGGCCAACCCCAGCGCCGGCGGCAGAGTGAGGTCCGGGGCGGCCGCCCCCGAGCGGTTGCCCGGACCCATGTGGGCGTAATAGGTGGGGTAGGCGGTATAGCCCCCCAGGAGGTCGCGCACAAAGGCCTCCTCGTCCCGAGCCGCGGCCGCGGGGTTGCCGCGCCGCTCGTCGCCGATCGTTCCCTGGGCTCCGACCTCGGAGGCCACGGCGCTGGCGCAGAAGCTGCCGAAGCCATGGGTGGGGTAGAGCCGGAGCTCGTCCTCCAGCGCCAGCAGCCCGTGCGCCGAGCGCAGCTGCGCCCTGGCCAGCTCGGCGCTGCGGGAGGCGCTGACCAGGTCGGTGCGGCCCAGAGCGCCGTACAGCAAGGAGCCGCCGCTGAAGACGGCCTGCTCCCTCCCGTCGGAACTCAGCAGGTAGGCCAGGTGGGTGGGTGTGTGCCCGGGGGTGGCCAGCGCCTGGAGGTGCATGGTGCCCACCGCGACCAGGTCGCCGGGGTGGACCGACTGGCGCGGGAACTCGACCTGATCGGCGGCGCCCACCAGGTAGGGGGCGCCCAGCCGCTGGGACAGATCCGGGCCGCCGGAGAGGTAGTCGTTGTGGATGTGGGTCTCGGCGACGCAGCGGATCTTCACGCCCGCCGCGGAAGCGAGCTCCAGGACCCGGTCGGTGTCTCGCTGGGGATCGACCACGATCGCCTGCTCGCCGTCGTGGATGAGGTAGCTGCGGTCGCCCAGCTCCGGAGTGTCCAGGGTCAGGACCTCGACCAAGAGGGGCAGCTCCTCTGCCGGGGGATGGCCCCGGGCCCGGCCGGTCGAGGGTCACTCGGTGCTCGAGCCGTCGCCCTCGGGCCTCGCCTAGTCTGGCAGACGCGCCCGAGGCGCTGGCTTGGAGATGGGTGAAAGTTCGCCAGTCTGGCGCCAGCCGCCGCCTGCACCAGCTCAGCGCTGCCTGGTACGGTCCCAACCATCGCGATCTCGCCAGGGGTCGACCCGCGCGTGGAGCCGGTGGCCCCCAGCCCGGGACCGCCTTTTCCAGATGGCAGGGAGGCCCTCCTGACGGCCACCTCGGCTGGCACCAACCTGGCGGACCTGGCTCCACTCCTGGAGCGGCTGCGATCCGAGCTGCTGCACCGCTGTCAGGGCCGCCGCCAGCCCTATCGCCTGGGACTGGTGGTCGAGAAGGGCAACGTGGCCGGCAGCTCCTTCGCCCGCTCACTGGCCCGTGAGGCCCAGCTCGCGGGCATCGGGATCCGCTCCCAGGAAGTCCCCGGCGACGATCCTGAGCAGACCCTTACCGCCCTGGACGGCATGGTGGTGGACCCTCAGGTGAGCGGGGTGGTGGTGGTGCAGCCTCTGGCCTCGCTGGCCCCCGGCGTGGTGGCGGCCCACCTGCCCGCCAACAAGGACGTGGAGGCCATCACCCCGGCGGCGCTGGCGGCGGCGGCCGAGGGCCAGCGCCGGGGCACCCCGGTGGCCGAAGCCTGTTACGCCACCATGGCCTACCTGGGGATCGACGTCGGGTCGGCGCGGATCCTGATCGTGGGCCATGGGCCCACCGGTGGGCGACCGATCGCCCAGCGGCTGCTGGCCGCCGGCGCCCAGGTGTCGGTGATCCAGCGCGAGGTGGCGTCGGTGGAGCCGCTGCCGGCCTACGACGTTCTGATCTCCGCGGTCGGTCAGGCCGGAGTGCTGCCCAGCTCGGCGGTCCGACAGGGCAGCACCGTCCTCGACGTCGGCACCTCCATGGTTGAGGGCCAGCTCCGGGGTGACGTCTCCCCGGGAGCGGCGGCCCGGGCCGGTCGGATCACGCCGGTCCCGGGAGGGATCGGGCGCATCACCGCCGTGTGCGCCCTGCTCTCGCTCACCGACCTGGGCGGGCTGGAGCCGGGGCCGGTGGCCTCCTGGTCGCTGCTGGAGGCGGTGGCCCGGACGCTCTCCCCCCGGGACGCCGCCGGGGGCGCCGCCGCCGCCGCCATGACCGGGGCGCTGGCGGCGGCCCTGGACGGACTGTGTCGGATGCACGGCCCCTCCGAGGAGATCTCCGATTCAGGGCTGGCGGCGGTGCGGCTGCTGCTGGCCGCAGACCGGGACCGAATCGCCTTCGGCGCCTTCCAGGAGGCCCAGCGAGGGGGCTCGGAGGAGGAGCGCCGCGGGGCTCGGGAGCGAGCCCTGGCCATCCCCGGCGAGATCGGCGCCCAGTTGTCCGGGCTGGAGTCCCGGCTCGACCAGCTGCGGACCACCCCGGCCCTGGACCTGGACCGGAAGCTGGCACTCCAGCTCGCAAGCGCGGCTCGGGAGGCGGTGCTGAGGCTGCAGGCGGAGTTCTCCGAGCCGACTCCCTGATCTAGGGAACCAGCACCATCGCCCCTTGGACAAGATCCGCCTGGACCCGGGCCAAGGCGACGTTGGCCTGGCGCAGGGGAAGCGGCTCGGCCAGGGTCCGGATGGGGATCTCATCGGCCAGGCGGAGCAACTCCCGGCTGTCCTCCCGGGTGAAGTTGGCCACGCTCATCAGGCGCCGCTCCCAGTAGAGGAGGGGATAGGGAAAGGAGGGGATGCCGTCGAGGTGGATGGCGTTGACCACGCAGATCCCGCCCCGCTCCAGGGCCTGCAGCGCCGCCACCACCACCGCACCCGCCGGTGCGAAGGTGATCGCACCCTGCAGCGGAGCGGGAGGCGGCGTTCCGGCCTCTCCAACCCAGGCCACGCCCAGGGCCCGAGCCCGCGCCCGGGCCTGGGCGCCGCGGCTGCTGACGAAGACCTCCAGGCCGCGGTGGAGAGCCACCTGGGCAACCAGCAGTGCCGAGGCGCCGAACCCGAAGAGGCCGAGACGCTGGCCGGCCTCCAGCCCGGTCAGGCGCAGCGCCCGGTAGCCGATGATCCCCCCGCAGAGCAGCGGGGCAAGTTCCATGGCCGCTCCCGCCGCGGGCAGGGGGTAGGCGAAGGCGGCGCTCACCACCACCTGGGAGGCGAAACCCCCGTCTCGGTCCCAGCCGGTGAAGGTACTGGCCGGGCAGAGATTCTCTCGGCCCCCGCAGCAGAACTCGCAGCGACCGCAGGTTGAGGCCAGCCATCCCACCCCCAGCCGTGAGCCCTGCAGCTCACCGGGGACCTCCGGGCCTAGCCCGACCACCCTGCCCACCACCTGGTGCCCGGGCACGATGGGCAGGGTTCGCGCGCCAAGGTCGCCGGTGGCGATCTGGAGGTCGGTGCGGCACACCGCGCAGGCCTCCACCTCCAGCAGGACCTCACCCGGGCCGGGTTGGAGGTCGGCCCGCCGCTCCCAGGCCAAAGGCCGGGATTGGGGCGGAGCTGGAGCGCTGAGCACCATCGCCTCCACCCCCCAATTCTGGCGGCGGCCCGGGTGCGGAGGGCTAGGCTTCGGTGATGCGCTGGTCCGAGCTGGCCCGGGCCGCTGGCCTGCCACCCCCGGCCCCCGGCCTGGGCCGGGCCGAGGTGGGTCAGGTGACCCATGACAGCCGCGGCGTGGTCCCCGGCACGGTCTTCGTCGCCATCCGCGGCCAGCGCCGGGACGGACACGACTTCGTCGGACAGGCGCTCGCCGCCGGCGCGGTGGGCGCCGTGGTCACCGAGCCACGGCCCGAGATCCCGGCCGCCGTCCAACTCCAGGTCGACGACACCAGGGCCGCCTTGGCCCGCCTCGCCGCGGCCCTCAACCGCAACCCCTCCTGGGAGGTCCCCGTGGTCGGGGTCACCGGCACCGACGGCAAGACCACGACCGCGACCATGGTCCAGGCCGCCCTCAACCGGAGCCTGGGCCTGGCGGCCAGCCTGACCACCGTCGACTTCCGGCTGGGGACCGAGGTGGAGCCGAACCTGAGCCGGCAGACGACCTTGGAGACGACCGAGGTCCAGGCGCGTCTGCGCTCGCTGGTGGATCGCGGCTGCCGGGCGGTGGCCCTGGAGGCGACCTCGCACGGGCTGGCCCTGGACCGCCTCGCCCAGGTCCGCTTCGCCGGAGCCGTCTACACCAGCATCACCCACGAGCACCTCGACTTCCACGGCACCTGGGATGCCTACTTCGAAGCCAAGGCGCGGCTGCTCGACCGGGCGGTCACGGACGGTGGCTTCGCGGTCCTCAACCTTGACGACCAGCGCGCCCATCCCCGGCTGCGGCCCCGGGCCGGCACCCGGGTGCTGGAGTACAGCGCTGGGGGCGATCCGGCGGCACAGCTGACGGCGACCGAGGTGCGGCCGCTCGAGGATGGCCTGAGCTTTCGCGCCCTGACACCGGCGGGCTCCGCCCGGGTGCGCCTGCGCCTCCTCGGCCGCTGGAACGTGGCCAACGCCCTGGCCGCCCTGGCGGCCGGGTTGCAGCTCGACCAGCCCCTGGCCTCGCTGGTGGCCGGCCTGGAGGCGCTGCCGGCGGTTCCCGGGCGGATGGAGCGGGTGGACCTGGGGCAGTCGTTCTCCGTGGTGGTCGACTACGCCCACACCCCGGACGCGCTTCGGCTGGCTCTACAGGAGATGCGCGCCGCCACCCCGGGCAGGCTGTGGGTGGTCTTCGGCAGCGCCGGGGAGCGCGACCTGGCCAAGCGGGCCCAGATGGGCAGGATCGCCGCCCAGCTGGCGGACCGCGTGGTCGTCACCTCTGAGGATCCGCGTTCCGAGGACCCCGAGGTCAGCATCGAGGCCATCCACGCGGCCGCGGTCGAGGCGGGCGCTCGGCCCGGGGAGAACCTGCTCCGCGACCCCGACCGAGCCCGAGCGATCCGCCTCGCCGTGGGCGGCGCCCGCCCAGGCGACGCCGTCCTGCTGGCGGGCAAGGGTCACGAGCGCAGCATCCTGGGCGGCGACGGCGCCCGGCCCTGGGACGAGCGGGGCGAGGCGGAGGCGGCGCTGCGGGAGCGCTTCCAATAGCAACTCTCGAGGAACTGCCCCCGGAGGCGGTCGCCGAGCTGCGCCAGGCCCTGGGACCGCGGCTCGCCGCCGACGGCGCCACCCGGGCCGGCCACAGTCGCGACGAATCCCATCACCCCGGCCAGCAACCCCTGGCGGTGGTGCTGGCCAGGGCGATTCCCGACATCGTCGCCACCCTGCGCGTGGCCCAGCGCTGGCGGTTACCGGTCACGGCCTTCGGGGCTGGGACCGGTCTGGAAGGGGGCGCCATCCCGGTGGCTGGCGGCATCAGCCTCGATCTCGGGGGGATGGACCAGATCCTGCGGCTCAGCCCCGAGGACCTCGACGCCACGGTGGAGGCGGGCGTCCATCTCCGCCAGCTCAACGCCCGCCTGGGCCAGGAGGGGCTGTTCTTCCCCGTCGATCCCGGCTCCGATCCCACCCTGGGAGGCATGGCCGCCACCCGGGCCAGCGGCACCAACGCCGTGCTCTACGGGACCATGCGCGAGAACACCTTGGGGCTGACCGTGGTGCTGGCCGGGGGAGAGGTGGTGCGGACCGGGGGTCGGGCCCGCAAGTCGGCCGCCGGCTACGACCTGACACGGCTCTTCGTCGGCTCCGAGGGCACCCTGGGGGTGATTGCCGAGGTGACCCTGCGGGTCTACGGCCGGCCGGAGGCGGTGGCGGTGGCGGCGTGCGCCCTGCCCAATCTGGGCGCGGCCGTGCAGGCCGTCATCGAGATGATCCAGTCCGGGATCCCGCTGGCCCGCATCGAGCTGCTCGACGAGGTGATGATCGACGCCGTCAACCGCCACAGCGGCCTGACCCACCCCGTCACGCCCACGCTCTTCCTTGAGTTCCACGGCGGCCCGGAGAGCGTGCGCGAGCAGCGGCGCGAGGTGACCCAGCTGGTGGCGCGCCAAGGGGGACAGCTCCAGTTCGCCGAATCCCCCGAGGGGCGGGCGCGCCTGTGGCGGGCGAGGCACCAGGCGCTCTACGCCGCCCGGGCCCTCAGGCCCGGGTCCACCACCTGGGCCACCGACGTCTGCGTGCCCATCTCCCAGCTGGCGGAGTGCATCGCGGCAACCAGGGCCGAGGTGGTCGCCAGCCGCCTGCTGGCCCCGATCGTGGGCCACGTCGGGGACGGCAACTTTCACCTCACCTTCGTGCTCGACCCCGGCGACCCCGACGAGGCCCGCCGGGCGGCCGCCGTCGACCGGCGGATGGTGGAACGGGCCCTGGCCATGGGCGGCACCTGCAGCGGCGAGCACGGCATCGGCCTGGGCAAGCGCCACTTCCTCCAGGCGGAGGCGGGAGCCAGCCTGGAGGTGATGCGCCGGCTTAAGACCAGCCTCGACCCCCAGGGCATCCTCAACCCGGGCAAGGTGCTGGACCAGGCCAGCTGACATGCCCCCGGGCCGGCGCCGGGCCCCCCCTACCTTTAGCCTTGGCCTGATGGCCCCCCACCCAGCTGCGCGCCCGATCACCGCCCAGCCCGGGCGGGCGCGGACCCCAACCCGATCGCAGGCCGGGCATTGAATCCCGGCGCGGGAGGCCTGGCCGTGCAGGTCTCCACCACCGGGCTCTCCCGGGAGGAGGTGGTGGCGGTGGCCCGGGAGGATGCCCGGGTCGAGATCGACTCCTCAGCCCGGGAGGCCATGGCCCGCGCCCGGGCCCTGGTGGAGGCTGCGGGCGAGCAGCCCAAGCCCGTCTACGGGGTCTCGACCGGCTTCGGGGCCCTGGCCGGCACCCGGATCGCTCCCGAGCGGCGGGCCGAGCTGCAGCGGGCGCTGATCCGTTCCCACGCGGCCGGCATCGGCCCGGCGGTGGAGGTCGAGGTGGTGCGGGCGATGATGGTGCTGCGGGCGCGCTCCCTGGCCATGGGCTGGTCCGGCTCCCGGCCCGAGGTGGCGGAGGCGATCGTGGCCATGCTCAATGCCGGCATCACGCCGATCGTGCCCGAGCACGGCTCCCTGGGCGCCTCCGGCGACCTGGCGCCCCTGGCCCACATGTCCCTGGCCCTGATGGGCGAGGGCGAGGTGCTGCTGCCCGACGGGCGCCGCGGCGCCGCCGCCCCGGCCCTGGCCGAGGCTGGCCTGCCGCCCCTGGGGCTCGAGGTCAAGGACGGGCTGAGCCTGATCAACGGCACCGACGGCATGCTGGGGATGCTGGTTCTGGCCCTCGCCGACCTGGAGGTCCTGCTCAGCAGCGCTGACATCGCCGCCGCCCTCTCGGTGGAGGCCCTGCTGGGGACCGACCGCCCCTTCCAGGAGGAGCTGCAGCGGATCCGCCCCCACCCCGGCCAGGCGGCCAGCGCCGCCAACCTGGCGCGGCTCCTGGCGGGGTCGGAGATCATCGCCTCGCACCGGGACTCGGAGCACCTGGTCCAGGACGCCTACTCGGTCCGCTGCGCCCCCCAGGTGGCCGGCGCGGCGCGGGACACAGCCGAGTTCGCCGGCGCGGTGGCGGATCGGGAGCTGGCCTCGGCGGTGGACAACCCGGTGGTGCTGGCGGACGGGCGCCTGGAGTCGACGGGCAACTTCCACGGGGAGCCGCTGGCCCTGGCGTGCGACTTCCTGGCGATCGCAGCCGCCGAGGTGGGCTCGATCTCCGAGCGCCGGCTGGACCGCCTGCTCGACCCGACCCGCTCCCAGGGGCTCCCCCCCTTCCTGGCCGTCGACCCCGGGGTCAACTCCGGTCTGATGATCGCCCAGTACACCGCGGCCGCGCTGGTGGCCGAGAACCGCCGCCTGGCCCAACCAGCCAGCGTGGACTCGATCCCCACCTCGGGGATGCAGGAGGACCACGTCTCCATGGGCTGGGGTGCGGCACGCAAGCTGCGCCGGTCGCTGGTCAACCTGGCGCGGGTGCTGGCGGTGGAGCTGGTGGCGGGCTCGCGGGCGCTGGAGCTGCGCGCCCCGCTCCACCCGGCACCGGCGCTGGGCGCGGTCGCCGCGCTGGTGCGGGAGCGAGCCGGCGGGATGGGACCGGACCGGTTCGTCTCCCCGGAGCTGGAGGCGGTTACCGAAGCGGTGCTCCAGGGCCAGGTCCGCGACCGCGCCCGGGCAATCTTGGGAGAACTGGCCTGACCAAGGAGGCAGAGGCTTGACCACGACCACCGGGTTCCCGAGCGACCAGGAGATGCTGGCGGTGGCGATCGAGGAGGCTCGGCTGGGGCTCGCCGAGGGCGGCATTCCCATCGGCGCCGCCATCTTCGATGGCCAGGGAGCGCTCCTCGGCCGGGGCCACAACCGCCGGGTCCAGGAGGGAGACCCCTCGATCCACGGCGAGACCGACGCCTTTCGCCGGGCGGGCCGCCAGCGCAGCTACCGCCGGTCGGTGATGGTCACCACCCTGGCCCCCTGCTGGTACTGCAGTGGGCTGGTGCGCCAGTTCGGGATCGGCCGGGTGCTGGTCGGGGAGGCGCGCAACTTCGCCGGTGGTGTGGACTGGCTCCGCGACGAGGCTGGCGTCGAGGTGACGGTGCTGGACTCCAGGGAATGCATCCAGATGCTGGGCGACTTCATCGCCGGCAACCCCGAGCTGTGGAATGAGGACATCGGCGAGGTCTGAGCGCGAACCCAGGGCCGCCCGCCGGGCTGGGCGGAGCCGTGGCTGAGGGGCCGCCCAGGGGGCCGCGCCCGGTCCGGTCACCGCGGGGCGCCCTGATCAGCTGCAAGGGCTGGCCTCAGGAGGCGGCCCTGCGCATGCTGATGAACAACCTCGACCCCGAGGTTGCCGAGGACCCGGACCACCTGGTGGTCTACGGCGGCTCCGGGCGGGCCGCCCGGTCCTGGGAGGCCTTCGACGCCATCGTCGCCTCGCTCCGCGCCCTGGAGGGGGACGAGACCCTGCTGGTGCAGTCGGGCAAGCCGGTGGGGGTGTTCCGCACCCATCCCTGGGCGCCCCGGGTGCTGATCGCCAACGCCCTGCTGGTGCCCCAGTGGGCCACCCAGGAGGAGTTCCGCCGACTGGAGTTGGAGGGCCTGACCATGTACGGCCAGATGACCGCCGGCTCCTGGATTTACATCGGCACCCAGGGCATCCTTCAGGGCACCTACGAGACCTTCGCGGCGGTCGCCTCCCAGCACTTCGGCGGCACCCTGGCCGGCACCGTCACCCTGACCGCTGGCCTGGGCGGGATGGGCGGTGCCCAACCTCTGGCGATCACCATGAACGGGGGGGTGGCGATCTGCGTGGAGGCGGACCCGGAGCGCATCCAGCGCCGGCTCGACCACCGCTATCTCGACGAGTGGGCGCCCAACCTGGGGCGGGCGCTGGAGCAGGCCGCGGACGCCCGCCGCCAGGGCCAGGGCCGCTCGATCGCGGTCCTGGGCAACGCCGCCGAGGTGGTGCCCGAGATCCTGCGCCAGGAGTTCCCGGTGGACATCGCCACCGATCAGACCCCGGCCCACGACCCGCTGATGTACCTGCCACCGGGCCTGACCCTGCCCGAGGCCGCCGACCTGCGGCTGGAGGACCCGGCCGACTACGTGAGTCGCAGCCGCCAGGCGATGGCCGCCCACGTCGAGGCCCTGGTTTCGCTGCAGGACCGGGGGGCGGTGGTCTTCGACTACGGCAACAGCCTCCGGGCGGAGGCGGAACTGGGAGGCTGCACCCGCGCCTTCTCCTACCCCGGCTTCGTGCCCGCCTACATCCGGCCCCTGTTCAGCGAGGGCAAGGGGCCTTTTCGCTGGGCCGCCCTCAGCGGGGATCCCGCCGACATCGCCGCCACCGACCAGGCGGCCCTGGAGGAGTTTCCCGAGAACGAGGCGCTGGCGCGCTGGATCCGGCTAGCGCAGGAGCGGGTCGCCTTCCAGGGGTTGCCGGCGCGGATCTGCTGGCTGGGCTACCGGGAGCGGGACCGGCTCGGGCTGCGCTTCAACCGGATGGTGGCGGACGGGCGGCTCCGGGCCCCGATCGTGATCGGCCGCGACCACCTCGACTCGGGCTCGGTGGCCTCGCCCTATCGCGAGACCGAGGCCATGCGCGACGGCAGCGACGCCATCGCCGACTGGCCGGTGCTGAACGCCCTGCTCAACACCGCCAGCGGCGCCACCTGGGTCTCGGTGCACCACGGTGGCGGGGTCGGGATCGGCCGCTCCCTCCACGCCGGGGTTGTGGCGGTGGCGGACGGCAGCGAGCTGGCGGCGGAGAAGTTGAGCCGCTGTCTGCTCAATGACCCCGGCAGCGGCGTGATGCGCCACGCCGACGCCGGCTACCAGATCGCCCTGGACACCGCCTCCCAGCGAGGCCTGCAGTTGCCGATGCGGGAGAACTGATGCCGGGCTTCCTGGCCGAGCTGGCCTGGACCGGGGAGCAGATCCAGCGGCGGCTCTGGCTGGAGGTGGAGGGGGAGCGCCTGACCCGGGTCGAGCCCCTGGGCCGGGCCCCGGCCCCAGCGGGCGCCACCATCCTCCAGGGGCTGACCCTCCCCGGGCTGGCCAACGCCCACTCCCACGCCTTCCACCGGGCCTTGCGGGGCCGGACCCAGGCGCCTGGCGCCGCCGCCGACTTCTGGTCCTGGCGAGAGCGGATGCTCCGCCTCGCCGCCCAGCTCGACCCCCTGAGCTACTTTGAGTTGGCCCGGGCGGTGCTGGGTGAGATGGTGCTGGCGGGAGTCACCGCCGTGGGCGAGTTCCACTACCTGCACCACCAGCCCGGAGGCCAGGCCTATCCCCAGGCGGAGATGGAAGCGGCCCTGGTGGCGGCGGCCGCCGAGGCCGGGCTGCGCCTCACCCTGCTCGACACCTGCTACCTGCGCCCGGGCTTCGGGTCCGAGCCTCTCAGCGGCGCCCAGCTGCGATTCGCTGATGGCGACGCCACCGCCTGGGCGCGCCGCGCCGACCGGCTCCGCGACGGCCCCGGCCTGCGGATCGGAGCCGCCATCCACAGCGTCCGCGCCGTCGACGAGGCCGGCCTGCGGACCGTGGCCGCCTGGGCCGCCGAGCGGGGTGCACCCCTGCACCTGCATCTCTCCGAGCAGCCTGCCGAGAACGCCGCCTGCCTGGAGGCGACCGGCCTCACCCCGACCCAGCTGCTGGACCGCTGCCAGGTGCTGACGGCGGCCACGACCGCCGTCCATGCCATCCATCTCAACCCCGAGGACATCCGGCTCCTCGGCCAGAGCCGGGTCCACATCTGCGCCTGCCCGACCACCGAGCGCGACCTCGGTGACGGCGTCTGCCCGGCCGACCAACTGCTGGCGGCCGGATGCGGGCTCTGCCTGGGCAGCGACAGCCAGGCGGTGGTGGACATCTTCGAGGAGGCCCGCGCCGTCGAACTGGATCTGCGCCTGCTCCACCAGCGCCGGGGCCTGCTCAGCCCCGAGCGCCTGCTCCAGGCGGCGACCGTCGAGGGGATGGAGGCCCTGGGCTGGGACGCGGGCCGACTGGCTCCGGGCTGGCTGGCCGACTTCGTAACCCTGGAACTCTCCAGCCCGCGCCTGGCTGGCGCCCCAGAGCAGGAGGCGGTGAGCGCGGTGGTGTTCGCGGCCACGGCGGCGGACGTGCGCTCGGTGGTCGTCGGCGGTCACCTCGTGGTGGCGGAAGGGCAGCACCAGAGGCTGGGCGACCTCGGCGAGGAGCTGGCCCGGGTGCTGGCGGCTCTGGAGGCCGGGGGCGGTTGAGCACCCTGCTCCGCGGGGTCGGCCGCCTCTTCAACGCCGGCACCGCGGTCGCCGAGCGGGTCGAGGTCCTGCTCCAGGAGGGTCGGGTGGCGGCGGTGGGGGCGGAGGGCTCGCTGCGGCCGCCGGCCGATGTCCAGGAGTACGACTGTGGCCGGGGCCTGGTGACAGCCGGTCTGGTCGACGCCCACACCCATCCCCTCTACGCCCGGCCCCGTCTGGAAGAGGTGGCCCGCCGCTCTGCCGGGGAGTCGTATGCGCAGCTGGCAAAGCTGGGCGGCGGCATCTCCGCCACCGTCCGCCAGACCCGGGAGGCGGCCTGGCCGGAGCTCGAGGCGGGCCTGCGCCTGCGGCTGCGGGCGTGGCTGGCCCAGGGCACCACCACCGTCGAGGCCAAGACCGGATATTGGCTGACCCGGGAGGGCGAACTGGCAGCGGTGCGATTGCTGGCAAGCCTGGCCGAGGACCGGCAACTGCCCCACCTGGCGGTAACCCTGCTGGGCGCCCACGCCCTCCCCGAGGACTTCCGGGACCGCCGCGCCGACTTCGTCGCCGAGGTCGCCACGTGGTCGGCCCCGGCGGCCTCCCTAGGCGCCCGCTTCGCCGACGTCTTCTGCGACCAGGGCGCCTTCAGCGTCGACGAGGCCCGCGCCGTCCTCGCCGCCGCCGGTAGGGCGGGCCTGGGACTTCGCCTGCACGCCGATGAGCTGGCGCTCACCGGCGGCGCCCAGTTGGGGGCCGACCTGGGCGCCTGCTCGGCCGACCACCTGCTCCAGGTCGGTCCCGCCGAGATCGGCGCCCTCGCCCACGCCGGCACCGTGGCCACGCTCTGCCCGATCACCGCCATCTCCCTGGGCAAGCTGCCCCCAGCCCGGGAGCTGAGCGCCGCCGGGGTCCAGCTGGCCCTGGGCACCGACCACAACCCCGGCACCTCGGGGACGACCTCGATGCCCCTGGTGGTCTGGCTGGCCATCCATGAGCTGGGCCTCTCGGTTGAGCAGGCCCTGGCCGCTGCCACCACCGGTGGTGCGGCTTCCCTGGGGGACGGCGGCGGCGGCCGGCTGATCCCCGGCGCCGTCGCCGACGCGGTGCTCTGGGACGCCGATCACGAGGGCGCCTTCGCCTGGCAGCCGGGGCTGCGGCCTCTTCAGGTCTGGCGGGCGGGGGAGGCGATGTCCCCGGGCTGAGTCGAAGACGGCTGGGGCACGGTCAGGCGGAGGATCCGGCTGGCGCCGGAGCGCACCAGCGCCGGTGCGGCGAAGCCGGCCAGCTCGGCCTGGCGGAGGGTATCCGGCCGCGGCGCCCAGCTCCGACCGACGTGGACCAAGGCCTCTCCCGGGGCGGCCAGCAGCCGCGCCGCCAGCGGCAGCAGGCGCTCGGGAGGCACGGCCGCCCGGCTCACCAGCACCTGGGCCGGGCGGAAGTCGGGGCGACGCGCCAGCTCCCGAGCGTCGAGAGCCGCGACCCCGACCCGCGCCAAGCCCAGGAGCCCCAGGGCGCGGAGCAGGAACCCCGCCTTGGCGCGATCCCGCTCCACGAGCAGGACCTCCAACTCGGGCCGCACGATCGCCAGCGGGATCCCGGGCAGGCCGCCCCCGCTGCCCAGATCCAGAACCCTCTCGCCTGCAGCCCAGCTCCGCAGGGGCAGCAGGTCTAGCGACTCCTGCAGGTGGCGCGACCACGCTTGTTTGCGGGGGACCGTGGTCAGGTTGAGCAGCTCCGGCTCCTGGTAAAGCAGGCCCAGGTAGAGCTCCAGCAACTGCCGCTGGGACGCCGTCAGCTCGTTGACGGTTGACGCAATAGGTCGTATAGCCAAAAAGAGTGCGATATATCGTGAGTGTCGCTATTCCGGAGCCGCCTGCCCAAGATACCGCGTCTCCCGCCTCGCGGCCGCCCCTGACCGGGCCGCGGCCACCGCGCCCGCCACGGCGCCTGCCGAACCGACCTAGAATCGGAGGCGACAGCGTCGTCCGGCCGCCCCCCGCCCGCTGAGCCGGGCCCGGGCGGCACCCCAAGAAAAGGAGGGAGTGCCCATGCCCGAAGGTAGTACCAAACGGATTCTCACCGTCTTGGGGACCGACTGAGGACTGCGGCCGGGACCTGAACTCTGGAGGCGCTGGTCACCGCGGCGATCGGCTACGGGGTCTGCCACCCCGGCGCCGCGGCCGTCCCGCGTCGGCAGTACCTCAATCGCGAACCGAACCGGGGACCGGAGTGCCAACTCCGGTCCCCGTTCTCCACTCCGGGCCGGGTTAGGATGGGTGCATGGCCCAGGCAACTCCGGTGGCGCTCGACGACGAGCTCTTCCGCGAGATCATCCTCGACCACTACCGCCACCCCCGCCACCGGGGCCCGGTGGCGCCCGCCGACACCACCAGCCACGGCCACAACCCCCTCTGCGGCGACGAGGTCGATGTGACGGTACGAGTCAGGGATGGCATGGTGGAGGCGATCGGCTTCGATGGCGAGGGCTGCTCGATCTCGATGGCGGCGGCGTCGATGATGGCTGAGCAGGTGGGTGGCAAGTCGCTGGTGGCGACCAGGGAGCTGCTGGGCCGCTTCCGGGCGATGCTGGTCGAGGGCCGGGACGGTGCCGACCTGGGGGACCTCGAGGCCCTATCCGGAGTCCGCCGCTACACCGCCCGGATCAAGTGCGCCATGCTCCCCTGGGCCACCCTGGAGGCTGGTCTTGACGAGCTGGAGGGAACCGATGGCTGAAGACCCGAGCGAGTCCGAGCCCAGCCCGAAGGCGGCGTCCGCGCTCAAGGCGACCGGCTCCGACGTGCACGAGGCGCTGCGCGAGGTGATCGACCCCGAGCTGGGGCTGGACATCGTCAGCCTAGGCTTGGTCTATGGGGTCACGGTCGACGATACCGGCGACGCCGTGATCTCGATGACCCTGACCAGCCCCTACTGCCCGCTCGGGCCGATGCTGGAATCGCAGGTCCACGCCGCCACCCAGTTCCTGCCCGGGATCCGCGATGTCAAGGTCGACCTGGTCTGGGATCCGCCCTGGGACCCGCACACCATGGCCTCCGACGAGGTCAAGCTGGAACTCGGGCTCTACTGACCCGAAGCCGCGGGCCGGCCCCAGCCCACGGCCTTCCAGGCAGCTGGCAGGAGCGCCGCCGCCAGCACCGCCTTGATGGCGTCGCCGAGCAGGAAGGGTGTGACGCCCAGCGACAGGGTCTGGCCCAGGCCGGTATGAAGTCGCCAGGAGAGCCAGCCCGCCCCGCACAGGTAGATGACGGCGTTGGCCGCCACCAGGGCCAGGATCACGGTGGCCGGATGGCGGTCGAAGCCCCGGCTCGCCAACCAGCCCAGAAGGCCGGCTGCGACAACGAACCCCAGCACGTAGCCAAAGCTGGGGGAGCTGAGGACCGCCCAGCCGCCCTGGCCCTGGGCGAACCAGGGCACGCCGGCGACGCCGGCCAGCAGGTAGAGCAGCATGCCCAGCACCCCGCGGCGGGTCCCCGCGGCCATCCCCCCGAGCAGAACCGCGAAGGTCTGCCCGGTGATGGGCACCGGGGTGAAGGGCAGCGTGATCACCAGTTGGGCCGAGAGGCCCACCAAGGCGGCGTAGCCCGCGACCACCAGCAGATCGCGCACCCGCTCCCCGGGGAGGAGGTCGGCCAGGACGGGGCGCAGGCGCGCGGAACTGGCCACCCGGAGCATCCCCGGGACGCTAGCGGCCTCAGGACCCGCCTGTCAATTCAGGCGAAAGTACGGCACTAGGTCAAGTTTGATCGGGAGCCGCCGGGCTCAGATCCGCTCCACCAGGTGCTCGCGCCCGGGCAGCGGCTGATCGCCGCCCACCGTGATCCAGTACTCGGTCGCCTCCCGGATCAGGCCCCGGCGGCAGTGGTAGATCCCGGCGCAGCGGAACTCCTGGCCCGCTCCCGGGACCGAGACCTCCGCCGCCACCAGGTGGCCGCCCTCGACCAGGCGTAGGACCCTGATCGGGCCCCAGGGCTCGGGGTACTCCCGCTGCAGCCGGATGAAGTTCTCCCGGCCCAGGATCCGCTCCCGGGTGGCGGGCCAGTCGGCCCTGAAGTCGGGCGCGAGCACGCTCGCCGCCGCCGCCCAGTCTCGGGCCTCGATCCGCTCCCACAGGGTGGCCACCAGCTTCCCACCCTCTGCTTCCGCCGTTCGCTTGGGTCCAGCCACGGCCGCACTTTAGCTCGGCGCTACTGGGGGACCGGGATCCTCGGGCTGCGGGAGCTAGCCGCGAAAGATCCGGTTGACCTCGCCCAGCGCCTCCACCAGGGCGTCGACATCCTCTCGGGTGTTGTAGAGGTAGAAGCTGGCCCGGGTGGTGGCGCTCACTCCCATGCTGCGCATCAGGGGCTGGCAGCAGTGGTGCCCGGCACGCACGGCGACGCCCTGACGGTCGAGGATGGTGCCCACGTCGTGGGGATGCACCCCCTCCAGGTTGAGCGAGAGGATCCCCAGCTGCTCCGCTCCCCGGGGCCCATAGCGGGTGAGGCCTGGTACCACCGAGAGCGCCTCGTCGGCGTACTCGGTGAGCGCCGCCCCCTGCTGGTGGATCCGCTCCATCCCCTGCTCCCGCAGATAGCCCACCGCTGCCTTGAGCCCGGCCGCGCCCGCGATGTCGGGGGTGCCGGCCTCGAATTTGTGGGGCACGTCGTCCCAGGTGGTGGCCTCCAACGTCACCACCGAGATCATCGAGCCACCGGTGAGGAAGGGCGGCATCTCCTCGAGCAGCTCCGGCCGGGCACAGAGGACTCCCACCCCGGTAGGGCCGCACATCTTGTGGGCCGAGAAGGCGTAGAAGTCGGCGTCCAGGGCGGCCAGATCGACCGGCATGTGTGGTACCGCCTGGGCCCCGTCGACGCAGACCGTGATCCCCTGGCGGTGAGCCGCGGCGATGATCTCGGCGAGCGGGTTGATGGTGCCCAGCACGTTGCTGACATGGGCCACGGTGAGCAGGCGGGTCGGCTCCTTGAGCAGGCGGGAGGTGGCTTTCGGGTCGAGCCGGCCCTCCGGGGTGACCGGGATGTACTCCAGCTGGCAGCCGGTCTGGTCCCGGACCCGCTGCCAGGGGACCAGGTTGGAGTGATGCTCCATAACCGTGGCCACGATCCGGTCGCCGGGGCCGAAGCGTTCGCGGGCGTACGCCTGGGCAACCAGGTTGAGCGCCTCGGTGGTGTTGCGGACGAAGACCACCCCCCGGGGATCGGCGCCGACCAACTCTGCCACCGCCGCCCGGGTGCTCTCAAAGATCTCGGTGGCCAGCTCCCCCAGGGCGTGCACCCCGCGGTGGACGTTGGCGTTGGCGTGCCGGTAGTAGTCGGAGGTGGCCCGGATCACCGCCTCGGGCTTCTGCGAGGTGGCGGCGCTGTCCAGGTAGACCAGGCGGTGGCCGTTGACCTTCTCGCCGAGGATGGGGAAGTCCTGGCGCAGCCGGGCCGAGTCCAGGCCGGCGGTGGCGGTCGCCATCACTCCTCCTCGCTGAGCATCACCCAGATCTCCCCCTGACGCAGCTCCACCTGGTGGACACGCACCGGCTCCACCGCCGGCAGCGAGACCGGGTCCCCCGTCCGCAGATCGAACTGGCTCCCATGGAGCGGGCACTCCACCGAACAGCTGCTGGGGTGGAGCTCTCCCTCGGAGAGGGAGGCCATGGCGTGGCTGCAGGTGTCGTCGAGCACGTGGAATTCACCGCCCAAGTTGAAAACCGCGATCGGCAGGTCGCCGACCTCGACCCGGGCCGCGTGCCCGGGGGGGATCGCCGCTGCCTCGCAGATGCGGATCCATTCGGGCATCAGGCGGCTCTGGGGGAGCTCGCCAGCCCTCCGGACTGGGCCAGCCGTTGGAGCGCCTCCAGAACCCATTGCCGGGTCGCCTCACGGGCCGGCCCCTCGGGGAAGCTGTCGATGACGTCGGCGAAGAATCCCTCCACCACCAGGCGCCGGGCCTGTTCGCGGCTCACCCCCCGGGATTGGCAGTAGAAGAGCTGGTCGTCGTCGATGCGGCCCGCGGTCGAACCGTGGGTGCAGCGCACGTCGTTGGCCAGGATCTCCAGGGTGGGGTTGCTGTCAGCCTTGGCGGTAGGACTTAGCAGCAGGTTGCGGTTCTGGACGTAGGCGTTGGTCTTCTGCGCTCCCTCGGCGACCCGGATGAGCCCGGCGTACACCGAACGGGAGCGCTCTGCCACCGCGACGCGGTAGAGCAGGTCGCTGACCGCCCCCAGGCCGCGGTGCTCCTGCAGGGTCTGCAGGTCGATGTGCTGGCGCCCCTGCTCCAGAGCCAGTCCCACCAGCTTGGCCTCCGAGGCCTCACCGATCAGCTCCACCTCAAAGTAGCCCTTCTGCCACGCCGAGCCCAGGTGGGCCCAGCGCAGGTCGTATCGCGCCTCCCTTCCCACCCGCACGCGGGCCGTGGACTGGACCACGGTCTGATCCCCGCAGCGCTGCAGCACCAGGTGGGTGAGGTGCGCCCCGTCTGCGAGCTCGATCTCGGTGAGCGGACAGAGCAGGGTCCTATCCTGCTCAGGCGAGACCCACTCCTCGACTAGGGTCAGGCGACTGCCTGGCTCCAGGCGCACGGCCGCCCGGGGAAATGCCACTGAGCCGCGGTCGACACCGTGGATCAAGCGGATGCAGCCCTCGGGCGAGGCGTCGGCCGGGACATGCACCGCCGCGCCGCCGGTCATCCGGGCGGTGTTGAGGGCCAGCCACTTGCGCAGGCCGGGCGCCGCCACCTGGCCCAGGAGCGAGCTCCACGGGCCCGCCGCCGCCTGCAGGGCTCCCCCCAGCGCCTGGGCCGGGCCTCCCGGCCGGGAAGGGCGGCTCAGGTCGCCGCCCTGGTCGGTGACCAGCAGCGCCGCTGTCGCCAGGCCCGCCAGGGGCCCGGCGATCGCCTCCTCCAGGTAAGCCGGCGTCTCCCCTTCGGCGCCCGCCCCGGGGGGGAGGGCGTACGTCGCCGGGTCGAGTTTGTCGATCAGAGCCGACCGGCGCCAGTCCTCATCCCGGCCGGAAGCCGGCCAGGGCATCTCGCGGTAGGCGGACACCGCCTGCCGGCGCAGCTCCGCCAGCCAGGGAGGGTCTCCCCCGGGTAGGGCCGCGGCCGAGGTCTCGTCACGGGTCAGCAGCGGGGAGGGAGCGAGGCCAGCCAACGGCTACTCGCGCCCGCCCTGGGGACAGTGGCCCCGGCGCTTGGCCCTCACCCCACGCTGCCCTCCATCTGCAAGGCGATCAGGCGGTTGAGCTCCAGCGCGTACTCCATGGGCAGCTCCTTGACAAACGGCTCAATGAAGCCGTTGACGATCATCGCCGTCGCCTCTACCTCGGAGATACCGCGCGACTGCAGGTAGAACAACTGCTCGTCCCCAACCTTGCTGACGGTCGCCTCGTGCCCCAACTGAACGTCCTCTGCCTCGACGTCCATGTAGGGGTAGGTATCGCTCCGTGCTTGTTCGTCAAGCAGAAGCGCGTCGCAGCGCACGCTGGAGCGCACTCCGTGAGCCTTGGGGTAGATCTTGAGATGTCCGCGATATGAGGTCCGACCCGTGCCCTTGCTCACCGACTTGCTGACGATGGTGCTGGTGGTGTTGGGGGCGACGTGGATGCATTTCGCGCCCGCGTCTTGGTGCTGACCGTCGCCAGCGAAGGCCACGGAAAGCACCTCCCCGTGGGCGCCTTCACCCATCAGGTAGATGCTGGGATACTTCATCGTCACCTTGCTGCCCAGATTGCCGTCGATCCAGAAAACGGCAGCATTTTTCTGCGCAATCGCACGTTTGGTAACCAGGTTATACACGTTGTTGGACCAGTTCTGGATCGTGGTGTAGCGCACCGTCGATCCAGGCATGGCAATGATCTCCACGACCGCGGAGTGCAATGAATCCTTGCTGTAGGTGGGGGCGGTGCAACCCTCGATGTAGTGCACGGAGCTGCCTTCCTCGGCGATGATCAAGGTCCGCTCGAACTGACCCATGCTCTCGGTGTTGATGCGGAAGTAGGCCTGCAGGGGGATCTCCACCCGCACCCCCTTGGGGATGTAGACAAAGGACCCTCCGGACCACACGGCGGAGTTGAGGGCGGCGAACTTGTTGTCGTTGGCCGGGATCACCGTGCCGAAGTACTTGCGGAAGATCTCCGGATGCTCGCGCAGCCCGGTGTCACAGTCGCTGAAGAGCACGCCCAACTTCTCGAGGTCGGCGCGGATGGAGTGGTAGACCACCTCGCTCTCGTACTGGGCCGAGACTCCGCCCAGGAACTTGCGCTCCGCCTCGGGGATGCCCAGACGGTCGAATGTGCGCTTGATGTTCTCGGGCACCTCGTCCCAGGTCCGGCCCTGTTCCTCGGCCGGCCGGACGTAGTAGTAGATGTCGTCGAAGTCGATCCCGCTGAGGTCCGCCCCCCACGAGGGCATCGGCCGCTGCCGGAAGTGCTCCAGGGCCTTGAGCCGGAACTCCAGCATCCACTCCGGCTCGTCCTTGCGCCGGGAGATGTCGGCCACGATCTCTGGGGAGAGGCCCTTGACAGCCCGAAAGACGAACTGGTCGCCGTCGTTGAAGCCGTACTTGTAGTCCTTGGTCAGGTCCTTGGCGGCGACTGCCACTGGCGTTCACCTCTTTTGAACCCCCCCCGGGGTAATTCCGACCGGCTAGGTAGTATTTTACCCCGCCCAGCGCGGCGGGCGCCTAGGCCTGGGGTTTCAGGCCCGCCTCGGACAGCAGCGGGTCGTAGCCGTCCTGCTCGATCCGGTCCACCAGGCCCCGCCCACCGGAGGCGACGATCCGCCCGGCCGCCATGACGTGGACCCGGTCGGGGACGATGTACTCCAGGATCCGCCGGTAGTGGGTGATGATCAGGATCCCCATCTCCGCGCCTCGGAGCCGGTTCACCCCCTCAGCCACCGTGCGCAGGGCGTCCACGTCCAGACCGCTGTCGGTCTCGTCCAGGATCGCCAGCTCGGGGCGCAGGACCGCCAACTGGACGATCTCCATCCGTTTCTTCTCGCCCCCCGAGAAGCCGTCGTTGATATAGCGGGAGATGAAACTCGGCTCCATCCGCAGCTCGGCTACCTGTCCCCGGACCAGCTTCAGGAAGTCGCGCGCCGGGAGCTCCTTGCCCTGGCCCTTGAGGGCGGCGCGGAGGAAGTTCACCGTGGTCACCCCGGGAATCGCGGTCGGGTACTGCAGGCTGAGGAAGAGCCCGAGCCGGGCGCGCTCCTCCGGCGGCAGGGCGAGCAGGCTCCGGTCCTTCCAACGGATGTCGCCTCCGGTCACCTGGTACTTGGGGTGACCCATGACGGCATAGCCGAGGCTCGTCTTGCCGGCCCCGTTGGGCCCCATGAGCGCGTGGACCTCGCCCTTGGGCACAGCCAGGCTGACCCCGGCGAGGATCTGCTTGCCCTCGACCGCGACCTCGAGGTCGGCGACCTCCAGTCGGGCCTGGGCGGTGGCGACCTCAGGCACGGGCGAGCTGCTTGGGAGCGGCGCTGCTCAGATGGGCACCGGGGCAGTCGGGCAGGGCCGCAGCTGGGTCCGCCCGCACCAGGTCTTCGAGGGTGGTTCCCCCGAGCACCTGCTTGACGGCCTCTTGGAGCCGCGCCCAGAGCGGCCGGCTCAGGCACTCGGGCTCGCGCGGACACGAACCCGGGGTGTACGACTCCGCCAGGCACTCCACCGGCGCCAGCGGTCCCTCGAGGAGCTCGACGATCTCGAGAACCGTCACGGTTCCTGGCTGGCGGGCCAAGCGGTAGCCACCGTGCAGGCCACGGGTGCCCTCCACCACCCCCGCCCGTCGCAGGGGCGCCACCAACTGCTCCAGGTAGGCCAGGGGCATGAACTCCCGGCGGGCGATCTCGGCCAAGCTCAGGGGCGGGCCGCCATGGGCCTTGGCCAGCTCGGTCATCATCCGCAGCCCGTAGTGGGCGCGGGAGGAAATGCGCGTGGTCACCGGAGCCTGGCCTGTTATTCCGACCTGCACGCCACCATTTTACGCTGGGGCCTGCCCCGCCCCGGTGGGCAGCGCGGCGCAGCCACCGACCCCAGCCTCAGACTGCGACCGTTGAGGCGCGTAGCGCCGCCGTCTCCCGGGTGACGATGGCAGCCGCCCGCTGGACCTGGTCCGCGGTCGTCTGCCGGCCCAGAGTCAGGCGCAGGTGGGCGGCCGCCAACGCCGGGGGCAGGCCCATCGCCAGGAGCACGTGCGAGGGCGCCAACGAACCGCTGGCGCAGGCGGATCCGGCCGACCCGTAAACCCCGGCTCGATCCAGCCGCATCAAAAGCAGCTCGCCCTCGATCTCGGGGAAGGCCAGGGTGCAGAAGTTGGCCAGGCGCCCGGCGCCGCGAGCCCCTGTGGGCAGGACCCCGGGCACGTCGGCGACGATCTGCTCGGTTAGGAGGCGAGCCAGCGCACCCTGCCGCTCCATCTCGCGATCGCGCTCGCCCTCGGCCAGTTGGGCGGCGACGGCGAGGCCAACGATGCCGGCGACGTTCTCCGTTCCCGAGCGCCGGGTGCGCTCCTGGCCACCTCCCGTGATCTGGGGATCGACCACCACCCCGCGCCGGAGATACAGCGCCCCCACCCCCTTGGGGCCGTAGACCTTGTGGGCCGAGATCGTGAGCAGGTCGACCCCCAGTTCGGCGACGTCCAGGCGCAGCTTGCCCAGCGCCTGGGTGGCGTCGGTGTGGAAGACGGCGCCGCAGCTGGCGTGCACCAGGTCGGCCAGCTCCCGGACCGGCTGGACGGTCCCGACCTCGTTGTTGGCCGTCATCACCGATACCAGCACCGTCTCCGGCCTCAGGGCCGCCTCCAGGGTCTGGGGCTGGACGCGCCCGGTCGAGTCCACCGGCAGCACGGTGAGGTCGTAACCGGCCGCCTCCAGGTCCCGAGCCGTCTCCAGCACCGCCTCGTGCTCGACGGCGCTGACCACCAGGTGGCCCGTCGGCCGGGCACTGACCACGCCGCGTAGCGCCAGGTTGTCGGCCTCGCTCCCGCCGCCGGTGAAGACGACCTCCCGGGAGGACGCGTTGAGCACGGCCGCCAATCCGTCGCGGGCCGAGTCGACCATGGCGCGGGCGGCCCGGCCCGGCCCGTGGACGCTTGAGGGGTTGCCGAAGGTTGCGTCGAGGGCAGGGGCCATCGCCTCCAGCACCTCGGGGCGGATCCGGGTGGTGGCCGCGTGGTCGAGGTAGATACCCCGGTCCGAGACCGCCTCAGGCGTGGTCGGACCTGTCCTGAAGCAGGGCGGTGAGCGGTCCCCGGTGGCCCATCAAGGCGCGGTGCAGGTCGAGGAGTTCCTCGTTGCTGATGGGCTCAGCCGCGGGCAGGACCTCGACCTCCACGGTCTCGGCGTCCTCCGACTCCACGGCTGCGGGCGACGCGAGCTCCAGCACCACCAGCAGCACCAGCTCACAGTTGCGGCAGGTGACCTCCACCGTGTAGCGGGGTCCCTCCCGACCAATCTGGCGCAGCTTGCAGTCGGCCAGCGAGCGGCGGCACTTGGGGCAGCGGAAGGCCCCGGCATGGGGCCTGAGGAAGGCGACGATGTCTCTCTCGGGCACGAGATCGAGTATACCCAGCAACGACGAGATCACCGCGGGGGCGGATCGGCTAGGCAGCGAGCCGGCCCAGCACCGCCTCGGTGAACTCCTCAGTGCGGGCGTGCCCGCTCAGGTCGGCGGTCCGCACGCCGGTGAAGACGGCGCCCATGGTCGCCTCCCTAACCCGGGTGCCGAAGCGCACCAGGTGCGGGTCGCCGCTGTGCTCCAGGAGCGCTCCGGCGGCCAGGATCATGGCCATAGGGTTGGCCACGTGGCGCCCCTCGAGCGCCGGGGCCGTGCCATGCGGTGCCTCGGCCATCACCAGTGCGGGGCGATCCTGGCCAGCGAACCCGATAAGCAGCGACTCGCTGCCGGCCAGACTGCCGTAGAGCGCCAGCACTAGGTCGGAGAGGATGTCCCCGTCGCGATTCAGAGCCGGGATCACCAGTGGATCGTCCCGCCTCAGCACCAGGGCGAAGGTGGCATCGATCAGCTGCGGGTCGTAGGCGACCGTGGGATGGCGCTGGCTGGCCAGGTCCATCTCCTCCTTGAGCATGCCTTCGTAGACGGGGGAGACGGTGTACTTGGGACCGCCGAAGACGGTGGCCCCGCCCCGCTCGGCGGTTAGGAAGGCGTACTCGGCGACCCGGCGGCAGTGCTCCCGGCTGATCTTGGTGGTGCGCCAGGCCACCTCCTGACCGCCGTCGGATTGGCGCCACTCCTTCGCCCCGTAGGCGTCGTCGACCGCCATCCGGACCACCGTGATCGGGGCGTGGACCCCCCCCAGCGGCGCCACACCCGGGATGCGCCTGCCGGTTCTCACGATCACGTCGCCCCCGACAGCGGCGCGCAGAATCGCGTTAGGGCTGCCGACGTCGCCCTGGCCCTCGGGGGTCACGGTGGCAGCTTTGAGGCCCAGGCCGCAGTCGCGCATCGCCTCGGCGGCCTCGTACACCACCCGGTTGCGGCTGGCTCGCCTCGAGGCCAGGCTGAGGTCGAGGTGGACCAGCCGCAGCCGGTCTTGGAGCTCAGGCATCTCCAGCACCCGCAGCGCCTCCAGCAGGAGCTCCTCGCCGGTCTGGTCGCCGTGGAGGACGGCCACCGTGGCAGGGGCCATCGGCTAGCCGCTGTCGATGCGGCGAAAGCTCTCGGCGAAGGCCATCCCGTGGGGCTCACCGGCCTGGGCCAGCCGGCGTCGCACCCAGACCGAGACGTCATCACCCGGGCGTTGCTGGCTGCGGTGGCAGGCGAGTGCCTCCAGCTTGCGCTCCAGCGACTCGGAGACCTCGACAAAGTAGTCCGGGGCTTCGGTGCCCGCCACCAACACCTCGCGCACGACGTGCGGCTCCAGCCCCTCGTCCAGGAGGTGGGGGTAGGCGAAACGGTTGCGCGAGTAGGGGTAGAGCGCCTCCAGCGCGGCCTGGCCGGCGGCCAGGTGGTCGGGATGGTTGCCATAGACGTTGCCGTAGTGGCGAACGGCGTTCTGGCAGACCAAGCGGTCCGGCCGATGGCGGCGGATCAACCGGACCAGCTCCAGGCGCAGCTCCTCGCTGGGACGGAGTCCGCCGTCGGGGTGGCCGAGAAAGACCACCTCCCTCACCCCCAGGACCTTAGCCGCCTCCCGCTGCTCCGCCTGACGGACGGCGACCAGTCCCTGCTGCCCCAGGGTGGGGTCGCCCGCGCCGGAGGCCCCGTCGGTGCAGACCACGTAGGTGACCTCGACACCGCGGTCGGTCCAGAGGGCGACGGTTCCGGCGCAGCCGAACTCGGCATCGTCGGGGTGGGCCACGACGACCAGGGCTCGCCGGAAGTCCTTGAGTTCGTCGGGGGGCACCGGCCCAGGATATCTAGTCGCTCGCGCCCCGCCCCGCCCAAGCGCTCAGTGGAAGAGCCAGGGGAGCTTCAGCCGCAGGCCGCCGTCCTTGAGGGCGTCGATTACATCATCGGCGAGCACGCGCCCGATGGGCCGGCCCTCCGCGTCCACCACCACCACCGATGACGAGCGGGCCTCGGTGAGCCGCTCCACCACCTCGTCGAGGAAGGCCTCAGGGTGAAGCGTCACCGGGTGGGAATCGGGGATCAGCTCGGTGAGGGGGGTGGCGTCGTCAGCGACCAGGAGGTCGAAGAGCGGGAGGTCGGCGACCAGCCGCCCGGCCAGGTCGATGACGGCGATGGAGTCGATGTCGGCGCTGTGGGCCCTCTGGGCGACCAGATCACGGCGCGCCTGGCGCACCGTCGCCGCCACCCCCGCCCGGGCTATGGCGGTGGTCATGAAGCCACCCGCCATGGTCTCGGGATAGCCCAGGAGCACGGTCAGCTGTCGCACGATCTCGGGCGCGACGTGGGCGAGGATGGCGTCAGCCTCCGCCCGCTCCATGTCGCGGAGGACGTCGACCGCCTCGTCCGGCTCCATCGCCGAGATCAGGGCCGCCGCGCGCTCCGGGGGCGCGTCGCGGAGGATGTCTTCGATCTGCTCAGGCTCCATCTCCTCCAGGGCGTCCGCCACCGCCCCCGGGTCGAGGCCGGTGGTGAGCTCGTCGCGAGCGGGCTGGTCGAGCTCCTCCAGCAGGTCGGCCAACTCGCCGGGATGGAGGCGGCGAAGACCCTCGTTGGGGACCTGCAGCCGCAGCTCGGACCCGGGGTCACCAAACGGATGGACGGCGGACCAGTCCACCAAGCGCCGCCGCTCGGCCCGCGTCGAGGGCAGGAGCCGCGCCCAGAGCGGGCGGTTCTCGGCCGCCACGGCGACCAGGCGCAGCCTCCCCAAGACCAGGGCCAGGAACAGGTCCTCGGCCCGGAAGACCTTGAGTCCGTCGACGTCGACCGACTGTCGGCCGAGCACGTCCTGGACCAGGCGCAACTCGCCCTCGCGGCGCAGGAATCCGGCCGAGCCCGAATCAGCCGGCCTCACCACGACACCCTTGGCGTCAAGCCGGAGCACGTCGCCGATGGGCCGGAACACCTGGCGTTCCCCGGGCTGGAGGACGATCCCCGTCACCAGCGGGTAGGGCTCGGACCCAGTCCAGCGCACCACCACGTCCTGGAGGCGGCCGACCGCGCGGCCGGCCTCGTCGGTTGCGGTCAGGGCGCGCAGCTGTGCCAGGGAGACCAGCGATGCCTGGACCGAACGCGTCGCCAGCAGGCGGCGGCGGCGGCGGCGGGCGCGAGGGGAGGCCAGCACCCGGGGAGCGGGCATTGTCAGCTGGAGCGGTTCGGCGCGGACTCGAGATCGACCGCCGAGTTCACCCTGCTAGCATAAGGCGGCGCTGCGGCGCGGTTTCCGATGCCCCTCTCAGCCGATGCTGCCCGATCGCCAAGGAGCACCGACCAGCCACGGATGGAGGATCCCATGGACGGTTCAAGTAGACCGCCTGGCCCACCCCGCCTCGCGCACGCCTTGCCCGCCTAGGCACCTCGCGGCCGCCTCCTAAGGGCGTGCGCTCGGAAACCTCGAGCACTCGCTAGCACGCCAGGAGATCTGCCCATGTCGCAGGAGCGGCTGCCGCTCGCGCCCCCAGAGCACGGGACCGCCGAACCAGTCCCCGAGACTGCGATCCGGGGTGCCCTGGGAACGGTGCCGGCCTGGACCCGGGACCGTCCTCGCTCCTGGTCCCGGCGGCTGCTGACGCTGGCGGCGATCATGGGCCCGGGCCTGATCGTGATGGTGGGCGATAACGACGCCGGGGGAGTTGCCACCTACGCCCAGGCAGGCCAGGACTACGGCGCCAGCCTGCTCTGGGTGCTGGTGCTGCTGATCCCCACCCTGATCGTCGCCCAGGAGATGGTGGTGCGACTGGGGGCAGTGACCGGGGTGGGCCACGCCCGCCTGATCCGTGAGCGCTTCGGGCGCTTCTGGGCCGCCTTCTCGGTGGGCGACCTGTTCCTGCTGAACTTTCTCACCCTGGTGACCGAGTTCATCGGGGTTGACCTGGGGCTGCGCTACTTCGGGATCAACCCCCTGGCATCAGTCCCCATCGTCGCCATCGGGCTGCTGGCGATGGTCGCCACTGGGAGCTTCCAGCGCTGGGAGCGGTTCATGTTCGTTTTCATCGTCACCAGCCTGCTGATGTTTCCCTTGGCCTGGCTCTCCCACCCCGGCTCCGGGCCGATCCTGGTGGGCATGAGCCACCCCGGGGTGGTCGGTGGCTTCAACTCGACCTCGGTGTTGTTCGTGATCGCCGTGGTCGGCACCACCGTCGCCCCCTGGCAGCTCTTCTTCCAGCAGTCCAACGTGATCGACAAGCGCATCACCACCCGCTGGCTGCGCTATGAGGTGGCCGACACCTCGATCGGGGCGATCCTCACCACCGCCGGCGCGGCGGCCCTCATGGTCGCGACCGCCTTTGCCTTCGCCCATTCGGGATTCGCCGGGCAGTTCGGCTCGGGCCTGACGGTCGCCCAGGGGCTGAGCCGGCGGGTGGGATCGGCCTCAGGGGCGATCTTCGCCGTGGTCCTGGTCAACGCCTCGATCATCGGCGCCTCCGCGGTGACCCTGGCGACCTCCTACGCGCTAGGCGACATCTTCGGGATGCGCCACTCGCTGCATCGCAGCGTCGGCGACGCCAAAGGCTTCTACGTCACCTTCGCCGCCCTGATCGCGGTGGCCGCCGGGGTGGTGCTGATCCCGGGCGCCCCGCTGGGCCTGATCACTACCGCGGTGCAGGTCCTGGCCGGAGTCCTGCTCCCCTCGGCGATCGTCTTCCTGCTCCTGCTCTGCAACGACTCCGCCGTGCTCGGTCCCTGGGTCAACACGACTCGCCAAAACCTGGTCGCCAGCGTGATCGTGGCGACGCTGGTGCTGCTCTCCTTGATCCTGACCGTGACCACGGTGTTCCCCTCCCTGCCCCTGGGCCCCTTCACCGCGGCCGTGGTCGGCGTGGGACTGGCGGGGCTGCTGTGGCTGGGCCTGAGGGCGGCGCTCGGGCGAGGCGTGGCTCCGGCTCCGGCGGAGCGCTTCGGGGAGGCCAAGTTCCTATGGCGGATGGCGCCCCTCGCGACTTTGGACCCGCCCCGCTGGTCCCGGGCGCAGAACGTGGGCATGTACCTGCTCCGGGGCTACCTGGTGCTGGCTGTGGTGCTCCTGGCCGTCAAGGTGGGGCAGATCGCCGGCGGCCATTGAGGCGCGCGCGCACCTCAGGGCCTGAGCGCGTCGGGGCCGAAGGCGGAGATCGCCCGACGGGCGGCCTGAGTCCCCCAGCGCAGCGCCTCGAGCAGGGCGTCTCGGTCCCGACGCTGCAGCTGCGCCAGCCTTCCGAGCATGCCTCCGGCCAGAGCGTCGCCAGCGCCGGTGGGGTCGACCACCGGCGGGCCGTCCGCTGGCGGCACTGCCTTGATGCCATCGGTGTCAACCAGCCAGGTACCGCGGTCACCGAGCTTGAGCACCAGGGCCCGGAGCCGCCAGCGCGCCACGGCCTCCAAAGCCAGCCGTTCCTGGCCGCCGCCCCCGCCCGCTCTCTGGAGCGCCTCCAGCTCGGAAAGGTTGAGGAACAGCAGGTCCGCCCTGGCCAAGACCGCCTCCAGGTCCGCGCGGGCGGAGAGTACGAAGTCGGTCATGGTGTCCGCGGCCACCAGTTCGGGAGCGGCCGCCTGGTCCAGGACCTGCAATTGCTGGCGAGGATGCATCGAGCCAAGGAAGAACAGCTGGCTGGCTCGGGCCACGGCCGAGAGCTGGGGGCGCCAGCCTTGGTAGACGCCGAAGCGCTGACGCGCTCTCAGCGGGGCTCCCGCGCCGGACCCGTGGTCCGCGGTCCAGCGGTAGCTCGTCCCGGTCAGGAAGGCGAGGCTGCTGGTGTCGGCGCCCGCCTGTTCCAGCAGTCCCGCCAGTGGCTGCCCATCGATGCCCACCGCCGCCACCACCCGCACTCGGGTCAGGGGCGCAGCCGCCAGGGAGAAGTAGAGGACCGAGCCTCCCGGGACCCGGCGGCGCCGGCCCGCGACGGTGCGCAGATTGTCGTAGCCCAGGCTGCCGGCCGCGGTCACTCCCCAGCCGGGGTGAGGTGGGGCGTCCGGGTCAGGGGGCGGGGAAGAGTGGGATGACAGGGGCCAGGCCCCGCTGGCGGTCAGCGGCGGCAGCCTGCATCAGCCGCGCCTGCACCTGAAAGAGGATCTCGCCCACGTGGTCGGGGTCCCGGCGCAGCCCCAACGCCAGCCGCAGGCGCGGGTCGACCGAGCTGACCAGGGACACCACCTGCTCCCAGACCGGCTCGGCCACCGAGTGCTGCGCCTCGAGGCGACAGCGCTCGACCTGCTCTAGGAGCTCGTCGGAGCTCTTAAGCCTCCCCCGGGGGCCGCGCCGGTGCCGGGAGCGGAAGGTGGACTGCGCCCGCGCCGCGGCGATCTGGAGCGCCGTCGCCGCGTAGGGGTTGCCGTAGGCGGCCCCGATCGACATGCGCGCCATCATACCCACGGTCGGCTTTGGCATATGCTCGATCGGATGGCCGGTTCTGAGCTCGAGCCCGAGGTGCTGCTGCTGCGCCAGGAGCACTTCAGCGGACGGCTCATCCGCCTCACCGTGGACCGGGTCCGGCTCCGTGGCGGGGCAGAGGCAGAGCGGGAGGTGGTCCACCACCCCGGCGGGGTTGGCGTGATCGCCCTGCAGGAGGACGGGTCGGTGATCCTGGTGCAGCAGTACCGGCACGCGGCCCAGGAGGTCCTCTGGGAGATCCCGGCGGGTGGGCGGGAGCCCGACGAGTCCCCACTCGACACGGCACGCCGGGAGCTGGCCGAGGAGACCGGCTACGCCGCCGAGTCCTGGCTGGGAGTCGGGGCCACCTTCCTGGCGCCCGGCTACAGCACGGAGCTCTTCTGGTACTTCCGAGCCACCGGGCTCACGCCGGCGGAGGGGGCGAGCCCCGATCCAGACGAGGTGATCCAGGCCCGTCCCTTCACCCCGGCCGAGGTTGCGGACCTGGCCTTTGGGGGCCAGCTCCGGGACGCCAAGACCCTGGCCGGTCTGGCCCTGGCGGGCGCTCTGGACCTGGGCCGCGGCGCCGACCCCGACCGCAAACCCGCGGGGGCAGTCTGACTCAGGTCTCAAGGCCCTGGTCCATGAGCCCGCCAACTGAGCCCGCGCGACCTCCACATGGCCCCTCGTATTCGTGGCGCGAAGCCCGACCACTGCAGCGGCTAGAGGGAGACGCCAGAGGGAGGAGCGACAGTTGGAAGCCCGGCGTTAGCGCCTCCGGCCCCGACAGATCCGTCGCCAGCAGATGTTCAGTGCGGGTGGCGGCGGGAGACGCCAAGATCACCAGACCAGCGCGCCGCCGACCTGCTGGGAGGCATTCGGCAGAGAAGCAGCCAGACCGGCCTTCTCAGCGGGGACCCCAGCGTGGGCCGCGGTGGTGACGCTCTAAAAGATCGCGCCCAAAACCCACGGACAACAGCAGCATCCCGGGAAGCAAGTTAGACACGTGGCTTTCGTTGACGGGGATATGCGCCAGCGAGTAGAGCCCCCCAGCTCTGAGAATCGCACCTGCAATGACCGGCGAGTCAAGTCCCCACCCGAGACAACAGTTGAGAGGTCAGACCAGCAGGCTTGCCAATGTCAAGCGCGAGCGAGATGTATGCGAGCGCAGTCGTGATGGGCGCCTAATGAAGCACCTCCTGCATGTAGGAAGAACAGAGGACCAGAAGCCAGAGCAAGCCAGCAGCTGCGTCGCGTCGAGAAGCCGAGACGTTTTGTTCGGAAGATTGACAGGGAAACCAACACGTTGCGCGGCCGGTTCTCGTTCGACGATGAGGACAGCTAGCCGTGCTCCGGCCCCCACCAGTCCGCCCACCGTGTGGCGAGACCTCCGACGAACGAGGAGGTGCCTAACAGTCCCGCGCTTCATGGCGCGGACTGCCGCTCAGGTAGGCCGTGGTGAGCTCTGTCTCGGATCGTCGGGGCTCGGCGGACGCTGGGGCCCGGCAGGATCGCCCTGAAGGGATCCCCGCCGCCCTGACTCACTCAGTGCGGGCGACCCGTAGGCGGCGACGAACCCTTGGCGCCAGCTGGGGTACCGCAGTGTCCAGCCGAGTTCCCGCTTGGCTTTGGCGTTGGAGGCGCCGCGGGTCTGGGTCCCCATGTTCACCGCGTCTTGACCTGCGATGAGTCGGGCGAGGCGTGCAGGGATACGGCGCGGAGGCTTGGCGCCGAGGATACTCGCGAGCACCGGCAGCCATTCGCGTAGTGGGGCGGGCTCATCGTCGACGATGTTGTACAGGCCGGTGACACCGTGTTCGAGCGCCAGCACGGTCGCCGTCGCGGCGTCCTCGAGGTGGATGTATGACGTGATGCCCTCCCCGTTGCCGATGATAGGGAAGAGTCGTTTCCTCACCGGTTTGAGCAGCGAGTTGTCGGCGTCACCGTAGAAGCCTCCATATCGGAGGGCAATGCCGCCAGCGTCAGTGACTACCCTGTCCAGGTGGGCCATCGCAGAGAAGGTTCTCTGTGTGCCCTTGGCCGCTGCAGAGTCGAGCGGGTCGTCCTCGGTCTTGACCATGCCTCCCTCACGTGCGTATCGGTACGGGGCAAAGCTCTGGGCCACGAAGTGGGCAACGGCCGCCTCGCGGGCTGCGACGAGGAGCGCGTCCGTGCCCTCAGTCCGAAGCCGGTTGGTCTGGGCGAAGGTGCGGTCGAGCCTCCTCGAGAAGCCGCTACCGGCCAACGCGGTCGCCTGATGAATGATCGCCTCGGGCTTGGTATCGAGGATGGCCTGGCGCACCGCGCCCGGATCAAGCAGGTCGAGCGCGATCGCCTCCGCCCCCAGCCCCCGCACTCGCTCCCCATGTCCTGGCGTGAGAAAGGTGCCGATCACCTCGTGGCCCCTCTCCATGAGTTGCGGAACCAAGCGGGTGCCGATGGCACCGCTGGCCCCGGCGACAAAGACTCGCATCGCGTCCTCCTCGACTCAATCGGCTGGCCCTAGTGGCCCCTGCGGCCGAGCTCACCCGGCGGGTCACGTTTCCCGGATTGCGCTGGTCTACTGCTATGACACGACCTGACGGAGGGATGTGACTGATGGACGAGCAGGAGTGGCTGGCGGCACGCTTTGAGGAGCAGCGGGGCCGACTGCGGGCGGTGGCGTATCGCATGCTCGGGTCGTTGAGCGAGGCGGACGATGCGCTCCAGGACTCCTGGCTCAGGATCAGCCGCGCCGGTGCCAGCGAGGTCGGGAATCTCGGCGCCTGGCTGACCACGGTGGTGGCGCGCGTGGCCCTGAACCGACTCCGGTCGCGGCAGTCCCGGCGTGAGGTGTCCCTCGCCGCCCACCTGCCCGAGCCGATCGTCGACCGCGCCGCAGGCGTCGACCCGGAGCACGAGGCGCTGCTGGCCGACTCGGTGGGCCTCGCCCTCCTCGTGGTCCTAGAGACGCTTTCCCCGCCCGAGCGCCTGGCCTACGTCCTCCATGACATGTTCGCCGTACCCTTCGACGAGATCGCCGCGATCGTGGAGCGCTCCCCGCAGGCGGCGCGCCAGCTCGCCAGCCGCGCCCGGCGGCGGGTGCGCGCCAGCGCCCCCTCCCCCGACGCCGACCTCAGTGTCCAGCGCGAAGTCGCCGACGCCTTCCTCGCCGCCGCCCGAGAGGGCGACTTTGCCGCCCTGGTGGCGGTGCTCGACCCCGGCGTCGTGGTGCGGGTCGACCTGGGCGCTGTGCCCGGCGGCGGATTGCGCGAGGTCCAAGGTGCCGCCGCGGTGGCCGGGCAGGCACTGACCTACGCACGGCTGGGCGTGTCCGTCCGACCAGCGCTGATCAACGGCGCTCCGGGAGCGGTGACGATGCGAGGCGGGCGCCCGGTCTCGGTCGGAGCCTTCACGGTCCGGGGCGGCAAGATCGTCGCCCTCGACATCCTCGCGGACCCGGTGCGACTGGCGGAGCTGGACCTGACCGTCCTCGAGGGCTGACCGCCTCAGCCCGCCCGCCTCGCGGTCGAGCGCGCCCGGTCGGGCTGCCCGTTGCCATAGTTCGAACCGGGAGTAGCCGCCGGATCTTAGGGAGGCGACATGGCCAATCCAATCGTGCACTTCGAGATCACCGGCAAGGACGGCAAGGCGCTGCAGGACTTCTACCAGCGGGCCTTCGGCTGGGAGATCGACGCGAACAACCCCATGGCCTACGGCAGGGTCAGCACCGGTGGCAGCCTCGCGGGAGGGATCGGAGGCGTGCCCGAGGGCCATCACTGGGTGACGGTCTACGTCGAGGTGCCGGACCTCCAGGCCGCCCTGGATCAGATCGAGCGGTTGGGGGGAAAGACTCTGATGCCCATCACCGAGGTCCCCGGGGGCCCCACCATGGCCCAGTTCCAGGATCCCGAGGGCAACATGGTCGGCCTGCTCAAAGCCTGAGCTCGGGCACCCTGGTCCCCGGTGCTCCGCCCCGGCCTGGCTCGCGCCCCAGGTCCGAGCCCAGTCCCGGGTGGTCGTGGTCGTGGGCGAAGGCCTCCACCGCCGCCAGGAAGCGGGCCAGGCGGTCGATGGCCAGGCCATCCTCGGGGTGCTGCCGGGCGTAGTCGATCAGGTGGTCGGCCACCTGCTCGAAGCGGACTCGCTCCTGGCCGCGCCGTCGGCGCAACTCGACCGCTCCCAGCAGCGGCGGCGTGCCCTGGCGCAGGTAGCCCCTCACGGCTGTCCCGTCACCGAGGCGAAATCCTTGGCGAGGTCGACCCGCACCAGGGCCGCCAGCAACTCGGGAAAGCGCGCACCTGCCACCAGTCGCGCCAAGGCGGGGGCCTGGGCGGGAAGTCCCAGCCGCTGAGCGGCGCTCAGAGCTCGCTGGTCGGCGAACGGGTAGAGCTCGCTCCAGAGGCCCTGCACCTCCCTGAAGAAGATGTCCACACTCACCGGCCCCACCCCGGTGAACTGGGTCAGCAGCGTCCGCAGCTGGTCCGGGCGGCGCCCAGCCCGCTGCCGGAGCCGACGCAGGTCGCCCTGGTAATCGGCCAGCAACGACGTGGCCATGTCCCCCAGCCGCCGCGAGGTGCTCTCGTCGTAGCGAGCATAGCCCGCCCGGTTCAGCACCATCGTCCGCTCCGACCAACTGCTTCGGGACATTCCCCGGGGCGTCCCCCAGCCATGGTCGAAGAGGGCTCGGGCGGCCCGGGTGCCGATCTGAGCCGAGATGCGGCTGCCCCAGAGCATGGATGCGCAGAGCAACCGGAAGAGGCCCGAGGGAGTCTCCCGAGGCAGCGAGATGCCCGCCTCGCGAGCAAAGGTGGTGCCGTAGCGCTGCAGCAGCCGGGCAACCATCGGTTCCGGGTCGGTGCCCACGATCGCCTCCTCTTGGGCGGACTCGCTGGGAGCAACGGGCGGTGGGCCCCAGGGTTTCGCGGCCCTGGGTTGTCGGCGCCGACCTGGCATCCTGGAACGGTGGACGGTGCCCCCGGGAGGAGGAGATGATCTCCGAGCAACTTGAACTCGACACCGGCGGGCGCCTCACCGTCGACCTCACCACCGAGCTGCGCCGGTTCTGCGCCGGCAGGGGGTCAGGCCTGGTCCACGCCTTTGCCCCCCACGCCACCGCGGCCCTGATTCTGATCGAGACCGGAAGCGGCAGCGAGCAGGATCTGCTGACGCTCCTCGAGCAGCTGCTGCCGCGGTCTGCCAACTACCGCCACCGCCACGGGAGCCCAGGGCACGGCGCCGACCACCTGCTTCCCGCGCTGCTGGGCTGCACGGTTTCGCTGCCGGTCCTGGACGGGCTACCTCAGCTGGGAACCTGGCAGAGCCTGGTGCTGGTCGACACCAACCGGGAGAACAACCGCCGCCGGGTCCGACTCAGCTTCCTGGCGGGCTAGCCGCGGGGGCCTCCAGGCTGGCGGCGGGGATGGTGCCCAGCTTGCCGGCCCGGAAGTCGTCGAAGGCCTGCTGGAGCTCCGCGGCGCTGTTCATGACAAAGGGCCCGTACTGGGCCACCGGCTCGCCGATCGGCTCCCCTCCCAGCAACAGCACCTCGAAGGCCGGGTCGCGGCCGTCCTGGTCTGGCCTGGCGGCCAGCTCCAGCGCCTGACCGGCGCCGAACACCACCAGCTGTCCCATGCCGAAGGCCACCCCGCCCGAGGCGAAGCCGCTGCCGGCGAGTCCGTAGGCCAGGGCATTGAAGTCGGCCCGCCAGGGAACCACCACCCGGGCCCCGGGGCTGAGGGTGGCGTGGACCAGGGTGATCGGGGTATGGGTGACGCCGGGACCCGGGTGGCCGGCGAGGTCGCCGGCGATCACCCGCAGCAGGCTGGCACCGTCCGGGGAGGCGATCAGGGTGACCTTGGCGCCGCGGATGTCCTGGTAGCGGGGCCTGACCCACTTCTTGGCGGCGGGGAGGTTGACCCAGAGCTGGATCCCATGGAACAGGCCCCCCGAGATGACCAGTTGCTCGGGGGGCGTCTCGATGTGGAGGATGCCGGCGCCGGCCGTCATCCATTGGGTGTCGCCGTTGGTGATCAGCCCGCCGCCACCGTTGGAGTCCTGGTGCTGGAAGGTGCCGTCGATCATGTAGGTGACAGTCTCGAAGCCTCGATGCGGGTGCCAGGGCGTCCCCTTGGGCTCGCCCGGGGCGTAGTCGACCTCGCCCATCTGATCCATGTGGACGAAGGGGTCGAGCTCGGCCTTGCTGATTCCGGCGAAGGCGCGGCGCACCGGGAAGCCCTCGCCCTCCAGGGCGCTGGGCGCGGAGCTAACGGACCGCACCGGCCGAATGCTTGCCCGTGCCGAGTCCATCTCCGGGAGGCGGGGCAGGCTCAGGGGGTCGGCGCTGATCGCGGGCATGGCTTCTCCCAAATCTGGTTGCACGCGCAATTGTATCCCGGATGGACCGTGGCCAATCCCGCGCCCTCAGGCACTCAGAGCCTCGCGGCCATGAGCGGCGCTCTTGTGGGCCTCGATCACCGGCTGGGCCACCTGCGCCGGGACCTCCTCGTAGTGGCTGAAGTCCATGGTGTACCGGCCTCGGCCCTGGGTCATGGCCCGGAGCTCGATCGGGAAGCGGTACATCTCGGCCAGCGGGACCTGGGCCACCACCTGCTCCAGGCCCTCCCCGACCGGCGTCATGCCCCCGATCCGGCCGCGGCGGGAGTTGAGGTGGCCGATGACGTCCCCCATGGAGGCGGCGGGAACGATCACCTCTACATCCATCACCGGCTCCAGGAGGAAGGCGCCCGCCTTCTCCACCGCCTCCCGCAGGGCCATGCCCCCGGCGAGCTGGAAGGCGATGTCCTTGCCGTCGACGCTGTGGGTGGATCCGTCCACCAGGCGCACCTTGATGTCGACGATCGGATAGCCGGCGAGCACACCCTGCTCTAGCGACTGACGCACCCCCTTCTCCACGGAGGGCCGGAACTGGTGGGGTATGGCACCGCCGAAGATCTTGTCCTCCCAGACGTATCCCTCGCCGCGCGCCAGGGGCTCGATCTCGATGGTGCAGTCGCCGTAGAGGCCGGCCCCGCCTGACTGCTTCTTGTACTTGTGCTGCTGGCGTGCCGGACCCCGGATGGCCTCCTGGTAGGGCACCCGGGGGGTGGCCAGGGTGGCCTCGACCTGGTACTTGCGCCGCAGCTTCTCCAGGGTCACCTCCAGGTGGACGTCACCGAGCCCGTGCAGCAGGGTCTCGTGGGTCGACGCTTGGCGCTCCAGCCTCAGGGTGGGGTCCTCCTCGAGGATGTGGGCCAAACCGGAATGGATCTTCTCCTCGTCCCCCTTGGCCTTGGGGCGGATGGCCATGGTGAAGGAGGTGGGAGGGAACTCCTGGACGGGCCCGGGTGCGGCCCCCTTGGGTCCGAGGGTGTCGCCGGTCGCGACATGGACCAACTTGGTGGCGGCGCCCACCTCACCCGCAACCAGCCGCTCCGCCGGCTCCAGCACCTTGCCGCGGGGCCTTGCCACCCTGGCCAGGCGCTCGTCCTGACCTGTGCGCAGATTGACCAGGTGCGTGTCGCCCTGGAGGATGCCACTGAGAACCCGGAAGAGTGAGATCTTGCCGAACGGGTCGGCGACGGTCTTGAAGAAGAAGAGCCGAGGAGCGCCAGGTTCTGCCTCCGCCGGCGCCGCAGGCCCCAGGAAGGTGGCAATGGCGTCCAGCACAGCCGCGGCTCCCATGGCCTTGGCCGGAGCCGCCACCACCAAGGGGGCGAGCTTTCCCGCCAGCGATGCCGCCGCCAGGCCCTCCTGTAACTGCTCCGTCGAGGGTTCTTGGCCATCCAGATAGCGCTCCAGCAGGGAGTCGTCGGTCTCGGCCACCGCCTCGACCAGCTCCTGCCGGCGGCGGCTCGCCGCCTCGGCAAGCTCCGGCGGGCACCCCTCCTGGCGGCCGCCGCCGCGTTCGTCGAAGAGCAGCGCCTGGCCGGAGAGCAGATCGACCGCCCCCCGAAACTCGTGCTCCTCACCGATCGGTATTTGCAGCGCGATCGGCCGGGGGGAGACCTGCTCGCGCAGGGCCCGGTAGGTTCCTTCGAAGTCGGCGTGCTCCTTGTCGAGCTTGGTGACCACGATCAGCCTGGGAAGGCCCCGGTCGGACACCAGATCCCAGGCGCTCTCGGCGCCCACCGGCAGGTGGTCCCCGGAGGTGGCGGCGACCGCCACCACCGCCGCGTCCGCCACCGACAGCGCCTGGCGCACCTCACCCTCGAAGTCCTGGAACCCGGGGGTGTCGAGCAGCAGGAGGGACCGATCCCGCCAGCGGAGCCAGCCCACCCCGAGCTGGATCGAGATGTGCCGCCGCTGCTCCTCGGGCTCGTAATCCAGCGCTGAGGTCCCCTGATCGGTGGATCCCAGCCGGGGAACGGCCCCGGCGGCGAAGAGCAGCGCCTCCGCCAGGGTCGTCTTGCCGTCGTGGCTATGGCCCAGGATGGCGACGTTCAGCCCGGGCCCCCTCGCGCCCTCTGCCATGCCAACCAGATTCTAGGCGGGGAGCCGAGGTGCAGACTTTCGGTCGTGTCCGCGACCGAGCCCGGTCCGCCCGCGGTCAGGCTGCTGCCGCCGTATCCCGAGCCCGCCTGGCTGGGACCGGAGTCGGAGCTGGCGCTGCGGGTCGAGCTCCCCTTGGCGGCACCCCCGACTGAAGTCGCGGCGTGGCTGGGTCCCGAGGTGCGAGTGGCTGCGGACTCGGGCCGCCTCGTCCTCCTCGGTACCCTCGCCGCCCTGAGGGCGGCGGCGGCCACCCGAGAGCCGGCCACCGCCCTCCTAGCCGAGACCCTGAGCCGGGCCCTGGCGGCGCTGGGCAGCCCTGCGCCCCCGCTGCGGCTCCAGGGTGAATCCTGGGAGTTCGGTCAGCGCACCTATGTCCTGGGCGTGGTCAACGTCACCCCCGACTCCTTCAGCGGCGATGGCGTGGGGGGTGACCCCGGGGCGGCTCTGGCGCGCGCTCGGGAGCTGGTCGCCGAGGGGGCCGACGCACTCGACCTGGGCGGCGAGAGCACCCGGCCCGGGCACACCCCGGTGACGGCCGAGCAAGAACTGGCCCGGGTGCTGCCCGCGCTCCGCCTGATCGCCGCCGCCCTGCCGGTCCCGGTATTCGTCGACACCAGCAAGGCGGTGGTGGCCGAGGCGGTGCTGGGCGAGGGGGCGGCCGCAATCAACGACGTCTGGGGCCTGCGGCGCGATCCCGGAATGGCTGAGGTGGTGGCCGCCGCCGGGGTGCCGGTGATCTGCATGCACAACCAGGACGGCAACGAGTACCAGGACCTGGTGGGCGAGGTCCTGGCGTGCTTCCGCGAGTCCCTGGCCCGAGCGGGCCAGGCGGGAATCCCCGCCCAGCAGGTGGTCCTGGACCCCGGGCTGGGCTTTGGCAAGGGGCACGCCCAGAACCTGGAGGTGCTGCGCCGGCTGCCCGAGCTCCGGGTGCTGGGGCCGTCCCTGCTGGTCGGGCCCTCACGCAAGTCCCTGATCGGATGGCTGCTCGACGAGCGCCCCCCCGGGGAACGGCTGCTGGGCACGGCAGCGGTCTGCGCCTGGGCGGTCGCCCACGGGGCCGACTGGGTCCGGGTCCACGACGTTGCCGCGATCCGGGACGTGGTCCGGGTCACCGACGCGCTGGCCAGGCGGCCCTCCGGCTAGCTCGCCGATGGCACCAGCCCAGCGTGGGTCCCCGGTCGCGGGCGGGTCCCGGGCGGTCCTGGCCCTGGGTAGCAACCTGGCACCCCGGGAGGAGTGGCTGTCGCTCGGCCGTGAGCACCTGGCGGCCGGCGCCGAGATAGAGGCGGAGACCCCGCGCTGGAATACGCTGGCGATCGGCGGGCCCTCACAGCCCGACTTCCTCAATCAGCTGCTGCTGGTCCGGGCCGAGCGCTCGGGCGACGCCTGGCTGGACCTCTGCCACCAGCTTGAGGCCGCGGCCGCGCGGCGCCGCCTCGTGTCCCATGGTCCCCGGACCCTGGACGTAGACGTGGTGCTGCTGGAGGGGCCACTGCTTCCAGGCCCCCGGCTCAAGGTGCCCCACCCGGCCCTGCGCCAGCGACCCTTCCTGCTCCGCGGCGCCGCCCTCCTGGTTCCGGACTGGATCGAGCCTGGCTCAGGAAGGCGGATCGTCGACCTGGCCCAAGAGACCCTGAGCGGCGCCTGGGCCCTGGCGGGCGACGCGGCCGCGGCCGCCCGGCGCCCGCGCCGGGCCTAGAGCGGTAGCCGATCCGCCAGGGCCGGAGTCAGCCTCATGGTGGCGGCCACGGTCCGACAGATGGTGGCCAGGTCGGGCTCGGCGCCCAGATCCACGTACCAGGACTGGTCGGCAAAGAATCTGTCCACCCAGATGTTGCCCTCGCGGACCGCCAGCCCGAGGTGCACTGTCCGGCCGTCCTGGTCAGGGGCGGCGCGGGCCAGCACCTTGTTGACCGTGGTGATCCAGCCCTGGACCTCACTCAGGTCGTGGAGCTGGTAGCCCCCCTCGCCCAGGTCGTATTCGACGATCAGCTCCACCACCGGGTGAGGGGTGGCCTCCCGGTGAGCGCAGGTCTCGCCTTCCTCGTGGTAGAGGTCGCACTCCACCCCCAGGCCGTAGGTCCCGACGAAGGTGAGAAGAGCATCCCAGTGAAAGTGCAGGGTGGCGGCATAGCGATGGGGCGGCTCGCTCCCCGCCAGCCGGACCACCGCGTGGAAGGTGCGCTCACCGCTGCTGGGCTCGAGCTCGTGGCCCACGTCCTCGACCACCAGCTCCTGGGCCTCGAGCTCCTCCAGCACCAGCGCCGCCAGCTCCTCATAGGTAGGCAGGGAGGGGTGGTCTGCGTCCCCGGCCCGGCCGCCCCGCTCAAGAGTCATCGTCTCCCCCTGTGCCGGGCCCGACGCCGGGCGGCATCGACCAGCCCCACGATAGTGGCACCGGCGGGGAGGAGCTGAAGCAGGCGGGCGCCGGCGTAGCGGCGCTCGTGGCCGGCAAAGCCGCGCTTGAACTGCGCCAGCCCTCGCCAGGGATGAGCGGGGTCGTCGTTCTCGGGCACCCCCCAGAGGTCGTACTCAGACCGCCCCTCCTCACGCGCCCGCAGCACCGCCCGCCAGTGCAGCAGGTGATTGGGCATCCGCTCCCGGTGCTTGCCGGTCGAGCCCCCGTACAGGTAGGCTGCCGCGCCGGCGAAGCCCGCGACCAGGATCGCCGCCACCACCTCGCCCTCGACCCGCGCCGCCAGGATGCGGCAGTCCGCCCCCAGCTCGGCGACAACCGTCCCCAAATGCGCCGGAGAGGGGAGGTGGATGCCCTTCCGGGCCTCGGTGGCATTCAGGCAGTGGACCAGGTCGGAGAGCTGGGCCCGCTCGTCGACCTCGACCCCCCGGCGCTCCGCCAAGCGCACGTTGTAGCGGGTCTTGGCGGAGAAACCCTGGAGGATCCGCTCGGGCTCGTCCCCAAGGTCCACCACCACCGTGGCCAGCGGCTGCCTGGCGGCGGCGGCGGCCCAGCTGCCCCACGGATGGCCGGGCGGGACCTCCCTCTCCTCCCAAGCTGGCTCCACCTCCAGGGCCAGGGCGCGGCAGCGGGTTCCCAGCTCTCGGAGCGCCAGCTCCACCGCGGCGAAGCTCTCGAGGTCATCCGGCTCGCAAACCGGGCCGCGGGGGACGTAGAGGCGCGAGAACCCAGGCAGGCCGCCGGGGCCCGACAGCGCCAGCACCGGCAGGACTCCAAGCCGGGTGGGCACCTGAAGCCAGTGGCTCCGCCAGCCCGCCCGGGACTGAACCTGCCCCCAAGCCCGGGCCTGGAGCAGGTTCGCCCGCCGCCAGGGCATCAGGGTGGCGTCCCAGTCGGCGGGCGCACCCCTGGCCATGGAGGGGCATTTTGGCAGAGGGCCGACGCCGCTTCGAGACTGTCGCCCAGTTCAGCGATGGGCCTGTGCTAGTATCGCGCGGTCCACAAGTGGGGAGGGCGTACTCGAGTTTGACTCGGGTCGCCCAATGGAGCGACCGCGCATCATGCAGAACCAGGGCAGCATCGGCCCAACCACCGTCGCCGACCTGCTCCAGACCATGCAACAGGAGCGAGCCACGGGCACGCTCTCGCTGGCCAGCAACGGGCACCAGTGCGCCCTCCACTTTCTCTTCGGGCACCTCTTCCACGCGGTCGGGGCCGACACCGAGGGCGAGCGGGCGGTGATCGCGGTTCTGGGCTGGCGCGAAGGTGACTACAACTTCAACCCTCGGGCCAAGCTGCCCCCGGAGGAGACCATCAGCAGTTCCACCGAGGACCTCCTGGCCGAGTGGCGCGCCGGCGAGCGGGGACGGCAGATCGCCCCGGTCCCCGCTGAGGTCGCGGTGGCCCGGAGCCCGGTGGGAGTCACCGCCCAGGCGGAGGACGACCTGGACGTTGGCGACGCCGACTGGCTTGGCCCGGTTGGCGCCACCGAGATCGCTGCCGAGGTTGCCGAGCCGGGTGACATCACGCCCTTCCAGACTCCCCAGCCGCCGCTGCCCGGTCCGGCCGCGGCGCAGCGCCCTGAGCGCCGCCGCCAGGCGGAGTCCGGGACGGTGCCGGCGCCAACAACCCCGCCCCCCCCGCAGTGGCCTGCGGCTCGTTCCTTCGCCTCCGCGGAGGTGGCCGGCAAGTCCCCCGCCCCCCCCACCCGGGTTCCCGCGGGCGCGCCCCCGGCGACCCCTCCGGCTGGCGCGCCGGTGGCCGGAGCCAGCCACACCCAGCTCTCGGTGGTGATTCCGATGCCCTCCGGCACCCCGCTCCACAGCGGCCTCAAGGCCAGCTTTCTCAACTTCCCGATGCTGCTGAAGACCCTGAGCCAGGACGGCTTCTCCGGGTACATCAGCATCCGGGGCGAGCGGGACCAGCGGGACCTCGCCCACATCCTGCTCCGTGAGGGGGCTGTGGTCCAGGTGCAGCAGCGCGCATCGGGGACCTACCGTCGGGGCAAGGCCGCCCTCCAAGAGTTGATGCGCGGCGTCAGTGCCGGGGAGGGGCTGATCGACGCCATCGAGTTGCCCGGCGATCTGATCACCGCCGTGGGTTCGCTGGTGGTCGCCAACACCGTTTTCCTGCAGCTGCCCTCTCGGATCGTCGACTTCGAGGCCCTGATCGCCTACGTGGAGGAGCAGTCCCTCACCGGCGGCATCCTGGTCACCTCGCCAGGTGAGGTGGTCTCAGTGGTGCTGCTCAGCGACGGCCAGTCGCAGGGCAACTACAGCGCGGCCACGCCCGCCCTGGCCCCGGGTAACGCAGTCGCGGCGGCAGCCTGCAGCGACCGCCAGGCCACCATCGACGTGATCGCCGCTCCCCCGGGGGCCGCCCCGGTGATCGACCTGGCGGAGATCGGCTGACCCCACCGGCGAGGCAGCGCCGGGCCCTGTCCTGGCTGCTCCGGGTGCTCCTCGCCCCCCTGGCTCTGACCGCGGCCACCGGCGGCCTCAGCGCCTGTGGTCCGCTCAGCCCTCCTCAGATCACCAACGTCGCCCCGGCCCCCAGCCAGGGCGCGGTGCACACCAGCGACCTCCTGGTGGTCACGTTCAACATGCCCATGAACAAGCTCTCGGTCGAGCGGCGGATGTTCATGCGTACCCGCAAGGACCACAAGCCGCCGGACTGCTCTCTGGCCCGGGCCACCTCCCACCGGCGCACCGGCTGCCACTTCCGCTGGCGCGACGGGGGCCGGGTGCTGGAGTTGACCCACCCCCACCATCCTTGGGCGGTGATCACCACCTACCGGGTGGAGATCCAGGGAGGGATCCGCGCCGCCAGCGGCGCCGCCAACTCGCTCTCCCACTCGTGGGAGTTCTCCACCGAGGGCGGGCCTCAGGTGTCTTCCACCTTCCCGGGCGACGGCGGAATCCTGGGCCCCGACCAGCCAATCGCGATCAACTTCAGCCGGGACATGCAGCCAGCTGCTGTGGAGCGGTCCACGGTGCTCTCGCCCGAGCCGCCCGGGGGCTACAGCTGGGAGAGTAGCCGGGCGGCTCCGGGGCGTTTCCTGCTCGAGCCCAATCGGCCCCTCAGCCCGGGCGTGACCTACACCCTGGCCGTCGCCCGCCCGGCGCTCGACGTGGACGGCAACCGCCTGCAGCGGGCGGCGCTGGTGCACTTCTCGGTGGGCAAGCTGGGCAGCACCACCTCGGTGGTCTTCCCCGCCGGTCCCTCCAGCTCCGACTACACCGAGGTGTTGGCCGCCACCCCCCTGGCCCTGGCCGGCGACCCAGCCTCGCTGCGGGTGCTGGCCACCGCCCCCGCCGGCCAGCACTACCAGTACGCCTGGCCTTCCCCCGACGGGCTCCGGCTGGCGTCGGAGCTGGCCGGCAATCAGCCGGTCCAAGTGCTCGACCTGGCCACCGGCAAGTCGGTGACCGTGCTGGGAAGCACCGGCGCCACTGCCGCCGCCTGGAGCCCGGACGGCACCCAGTTGGCATTCGTGGTGGCCGGGGCCCTGCGCATCTACAGCGTCGCCGACACCACCACCGTGACCCTGTCCTCGGCACTGGGGATGTCAGGCCCGCTCAGCTGGAGGCCCGACGGCCAGGTGGTGAGCGCGGTGGCCACGCCGGCCGGGGACCCTACCCGGATCGCGCTGCTCAGTCCGGCCCTCAAGGCGATCACCTTCCTGCCCGGCTCAGATCCCAGCCCTCTGGACCAGGGCAGCCCAGCCTGGAGCCCGGCGGGCAACAGCCTGGCGTTCGCCGTGGGTCCCGGCGCCCGGCCCGCGGTCTGGGTCTACCGCCCTCTGGACGCCAGCTCCCCCCTGAGCCAGGTGGCCGGCCACGCCGGGGTGCCGCTGGCCTTCCTCGACCTGGACGCGATCCTGGTCCGGCAGGCCTCCGGCGCCCTGGCCACCCTCTCCACCACCACCGGCAGCGAGGCCCGCCTGGTCGGTCCGCGGGCAGGCTCCTTCCCGATTGCGGCCGCCGCCACTGCCACCGGGCGCCAGTTCGCCTACACCTTGGCGGTGGCCGGCCACATCCAGGTGCTGCTGGCCAACGACGACGGCTCGGGCACCGAGGACCTGACCGACTTCAGCGGTGCCAAGGGGCTGGACGCCGGGCCTCCCACCTTCACCGGGGTCTAGCGCTGGTCGGGACCGAGACAGCTGGCGGGCTCAGGCCTCACGGCCCGCCGCCGGCGCCAGCGCCGCCGGCAGTCCGTACTCGGGCAGAAGCAAGTCCACCGTCCGCTCCCAGGTGAAGGTCTGGGCCCGGCTCCACGCCGCCTGGCGCATCCGCTCCCGAGCATCGGCTCCCGCCCCCACCACCCGGGCGATCGCCTCTGCGTAGGCGGCTGGCTCTCTTCCTTCCACCAGGTAGCCGGTGCGACCGTCGGCGACCACGTCCCGCAGCCCGCCTACCGCCGCCGCCACCACCGGGATGCCGCAGGCCTGCGCCTCCAGGGCCACCAATCCGAACGACTCCGTGTGGGACGGCACCGCCACCACCTCGGCGAGGCAGTAGAGCAGCGCCAGCCGGTCCTGGGGCTGCGCCCCCATGAAGCACACCCGGCCGTCAAGTCCCAGGGCTTGTGCTCGCGACGCCAGCTCGGCACGCTGGCCGACCAGCGCCCCGTCACTGCTGACGTCGCCCACCAGCATCAGCTGCAGGCGCTCGCCCAGCCCCGGACGGCGGACAAGCTCGGCGAAGGCGTCCACCAGGGTGTCCGGGCCCTTGAGCGGCTCCAGGCGGCCAGCGAAAAGTACCACCTTTCGCCCATCCAGGCCCAGCCGGCGCCTGAGCCGCGCCGGGTCCCGGGGCTGGAAGCGGACCAGGTCCACCCCCGGGGGGGCGACCACCAGCTGCCCCGAGGCCGCGCCGTAGTACTTGCGCAGCGCATGCGCCTCCCAGGGGGTGTTGGCCACCAGCCGGGCCCCGGCGGCCACCACCCGGCGCTCGGCCAGGACCCGCTCCGGGCCGTCCCCGTCGAAGCCGTACTCCCCCTTGACCGCCGCCAGCGTGTGGGCGGTGTGCAACCAGGGCAGGGCCAGCTCAGCGGCGAGCTCCGCCCCCACCTCGCCGGTGAGCCAGTAATGGCTGTGGACGGCGACGTAGCGGCGGTCGGAGGCGGTCATGAACTGGCGCACCTGGCGCAGGTACTCGGGACGGGTCTGTGGCAGCTGCTGCTTGGCGAGGGGACGCGCCGGCCCGGCGTCCACCGTCACCACCCGGCTCCGCGGGCCCATCGCCTGCTGGGCGGGCTCGTCGGGATCGCAGCGGCGCACGAAGACGTCGGTGTGCACCCCGCGAGCTCCCAACTCCTCGCACACCGAGCGCACATACACATTGAGGCCGCCGTTCTCCCGCTGCCCGAGACGAGCGAGCGGGGACGCATGCAGGGAGAGGAAGGCCACCGTCTCCTCTCGGGCCTGTCCCCGGCTCATAGGCCCGCCCCGGGGCGGATGCGGGCTCTCCAGAGCGAACGGTCCTGAGCGCCCAGGTGGTACTTGTAGCCCTCATCGCCGCGCAGGAAGTCGGCCCAGCGGTAGCCTTGCTCCCCGGCCACCCGGATGCCCTCGGCGACGCAGATCAGTCCAGGCGAGAGCGGGGCCAGGTCGGCGCGGTAGCCGGAGTTGTAGAGGTACCAGGTGTCGCCGGTGCTGAAGCCGTGGCTGGCGGCCATCCCCTCACCGGCGGCCTGGAGGACCTGCAGGCGTAGCCAGCCCCGCTCCTGGAACCTGGCGGAGAGTCGGCGGATGAAGTCCTCCACCTTGGGGGTGAGGAACTCGGCCTTGTGCGGTCCACTGGCCCGGAGCAGCTCCAGGAAGGCGTCCAGGCCCGCCTCCAAGCCCAGTTCCTCCTGGGTGCGCAGGCACCAGCCCGGCCGCTCCTGGTCCAGCCGCCGGCGCTTGCGCCGGAGCTCGTGGCGGTCCTTCTTGCCCAGACGGCCGACCAGGAAGGTTTCGAAGTCCGGCGCCAGCTCCACCCGGGGGCTCACCTGCTGGTGCTCCAGTTCCCACCCAAGCCCGAGTTCGGCCGCCGCCCGTTCCAGTGCGGCAAGCTCCGACGAGCCCTCCACCAGGTAGTGAAGGTCAAGCTCCGCCGGCTTCGTCCCGCCTTGGCCGAAGAGCCATCCCAGAGCCGCCCGGGCCACGGCGTCCACCTGGCCAGGCACGGCCGGGAACCCCAGGTGGTCGGACAGCTCGACGCCGCCGCCGAGCCGCATGATGGCTGGCTGCCGGGGATCGGTGTACAACGGAACCAGCCCGATCACCTGACCCTGGTCGCGGACCAAGAGGCACCGGAGCTCAAGGTTCTCGCCGAAGACCTCCCACCAGGTCATCTGCCAGTCCCAAGAGAGGAAGGGCTGGACGCCTGCCTCCGCCTCCAGGGCGTTCCACTGGGGTCTGAGCCGCCTCAGGCCCTCGGTGTCCGCCACCACCACCACCTCGGGCTGGCGGCGGTGTCGACTCTGTGCTGCTGGCGCCCCCGTGGGCGCCGGACATGAGGCCCCGATGCTTGCTCCACCCTGAACCCGGATCCTCCCGCGGCGTGCGCCGCCGCGCCCGGCGAGATCACTCTACCATCGCTCAGAGACACCAAATCCCGCAGAGGAACCTCGGTTGTCGCTGGCCCGCCCCGCCGCTGTCCAGATCTGGACCATGGGGACCGGCGGCGGGCACCGCAGCGTCGCCCGGGCCCTGGCCGGCGCCCTGGAGGCGGAGGCAGGTCGCCTGCTGGCGGTCTCTGTCGACGACCCCACCGAACTGGGGATCGGTGCCACCGCCCGCCGGCTCTCGCATGCCTACGGCCCACTGATCCGCAGTTGGCCGCAGCTCTGGGGCCTGCTTTTCCAGGGCTTCAGCGGGCCCGGGGCACGGCGGTCCCTGGACCGCTTTCTCCGGGCTCAACTGGGGCCGGCGATGACCGCCAGCACCCGGGCCCGCGCCCCGCAGGTCGTGGTGTCGTGCCACCCGCTTCTGACCCTCCCCGCTTGGCATGCCGCCCAGGCCTGCCCCCAGCCGCCGGCCCTGGTCACCCTCATGACCGACCTGGGCGGGGGGCACGAGCACTGGGTGCGGCCGGTACCCCACCTGTTGCTCGCCGCCACGCCCGAGGCGGTCTCCTGGTGCCGGGGCCACGGCCTCCCGGAGAGCAGGCTGCGCCTCACCGGCCTGCCCGTGGATCCCGCCCTGGCGGCCGTCCCGGGAGCCAGCCGCCAGCACCGGCGCCAGTCCCTGGGGCTGGCGCCGGATCCCATCTGCGTGCTGGTCAGCGGGGGCGCCGAGGGAGCGGGTCAGATCTGGCGCTGGACACGCTGGCTCCAGGCCATCCGGCCGCCCCTGCAGGTGGTAGTCGCCTGCGGGCGCAACCGGCGGCTGGCAGCACGCCTGCACCGCTCAGCGGCGCCCGGCCGGGTGCGGGTCCTGGGACACCAGGACTGCCTCACCCCCTGGCTCCAGGCCGCGGACGTCTACTTGGGAAAGGCCGGCCCCAGCAGTCTCGCCGAGGCCGCTGCGGCCGGCCTGGCGATCCTGCTCGCCGGTGCCCTGCCCGGGCAGGAGGCCGCCAACGACCGCATCCTGGTCAGGGCCGGGGCCGGGCGGCGGATCAGCGGCCGCCGGGAACTAGAGGCCGTCCTGGCGCGCCTCCGCCAGCCCGGGGATCCCCTGCTGGGAGAGCTCCGTACCGGCGCCATCGCCTGGTCCCGGCCCCAGGCCGCGGCCGCGGCCGCGCGGGCGGTCCTGGAGCTCCTCTGAGCCCCGGCTCGCCCCGGTCGGCTCAACCAGGCCGGCGGCCGGCCTCGGCCACGAAGCGGATCCTGGTGAGGGCCCTGCCCCCGACCTCGCCATTAACGGCCTCCAGGATCCCGGCGGACTCCAGTTGGATCTGGTGGGCAATGGCCGGATGGGCGCAGGCCAGGACCAGGGTCGAGCCCTGAATCGCCAGCACTCGCACGTGGGGCCGGACGAACTCCCCGCAGGCCCTGGAGACCGCGGACTCGACCCGGGCCTGGCGGACCTCGCGTGTGGCCCCTAGGCGGCGCAGCACCCGGGGCAGGATCTTGTCGATCTCTTCCATGTGGATTCCGGGCAGCCTTAGGGAGTGTCCGTCGACTTCGGTGCCACCACCCCGGCGCATGCCTCCAGGACCTGGGCGATCGGGAGCTCGGCGCCGATGCCCGGGTCCTCGGTGGCGGTTATCACCGTCTGCTCCACGGCCAGCTCCCCGCCCAGGAGGCTGATCAGGCCCTGCCGCCGGCCCCGGTCCAGCTCGGACAGGACGTCGTCGAGCAGGAGCAGGGGCGTCTCGCCGTCAACCGCCCGGTGCTGGGCCACCTCAGCCACCTTGAGCGCCAGCACCAGACTGCGCTGCTGGCCCTGGGAGGCGAACTGCCTGGCGGGCTGGCCGCCCAGGACGACCTCGAAGTCGTCGCGGTGCGGCCCCACCAGGCACTGGGCCCGAGCCAGCTCCTCGTGGGCACGGGCCGCCAGTCCCTGGCTCAGGCGAGCGGCCGGTTCATCGTCCCCGAGCCCGACTTCGCCGCCCAGGGCGGGCAGGTAGCGCAGCCGGACCTCGGCCGGCTCGCCGATGGTGGCCAGGGCCGACTGGGCCTGTGGCTCGAGTGCGGCCAAAAAACGACTCCTCTCGGCGACCACCACCGCGCCCTGCTCCACCAGGGCCTGAGACCAGGGCCTGAGGCTGTCCGGAGCCTCCAGACCCTCGCGCAGGCGTCGTAGCACAGCGGTCCGGTGCTCCAGCGCCCGGCGGTAGCGCCCCAGCGCCTGCACGTAGCCTGACGAGAGCTGGCTTAAGACCACGTCCAGGAGCCGTCGGCGCGGCTCCGGGCCGCCCTTGATCAGCAGCAGGTCGTCCGGCCAGAAGACCACCACCCGCAATCTGCCAAGGACGCCGCGCGGAGCGGCCGGCTGGCCGTCCTGACGCAGTCGTCGCGTCCAGCGGCCGCTGCCCGGCTCCTGGTCGGCGCGCAATTCCAGGTCGGCCTGGCCGCGACCGTCCTCAAAGTGCGCCGAAACTCCCATCCGGGAGCTCCCCCAGGTGGCGCAGTCGCCGAGGGCAGCAGCCCGCGGCGAGCGGGTCAGGGCAAGGGTGGCGATGGCCTCCAGGAGCGTGGTCTTGCCCTGCCCGTTGCGTCCCACCACCATGGTCACGCCCGGGGTAAGGATCAGCTCCGCCTCCCGATAGACTCGGAAGTTGAGTAGCCGGAGTCTTGAGATCAGCACCGGGGGCGGATCCGGTGGGCTAAATGGCCACCCGCACCGGCATGATCACGTAGCGGTAGCTGTCGTCGCCGGGTGCCCGCACCAGTCCCGGGGAAAGGGGCCCGTTGAAGACCAGCTCCACCTCAGGCGAGTCCAGCAGGTTGAGAACGTCGGTGACGTAGCGCGCGTTAAAGGCCACCCCAAGACTGTCGCCCTCGACGGTGGCGTCGATCCCGGCGACGTTGTCTCCGACCTCGTTGGTGTTGGCCGAGAGCACCATCTGCCCGGGCTCGCACCGGATCTTGAGCACGTTGGCGGCGTCGCGGGCGAACAGGGAAACCACCTTGGTGGTGCGGCGCAGCTCCTCGGTCGAGGCCCGCACCACCGTCTGCGAGGTGGTCGGGATCACCTTCTCGTAGCTGGGATAGACGCCGTCGATCAGGCGGGCGGTGAGCTCGTACCCAGGGAGCTGGAACTTGATCTGGGCCCGGGAGGCGGCGACAGTCAGGCTCACCGAGGCGGGGCTGGCCGCCAGGGGCTTGAGCAGTCGCGAGAGTTCGGAGTAGGCCCGGGCGGGAACGATCACCCCGAGACGCTCGATGGCGACGCCCTCGCCAGCCCGGAGCACCCGGATCGCCAGGCGATGGCCGTCCGTGGCCACCATGGTCAACTCGGAGCCGACGATCTCGGTGAGCACCCCGGTATAGATGGGCCGGCCGTCGTCACCGCTGGCGGCCACCACGGTCTGGTCGACCGCGGCCAGCAGCAGCGATGGGTCCAGTTCGAGGGAGTCGCCATCGCCGACCTCGGGCAGGGGCGGGAACTCCGCGGCATCCACCCCCCGGATGTGGGCATCGAAGCGGCCGCACTTGAGGCCGACCGTCTGATGGGTCGGCTCCAGGTCCCAGGTGAGCGGCTGCTCAGGGAGGGCGCCGATGAAGTCGGCGAGCATCCTCGCAGGCACCGTGACCTCGCCCGGGGACTCGATCTCCGCCGCCATGGTGTGGTGGATGGTGAGGTCGAGGTTGGTGGCGGTGAGCTCCAGGGAACCCTCCTTGGCCGCCACCAGGACGTTGTTGAGGATGGGCAGGGTCACCCGGCTGGACACAGCCCGGCTGACCGCGTTGAGCCCCGCGGCCAGCTGTTGCGGGGAGACGGTGCACTTCACGGATCAGGCCTCCTTCTGAACCCAAGCCTCCCGCTTCCACAGGCCCTTGCGGGAAGGGGAAGAAGAGAATTGAAACCGTAGTCATAGTAGGGGAGTGGATACGGTGGAGGCCGAAGTCGGCTGAATTGGGGTTCAGCGTGTAAAGCTTGTGGAAAACCCCCTCCCAAACCGATGGCTTCCTGGGGCCAAGGTGCGCGATTCGCACTTGCCCACCGCCGGGGAGGGGCGCCCAACAAGGGTTCTGGAAAAGCTGTGGTCACGACGCCTCAGCGGGAGTGGAGGAGTTCGCGGAGCCGGGCGACGTCCTCCGCCACCCGGGGTTCTTCCTTGGCCTCATTGGAGATCTTCTCGTAGGAGTGGAGCACGGTGGTGTGGTCACGCCCGCCGAAAGCCAGCCCGATCGACGGCAGGCTCATGGCGATCTCCTCCCGGATGAGGTACATCGCCACCTGGCGGGGGAAGACGATGTGCTTGTCGCGGCGCTTGCTGCACATCTCCTCAACCGAGATCCCGTAGTAGTCGGCCACCACCCGCTGCACCACGTCAACCGAGAGGGGTTTGTTGTCACCTCCCGGGATGATGTCGCGGAGGATCTCCGAGACCTCGGTCCGCGAGGGGCACTCGCCACCCTGGATCGAGGCGTGGGCGAGGACGCGGATCAGCGCCCCCTCGAGCTCGCGGATGTTCTTCTGGATGTTGAAGGCGATGAAGGAGAGGACCTCCTCGCTCAGGGGCGCCTGGCCCGGGGCCAGCTTGCTGCGCAGGATCGCCAGCCGGGTCTCGAAGTCGGGCGGCTGGACGTCCGCCATCAGCCCCCCCTCAAAGCGTGTCCGCAGCCGGTCCTCTAGGGTGGGAATCTCCCGCGGAGGGCGATCGCTGGTGATTACGATCTGGCAGTTCACCTCCTGCAGGGCATTGAAGGTGTGGAAGAACTCCTCCTGGGTGCGATCCTTGCCGGCCAGGAACTGGATGTCGTCCACCAGGAGCACGTCGACGGTCCGGTAGCGGGCCCGGAACTGGGCCATCCGGTTCTCCTGGATCGAGGTCACCATCTGGTTGGTGAAGGTCTCCGAGGTGAGGTAGGCAACCTGGAGCCGGTGGCTCTGCCAGACGGCATGGCCGACGGCGTGCATGAGATGGGTCTTGCCCAAGCCCACCCCGCCGTAGATGAACAGCGGGTTGTAGGCGCGGCTGGGGGCCTCGGCCACCGCCCGGCAGGCGGCGTAGGCGAAGCGGGAGCTGTTGCCGACCACGAAGGCGGGGAAGGTGTAGCGCTGGTTGAGCCCAGGGACCGTCTCCGCGATCCCGTTGGCCCGGACATCGTCAATGGAAAGCGGGCTGCCCTCGGGCACTGGCTCCGCGGCCGGGGCGCCGCCGCCCTGGACCGCGAACTCCACCTCCACGTCGCGGTTGAGGATCGCCGAGAGGGTCTCGCGGATCACCGCCGAGTATCGATCGCTGACCCAGTCGCGAGCCAGGGGGGTGGGGACCGCGATGGTGGCCAGGGCACCCTCCTCGTCAAAGGTGAGCAGGCGCGCATTCTTGAGCCAGGCCTCATACCCAGGTCGGCTCACCTGGAAGCGCAACTCCTCCTGGGCTGCCGACCATAGCTGGTCCGAGGAGAGGTTCATGGCCGGCCCCTGGTAGCTGGCAGAGACCAAGCGATGAAGCGCAATTCACACCTTGTGCACAGGAGTGGAAAAACCCGGCGGAGGGGTAGTTTTCGCCCTGCGGAAACGGTTGTCGGGACCGGGTCTCGCCCACCCCCTGCGGTCGCTCCCGGATGGTAGCACCCGTCGCAGGCGGGCGCAATGCACCGCCAAGACCGCCGCGCCTGCGGGTCTGCCCCTTACCGCCAACAACCCATAATTTTATGCGATTTTGGTGAGCTCTTCCGGTTTCTGCGGCTGGACTCAGCCCTTCTTCAGCCAGCGGCGAGTCCACGGCGAGGATGCCCGGCGATGCGGCGGTGGCCCGGCGGTTGGGGCGCGCCGAGATCGAGACCACTTCCGGGGCCGGGGAGTGGTCTCTGCTATCCTCAGCCCCGACCTCAGTACGTCGGTCGGCCTGCGGCGCCTGGCGCGCTCGAGCCGCGACGAAGCAGACCGCCTGCGCAGGAGTTGGACCCATCAAGCGAACCTTCCAACCCAAGAAGCGCTATCGCCGCAAGGTGCACGGCTTCCGTGCCCGCATGTCCACTCCCGGAGGAGTCCGCGTCCTCAAGCGCCGCCGCCTGAAGGGCCGCTGGCGCCTGACACCCGCGCCCGTGCGGTGAAGCGGTGAACCGGAGCAACCGCCTCCGCCGGCCCCGGGACTTCGCCGCGGTGCGTGAGGCGCGGAAGGGCGCCGGAGACACCCTCCTCCGGCTCCAGTTGAGGCCCACCGAGTTGGGCAGGACCCGGCTGGGGATGGTGGTGAGTAAGCGGCACGGGAAGGCGGTGGCCCGCAACCGCCTTCGTCGGCGACTTCGGGCGGCCGCGGCGCTGGGGCTGCCGGCCCGGGCCTCGGCCGACGTGGTTCTGACGCCGCGACCGGCCGCGGCCGCGGCCGCCTTCCCCGAGTTGGTCCGATCCATCGCAGCGGGCTGGGCCCGGGTGGGAGCCGCTCGGTGAAGCGGGCCTCGCTCTGGTTCATCGCCCTTTACCAGGCCAGCCTGGGACCGATTCTGGGGCTCGTGGGCGGGTGTCGCTACGAGCCCAGCTGCTCCCACTACACGTACGAGGCGATTCAGCTCTACGGACCAGCGCGGGGCTGGTTGATGGGGATCCGGAGGATCCTGCGCTGCCACCCCTTCCACCCCGGAGGCTACGACCCGGTCCCACTTCCCGAGGAGTCGGTCGGTGGGTCCTGAGGTGTTGGCGTTCGTGAACCCGGTGGCGCCGCCACCCAGCAATACCATCGAGGCCTTCTTCTTCTACGTCCTCCTGACCCCGATCGCGATCATCCTCCAGTTCCTCGACCACGCCTTCCGGGCGTTCGGCCCCACCCACGCGATCGGCGCCTTCGGCTTGGGGGTGATCTGCCTCACCCTGCTTATCCGGGCACTGCTCTTCCCCCTCTTCCGCTGGCAGATCCGCACCCAGTGGCGCATCCAGGCCGACAACCGCAAGATCGGCCCGGAGCTCAAGGCGCTCCAGGCCAAGCACAAGGGCGACCGGCGCCGGCTCCAGGAGGAGCAGATGGCCCTCTACCGGCGCCAAGGGATCAACCCCCTCAGCCAGCTCTCCGGCTGCCTGCCGCTGTTGATCCAGATGCCCTTCCTCTACTCCCTGTACGCCGTGATCCACAAGTTCACCGAGAACGGATCGCTCCATGGCCAGGCCAGCTTCCTGTGGTTGCCCAACCTGGGCGTCTCGCCCCTGAAGACCGCTGGCGGGATCGGGGCTCACCCCGGGGTCCTGGTGGTGCCCCTCCTTGCCGGGGTGCTGACCTTCGTCCAGTCCAAGATGATGATGCAGCCGCTCCGGCCGGACATGACCGATCAGGAGCGGCAGATGTACCGGGTGATGGCCCAGACCACCTACTTCATGCCGGTGCTGATCTTCATCTTTGCCCTCAACTTCCAGCTCGGGATCGGCCTCTACTGGATCACCCAGAGCGCGGTGATGGTGCTGCAAGTGTTCTCGATGATGGGTTGGGGCGGCCTCAAGGTGCCCTCCTGGTTGCCGGGGGCGGGCTGGCGGCCGCGCAACTCGCCTCTGGTCAACTTTCCCCAGCCAGTTCCCGCCACGGGAATGAACGTCGTCGCCCAGCCCGACGGCAGGGCCGCCGGCAACGGCCGGACCACGCCGCCACGCCCCCCGAACGGATCCGGGCGCCGCCCCCGAGGCCGGGGTCGGGGCCGGTCCCGGCGCTGAAGGCGGTGGAGGCTTCCGTCTTCGAGGGCGAGGGCCAGACCCTTGACGAGGCGATCGCCGCCGCCTGCGGCAGCGCCGGGCTGGCGCCCGACCAGGTCGCGGTCCAGGTGCTCAGCCCCGGGCGGCCCACCAGCGCCGTGCCCGGCGAGCACCTCAGCGGCGCCGTGGTCCGGGTGCGGGTGGAGCGGCTTCCGGAGCTAGCGGCTCGGGGCCGGCGCCACCTGGAGGCGCTGCTGCGGCTGATCGAGGTGGAGGCGGAGGTCCACGCCAACCCCGCCACGGCCGTCGGCACCGAGCCGGCCACGGTGATCCTCGACGTCGAGGGCATGGACCTGGGCATCCTGATCGGCTGGCGGGGCGAGTCGCTCCGCGCCCTCCAGACCGTCGTCAACCTGATGCTGGGCGAGATCGGGATCGCCCCCGACGCCCCCCGGCTGGTGGTGGACGTGGCCCGCTATCGGCACCGCCGGGAACAGGCGGTGGCCCAAATGGCGGTCAGAACCGCGGCCAGCGTGGCCCGCAGCGGACGGCAGGTCACCCTGGAGCCGATGCCCGCCCACGAGCGCCGGGCGGTCCACCTGGCCCTGGCGGGGAACTCCCAGGTCGTGACCGCCAGCAGCGGCCAGGATGCCGAGCGCCGCGTAACCATTCGGCCCCGTGGAGAGGCCGACCCCTGACCCGGCGGGCCGGCCGGGCCTGGGCCGGGTCCGTGCTGGGCGGCGGTCTCCTGGCCCTGATCAGCGGCTGCTCAGCCGCCCCGGCGACCATCTCCAGCCCCCCCCGGCTGCTCGTCCTGCGGCTGTCGCAGTTGCCATATCCTGGCTTCGTGAGCGAGAGTGGAGTAGGTCATACCGGTGTCATTAGCAACACGGCGGCGGCGGCGGGCAACAGCCACCTCCTGGCCCGCTACCAAGCCGCGGGCCGCCAGACCGGCTACCTCGCCAGCTACATCCGCCAGACCAGTCCCCAGCAGGCGGTGGGCCCTGTCCTGATCGAGAGTACCGCCGCCCGCTTTGGCTCGACCGCTGGCGCCACCCAGGGAGTGCAGTTGGCCAGTGACCAGTTGCGCCAGGCTGGCTACCGCGCCATCTCCACCGGCCGGGTTGGCGACCACACCGCTGGCTTCTTCAGCGAGCGCAGCTCCGCGGGCACCACGTACGAGTCGTTCGTCGTGGTGTGGACGGAGGCCAACGTGGTCAACCTGGTCCAGGCCGCCGGCAACGCCGCCACCATGGACCTGAGCTACGCGCTCGGCCTGGCCCGGCGCCAGCAGGCCAACGAGGCTGCTGGCTGATGCCCGTCAGAGGTGCGGGGGCTGACTGGAGCGTCGAGGATCTGCCCGGGGGAGTCCGCCTGGTGCTGGCGCCGATGCCCGGGCGGTCCTCGGTGGCGGCATCGGTGCTGGTCCGGGTCGGCTCTCGGTGGGAGGCTCGGCGGCTGGCGGGCATCTCCCACTTCCTCGAGCACATCGTGTTCAAGGGCACTGAGCGATTCCCCACCAGCCGAGCCGTCTCGGAGTCGATCGAGGGCATTGGCGGGGTGCTCAACGCCAGCACCGACAAGGAGCTGACCACCTTCTGGGCCAAGGTGCCGGCCGAGCGCGTCGACCGCGCCCTCGAGGTCCTCTTCGACCTCGCCTTCGCCCCCAGGATCGAGCCGCTGGAGGTGGAGCGGGAACGCAGAGTGGTCCTGGAAGAGCTGAGCATGTACCTGGACCAGCCAGGGGATCTGGTGCAGATGGTGTTCGACGACCTGGTCTGGGGGTCACACCCCCTGGCGCGCGATCCCGCCGGGACCCGGCGATCGCTGGCGGCGATCGGGGCGGCCGAACTCCGGGCCTACCGCAGCCAACACTATCTGGCCGACCGGGTGGTGGTGGCATTGGCCGGCGGCTTCAAGCCGGCAGCTCTCCACCGGTTGGTGGAGCAACGCCTGCGCCAGCAACCTCCGGGCCGGGTCGCCGCCGATTCCTCGGGGAGCGCCGGCGACACGCCGTCTCCCCTGGCCGCCTCGGCCCTGGCCAAGGTCCGCCGCCGGCGCGGTGAGCAGGTTCACGTCCTGGCTGGGGTGCGCTGCTCCTCCTACCTGGCCCCGGATCGCTGGGCGCTGGACGTGCTCAACACGGTCCTGGGTGAGGGCATGAGCAGCCGGCTGTTTCTCGAGCTGCGCGAGCATCGGGCCCTCGCCTACGACGTCCACTCCTATGCCGCGCGCTACCGGGACTCAGGGGCCTTCGCGATCTATCTGGCCACCAAGGCGGGACAGGAGCTGCAGGCGGTCAAGGCCGCTCTGGCCGAGGTGCGCCGGCTGGTGGAGCGCCGCCTCAGCCCCGCAGAGCTGCGCCGCACCCAGACTCAGATCGAGGGACGACTGCGGCTGCAGTTGGAGAGCACCAGTGCGGTGGCCGAGTTCTTGGGGCATCAGGCGGCGCTCACCGGGACAGTGAACTCGCCCGAGGAGGTCATCGCCGCCATCCGCGGCGTCACCGCCGCCCAGGTGCAGGAGTTGGCGGCTGGGCTCTTCCGAGGGGTGGGGTGGCGGCTGGCCGCGGTAGGCCCGGGACTCGATCAAGACCGTCTGCAAGAGGCGGTGGGCGTAGCCGCATGATCCGCGGCGCCCCGCAGAGTGATCTAGGAGGTTCAGCCTTGGAGAGGACCCTGGTTTTGATCAAGCCGGACGGCGTCCAGCGCGGCCTGGTCGGTGAGCTCGTCGCCAGGTTCGAGCGCCGGGGCTTGCACCTGATCGGGCTGAAACTGCTCCGGGTGGATCGGGAGCTGGCGGAGCGCCACTACGCTGAGCACCACGGCCGGTCGTTCTTCGATGCCGTCATTGACCTGATCACCTCCTCCCCGGTGGTGGCTATGGTCTGGGAGGCCCCCAATGCGGTAGGGATGGTCCGGGCGATGATGGGGCCCACCAATCCCGGCAACGCCGCCCCGGGCACGATCCGCGGGGACTTCGCAATCGATATCGGCCAGAACGTCATCCACGGCTCAGACAGCCCGGTGCGGGCGGAGCAGGAGATCGCCCTGTTCTTTGCCGAAGGGGAGCTAGTGCCCTGGACCCGCGATGGCGGCGCCTGGCTTTACCCCTAGCCGGCCGCGGGCTAACTCCGCCGCCGGCGGCGGATGGGGAGCAGCCCCAGCGCCCCCAGGACCAGACTCATGGCCGGCCGCACTCCGGGAAGCAGGGCCGCCCGTGTGATCGGCCAGAATCGGGCCACCGCGATCTCCTGCAGACCGCTGCGCGGTTCCCAGCCAAAAGTGCGCGAATCCTCGGAGAAATTGCGGTTGTCGCCCAGAACGAAGTAGTCGTTCTGGGGAATGTGCGCCCAGCGCCCGGTGGTCGGGAGCAGCGGCGAAGACGTCCCGGCCGCCGTGCAGCACACCACCTCGTCGCGCCAGACGCCGTTGATGTAGCGCTCCTTGAGCGCGACGCCGCCCAGCGGTGAGGGGGGTTGGGTGCGGCTGATGTAGACCTGGCCCACTCCGTGGCGGTTGGGAGCGATCCGGACCCACTCCCCGGGGAGCCCGATCACCCGCTTGATGAAGTCGTTGGGGGAGGAGATTGGCGGCTTGATCACCACGATGTCGCCTCGCGACGGACCGCCGAAGTAGAGCGACAGCTGCTCGGAGAGCAGCAGATTGTTGTTCTGGAGGGTGGGCACCATGCTGGTTCCCTCCACATGCACCGGGCGCACGGCAAAGCTGATCACGAGGTAGACCAGCGCCGCCAACACCACCACCTCGACGACGTCCCGGAGCAGCGAGCGCCGCCGCTGCCGGCCGGGTCCTGGAGTGCCCCCCGCCTCGCCCGTGGCCACGGGCGTGACCTGATCTTGGATGGGCACCTCGGCAGTATAGGCAGGGCCCCTTCGGCTACCCCAAGTTCAGAGAGCCACCCCCAGGCGCTCCAGGATCGAGTTCAGTTCCTCGTCGGAGAAGTACTCGATCACGATCCGGCCCCTGCCCCGGGGCCGGGCCTGGATCCGCACCCGGGTGCTGAGCCTCTGCGTCAGAGCGTCCTCGATGGCACCCAGATCTGCCGCTCTGGCGGGCGCGCTCGGACCCGGCTCCGGGCGCTGGTTGGGGGCGGTCAGCCGCGCCACCAGCCGCTCGGTGTTGCGTACCGATAGCCCCCGCCCAACAACCTGAGTCAGGGCCTTGCCCTGCTGGTCGCCCTCACCCAGGCCCAGCAGCGCCCGGGCGTGGGCCGGCGAGATCTCCCCAGCCTGCAGCGCCAGCTGCACCGCGGGCGTGGCTTGCAGCAGCCTCATGGTGTTGGCGACGGCGGGCCGGCTCTTGCCGACCCGGCGGCCGACCTCCTCCTGGGTCATGCCGAAGACGTCGCAGAGACGGGCGTAGGCTCGGGCCTCGTCCAGGGCTGGTAGGTCGCTGCGCTGGAGGTTCTCGACCAGGGCCAGCTCCAGCTTGTCCCGGTCCTCACCCCGGGGCCGGATCACGGCGGGGATGCGGCCCAGCCCCGCCAGCTGGGCGGCGCGGAGGCGCCGCTCTCCGGCGATGAGGTTGAAGCGTTCGCCGCTGGCCTCCACCACCACCGGCTGCAGAACCCCGAAGGCGGCTATCGATTCCGCCAAAAGTCGCAGTGATTCTGGGTCAAAATCGCTGCGCGGCTGCTCGGGGTTGGGTTCGATCAGGGCGATGGGCACGTCCCGGGTGCCCGGGCCGCCCAGAGCCGACGTGAAGCCGGCGCTTCCGGTCGGGATCAGCTGCTCCAAGCCGCTGCCCAGGCCGCGGCGTTTGCTCAAGCCAACACCGGGGCGGTTCTCAGCAGCAGCTCCTCTGCCAGGGCCCGGTAGGCGGTGGAGCCGCGCCCGCCGGGATCGTAGACCGTGATCGGGATCCCGTGGCTGGGCGCCTCGCTCAGGCGCACCGAGCGCGGGATCACGGTCTCGAAGGCCTGGTCGCCAAAGCGTCTCCTCACTTCGTCCACCACTTGGGCGCTGAGCAACGTGCGGGGATCAAACAGGGTCATGACAATCCCGGTCAAAGCCAGCCCGGGGTTGAGCGATTGACGAATCAGCGCCTGGGTCTGGGTCAGCAAGGAGAGGCCCTCCAGCGCGTAGTACTCGCACTGCAGGGGCACCAGCATCGAGTCCGCGGCCACCAGGCAGTTGACCGTCAGCAGCCCCAGCGAGGGCGGGGTGTCCAGCAGCACGTACTCAAAGTCGTCGATGCCGTCCAGCGCCAGGCGCAGGCGGGACTCACGCAGGGGGAGCTCCGCCAGCTCCAGCTCCGAGCCGGCCAGGGCGACAGTGGCCGGCACCAGAATCAGGCCCGGCACCGCCTCGATCTCGGTGGCCACCTCTCTCAGGGATCGACCGAGTACCACTACGTCGTACACCGAGCTGGAGAGAGTGGCCGGGCGCACCCCCAGGCCCGAGGTGGCGTTGGCCTGGGGATCACAGTCGACCAGCAGCACCCGCAGGCCCCGCTCTGCCAGGGCGGCGCCGAGATTGACCGCGGTGGTTGTCTTGCCCACCCCCCCCTTCTGATTGCACACGGTGATCACTCGGGGGCGGGACATCTGGGGCAGTATATGAGGGGCTGGATGTTTCACGTGAAACAGGCGATCGGGGGGTCAGCCGATCTCGCCGGCGCCGTCCGGGAAGACCTCGCCAGCGTGGTAGAGGAGGCGGCCGCGCCCGGTCCCCACCTCGACCGCGCCGCGGCCGAACACCAGCCAACCCTGTCCGGTATTGAGGATCGCCGTCTTCTCGGCGATCCCCACCAGGCGCAGGCCGTCGGCCACGGTGTTCCGGACCGCCGGCTTGAGCAGACGCATGAATCGCGAGTCCCAGTGCACGCCGTAAATGTCCGACGGGTAGAGGCCGAGGCCGCCGGAGAAGTGGAAGCGGCCCCGGGCCGGGCCGAAGGACCGGCCGGCGCCCGCCACCATGGCTCCGGCGCTACAGCCCCCGAAGGTGGCACCGCCTGCCAGCGCCCCCTGCACGGCGCGCCAGAGGCGGGTTCCTTCCAGGGTCCGGGCCAGGTACTCAGGATTGCCCCCCGAGAAGAAGATCAGGCTGGCCCCGGCCACCTGCCCCGCCAGCTGCGGACGCTCGGCATCATCACGGCCCCTGACGTCGACCGCCAGGGCGGTGAGGCCGATTGCCTGGTAGTGCGCCAGCCCCTTGTCGATCCAGCCCTGGTAGACGGTCTCGCCCTCCGGGGCACTGGCCGTGGCCAGCACCGCCACCGAGCCGTTACCGCCGGCGCCCTCCAAGGCGGCCCGCTCGGCGGCCTCGGCCCACGGCTCGAACTCCCCCGAGCCCAGTAGCAGGCAGCGCGGTGGGCTGGCTGGGGACGCCCCTCCCGCCATCGCTCAGCCGTCGAGGCTCAATTGGACTTGGGCTTGGCGACGCGCGCCGGCACCCGTGCAGCGCCGCCCTCCTCCTTGACGACCTTCAGGGCTGAGTTGCGGCCGTCGCCGCTGGATGCCCGGCGGGTGATCTCCATGAATGGCTGGATCAGGTCCATGGGTAAGGGGAAGACGACCACCGTGTTCTGCTCGGTGCCGATCTCGGCGAGGGTCTGCAGGTAGCGGAGCTGGAGGGTGGCCGGCTCGGTAGCGATCACGGCTGCGGCGTCGGTGAGTTGCTGCGCCGCCTGAAACTCGCCCTCGGCCCGGATGATCTTGGCCCGCTTCTCCCGCTCGGCCTCCGCCTGCATGGCCATGGCCCGCTGCATCGACTGGGGCAGGTCGACATCCTTGACCTCGACCGCGGTCACCTTGACGCCCCAGGGCTCGGTCTGGTCGTCGATCACCGACTGAAGCTCGGCGTTGACCTTGTCCCGCTGGCTGAGCAACTCATCGAGGGAGGACTGCCCGAGAATCGAGCGCAGCGTGGTCTGGGCCGCGGTGGAGATGCTGCCGCGGTAATCGTTGACCTTCACGTAGGCGTCGCGGGCGTCGACCACCCGGAAAAACACCACAGCGGTGACCCGGACGGTGACGTTGTCCTTGGTGATGATGTCCTGGGGCGGCACCTGGTGGACGTTGATCCTCAGGTCGATCTTGAGCAGGCGGTCGATCCCGAAGGGGATGATCAGACGGGGGCCCGGGCCCTTGACGTCAATCAGTCGTCCCAGACGGAAGACGACGCCGCGCTCGTACTCATTGATGACCCGGAAACCAGTCGCGAAGGTGATCAGCAGCAGTAGAACCACCACCACCAGTACCGCTATCAGAGCGTCCACCCTTGGTCCTCCTTAGTCGCTACCGGTCCGGGGACATCCCCAGAGGCCGGCCCGGCCGCGCTCACGGGTGGCAGCCCGCCCGGCGGTGTCACGATCAGAGTAAGCCCATCGCGGGCGATCACCTCCACCTCGGTCCCCACCTCTAGCGGAGCGCCGTGCCGGTCGGTGACCCGCCACAGCTCTCCCCCCACGGCCGCGATCCCGTAGGGGTCGGCGCGCTCACGCACCGTGGCAATGAGACCCAGCAGTTCGTGGGTGCTGGCCCCCCAGGGGATGTGCCGCACCTGCAGGGCCCGCCGGCTGAGTACGAACCAGGTGGCTCCCACGGCTCCGGGGACGGCCACCACCACGGCCAGGTTGACTCCCTGGCCGGCGGCGCCCCGGAAGAGCAGTAGCCCGGCGGCCACCGCCAGCCCGACCCCCAGCACGCTGAGCAGGCCGTGGCTCTGGCCGGCGGTGTCGATCACCATCAGGGCTGCCGCCGCCGCCACGAGGACCAGGCCAAAGACGTTGACGGGCAGATTGGCCAGTCCGGCAACCGCCAGCACCCCGGCCGCGATACCGATCGAGCCGGGGACGAAGCTGCCGGGATGGAGGATCTCGATCCCGACTCCCAACAGCGCTACCAGCAAGAGGCCAAAGGCCAGGGACGGGTTGTCCAGAGGGGCCAGTACGCTGGTCGGGTGGGACCCGGTCGCGGCCGCCACTGTCGGGAACTGAACCGCCAGGCTCGCTCCCAGTGCCAGCAGCGCCGATCCCACCAGCTGCCTGCTGCGCATGGCTTCCCGATCATAGCGCTGGCCTTGGCCTAAGATCGCCCCCGATCGCCCCGCCGATAATTCGGGGGTGGTTGCCTCGGCCGAGGCCGGTCCGCCCGCGGGCGCCGGCCGCAGGGTGCGGGTCCGGCCGGTGCTCGAGCCGGAGCGGTTGCAGTGGGACGGCTACGTCGGGACGCAGGCCCATGGCAACCTCCTGCAGTCCTGGGGTTGGGGCGAGTTGCGGCGGCGGAACGGCTGGGCCGTGTTCCGGCTGTGCGCCCAGCGCCCGCCAGATCCAGGGTGGCTGGGCGCGATCCAGGTGATGCGTCAGCCCCTGGGCCCGCTCGGGATGGGGTGGGGCTACGCCGCCCAGGGACCGGTGTTGAGCTCCCTTGACGATGGGCAAGTGTGCCGGGCCCTGCTGCAGGCGGCCGCCTCGCGCCTCCGCCGGCAGCGGGCCTTCCAGCTCAAGTGCGACCCCGAATGGCCGTTGGGACCGGACGCCGCCCGGCTGCGACGCTTCTGCCGCCTCCGCCCGGCGCGCTTCGACATCCAGCAGCGCGACACGTGGCTGGTGGGGCTGGACGGGGGGCGGGACGGCGTTTGGGAGCGGCTCTCCAGCTCCACCCGGCGCAACATCCGCCTCTCCCAGCGGGCGGGGGTCGAGGTCAGGGGGGAGCGTGGCGGAGGAGCTGTGGCGACCTTCTACCAGCTGCACCGGCAGACGGTGGCCCGGCAGCGCTTCACCACCCGCCCCCTGGACTACTACCAGACGGCGGTTGGGGAACTGGCAGCGACCGTATTCGTAGCCAGCTTGGGCGGGCAGCCCCTGGCGGCCGCGGTGGCGGTGCGCTTCGGCCGGCGCCTAATCTACCTCTACGGCGGCACCAGCCCCGATCGCGCCGACGCCCGGGCCAGCTTCGCCCTGCACTGGGCGATGATCGGGTGGGGGATCGACGGCGGCTGCACCATCTACGACATGTGGGGGATCCCGCGCCGCTTCGACCCCGGGCGCCGCGATCACGGCTACGCCTTGTTCAAGACCAGGTGGGGCGGTGGCGCCGCCCACTACGGCGGGCTTCTGATAGCGCCCGTGCTAGGGCCGCTCGACCCCCTGGTGCACCTACTGGAGGCCGCCCTGCTGCGGCGGCGCCCGTTGCTGCGCTGACCGCCACCTACAATTTTCCCATGCTCTACCTAGGCCGGCCCCGCATCAACAGCTGGGAGGCGACGGTCTTCGCACCGCCGCGAGAGGTCTTCGCCGTGGCCGAGCAGGTGCTGGGGCTGCCGCCCTTCACCTTCAACGCCGTGGACGAAACCACCGCGGAGGTGGTCCAGACCCTGGCCAATGGCTTCTTCGGCCAATGGACGCGTGTGAAGTACCCGAAGAACCGCATCAGGATAGAGTGCCATCCAACCAAAGCAGGTACGCAGCTGCGGATCCTCGCCCAGGGCCAGCGCAGCTCCACCATGCGGGCGGTGAACCTGCTTCGGATCCTGACCCATGGTGAGCGCGACTCGGCCAGCACTTACCGCTATCGCGCCGTCCGCCCCGGGCCGTGCACGGTGGTGCAGAGCTGGGCGGGGACCGGTTACCCGCTGTTCGTGGCCCCCGACCACGGCGCCGAGCGGGGCCGGGCGGTGCGACCCGCCACCCCGCTGGTGGCACTGGAACAATCGGCGCGCTGGGTGCGGGTCCGAGCTGGCCAGGGTGACGACACCGAGGAGGGATGGATCGAGGCCGACCAGCTGGTTTCGGACCCGACCCCGGCGCGGCTGGGGAGCAGCGCCTAGGAGCTCGGCGGCCTCTCAGTCGAGCTCGCCGCTCTCGTGGTGGGTGAGCTCATGCCAGGTCCCGGAGAGCATCAGGTCATTGGCGGCGGGGGGGCCCTCGCTGCCGGCGGGATAGAGGTTGATCCGAGGCACGTCTTGGAGCACGGGCTGGAGTACCTTCCAGGCGGCTTCGGTCTCATCCTGCCGGATGAAGAGAGTGTGGTCGCCCAGAAGCGCGTCGTGGAGGAGCCGCTCGTAGGCCTCAGCCGGCTGGGTCTTGAAGGAGCGCCCGTACGAGAAGTCCATCCGCACCGGCTGCTCCACCACGGCGGCCCCGGGAACCTTGGCCATGAAAGAGAACGAGATCCCCTCCTCCGGCTGGATGCGGATCGTGACCCGGTTGGGGGCCAATCGCTCGATACCGGTGCCGGCAAAGAGGTGTAGTGGCACGTCCCGGCAGTAGAGCATGATCTCGGTGCGGCGGGTGCAGAGCGCCTTGCCGCAGCGCAGGTAGAACGGGACCCCGGCCCAGTCCCAGGAATCCACCGCCAGCCGCAGGGCGATGTAGGTCTCGGTGCTGGAGTCGGGCGAAACTCCTTCCACCTCGCGATAGCCCGGCATGGTGTTGCCGTGTACGGAACCGCGGGTGTACTGGCCCCGCACCACCTCCGCGGGGCCGACGGGCCTGATCGAGTGCAGGACCTTCACCTTCTCGTCGCGGAGAGCCTCCGGATCGAAGGAACTGGGCGCGGACATGCAGGTTAGGGCCAGGAGCTGAAGCAGGTGGTTTTGGACGATGTCGCGAATCGCCCCGGTCTCCTCGTACAGGCGCCCCCGGCTCTCGATGCCGATGTCCTCAGCCACCGTCAGCTGCACCTGGTCTACCACGTCGCGGTTCCAGATCCTCTCAACCAGGGTGTTGCCGAAGCGAAAAACCAGCAGGTTCTGTACCGTCTCCTTGCCAAGGTAGTGGTCGATGCGATAGATCCGCTCCTCAGGGAGCACCTTGTGGAGCGCCGCATTGAGCTCGGCCGCTGACTCCAGGTCGTGGCCAAAAGGCTTCTCGATGATCACCGAGGCCGCCCGGGCCAGGCCGGCTCCCCTGAGTTCGGCGAGGATGGTCATCACCGCCGAGGGGGGCACCGCCAGGTAGACCAGCCGGCGGTGGCCGCGCAGGGCTTGGGACAGCTTGCTCCCAGTGCCGGCCTGGTCGTGGGTGGTGGCCACGTAGCGGAGGCGGTGGGCGAACTCTGCGAAGGCGGAGCGGTCGAAACCGGTTCGACTGAACTGTTTGACCGCCTGGCTGGCGATCTCCCGGAAACCGGTATCGCCAAGGGCCCGGGTGGCCGTCCCCATGATGTCGCCGCGCCGGGGCAACAGCCCCTGCCGGCTCAGCTCGTAGAGGGCGGGCAGGAGCTTGCGCTTGGCCAGGTCGCCGGTGGCACCAAAGACCAGGAGATCCTGGTCGGGTGGTACCCGCAGGCGCTCGGGAGGCACCTGTCGAGTCTAAGTGCGGCGGCTGGCCTGGATCTCGGCGAACGGCAGGCGCCCTCCTATACTCGGTCGGTGGGCGAGGATCTGCGCCAATTGGTGGCCGCCTATCCCGAGCTCTCGCCGGCCGAACTGGCGCGGGCGCTGACCAGCGGCCCCGGTCCTGGGGAGGCGGAGGCCTGGGAGCAGAGGCTGGTCCAACACCACCTGGGCATGGTGCTGACCGCGGCGGAGTCCCGCACTAAGGACACTCCCACCGCCGAGGACCTCTTCCAGGAGGGCAGCGCCGCCCTGGTGATCCTGGTCCACGGACTCGATCCCAGCCGCCCCCTCTCTCCCGAGGACTTCCACGCCAGCCTGCAGGCCGCCCTGGGCCAGGTCATGGATGCACTGCTGGCGGAGCGGGTCCGCGCCCAGCGCGAGGACCAGCGCTGGGCCGACGATGCCGAGCGACTGGCCGCGGAGGAGGCCCAGTTGCGGCTGGAAACCGGGGCCGAGCCCAGTGACGCCTCCCTGGCGAAGGCTCTGGGGTGGTCAGTCGAGCGGGTGGTCCCGTTGCGGCGTGCCATCGACCGGGCCCGATCCACCGACGACGAGCAGCTGATGGACATCCTCCAGGAGCTGGAGGAGCAGTGAGCCCGGAGGCCCAAAAGGTCCCCCTCAACGACGTCCACCTCGCAGCGGGCGGGAGGATGGTCGACTTCGGGGGCTACTCGGTGCCACTCCAGTACAGCTCCATCCGCGAGGAACACGAGGCGGTCCGGACCCGCGCCGGACTGTTCGACGTCTCCCACATGGGCGAGGTCATGGTCGAGGGCCCGGGCGCCACCGACTTCCTCCAGGGCCTGGTCAGCAACGACGTCACCCGCCTCGCCCCGGGTAGGGCGCTGTACACGGTGATGTGCCGTCCCGACGGCGGCATCGTTGACGACCTGCTCGTCTACCGCGACCAGGAGCGCTACCTGCTGGTGATCAACGCTGCCCGCCACGTCGCCGACCTGGAGTGGATGCGGGCGGCGGCGACTGGGGACGTCGACCTCCGCGACATCTCGGCCGAGACCGTGCTCCTGGCGGTACAGGGGCCGCGGGCGGCGGCAATCGTTCAGTCCCTCAGCGCCGCCCCCGACCTGCCCGGCCTGCGCTACTACCACCACCGCTTCGGAGAGGTGGCGGGCATCCCCACTCGGATCTCGCGGACCGGCTACACCGGGGAGGATGGTTTCGAGCTCTACGTGCCAGCGGGGGCGGCCGCGTCGCTGTGGGCGGACCTGCTCCTGGCCGGCGCCGGCCAGGGGCTGCGACCGGCAGGGCTGGGGGCGCGCGACACCCTGCGCCTGGAGGCCGGCTTCCGGCTTTACGGTCAGGACATCGACGAGACCACCGATCCCTTCAGCGCCGGGCTGGGCTGGGTGGTGAAGTTGGGCAAGGGTCCGTTCTGCGGCCGCGAGACCCTGGCCGAGCGGGCGTCGTCGCCGCCCCACGCCTTTGTGGGCTTGAACCTGGGGGCGCGAGCCATCCCCCGGGTGGGGCAGGAGATCTTCGTCGGCGAGCGCAGCGTGGGGCGCGTCACCAGCGGCTCGTTCGGGTTCAGCCTGGGGGCTGGCCTGGGCATGGGCTATGTGGAGCCGGCCTGCGGCGCGGCGGGGACGGAGCTCCGGGTGAGGCTGCGCCGGGATCCGGAGCAGTGGGCAGCGGCGCCGGTGGTGCCGCTACCGTTCTACCGTCGTCCCGAGCGCTGAGGCCCGGGCGGTTGATCGACTGGGCGGAGGAGCGCGGATGCCGGACTTGAGCGCCTACCGGTTCACCAGGACCCACGAGTGGGTGCGCCGGGAGGGGGAGGAGGCCGTGGTGGGGATCACGGACCACGCCCAGTCGCAACTGGGGGACGTCATCTTCTTGGAGCTTCCCGCGGTCGGGGCTTCAGTCCGGTCCGGAGCCCGCTTTGGCGCGGTGGAATCGGTGAAGGCCGCCAGCGACCTGATCTCGCCGGTCGACGGTGAGGTGGTGGCCGTCAACGACCAGGTGGCGAGCACTCCGGAACTGGTCAACCGCGACCCACACAACGCCGGCTGGCTGATCCGCGTCCGCCTTACCCAGGAGCCGGCCAGCGACCTCCTAGATGCGGCCGGGTACGATTCGTTCGCGAGGAGCGAGACCCACTAGCCACCGGTCCCAACGGGGTGCCCGCCTGTCCCATGGCCTACCTGCCGAACTCGGACGCCGATAGGGCGGCGATGCTGGCGGAGTTGGGCCTGGCCGATCAGGAGCAGCTCTTCCGCGAGGTTCCCAGCGAGCTGCGCCGGGGCAAGCTCCAGCTGCCGCCCGCGCTCTCTGAACTCGAGCTGATCGCCGAGTTGCGCCGGCTTGCGGGTCGGAACCGGCCCCTGGGCCAGTGGGACTGCTTCCTTGGGGCAGGGATCTATTCCCGCTTCGTCCCCGCCGTGGTTCGAGCCACGATCGCCCGCCCCGAGTTCTATACCGCCTACACGCCATATCAGGCCGAGGCCAGCCAGGGCTACCTCCAGTCGATCTTCGAGTTCCAGTCATTGGTGGCCGAGCTGTTCGACCTGGACGTGGCCAACGCCTCGATGTACGACGTGGCCACCGCCACCGCCGAAGGCGCCCTCCTGGCGGTCCAGCACACCAGCCGCGGCGTGGTGCTGGCGTCGGCCGGCCTCCACCCCGAGGTCCTGCGGGTGCTCGAGACCTATGCGTCGGGACGGGGGGCGCAGCTGGTGCGCCTGCCCACCGATCAGGGCGTGACCGATGTCGCCGCGGCGCGGGACGCGCTCCGCCCGGGGAAGGCCGCGGTGGTGGTAGTCGGCCAACCCAACTTCTTGGGCCTGCTCGAACCGGTCTCGGAACTTGCGGAGCTGGCGCATGCGGCAGGGACCTTGCTCCTGGCGGTTGCCGACCCGCTGGCCGCGGTCGTCGTCGACCCGCCCGGAGCGGCGGGAGCCGACCTGGCCGCCGCCGACGGCCAGCAGCTGGGGATCCCTCCTCAGCTGGGAGGCCCGACCGTGGGGCTGCTCGCATGCGGGGCCGACCTGGTCCGGCGCATGCCGGGCCGACTGGTAGGGATGACCACCGACAATCGCGGCCAGCGCGCCTACTGCCTCACCCTGCAGACCCGAGAGCAGCACATCCGGCGGGAGCGCGCCACCAGCAACATCTGCACCAACCACGCCCTGATGGCCTTGGCGGCCACCGCCTACCTGGCCAAGATGGGCGAGTCGGGGATGCGCGCGGTGGCCGATATCTCCTACCGCCGGGCCCACCTCCTCGCCCAGAGCCTCGGGGAGCTGCCCGGGGTGCGCCTCGTCCACCCCGGCGGCGAGTTCCTCTGGGAGTTTGTCCTGGAGACGCCCCTGCCTGGCCGGGACCTGGTCCGGGAGATGGCCAAGGAGGGCATCCTGGCGGGCCTGCCGCTGGGCGAGTTCGATCCGACTCTGGAGCGCTGCGTCTTGGTCTGTGCCACCGAGATGACCGCGGCGACGGCCCTGGAACGGTACCGGGCACGCCTGGCGGAGTTGGTCGAGGCCCGACGCCCGGCTGAGGCCCGGGCGTGAAGGGGGAGGCACCGGAGCCGATCTGGGCCGGCCCCGAGCCTTTGCTCTTCGAGCTCGCCCCGGAGCCGGGCGCGGGACCCTTGCTGCCCGAGCCCGGGGTCGAGCTCTACGCAATCAGCGAGGCCCTCCCGGAGCGGTGGCGCCGCCGCCGTCCGGCTCGGATCCCAGCTGTCAACGAGCCCGAGCTCGCCCGGCACTTCGGCCGCCTGGCCCGCCGCAACCACAACCTGCAGCAGGGTGCCTACCCGCTGGGCTCCTGCACCATGAAGTACAACCCGGCCGTCAACGAGCAGGCGGCGAGCCTGGACGGCTTCGCCGACATCCATCCCTGGCAGCCGGTGGACTCGATCCAGGGTGCCATGGAGTTGATGTGGGAGCTGGAGCAGCTGCTGATCGAGATCACCGGGATGAAGGCGGTCTCGCTGCAGCCAGCCGCTGGTGCGCACGGCGAGTGGACCGGCCTGCGCATGGTCCAGGCCTATCACGCCCGGCGCGAGCAGCGGCAACGTTCCGAGGTGATCATTCCCGACACCGCGCACGGCACCAATCCCGCCAGCGCCGCTCAGTGCGGGCTCACGGTGGTCACAGTCCGCAGTGCCGCCGATGGAACGGTGGACCTGGATGACTTCCGCTCCAAGCTGGGACCAAAGGTAGCGGCCGTGATGCTCACAAACCCCAATACCATGGGGCTTTTTGAGCGCAACATCGCGCGCATGGCCACCCTGGCCCATGAGGCGGGGGCGCTACTCTACTACGACGGTGCCAACCTTAACGCGCTGGTCGGGTTGGCGCGTCCTGGCGACATGGGATTTGACGTCGTCCACTTAAATCTGCACAAGACTTTCTCCACGCCGCACGGTGGCGGAGGGCCGGGCGCCGGACCCGTGGGGGTCACCGCCGCCCTCGCTGACTACCTTCCCGTGCCACGGATCGTGCGCAGTGACGGCGGGTACGACTGGGACTACGACCGACCGCACAGTATTGGCAAGGTGCGCTCCTTTTACGGCAACTTCGGCATGCTGGTACGCGCCTACGCGTACATCCGCGCCTACGGTGACGGCATCGACCAGGTTGCCAAGGACGCGGTGCTGGGGGCGCGCTATCTGCGCAAGCTGCTCGAGGACTGCCTTCCGGTCGCGGTGGATGGAGACTCCTTCCACGAATTCGTGGCCACGCCGCGCAAGGCACCCCGCTACGCCTCCATCAAGGCGCTCGACGTGGCCAAGCGCATGATTGACTACGGCGTCTATCCGCCCACCGTCTACTTCCCCCTCACCGTCCCCGAGGCGATGATGTTCGAGCCCACCGAGACCGAGTCGAAGCGGGCGCTGGACCAGCTGGCTGCGATCGTGGCCCGGATCATGGCTGAGGGGGCCAGCGACCCGGAGCTGTTGCGCCAGGCGCCCCACCAGGCCCCGGTGGGCCGGGTGGACGAGGTCACGGCTGCGCGCCGGCCGGTGCTGCGCTGGCGGCCTGACCCCGAACCGGAGTGAGCGTCGCGGGCCTGGAGCGCCAGCAGCTCCTGGCCCTGATCAGGGAGCGAGCCTTTCGGGTGGGCGACTTCGTCCTCGCCAGCGGCCGGCACAGCCCCTACTACTTCGACGGCCGCCTGGTGACGCTCGACCCCGTGGGAGCCGGGCTGGTGGGGCGCGCCCTGCTTGATTTTGCCCGCCGGGACGGGGTGGAGCGGGTGGGTGGGCCGAGCCTGGGAGCGGACCCGATGGTCACCGCGGTCGCCCTCTGCAGCGCCCTGGACGATGGACCCCGGGTCTCGGCGTTCATCGTGCGCAAGCAGGTCAAGGAGCACGGAGTTGCGGGCTGGTGCGCCGGTCCGCCCCCCCAAGCCGGCGAAGCCGTGGCCCTGGTTGACGACACCCTCACCACCGGCGGGTCGCTCTTGGAGGCCGCAGCCCCGGTCAGCGCATCCGGCGCCCGGATCGTCGCCGTGTACACGCTTCTCGACCGCGAGGAGGGGGGTCGGCAACGTCTCGAGGCCGAGGGCTACAAGGTGCGGTCGGTATTCATGCGCTCTCAGCTCCTCGGCGCCGAAGGGGCCAATCCGCTCCCGCTCGCCTGACTCGGGAGGGCTAGGCTTCGGCTGTGGGTGGAACTCGGGTTCGGCGCCTGCTCGCTCTGTCGGCGCTGCTCGGGGCGCTGGGAGTGGCCGGCTGTGGGTCGGCACCGAGCGCGGCCCAGGCCGTCGCCGCCCTGGGCCGCGGGCTTCCGGTCCGCAGCCATGCCCAGCCGCTTCACAGCGCCCTGGTCACCAGCAGCCCCGACGGTGGCTTCTACAACGATCCCACCTACATCCACTTCTACTTCCTGCGGCGAGTGCCCCTGAGGGACGTGCTTCCCCTGCTCCCCAGCCAGGAAGCCCAAGATGCCGAGAGCCTCGCCAACCTCGGGCCGCTGCTGGAGGTGATCGGGGAGGCCACCAATCCCGGGGCCTCGACCACCGCGGTCGACCTCACCCAGAGTGTGCTGGAGTCCACCGTGACCCGCCGCCTCGACCCCAAGCGGGCCACGACGTCAGTGCAGCGCAGTTACTACGACCCGATCCGGCCGATCGTGGTCCTCTCCAGCTACCGTCTCGACGTCTGCTCTGCCGATGTCAACCCCGGGGCCAAGGTCTGGATGCTGGCGGTGTTCCCGCCGGTTAGCACCCGCTTCCCGGTGGCGGTGTACGACCCGGAGTTTGTCAAGCCGGCCGCCAAGGGCTTCTTCCTGCCGGTGGAGCGCGGTGCGCTGCCGGCCAGCGTGCCCCGGGCTCTGTACGCCGAGGACGTGGACCGCTGCATCCAGATCCTGAACGAGAGCTGAGCGACCGGCGCCGGCGCCTGGTGGGGCAGCTGCGCCGCCGGGGCATCACCAGCGCGCCGGCCCTGGCGGCCCTGGAGATGGTGCCGCGCGAGCTGTTCCTTCCCGCCCGGATGCGCGATCGCGCCTACGAGGACCGGGCGCTGCCAATCGGCGCCGGCCAGACCTGCTCCCAGCCCTGGATCGTGGCCGCGGTGGTGCAGGCGCTGGAACTCGCCCCCGGAGGCGCAGTGCTCGAGATCGGCGCCGGCAGCGGCTACCTGGCCGCAGTGCTCCGATCCGCGGGCGCGGGCAGGGTGGTGACCGTCGAGCTGATCCCGGAGCTGGCGGCGCGGGCCCGGTCCAACCTCAACCGGGCGGGAGTGGAGGGAGTCGAGGTGCGCCTCGGCGACGGCGCCCGAGGCGCTCCCGGCGGAGCTCCGTTTGAGGCGGTGGTGATATCGGCGGTTGCGGCCCAGGTGCCCCCACGGTTGCCGGAGCAGGTGGCCCCGGGCGGGAGGCTGCTGTGCCCGCTGCGGATGGACGGGGAGGAACACCTTTGGGTGCACCGCCGCCTGGGGGACGGGTGGCAGCGGACCGATCTGGGGCCCTGCCGCTTCGTGCCCTTGCGCCGGCCCGACGGGGGCGAGGCTTGAGCCGGACTATGGTTGCCCGGTGCCATGGCCAGCAGGGCAGCCCATAGGTGAATAGCACCGCCGACCCGGTCGGCCACGGCGACGAGCCGGGGGCACTGCTCAGCGAAGGCGCGCCCACCTCGCCACCGTGGGTGCGGCCGATGCGGGGCGAACTCAGGGAGTTGGTGCTGCACAGTCGGCTGCTGAAGGCGAATCCCCTGGGTGACCCGGCAGAGCGACCACTCTGGGTCTACCTGCCTCCGGCCTATGCCCGAGATCAGGAGCGCCACTTTCCCGTCATCTATCTGCTCCAGGGGATGGCGGGCCAGGTCGACATGTGGCGTTCCCGGAGCAGCCTCCGGCCCACCTCACTGGAGCTGTTTGACGCGCTCTTCGCCGAGCCCGGGGTGCCGCCCTGCCTGCTGGTGATGGTCGACTGCTGGACCAGTCTGGGTGGCAGCCAGTTCCTCGACTCTCCCGCCACCGGCCCGTACCACAGCTACTTCTGCAACGAGGTGGTACCTGCGGTGGACGCCCGCTTCCGCACGCTCCCGGACCGTGGCGCTCGCGCGGTGGGAGGCAAGTCCAGCGGAGGCTTCGGGGCCATGGTCTCGGCCCTGCTCCGGCCTGACCTCTTTAGCGCCTTTGCCAGCCATGCCGGGGACGCGCTCTTCGAGTACTGCTACCTGCCCGAGTTCCCCCAGGTGGTGCGCACCCTGAGGGATAGCTATCAGGGAAGCTACGATCGCTTCTGGGAGGACTTCCGGAGCCGCCCCGCCCTGAGCCGGCCATCCGACCGCTGGCTGCTCAACGTCTACTGCATGGCGGCGTGCTATTCCGCGGCCGAGGACGGCAGTGTCATCCTGCCCTTTGACGTGGCGACCGGGGTGCTCCGCGACGAGGTGTGGGCAAGCTGGCTGCGCTGGGACCCGGTGCGCCTGATCGCTGCCCGGGCCGATGCCGCGCAGTCGCTCCAGGCCGCGTACTTGGATGGTGGCCTCGAGGACGAGTGGTACCTGGAGATAGCCGCCGCGGCGGTGGCGGCCGCGCTGCGGGCGCAGGGCCTGGAGACGGTCCGCCTTGATCTCTTCGACGGCGGGCACTTGGGGGTCGAGTACCGCTATCCGGTCGGGATCCGTTACCTGGCAGAGACGCTCGCCCCCGCCGCCGGCTGAGATCCCTGCTGGGGATCCAGGGCGCCCCGCCATGACGCGCCCCGGAGCTCAGCCCGAGCAGCGGAGGCCCGGGGTGCTAAGCGTCCGACTTGTACTCGTGGAAGCCGCGCCCGGTCTTGCGTCCCAGGTACCCTGCCTCGACCAGCCGTTGCAGGACCGGGTTGGGAGCGTAGCGGGGGTCGTGAAGCCCCCGGTGCATCACCCGACAGATCCCCAGGAGCACGTCCAGACCGATGAAGTCGGCGAGCTCCAAGGGACCCATCGGGTGGCGGAAGCCGAGCTTGGCCACCCGGTCGATGTCAACGGCGCTGGCCACACCCTCTTGGAGCGCGAGGATGGCCTCGTTGAGATAGGGGATCAGAATCCGGTTGCCGATGAAGCCCGCGCTGTCGGCGGACCGCACTGGCGTCTTGCCCATGACTTTGCCCAGCTGTTCCAGGCGCGCATAGGTCACGTCGCCGGTTCTGACGCCGGGGATGAGCTCCACAAGTTCCATAACCGGGACCGGGCTGTAGAAGTGCATGCCCATGAAGCGCTCCGGGCGGGATGTGGCGGCGGCCAGCCGGGTGATCTGGATCGACGAGGTGTTGCTGGCGAAGAGGACCTCGGCCGGGCAGAGCTGGTCCAGCTCGCGAAAGAGGCCCAGCTTGGTCTCCAGGTCCTCGCTGACGGCCTCGATCACGACCGTGGTCGTGGCCGCGTCGGCCAGGTCGGAGGCCAGTTTGAGCCGCGATCCAACCGCCTCGCGGATCCCGGACTCCACCTTGCCCGCCGACTCGGCGCGCCCCAGGCGCTCCAGGATCCGCTCCCGAGCACGCTCCGCGGCGCCCGCGGCGCTGTCGAAGAGGGACACCGGTAGGCCCGCCTGGGCGGCGGTCTGGGCAATGCCGCCGCCCATCAGCCCGGCGCCGGCTACGAAGAGGCGCTCTTCGCTGCTCAGGCTCAGGGCGGTGGCCCTTCGGAGCTGGGAAGGGGACCCGGGCGCGGGCTCTGGCCGTCCGGGAACGAGGGGCGCGGCCCCCGGCGGCGGCGGCGGTTGCGTCGCCGCCTTGTCCCCGCCCCCGGTGCCACTGGAGCTTCGCCGACCGCAGTCCCGTCGCCGCTGGCGGGGGAGGGAGCTGGGCCCGCCCAACCGCCTCGGGAGCGGCGCCGGCGGCGCCGCCGACCACTGGGCGGCGGTAGGGCGCCCAGTTCACCAGGAGCGCCGGTCGCGGTGCCGGAAGCGGCCTGCGCGGCGGTGGCCTCAGCCAGGACCTGAGGGTGGCGGCGGCGCCGCCGCCGCCGTCGCCGGGGCAGACCTCCTGCCTCACTCTCGTTGGCGCCAGCGCCCGCCGCCAGGTTGCGCCGCTGAGGCCGGAGGTGGGCGGCGCGACCGCCGAGCAGATCAGTCGCCAGCAGATAGCCGCCGCAGTTCCGGGAGGCCTCGACCAGACGTCCGTACATGCTCTCCTCGCCAGCGCGCAGGGTGGCGGCGTCACCGACGCAGACCACCAGCCGGCGGGCCCGCGAGATGGCCACGTTGAGCCGGTTGGGCACCCGCAGGAAGCCGATCCGTCCCCGCTCGTTGCTGCGCACCAGGGAGATCACCACCATGTCCTCCTCGCGGCCCTCGAAGGAGTCGACGGTGTCGATTCGGACCTGGCGGCGGAAGTGGCGGCGGCTGAGGGACTGACGCAGGCGGTCCACCTGGTCGGCGTACATGGCGATCACAGCCAAGGAGAGCTGGGGGTCGACTCTCTCGTCGAGGATGCGGACCACTTGGGCGCAGACCCGTACCTCAGCGTCGTTGCGCAGGGCTCCCCCTGCTCCCCGGCGCTCACGGCCGCCCCGCAGGCCGGCGGTGTCGACCATGTGCAGGGCCACCGGCAGGGGTCGGCGGGTGACGTACTGGTACTCCAGCACCTCGGGGGCGTTCTCCAGCTGGTTGTCGTACGACGCCGCGCTGACGTAGCCGGCGATCTCCGGGTGCATCCGATGCTGCTCCACCAAGAGGCAGCGGGCCTGGTCGGGAACCCCGTTGTCCCAGCAGCGCTCGAAGAGACTGGTGTCGACGATCTCCTCCAGTTCCGGCCGGTCCTCGACGATCTCGTAGATAGCGTCGTCCTCGACCGGGGGCAGCTGCTTGTGGTCGCCGACCAGCACCACCGCCGCACCCAGGCGCAGGCAGGGCAGGGCCTCGTCGATCCGGGCCTTATTGGCCTCGTCGAGGATCACCACGTCGAAGGGCTCGTCGGTGGTGATCGAGGAGGTGGCGGCGGTGGCGCAGGTGGCGAAGAAGACGTTGGCGTCGACCAGGCGCTCGTCGTCCTCGTCCTCAATCCTGAAGGCGTCGACTGCCGGGTGGACCCGCTCTGCCTTGGCCACCCGCACCGCCCGCAGCCCGGGGGTGCCTGCCAGGCGCTCGAGCGCGTTGTCCACCGCCAGGTTGCTGTGGGAGCAGACCAGGATCCGCTCTTGGGGGCGCTCGCCCAGCCGGTGCTTGATGGCCTCGACGATCACCGTGGTCTTGCCGGTGCCGGGTGGTCCCTGGATCAGGGCCGCCTGGCCCGGCTCCAGGGCGACCATGATGCCGATGGCGCGGTCCTGGGCGGGGTTGCTGTGCATACCCGGGGTGACCCAGTCGCTGCGGGGGGCCGCGGCCGGGGCGTAGACGGCGGTGGGCTCGGTGAGCAGCTGGGCCAGGAGCAGGCTGCGCGCCTCACCGGCGGCGATCGAGGCCAGGGTGCTGCGCTTGGAGGCGTAGAGCTGCTTGTTGAAGGAGGGTGTGATCCAGCCGCTGCTGCCCGCGGCCTCGTAGGCCTTGCAGGCGACCTCGACCAAGCGGCGTCGGTGATCGATGCGCGTCACCCGGCCCAGGTAGTGGGGCTCGTCCTCGGGCTCCACCATCACCGCGGAATCGACCGCCAGGGTGATGGTGTGTTCCTTGGGCACCGAGAACTCCAGCCGGCCCAGCTCCGGCCGGCGCCGGTCCTCCTCGGTGAACTCCCTCCCGCAGGATGGGCAGCGCTCGTCCCGGTCGGCTCGCCAGAGCCCACGGCAGCTGCGGCAGCGCCAGATCTCCACCACCCCCTCAAAGGGGGTGCGCTGGGTGGCTGCCCGGGTGCGCTCGGCGTTCTCCAGGCCATCCACCAGGGCCAGGGTCTGGAGCAGGATCGCGTCCGGCTGGGAGGCCCCCCGGGCGAGCAGGGCCAGGTCGAGCAGGTGGAAGGTATCGGTGCTGACCCCGTTGTCGGGGCTGACCAGGGGTTCGCGGCAGCGCACCCGGATCACCCGGCTGCCCAGCTCGGCCCGCTCCGGGGGAGCGGGGCGGACGGCGTCGACCCGGAGCGCGGTGCGCTCCCGCCGGGCGCGGGCCGGCCGCACTGGGGTGCAGGCGACGTCCAGGCCGGGCAGGAGCAGGGTCACCGAGATCGGGTCGCTGGGGCTGGCCAGCACGGAGAAGTCGTCCAGTTCGCCAATCTGGGTGGCGAAGTGCTGGCGGGCGTCCCCCAGCCCCTGGCCGTTGAGGGCCTCGAGGAACGACATCGCTTCGGATCGCTCGGGCACCACCAGGTGAAGGTGCTCCAGCGTCAGGTTGGGAGCCGTCAGGGCGCCACTTTCCTCCGGAGGGAACCGCGTGGGGAACTAGCCTGGAACAGGCGAGTGGTCTCGGTCTCCTTGACTGAGGCCGCGACCTCGGGCATGAGGCCTAGGGCCGGCGGGCCCGGCCGAGACTCGGCGGGCCGCCATGTAGTGCGAAAGATAGCGCGAAACCGCCCGCCCTGTGCGGCCGGCGTTCGCCGCCGCCGCCTCCCGGCCACTCTGAAGGCGACTTGCGGACTGTTAAAATTGGGTGTGGCTTCCGAACGGCGCCAAGCACCCGGGTGCCATCAGGCCACCGCCGGAGCATCCCGCCGGCGCCGCGGCGCCTTGCGCCTCCCCCTTAGGAGTGAGCGTGGCAGATCCTGAGCCCGAACTGTGGCTGCCCATGCAGCCCGAGCAGCCCCGTGGGGCCGCGCCCGGCGGCAAGCGCCGCCGCAGCGGGGGCAACGGGCGCCGGGCCGCGGTCGACGGGTATTCCGCCGAGCAGATCCAGGTGCTCGAGGGCCTGGAGCCGGTCCGCCGCCGCCCGGGGATGTATATCGGCTCCACCGACGTCCACGGCCTGCACCACCTGGTCACCGAGATCATCGACAACTCGGTCGATGAGGCCCTCGCCGGCGAATGCGACCAGGTCGAGGTCCGGCTCGCCGCCGACGGCTCCTGCTCGGTGAGCGACAACGGCCGCGGGATCCCGGTCGACATCCACCAGCCCACCAAGCGCCCGGCCCTGGAGGTGGTGATGACCAAGCTCCACGCCGGCGGCAAGTTCGGCGGGGGCGGCTACAAGGTCTCCGGCGGACTGCACGGAGTGGGGCTGTCGGTGGTCAACGCGCTCTCGGAGCGGATCGAGGTGGTGGTCTACCGGGATCAGCGCGTTTACCGCCAGGAGTACACCCGGGGGGTGCCGCTGGGCGAACTCCGCAGCCAGCCCGACCACACGGCGGGCCGCCGCGGCACCACCGTCACCTTCTGGCCGGATGCCACCATTTTCACCGAGACCCGGGAGTTCCACCGGGACACCATCCTCATCCGGCTGCGGGAGCTGGCCTTCCTCAACAAGCGGGTGCTGTTTCAACTGCTGGACCAGCGGGGCGAGCAGCAGGTCGAGGCCAACTTCTACTTCGAGGGGGGCATCGAGGCCTTCGTGCGCCACCTCAACCGGGGCAAGGGCGCGGTCCAGGCCCAGCCGATGTACGCCGAGCGGGAGATCGAGGGCAGCACGGTTGAGGTTTCCATTCAGTACAACAGCGGCTTCAACGAGCACGTCCTCGCCTACGCCAACAACATCAACACCGTCGAGGGCGGCAGTCACCTCACCGGCTTCCGGACCGCGCTCACGGCCACCCTCAACCGGTACGCCCGCAAGGCGGGGATCCTCAAGGAGTCCGACCAGAATCTGAGCGGTGAGGACGTCCGCGAGGGCCTGACCGCGGTGCTCAGCGTCAAGCTCCAGGAGCCGCAGTTCGAGGGCCAGACCAAGACCAAATTGGGCAACTCGGAGATCGCGGGGCAGGTCTCCACGGTGGTGTCCGAGGCTCTCAACCAGTATCTCGAGGAGAACCCCGGCGACGCCAAGCGGATCGTCGAGAAGTCCCTCACCGCCGCCCGCGCCCGGGCGGCGGCGGTGCGGGCCCGCGAGCTGGTCCAGCGCAAGTCACTCCTGGAGTCGGCGACCCTGCCCGGCAAGCTGGCCGACTGCTCGGAGCGGGACCCCGACCTCTGCGAGCTCTTCATCGTCGAGGGGGTGAGCGCCGGGGGCACCGCCAAGGGGGGCCGCGACCGGCGCTACCAGGCGATCCTGCCGCTCCGGGGCAAGATCCTCAACGTGGAGAAGGCCCGGGAGGACAAGATCCTCCAGCACGAGGAGATCCGCAACCTGATCACCGCCCTGGGGACGGGGGTGGGCGACAAGTTCGATATCGCCCGGCTGCGCTACAACCGGGTGGTGCTGATGGCGGACGCCGACGAGGATGGCTCGCACATCAGGACTCTGCTGCTGACCTTCTTCTGGCGTCACCTGCAGCCGGTCGTCGACGCCGGCCACCTCTTCATCGCCCAGCCGCCCCTCTTCCGCATCGCCGCCTCGCGGGGCCGGGTGGCCTGGTGCTACAGCGAGGAGGAGTTCCGGGGCAAGGTCAAGGAGATGGGTGACAAGGCCAAGGTGACCCGCTACAAGGGTCTGGGTGAGATGACCGCGGAGCAGCTCTGGGAGACGACCCTGGACCCGGAGAACCGGGTGCTGCTCAAGGTCGAGGTCGAGGACGCGCTGCGGGCGGACGAGGTCTTCGACCGCCTGATGGGGGTGGCGGTGGAGCCGCGCAAGCGGTTCATCCAAGCTCATGCCAAGACGGTCCGGAACCTCGACGTTTGAGTTCCCGAGCCCCGGCGGTGGTGGTGGACGCCATGGGCGGGGACCACGCCCCGGAGGCGCTGGTGACGGGTAGCCTGGCGGCCCTGCGCCAGGAGCAGGACCTGCACCTGATCCTGGTGGGAGAGCCGACCCGGCTGGAGCCGCTGCTGGCGGCTGAGGCCGCCGCCACCCGGCTGGAGGTGGAGGCGGCCGAGGGTGTGATCGCCATGGACGCCCACCCGGCCCAGTCCGTGCGCAGCCAGCCCCGGGCCAGCATCGGGGTGGCGGTGGGCCTGCTGGCCGCTGGACGCGCCGACGCCTGCTTCAGCGCCGGCAACAGCGGCGCCACCATGGCGGCCGCCCTGCTCCACCTGCGCCGCCTGCCTGGGGTGTCCCGCCCGGCGATCGGCACCGTCTTCCCCAGCCGCCGGGGCACCACCCTGCTGGTGGACTCCGGGGCCCAGGTGGACTCCAAGCCGGAATGGCTGCTCCAGTTCGCCCAGATGGGGAGCGCCTATGCCCACGAGGCGCTGGGGGTGTCCCGGCCGCGGGTGGGGCTGCTCAGCAACGGCGAGGAGAGCTCCAAGGGCAACGCCCTGGTGCATTCCGCCCACCAGCTCCTGGAGGCCTCCGGGCTCGGGTACGTCGGTCCGGTCGAGGGCCGCGACCTGGTCTCGGGTGCGGTCGACGTGGTGGTCTGTGACGGCTTCGTCGGCAACGTCGCCCTCAAGACCGCCGAGGGGGTGGCGGAGACCATCCTCGGCACCCTGCGCCAGGAGGCGTTGGCCGACCTCCGCTCCAAGCTGGGCAGCTGGCTGCTCAGCCCCGGGCTGAGACGGCTGCGGCAGCGCCTGGACTGGCGCCAGGTGGGCGGAGCACCCCTGCTGGGGGTGAGGGGCCTGGTCTTCATCGGCCACGGACGCTCCGACGCCAGGGCGGTGGCCAGCGCCATCCGGGTGGCGGCGGCCGCGGTTCGGGTGGGACTGGCTGAGGCGGTCCAGGCCGCCTTGGAGCAGCCGCTGCCGGCCGGCGGGAGCCGGAGCTAGGTCGTGGCCATCGACCAGGGGGGCCGACCCGGGGGCATTCGCGGCGTGGAGCTGGTCCAGGAGATGCGCGACTCCTACCTGGTCTACGCCATGAGTGTGATCGTGGCACGCGCCCTCCCCGACGTGCGTGACGGGCTCAAACCGGTGCAGCGCCGAATCCTCTACGCGATGCAGGACCAGGGGATGACCCCGGGAAGCAACACCCAAAAGTGCGCCGCGATCGTCGGTGAGGTTTTGAAGAACTACCACCCCCACGGGGACATCTCGGTCTACGACACCCTGGTCCGACTGGCCCAGCCCTGGGTGATGCGCTACCCACTGGTCGATGGGCAGGGCAACTTCGGCTCCCCCGAGGGCGACCCCGCGGCCGCCTACCGCTACACCGAGGCCCGCATGACCCCGATCGCCGCCGAGATGCTGGCCGACATCGAGAAGGACACCGTTGACTTCGTCGACAACTACTCGGCCACCAAGAAGGAGCCCGCGGTGCTCCCCGCGGCCATGCCCAACCTCTTGGTCAACGGGGTCTCGGGGATTGCGGTGGGGATGGCGACCAGCATCCCTCCCCACAACCTCACCGAGATCTGCAACGGCCTGGTGCACCTCATTGACCACCCCGAGGCGGCCATCGAGGAGCTGATGCGCCTGATCCCCGGCCCCGACTTCCCCACCGGCGGCATCATCTATGCCCGCGACCTGGCCCAGGTCTACGGCACCGGGCACGGCCGGGTGGTGCAGCGAGCCCGGGTCCTCTTCGAGGAGTCCAAGTCGGGCCGGGAGCAGATCATCATCACCGAGCTGCCCTACCAGGTGAACCCCAGCAGCGTCCTGCAGACCATCGCCGCGCTGGTCAACGAGCGCAAGCTCGAGGGGATCGCCGACCTCCGCAACGAGACCGGGAGGCGGGAGGGCACACGGCTGGTGATCGAGCTCAAACGCGACGCCCGACCCTACACCGTCCTCAACAACCTCTACAAGCACACCCAGCTGCAGTCGACCTTCTCCTGCATCCTCCTGGCGCTGGTGGACGGCCGCCCCCAGGTGCTGTCGCTCCGGGCCATGCTCCAGCACTACCTCGAGTACCGGCGGGTGGTGGTGGAGCGTCGCACCCGGCACGACCTGGAGCGAGCTCGCGAGCGCGCTCACATCGTCGAGGGCCTGCGGATCTGCCTGCAGAACCTCGACGAGGTGATCCGCCTGATCCGGGCCGCCTCCGACGAGACCACTGCCCAACGCCAGCTGGAGCAGCGGTTCAGCCTGAGCGAGCGCCAGAGCAAGGCGATAGTCGACATGCGCCTCGGCCGACTGACCCGGCTGGAACGGGACAAGCTGGAGCAGGAGCACGCCGAGCTGCTGCTGCGCATCGCCGAGCTGGCGGAGGTGCTGGCCAGCCGCGACCGGCTCATGGCAGTGGTCCGGGAGGAGCTGCTGGCCCTGCGCCGCAAGTACGGCGACGAGCGTCGCACCGAGATCACCTACGGTGACATCGAGCTCAACGAGGAGGACCTGATCCCCCGGGAGCAGGTGGTGGTCACCCTGACCCACCGCGGCTACATCAAGCGCACCCCGGCCACCGACTACCGATCTCAGCGCCGCGGGGGCAAGGGGGTGGTGGGGGCCAAACGGGTGGGCGAGGAGGACTACGTCGAACACCTCCAGGTCGCCTCCACCCACTCGGACCTGCTGTTCTTCACCAACCGAGGCCGGGTGTTCCGGCTGCGCACCCACGAGGTGCCCGACGTGTCCCGCCAGGCCAAGGGCACCGCGGTGATCAACCTGGTGGAGGTGGACCAGGGCGAGCGGGTGACGTCGATGATCTCGGTTGACGCCTACTCCGATGAGACCTACATGGTCATGGCCACCCTCCACGGTCACATCAAGAAGACCCCGGCCGCCGCCTACGCCTCCGTCCGGCGCAACGGCCTGATCGCCATGAGCCTGGGGGAGGGGGACGAGCTCAACTGGGTGCGCATCTCAACTGGCGGCGACCAGATCCTGCTGGTCACCCGGCGGGGCAAGGCGCTGCGCTTCAGCGAGAAGCAGGTGCGGCCCATGGGGCGCGACACCCAGGGAGTTACCGCGGTCCGGCTCCAGCCCGGGGACCTGGTGGCGGGGGTGGACATCGTCCGCCCCCAGGGCCACGTGCTGGTGGTGACTCAGAACGGCTACGGCAAGCTGACCCCGGTCCCCGACTATCCGGTCAAGAGCAGGGCCATCCAGGGCGTCTACACGCTCGACCAGCACGCCATCGCCAAGGTCGGAGAGATCGTGGGCATGCAGCTGGTGGAGGACCTGTCCCAGGAGCTGATGCTGATCTCGACCCGGGGCCAGATCATCCGCATGCCGCTGGAGGGGGTGCGGATCTCCTCGCGCCAGACCCGGGGGGTGATCCTGATGCGGCTCGACGACGGGGACCAGGTGGGGTCGATCGCCGGCGTGGCCCCCCCAGGCGACCTCGAGGAGTCGTAGCGGTGCCCCCGGCCGACCGGGGTTGGGGCGGCTAGACCATCCTCGGCCACCTGGTCCAACAGCTGGACCACCTGCCCGCGCTCGGCGTGTACCTGTTCATCCTCGCCTGGCTGGCCGCCGAGTCGGTGGGCGTTCCCCTGCCCGATGAGGCCGTGCTGCTGACCCTGGGCTACCTGGTCCACAAGGGCACCGTCGATCTGGCCCCGGCGATCGCCTGCGCCTTCGCCGGGGCGGTGATCGGGTCCACCATCTCGTACCAGCTAGGGCTCACCCTGGGGCGCCCGGTGGTGGCCCGGATTGCCGGACGGCTGGGGATCCGGGCCGGGCGTCTGGAGGAGGGCGAGGCCTGGATGAGACGCCGGGGCGGGCCGGGGGTGTTTCTCACTCGCATCCTGCCCATCGCCCGCAACGTTGCCTCCTGGGCCGCGGGGATCGCCGGCATCCCCCGCCGGGTCTTCTTCCCGGCGATGGTGAGCGGATCCCTGCTCTGGTCGGTGACCGTGATCTCGGTGGGGGATGCGCTCGGCGCCCACTACCGCGACGTGCTCCACATGGGAGGCCTCGGCATCCTGGTGGGGCTGGGGGCGGTGGTGCTGGTGGTGGTGGCCTGGATCGCCTGGCGGGTGCTGCGCCGCCGGCGAGGGGCGCGGCCCCCCGCCCCGGGTTGAGCTAGGGGATCACCGCCGGCGCCGGACCGGCGCTCTCGGGCAGCGGTGGGCGGATCAGGATCAGGCGGCAGGGGGCGTGCCGCAGCAACTCCTCCCCGGTGGTCCCCAGAGTGAACTCACCAAACTGTGGTTTGGTGCCCAAACCAACCACCATCAGGTCGGCCTCCCAGCGCCGGGCCTCGTCCACCACCGCCGGGCCCGCCTCCCGGGCCTGGAGCACGGCGGTGCGGATCCGGGTATCGAGTCGGGAGGCGATGCCCTCCATCGTCTCCAGGAGCTCCTCCGCCCGGGCCAGGTCCTCGCCCAGCCTGGCGGACAGGGGCAGGTTGCGGGCCACCTCCAGCACCGTCAGCACCAGGACCTGAGCCTTGGTGGGCCGGGCCAGCCGGCAGGCGGCGCGGAGCGCCTCGTGGTCGACGTCGTCGCCCCGTACCGGCACCACGATCCGGTGCGGCCAGAGCACGCCCTGGCGGGCCGGCTCGGACCCCGGAGGGCGCGAGCGAAAGATACGGGAGGCCACGGGGCCATTCTCGCCGCTGGCGCGGCTCTGCGGCGGCCCCGGGTGCCGTCGGGCCAGGGCGGGAGCCCGTTCAGAGCGCGGATATACTCGGCCCCATGAGGGTCGTGATCGTCGGCTGCGGCCGGGTGGGGTCGACGGTGGCCCGTGACCTGGCCGGGGCTGGCCACGACGTGGCCGTGGTCGACCTCCAGAGGCGAGCCTTCGAGCGCCTGGGCCGGGACTTCCCCGGGCGCTTGATCCTGGGCAGTGGCATCGACCAGGAGGTGCTGGAGCAGGCAGGTGCCCAGGGCGCCGACTGCTTCCTCTCGGTCACCAACGGCGACAACCGCAACGTGATGTCAGCGCAGGTCGCCAAGGAGATCTTCAAGATCCCCAAGGTCATGACCCGGATCTACGACCCGATCCGGGAGCGGGTGTATCGGGAGATGGGCCTCTACACCTATTGCCCCACCGTGACCGGCGCCGCCATCGCCCACACCTATTTCGTGTCCGGCCCCGAGGAGGCGGACCGGGCGCGCCACGCGGTGGCGGCCTCGGGGGCGCTGGGCGGTGCCTGAGCGGATCCCCTACGTGATCGTGATCGGGGCCGGCAAGGTCGGCTTCTACCTCAGCCGGCACCTGCTGGAGGGCGGCTACGAGGTGGCCCTGATCGAGAAGGATCCGGGCCGGGCCGCCCTGGTGTCGGCGCAGCTGGGCAGCTGCGCCTGCTTGGTGGGGGATGGTGACGAGATGTCGTTCCTGGCCACCAGCGGGATCGAGCGCGCCGACGTGGTGGCGGCGGTCACGGGTGACGACGAGGACAACCTGGTCGCCTGCCAGCTGGCCAAGCGCCAGTTTCACGTGCCCCGCACCATCGCCCGGGTCAACAACCCCCGCAACGTACGGCTCTTCCATCAGCTAGGCGTGGACGTGGCCGTCTCCGCAACCGAGCTGATCCTGGGAGTGATCGAGACCGGCCTGGCCAGCCACGGCGACGTCCTCCAGATGCCCGTCAGCGGCAGCGACGCGGCGGTGGTGCGGGTGACCGTTCCCCTGGGGGGAGCGGTGGGTCACCGCCCCAGCGAGATCGCCGACCTGGCCCGGGAGCGCCTGCTGCTCCTGGTACGGGAGGGCCGCCAGCTCGACCTCGACTCGGCCCTGGAGGCGGGGGACCAGATCGTCCTCTTCACCGCGCGACCGGCCTCCGACTTCGTGCTGGAGCAGCCCGAACTGCTGGTGCCGGCGACCCGCTGAGGCGGCGGCCGGGGACGGCCCCGGTGCGGCCGGCTGGCTAACTTCCCCTCAGGGCGTCCCGGCCCATTCTCCCGTAGGTCTCCCAGAGGCGGGCAACCGCCTCCATGCCCCGGTTGAGCTGGGCCAGGCTGACCCGCTCGTTGGGCGCGTGGAAGCGGTCGCCCGGCAGCGAGACCCCCAGCAGGACGCAGGGAAGCTGGAGCTGCTCGGCGAGCAGCGCCACCGCCGGGATGCTGCCCCCTTCGCGCAGGAAGACCGGGCTCTCCCCCCAGACCTCGGCCACGACCTCGGCGGCGGCCAGCACCGCAGGATGCTGGGACGGCGTCAGGGCCCATCGCCCCGACGAGATCGGTGTGAACTCCAAATCCACCGCCTCCGGGGCCTGCCGGCGCAGGAAGTCGCCGACCAGCGCGGTGACTTGCTCGGGCACCTGGTTGGGAACCAGCCTCGAGGAGAGCTTGGCCGCCGCCCAGGCCGGGATCACCGTCTTGGAGCCCTCGCCCTGGTAGCCGCCCCAGATCCCGCAGATCTCCATGGTGGGCCGGATGGTGCGGCGCTCCAGGGTGGTGAACCCGGCTTCGCCCGCGGGGTGGGCCCCAACGTCGGCCAGGAACTCGGCGGCGTCGAAGGGAAGCGCGGCCAGTTCCGCCCGGGCCGCGGCGCCGAGCTCGACGACCTGGTCGTAGAAGCCCGGGACCGCCACCCTACCCTCGGGATCGTGGAGGGCTGCCAGCATCTCCACCAGGACGGTGATGGGGTTGAGAACGGCGCCGCCGTAGACGCCGGAGTGCAGGTCGGTGGCGGCGCACCTGACCCGGACCTCCCAGTAGTCGAGTCCGCGCACTCCCACCGTCAGGGCGGGGAGATCCTCGGCCAGCATCCCGGTGTCGGAGATCACCGCCACATCGGCCTGCAGACGCTCGCGGTGGGCATGGAGGAGGGCCTCGAAGTGGTCGGAACCGTCCTCCTCCTCGCCCTCGACGATCAGCTTGAGGTTCAACGGCAGGCGCCGACGAGCGTCGAGATAGCCACGCACCGCCTCCAGGTGCATGAGCATGTGGCCCTTGTCATCGGAGGTTCCCCGGCCGAGGAGCAGGCCGTCGCGCTCCAGGGCCTCGAAGGGTGGCTTCTCCCACTCGTCCACGGGATCCACCGGCTGGACGTCGTGGTGACCGTAGACCAGGATGGTGGGGAGTGCCGGGTCCTCGAGGCGCTCGGCGAAGACCGCCGGATGCCCGTCCGTCTCCCAGATCTCGGCGACGCTGAACCCTGCCTCCCGGGCAGCGCCCTGGAGGTACTCGGCCGAACGGCGCACATCCCCCTTCCGCTCGGGGTCGGTGCTGACGGACGGGATCGCCACCCACCTGGTCAGCGCCTCGACCAAGGGGCGCTGGCGCCGGGCGATCGCCTCGCTTAGCTGAGGATCACCGCTCACCGGCCCTCGCCCCCAGCTTCGGGGGCGGGGCCGCTCGAGCCTAGCCTCAGGCGGCCTTCCCGATCTTGAAGATCTTGGTGCCGCAAACGGGGCAGGTACCGGTGGTGGCCGGCTTCCCGTTCTTGAGCTGGGTCGGCTGGGGGTTCTTGATCTCCCTCGCCTCTTTGCACTTCATGCAGAAGCCGGTCACGGCCATCTCTGTACCCCTCCGCTGGAAGTAGAGCCCGAACTCAGGTACCGGGCGGTCAGCCGCATTGTATTGACCCATCTCACCGCCCGCAAGCCGGACGGCGGAAATTCGACCTCGGCCGCGGGTCCGGCACCAACTCCGCGGCAGGCCCGCGAAGTCAGGCGGAGCCGCCCCCGGGCTGATCCCGCCGGAGCAGCCAGCCGTGGATCCCGGCGGCGTTGGAGGCCAGCCCATTGAGGAGGTCGGCAGGAGGCTGGCGCGCCGGCTGCGGTCCCTCCAGGTCGGTAATCCCGGCTCGCAGCGCCTGTTCGACGTGTGCCACCGTGGGCGTCTCCACATATGCCTTTTCAGCGATGGCGCACCAGTGGCGCAGCCGATCCTCGGCCTCAGTCAGGACAGCCTCGGGCTCGCCCGCCGGGCCGAAGTGGGTCAGGACCAACTGCCGGGGCCGCAGCTCCCGGAAGCGATGCAGGGAGGAGATCGCCTGGTCTAGGTCAAAGTCGTCGGGAGGGGTGGCCGGCCGCAGCGGACCCCCCGAGGGGAGCTTGACCCCGACCGCGTCGCCCACCAGCAGCACACCCTGGCTCTCCTCCAGGACCCCCAGGTGGTGCTTGGCGTGGCCGGGGGAGTGGACCAGGAGCAGCCGCCTGCCCGAGCCTAGCTCGAGCGCCTGGCCGTCCTCTGCGCCCTGCAGCCTGTCGGCGTCCACCGCCGACATGCCGCCGTAGAGGGAGTCCATCCGCTCCCCGTAGACCTGGGAGGCGGCGGCCACCAGCCGTTCCGGGTTGGCCAGGTGGCGCAACCCCCGGGGATGGCAGACGACTCGCGCCCGGGGGAACCGGCGGGCCAGCTCGCCCACGCCCCCCCCGTGGTCCAGGTGGATGTGGCTCAGCACCACCCAGGCGAGATCGTTCGGCGCCAGTCCCAGGCGGTCCAGGGCGGTGATCACCTTTCCCGCGTCCCGCTGGGGCCCGGTCTCCACCAGGCACGGCTGTTCGGCCTCGATCAGGAAAACCGAGTTCACCCCCTCCCAGCCCCCGAGATGGGTGTCGATCTGGCGAATCCCGGGCGCCAGCAGCTGGTCCATGCCTACCTCCCTCCGGCTCCTCCATCAGCCGACCTCAGGCTACGGTAGCCGCGCCCGGGGGCTTGTGAACCAGGCGGCCGACGCCGGGACCGCACCTATACTCGCGGCCGTGGACCGTCCCCCAGAACCGGAGGCGGCGGAGCCGGGCGCGCCCGAGGACCCAGCCCTCGAGCCCGGGTTCCTCGACCCCGAGTCGCCCCGCTACCAGCCGTGGGCGGAGAAGCAGATCTTCAACGCCAGCAAGGAGAAGCGACCGCTGGCGGAGTTCCTGGAGGAGTTTGGCGCCCGGATCGAGGCCCTGGGCGGCCCCGACCAGCCCCACTGGGATCGTGAGCACAACGCCCGGGCGCTGGCCCGGTTCGTCGCGCCGGCGGGGCCCCAGCACCCGCGCCGGCACCGCCGCGCGGGCACCAGCCGCGGCGCCGGTCAGGCGGGTCCGCGTCAGACGCCGCAGGCTGAGGGGAGCTCCGCCGGGGAGGGTGGCGGCGCCCGGAGCGCAGGCGGGGGCGGAGCGAGGCGGCGGCGCCGCCGGGGACCACGCGGCCGGGGGCACCCGGCGGGCCACGCCCCCGCCCCTTGAGAGTCAGCGACTCCCCGCGGGGGATCGCCTTCGACTACGGGCACACCCTGGTGCGGTTGCGGCGGCCGGTGGCGGCGCTGGAGCGGGCGGGAGCCGACCTGGCCGGCCTGCTGCGCCCGGGTGGGTGGTCCGGGGACGCCGCGGCTCTGGGGCCGGCGCTGGACACCGAGGTCGACCGCCTCGCCGACCAGGCACACCTGGAGGAGCCGGAGGTCGAGGTGGACGCCTCGGCCATCTATCGGCAGGCGCTGCGGGCGCTGCTCGGGGCCGAGCCCAGCGACGAGCTGGTGCGCCGGGCCCTGCTCGGCACCCAGCGTGCCTGGGTCGAGGGCGTGCTTCCCGACCCCACGGCGCTACCGGTCCTGGCCCAACTGCAGCACCGGGGCCTGCGCCTGGGCCTGTGCTCCAACGCCCTTTATCCCCCGGACCTGATGCGGGAGCAGCTGGCCCGGCTGGGTCTTGCCGGCTACTTCCACGCCACCCTCTTCACCAGCGAGATCGGCTGGCGCAAGCCGGCGGCCAGGGTCTTCCAGGAGCTGCTGGCGCGGCTGGAGCTGCCGGCGGACCAGGTCTGGTTCGTGGGCGACGACTGGGAGGCCGACATCGTCGGCAGCCGGCGCAGCGGCATGCGGGCCCTGGTGGCGCCCGGCGGCTGCAGCCGGGATCCGGCCGTGCCCGTCCTCGGCGGCTGGCCCGACCTGCTGCAGATGATCGGCTGAGTGGCTGGGCAGATGGGCGGGGCCGGGCGGCGGGGCGCCTCCACCCTTCTCGGCCGACGACCGAACTTCCATTCGTAGACTGGGCGGATGCGCGCCAGCCAGCTCTTCGGCACCACCCTGCGGGCAGCCCCGGCCGACGAACTGCTCAGCCACCAGCTGTTGCTGCGGGCCGGGTTCGTCCAGCAGCTGGCGACCGGGATCTTCAGCCTGCTACCCATCGGCTGGCGCACCGAGCAGAAGCTGCGCACGATCCTCCGCGAGGAGATGGACGCCCTGGGCGGCCAGCAGTTGAGCATGCCGGTGGTGCACCCGGGCGAGCTCTGGCAGCGCTCTGGCCGCTGGGACAAGGTCGACTCAGCCTTGGTTCGCTTCCAGGACCGCCGCGGCCGGGACATGGCCCTGGCGATGACCCACGAGGAGGTGGTGGCCGACCTGGCCGCCACTGCGGTCTCCTCCTACCGCGACCTGCCTCGGATCATCTACCAGATCCAGACCAAGTTCCGGGACGAACCCCGGGCCCGGGGCGGCCTTCTGCGGACCCGTGAGTTCACCATGAAGGACGCCTACTCCCTGGATCGCGACCAGGCGGGTCTGCGGCGCGCCTACATCGCCCACTTCGGCGCCTACTTCCGCATCGCCGCCAGGGCGGGAATCCCGGTGGTGGCCGTGGTCAGCGACGTCGGCATCATGGGCGGCCAGCTCGCTCACGAGTTCATCTACCTCAGCGACTCGGGCGAGGACACCCTGGTCTTCTGCGCCCAGTGCGGCTATGCGGCCAACCAGGAGGTCGCCGAGGCCGCCCTGGACGCCCCCGAGACCGAAGCAGAGGCGGCCCTGGAGGAAGTGGCCACACCGGGGGCCACCACCGTGGAGGACGTCGCCAGCCTCCTGGGGGTGGCGCCCAGCCGGATCGCCAAGACCGTCGCCTACCTGGTCGACGGGGAGCGCAACCGGCCCGCGCGCCTGGTGCTGGCGCTGGTGCCCGGGGAGGCCGAGGTCAACCTGGCCCGGCTGCGCCGGGCGACCGGGGCGGTGGACGCCCGTCCCGCCCGGGCGGAGGAGATCCGGGCCGCAGGGGCGGTGCCAGGGTTCATGTCGCCCCTGGGCCTGGCCCAGGACGGAGTGACGGTGGTCGCCGACGAGGCCCTGAGCCGCCGCCGCAACCTGATCACCGGCGCCAACCGCGAGGGCTGGCACCTGCGCAACTTCAACCTGGCCCGGGATGCCCCCGGACACTCACTGGCCCGGCTGGCCGAGGTCCGCCCTCACGATCCCTGCTCCAACTGCGGTGGCCCCCTGGACCTGCGTCGCGGCATCGAGTACGGGAACATCTTCCAGCTGGGAACCACCTACAGCGAGTCGATGGGCATCGGCTACACCGACGAGACCGGCGAGCAGCAGCCCTTGGTGATGGGCTCGTATGGCATCGGCCTGGGGCGGCTGCTGGCCTGCGTCGCCGAGGAGCACCATGACGAGCGCGGCCTCACCCTGCCGTTGGCGGTGGCGCCCTACCAGGTGGCCCTGGTGTCGGTTGGGCGCGAGCCCGAGGTCACCGAGGCGGCCGACACCCTCTACCGGGACCTGGACCGGGCCGGGGTCGAGGTTCTCTATGACGACCGCGAGCTCAGCCCCGGCGTCAAGTTCGCTGACGCCGACCTGCGCGGCATTCCCCTGCGGGTCACGGTTTCCCCACGCGCCCTGGCCGCCGCGTCCGTGGAGATCAAGCGCCGCCAGGGCGACGCCCGGCTGGTCGCCGCCACGGAGGCCACCGGCGCCATCCGGGAGGAGCTGGCTGAGATGGCGCGAGAGGCCCAGCAGTGGCTCGACCGCCAGCTGGCGCCCCTGCCCGGGTTGCTGGCGCGGACGTTTGGCGCCGCGGGGTGAGGAGGCGGCCGTGGCGTCTCCCCGAGCCATCCTCCACCTCGACCTCGATGCCTTCTTCGTCTCCTGCGAGCGGCTGCGCCGCCCCGAGCTGATCGGCCGCCCGGTGGTGGTCGGCGGGGGCAGGGAGTCGCATCCCGGCCAGCGCCGCGAGCCGGGCCGAGGAGTGGTCGCGGCCGCCTCCTATGAGGCGCGCCCCTTCGGGGTGCACTCCGCCCTGCCACTGGGCCGGGCCCTCTCCCTGTGCCCAGAGCTGGTGTTGCTGCCCGTGGACATCGCCCACTACGCCGAGGTCTCGGAGCGAGTCTTTGCCATCCTCGGTGAGTACACCCCGCTGGTCGAGCCGGGCTCGCTCGACGAGGCCTACCTCGACGTCAGCGGATCGCTGCCCCTCGGCGCTGAGCCGCTCCAGCTCGCCACTGAGCTCCAGATCCGGCTGCAGGCGGAGCTGGGCCTGCCCGCCTCGGTGGGCGTGGCGACCAACAAGACCGTGGCCAAGGTGGCCTCGGATCTGCGCAAGCCGCGCGGATTGGTGGTGGTGGCGCCGGGGGAGGAGGCTGCCTTTCTGGCCCCGATGCCGGTGGAGCGGCTTCCCGGAGCAGGGCCTAGGACCACTGCCAAGCTGAGGCTGGTGGGCCTGACGACCCTGGGCCAGGTGGTGGCCGCCGGACCAGTCCTGGAGCAGACCCTGGGCCCAGCGGCTGGCCCGCTGCGGCGGCGCGCCGCCGGACTCGACCCCTCCCCGGTGGAGGTCCCAGGTCTTCCCAAGTCAGTCAGCCGCGAGGAAACCTACTCCCAGGATCTAACTTCGCAGGACCGCCTGGAGGCCCGGATCGAGGCACTGGCCACGGCTGTCGCTAGAAGGTTGCGGGCCTCCTCTTTGAGCGCCGGCACGGTGACGCTCAAGATGCGCTTCGCCAACTTCGAAACTGTCATCAGGCGTAGGAGCCTGACCGAGGCCAGCAGCGCCGACCGGGATTTGGACCGGGGAGCGCGGCAGCTGTTCCGAGAGAACTGGCCTTCAGGGCGGGCGGTGCGACTCCTGGGAGTTGGCGCCGAGAGCCTGAGCCTGGAGCGCCAACTCAGCCTGTTCCCCGACCCCGGGTTGCGCGCCGAGGGGCTGGACCAGGCCCTGGACGGCCTCCGGCATCGGTTCGGGCGCCAGGTGATCGCCCGCGGCACCGAGGCAATTGGCGATTCGATCGACTGGAACCGCGATCACCTGCGCCGGCTGCCACCTTCCTGAGCCCGCCGTGCCGACTCCGATTGGGCCTTATCATCTGTGCACCCCGGGCGATCCCCACGGGGTTTGGGGCGGTGGAGTGGTGGGACCCGGGGCTGCAACCCGGGAGGACACATACGGCATGACGGCGTTGGACCCTCGGCCGTGAGGACCAACTTCAACTTCTGCCCCGCCTGCGGTGCCCGGTTGGAACCGCGCCCCGTGGAGGGGCGGCTCCGCCCTGCCTGCCCGCGCTGCGAGTTCATCGCTTTCACCGGCCCCCAGGTCGCGACCGCGCTGCTGGCCACCGACCCCAGGGGGCGGGTGCTGGCGCTTCGCCGCGGCATCCCGCCTGGCCTGGGGGGATGGGCGTTTCCTGGGGGATACGTCGACGATGACGAGGATCCCGCCCAGGGCGCCGCCCGCGAGTGCCGCGAGGAGACCGGCTGCGAGGCCGAGGTCGAGGGATTGGCGGGAGCTTTCCACGTGCGCACGGAGGATGGTCCCCTGGTGGTACTGGCCTTCGGCGGCCGTCTCACGTCCGGCCAGCCGTCGACCTCCCCGGAGGCCTTAGAGGTGGGCTGCTTTGCCCCGGAGGAGCTGCCGGAACTGGTCTTTTCCTCGCACCGCCAGGCCCTCCAGGCGTGGCGCAGTGGCCGGGGCAGGAGGGAGGCGTGATTCGGCGCGGCTGCCTGCGCAACCTGCTCGGCTGCCTGGTGCCGGTGGTGGTCGTGCTCGCCGTGGCCGCCTGGGCGGTGCACCTCTGGACCACTCCTCCCACTCTCCCTCGGGTGCAGCCCGCCCCCCCGGGCACGCTCGAGCTCAGCGAGGCCCAGGCGGTGGCCACGGCGCTGGCGGCGGGGGAGCCGGTGGCTCTGCTCCATCTCAGCGACTCCGAGGCCACCGGCCTGCTGCAGGAGAGCCTGGACTCCTACGCGGGCCTGTCCAGCCTCGAGGTGCACATGCTCCACGGCCGGGTGGTGGTCAGCGGCGAAACCAGCATCCTGAACCACACCCTGGTCATCAGCGGCCCGGTCCGGCTGCGGGGTCAGGGCACCGCCACCGTCCGACTTGACTTCACCGGGCTCGCGATCGGCCAGATGGGCCTGCCTAGTGCCATCCCCCAGCTGATCTCCCGAGGCTTCCATCCCTCGCTGCAGCTGCCCTTGGTGGGTGGAGGGCGGGCGCTGACCTTCGCCTGCGACGCCGTCCACCGGGACGAGCTGATCATCGGCGTCAGCTACGGCCCGGGGCGCCCCGCCGCTGGCGCCTCGGCGTGCCGGGCCAGCCGATGACGCCACAGCGACGCCGGCCTCCGCTCGAGGCCCGGCTCAGTCATCTGGACCGGGAAGGCGGGGTGCGCATGGTCGACGTCGGCGACCGGCCCCAGACCCAACGCAGCGCCACCGCCCGGGGCCGGGTCCGGATCGGAGCCGCCGCCTACCAAGCGGTGGCCGGGCAGCAACTCCCCAAGGGCGATGTCCTGGAGGTGGCGAGGCTGGCCGGGATCATGGCGGCGAAGCGCACTCCCGAGCTCATACCCCTCTGCCATCCGCTCACCCTCAGCCACGTGTCCGTAACCGCCGGGCTGCGCGCCAACCCCGAGCGGATTGAGCTGGAGGCGACCGTGCGCTGCCTGGGCGCCACCGGCGTGGAGATGGAGGCGCTCACCGCGGTCAGCGTGGCCGCGCTCACCGTCATCGACATGCTCAAGAGCGTCGACCCCTGGGCCGAGATCGAGGGCGTGAGCCTCCTGGCCAAGGAGGGGGGACGCTCCGGCGCCCGCCGTCGCCCGGGCTCAGCAGCGGGGGCAGAGGAGGGCGGCTGAGGTGGTCCCTGGCAAGGCGCCGGTCCGGGCTCAGGACCGGGAGCTCCGCGAGCTCGTCTACCTCCAGGAGCTGGCCCGGGCAGCGGCTTCGACGATGGAGCGGGACCAGCTCCTGGAGCTGATCATTCGCGAGACCACCGGGGCCCTGGAGGCGGACGTATGCGCCCTCTATCTCCACGACCAGGCGCGGGCCGGGCTGGTGCTCACCGCCACCAACGGGCTTAACCAACGGGCGGTGGGGAAGGTAGTAATGCCGTGGGGGGAGGGCGTCACCGGGCAGGTGGCGGCCTCCCGCCAGCCCATCTCGGTCCTGGAGGTCGCCAGCGACCCTCGCTTCAAGTGGGTGGAGGGGGTGGACGAGGCACGTTTCACCTCGATGCTCTCGGTGCCGATCGAGGCCGGCCAGCGCATCGTGGGGGTGCTCAACGTCCAGACCGTGGCCCGGCGCGACTTTCGGGCGGACGAACTGGCCTTTCTCTCGGCGATCGCCAGCTCCCTGGCGGGGGTGCTGGAGCGGAGCCAGCTGCAGCACCGCCTCGAGCTGCAGCTGGAGGAGATCCGGCTCTCGCAGACCGTCCACCAACGCTTCACCCAGCTGGCCCTCTCCGGAGCTGGCCTGGGCAACATCCTCGAGGCGATCTCGAGCCTGGCCGAGACCACGGTCGGGCTCTACGACCCGCTCGGGTTCCGGCTCCAGCACCGGTCAGATCGCGCCCTGGGCCTGCGTCGCCTCAATGTGCCCTCGGGCCTGATGGGAGCCGAGCAGATGGAGGCTATGGGCAGCCGCCAGGGGAGGCCGCCCACGGATCTGGTGCTGGCGCCGGTCCGAGCCGGAGGGGAGCTGGTGGCGGTGCTGGCGGCCGAAGGGCGGATCGAGGACGCCTCGCCCGGGACCCGCCGTGCCCTGGAGCACGGTGCGACTGTGGTTGCACTGGAGCTGCTCAAAGAGCGTGCCGAGGCCGAGGTCGAGCGGCGTGTCCGCGGCGACCTCCTGGATGGCCTGCTCACGGCCGGGCAGAGTGCGGACGACATCGCTCGGCTGGCGATCCGGTCCGAGCGGCTCGGGTATCGGATCCCCGAGTCGGCCTGGGTTTTGGTCCTGGAGCCGGACGACGAGCGTGCCCAGGGCCAGTTCCAGTCGCCACCCATCCAGGAACGGCTGCAACGCGACCTGGGCGAACTGACCCAGCTTCGCTTCCCGGGCGCGCTCACGGTCTCCCGGACCACCGGCTCGGTGATCGTGGTCCCCACCCAATCGCCCGCCTCGCCCCGCCTCGCCGTCGAGCCCGGGGCGGTCCAGCTCGAGGAGTTCGGGCGCGCCGTACTGGCGCTGGGGCGGGGGCTGGGGGGCTCGATGAGCCTCTCGCTGGGGCTGGGCAACCTGGCGGCGACCGCCAAAGAGCTTTCCCGCGCCCACGAAGAGGCGCGCCAGGCGCTGCGCCTAGCCCGGCGCGGGGGAGCGCGAGCGCAGTACGTGTCCTACCGATCCCTGGGCGCCGCCCGGCTGCTGCTCGAGGTCCGCGACCCGGAGGTGCTGCGCCGCTTTGTCGACGAGACCCTGGGTCCAGTGCTCGCCTACGCCCGACGGCACCGGACCCCGCTGCTGCCCAGTCTGGAGGCGCTGGTGGCGCAGCGCTGGAACCAGCGGGCGGCGGCACGCCAGCTGGGGATCCACATCAACACCCTCGCGTACCGCCTCCAGCGCCTGGAGGAGCTGCTGGGCGTCTCCTTGGCCGACGCGGAGAACCGCGTCTTGCTCAGCGTGGCCCTCCAGGCAAGGCACCTGCTCCTGGGTTGATCCCGTTGCCGTCGCTGGCTGTTACCTTGGCTCCTCCGGACTGCTACCCAGGGAGTTGAAGAGTGCTCGAAGTCGGTGACCCTGTGCCGGTGTTCCAGGCCGAGTCGGGCGGCGGCGGGACCGTGGCGGCAGCGGGCCTGCTGGGCTCGCGCTGGGTCATCTACTTCTACCCCAAGGACAAGACACCGGGCTGCACCGTCGAGACCCGTGAGTTCGGCCAGGAGCTACCTCGCTTTCGTGCTGCGGGCATCACCCTGTATGGCTGCTCCACCGGTGGCGTCCAGGCCAAGCGCGACTTCGCCCGAGCCTGCGGGGCCCCCGACCTGCCTCTGCTCGCCGACCCCGACCACAGCATCGCCGAGGGCTTCGGGGTCTGGGGTGAGCGCCGGTTCATGGGCAAGACCTACCTGGGTGTGCTCCGGACCACCTTCCTGGTGGGCGCGGACGGCCGGGTGGAGCACGTCTGGGAGGGGGTTGAGCCCACGGGCCATGCGGCCGAGGTGCTGGCGGCTGCTCGGGGGTCGAGCTAGGTCGCGGCGGTCGCCGGCAGGGTCAGTCCTCGCCCTGGGCCTTGGTGAAACCCCGCTCGCCGTCGAATTCGGGCAACCGCTCCAGATGCACCCACCGGTGCTCCTCGGAGACCCGCTGCAGCAAGGCGATGAGGTCGCGGTCGGCTAGGTCACCGTCGGCGTCGCGGAGCATGAACCGGCAGGGCCAGTGGTCGATGCAGTCCGTGATCAGCCCCCCAGCTGACGGATAGATCTGGGTTCCCCGGTTGCTGATGGTCTTCAGCTCCAGGGCGGTGCCCACCGCCGCCCGCTCCAGGCTGTGCCCCAGGCTCTCCCCGTCCATGGCGGACTCGATGAACACATCGACCCCCACCTCCCGGCGATTGAGCGGGTGAACCACCGCCGGCTCCGCTGAGACCCGCGGGAGGTGCAGGGGCCGGCGGTCACGCACCTGCCACCTCTCGGAACGCTCCCCCAGGTGGGAAATGACTGCTTCGGTGTACTCGGTCGTGGAGGCCGGCCGCTCATCCCCGGCGATGTCGCGGGTCCGCACCCCCGACTCCAGCGTTACCAGCACTGCGTGCTCCACCTTGTCCGCCGTCTCGAGCTCTCCCAGGTGACGCAGCAGCATCGCCCCGGTGAGGATCAGCGCGGTGGGGTTGATCACGTTCTTGCCCGCGTACTTGGGCGCTGAGCCGTGCACCGCCTCGAAGATGGCGACTTCGTTGCCGATGTTGGCCGAGGCGGCGAATCCCAGGCCCCCTATCAATGCCGAGCTGAGGTCGCTGATGATGTCACCGTTCATGTTTGTTGTGACAATCACGTCGAACTGCTCGGGCCGCTTTACCAGCTGGTGTGCGCAGTTGTCGATGATGATGTGCATCGCCTCGAGATCGGGGTACTCGGGCGCGATCTCCTCGAAGGTGCGCTTTAGCAGCCCCTCCGTCAACTTCATGATGTTCGACTTGGTAGCGCAGTGGACGGTGTGCCGTCCCTCCGAGCGAGCAAACTCGAAGGCCAAACGCACGATTTTTTCGCAGCCCTTGCGTGAGACCAGCTTGAGGCACTCGGCCACTCCGGGGGTCTGCATGTACTCGATGCCCGCGTAAAGATCCTCGACGTTCTCACGCACCACCACCAGGTCGACCCCGCGGCCCACATAGGGCGTGACCACGCCGGGCAGCTCGCGCACCGGACGGATGTTGGCGTAGGTCTCGAACAGCTTGCGCAGAGTGACGTTGGCACTCTTCTCGCCGAACCCGACGGGCGTCTCCAGGGGGCCCTTGAGGGCGAGCCCGGTGCGGCGGATGGACTCGATGGTCTCGGGGGGCACCCCTGAGGGGAGCCCCCGGCGGAAGACGCTGGCGCCGGCCTCCTGCTCCTCCCAGGCGATCCGGACCCCGGTAGCCTCGATCACCGACCTTGTGGCCCGAACCACCTCGGGGCCAATCCCGTCGCCGGCGATCAGGGTCACACGCCTCGCTTGCGCCACGCTATCCGTCACTCTGCCCTCCAGGTGCTGTGCGGCCCCCTAGATCGAGCATAGCGCCCGGCCTCCACCGGTCAGCCCGGGGCCGGCCCCAGGAGCTGGCGGAGATCCCTGATCCGTGGCCCGTCCCAGTTCGGGTCGGGGTCGTACTGCAGGTGCGGCTCTCCATCCTGGCGAGGTAGCAGCAGCTGCCAGGCCTCCATCCCCGCAGCCCGGGCGCCGCTCAACTCCTGACTGCCGCCGTCACCCACATAGAGGCACTCGCCGACCCTGACGCCCAGCCGGGAGGCGGCCAGATGGTAGAGCTCGGCCGCGGGCTTGCGCTGCCGTTCCTGAAACGAGAAGACCGGCGCCGTGATCGGCTTGGCCCAGACGAGCTCCGGCCAGATCAAGGGCGTCTCGCCGGAGCAGTCACTGATCATGCCGATGGCAATCCCGCCCGCACAGAGACGGGCGAACAGCTCGGGGACCTCTGGTCTTGGACTCCGTAGCACCTCTCTGAACTGGGAGACTCGCAGAGCGGCCGCCCGCTCGAGCGCCTTCGGCGGGGGCTGGCATCCCAGCATCCGACAGAGCTCCTCCAGCATCTGCCTGGGAGCGCCCAGCTCACCGCGTGCGCGGCGGTCATAGGTGGCGCTCAAGACAGCCTGGAATTGCCCTGCGGGCACCTCGAGCAGCGCCGCCAGCTCCGTTGCCTTGCGCGCGGCGCTGGCCTGTCCCCATCCGGCCACCAGGGTGCCGAAGAGGTCGAAGATGACCGCCCGCCATAGCGAGGGTCCCGCCAGCGTTGGGCTCAGGCGGTTCAGGGCCCTCCGGCGGCCCCCTGGTGGCGGGCCGGTGTGCTCGCTTCGGGCAGACCGGCGACCATCTCCAAGGCGTGGGGCAGGGCCTGCCAGACGGCCTCCATGCTCTCGGTCACCGCCTTGAGGGCCCCCGGCACTGCCAGGATCAGGCTGGCGCCCCGGACCACCCCCACCTGGCGGGAGAGCATGGCGTGAGGGGTATGGGTCAGCCCCTGGGCGCGCATCGCCTCGGCGAACCCGGGCACCTCGTACTGGCCCACCGACCGCACCGCCTCCGGCGTCCGGTCCCGGGGGTGCAGCCCTGTGCCCCCGGTGCAGACGATCAGGGCGGGCTCGAGTTCGGCCACCGTGGCCGTAAGCCACGCCGCCACCCGGTCCGGCTCGTCGGGCAGCAGCGCCCGGGACACCAGCTCGCCGGGGAGTTCGAGCAGCCGATGCGCCAGCCACTCACCGCTAGTGTCGAGCCGCCCCCCGGCCGCACCTTGGTCGCTCACCGTCAGCAGGGCCACCCGCCAGCGGCCCCGGACCTCGGGGACCTCGCAGCGGTCGGTGTCGCTCACGCCTCCGCCCCGATCCTCTCTTGCGCCAGGAGCCGAGCCAGCCGGTGGTCGGGAATCCGCGCCTGGGAGAAGGTCTGAAACCGGGAGCGCAGGGAGGCGTACTGCGCCGCCAGCGCGGTCTCGTCTTCCAGGGCCAGGGGCTCCCACTCCTCCAGGTAGTGGATCGCCACCAACCCCGCCTGGAGGGACTCCTTGAGGCAGCCGAAGCAGGGCCGCATCGTGGTGTAGAGGCTGGCGCCCAGGGTCGACTGCCCAAAGCGGGCCGCCGCCAGCAGCGCGTTCTGCTCGGCATGGACGCAGACGCACAGGTCGTAGCCCCGGCCGGGAGGGTAGGGGTCGGCGTCTCGGTTGGCGCAGCGGTAGCAACCGCCCTCGGAGCAGTTGGGCATCCCGATAGGCGTGCCGTTGTAACCGGTGCTCAACACCCGATCGTCCCGGATCACCACGGCCCCCACCCGGCGACCGAGGCAATCGGCACGGGTCCGTGCGGCCAGGGCCAGGAGCAGGAAGTACTCCTGCTTCGAGGGGCGGGGGTCGACGCTCATCCCGGGCCCCGGGTGGGCTCGCTCTTCATCGAGATGAGTTTGCCACTCCTCGCCGGCCCCGCCGCGGGCTCACAGGCTGCGGATAGGTCCCGCGAGATCCGCCGCAGCCCGGGGTGGACTGGTGGGGGGGAATGGATCCAGCCGGGCGAGGTCGCTCGGCTGGGGAGGCGGTCGGACGGGGCCACTGCGAATCGACCGAACGCCCCCGGCGGTGGCGGACCGGACTCAGGAGACGGCGGCGGCGATCTCGGGGTCCAGCCCGGGATAGCGAGCCAGGTACTTGCGCCGCTCGCGGTTGAGCCGCTCCACCTGCTCTTGGTGCTCGGACTCCCGCCCCTGGCGCTGGTAGAGGCGCCGGGGCTGGAGGACTTCCGGATCCTCGATCCCAGGAACGCTGGTGGCCACCTGGTAGCCGAAGTCAGGGTCGACCTCCCACTCGATGGATTGCTCCGCGATCGCCTTGACTACCGCCGAGGAGTCGGCGATGCGAATCTTCTTGGCCCGAGCGTCTCCCTCACCGCCGCCCACCCATCCGGTGTTGAGCAGGTACACGGAGAAGCCGTCGGCACGCTGGAGCTTCCGGAAGCGGTTGCCCTGCTGAGCGTGCAGGAGCGGGAAGAAGGGGTTGGTGCCGGGCACCCGGAGCGACTTGCCCGCCTCGGAGGCCCCGCCGGCCGCCGTGCCCCGAGTCTCGCCGAGCATGAAGTAGGCGGCCGCCTGGTCACCGTCGAGGCGTGCCACCGCCGGGATGATGTTGTCGTTGCGGTTGAGGATCAGCAGGGCGAAGACCGGCCCAACCTCCCGAGCATCCTTGGACCACCCCAAGGCCTCCATCGGGAACACCGCCCGGCCGTTCTGCGTGTAGCTCTCATCGAAGAAGTCGACCGGACCGCCCTCCTCGCGCTGGGAGACGTTCTCCAGGTAGGCGACCCGGGAGGTGGCGGCGCCGTGAATGGTGGGCTCGTCCTCCTGGCTCAGGGCGTAGGTCTTGGCGAAGCAGCCCGCCTCCGAGCCGTACACCCGACCGCCGGGCATCAGGGCTACGAAGTCGTCCTGGACCGGCTTGCTGTCGTTCTGGCGGGTGAAGGTGGTGGTGGTCTTGCCGGTGCCGGACAGGCCAACGATCAGGATGGTGCGCTCCCCGCGGGCGGTGGGCACCGACTTGCAGCCCGCATGCAGAGCCAGGCCGCCACGATCGTAGACCAGGCGGTTCCACATCCTCAGCAGGCCCTTCTTCGACTCGCCGAAGTAATCAGAGTTGAGCACCCGGGTGATGCCTCGCTCGAGGTCGACGGCGATCAGCCGCTCGTTGGGGTAGCCCTCCGCCTTCAGGCTGGGGGTGTAGATCAGGGTGAACTCGGGGCGAAAGTCCTCCCCCGGGTCTCCATCCTTGAAGAGCAGGTGATCCTGCATCCCGGCGATGTTGGCCCCCTGGACCTCGATCACCAGGCGGACGGGGGACCGGAACTCGGGATCGTTGTTGATGTAGCCGTCGATCACCAGCACCTCCTGGTCCATGAGGTGCTCCTCCTGGAGCCGGGCGATCCGCCGGGCCTCCTCGCTGGCAATGGTCCGCCCGGAGGTGACGTCCGGGTCGTCGCTGACGATGAAGGTCGAGTCGGTGCTCCGAGCTAGAGCCTTGGTCTGGACGTTGTAGTTGTCGTAGGCGGTGAGGCGGGCGGTGGGCATGGCCGCCGTCAACCTCCGGAGCTGCTCCTGGGAGGGATGGATGATGCTCCGGCGGACGGCGGGCGAATACGGCTCAGCGACCTTGCTCATGGAAACCTCCCTAGTCCCCACTTCCGGGACGGTGACTCGCGGCACATTAGCAAACGCGAGCTGGGCCTGGCGGGTTCGGAGCCCTCCGCCAGGCGGCCGCGCTAAGCTCCGCGATCACGACACCGGCCCGAGGCCGGCCCCCGTCGGTCACCTCCGGAGGTCCCCCGATCGCCGCATCTCCCGAACCGGCACCCAAATCCGAAGCCACGGTGGCGGCGGTGATGACTCGCGCCGTGATCACGATCGGACCCGAGGCGAGCGTGGCTGAGGCTGCGGGGATGCTGAGCCAGCACCACATCACCGGGATGCCAGTGCTGGACGACCATCTCCGCGTGGTGGGGGTGGTCAGCGAGATGGACATCGTGGGCAAGCGGGGCCGGACTGTGGCCGAGATCATGACCCCCGAGCCCAGGACCATCGAGGAGGAAGTGCGGGTCAGCCAGGCTGCCCAGGTGCTGATGGAGCAGCGGATCCGCCGCCTGCCGGTGGTGCGTCACGGCAAGCTGGTCGGCCTGATCTCCCGGACTGACCTGGTCACCTTCTTCGCCCGCCACCAGTGGGTTTGCCCGCGATGTGGCGCTCCGCAGCGGGGCCTCGAGCCCCCGGGGCAGTGCCCGGAGTGCGGCCAGCGGGCCTCGGAATGGCGCCTGGAGGACGCTCCCGGGGGTATGTGAGAGCGGTCGCTCAGGTGCGGGCAGGTCCCGTCTGGCGCTGCCGGAGCTTGACCAGGTCGTGGACGGCGTCGATCCAGCGCACGGTTCCGCTGAAGGAGCGCATCACCACCGAGTGGGTTTCCACCTTGTCGCCAGCGAAGCGCACCCCGCCCAGCAGCTCGCCGTCGGTGATCCCGGTGGCGGCGAAGAAGCTGTTCCCTCCGCCGCAGAGCTCATGGGCGAGGAAGACGTGCTCAAGCTCGAACCCCTCTTGGCGAACCAGCTCCGCCTCCTCGTCGTCCCGAGGCCAGAGCCGGCACTGCATGTCACCCTCGATGCAGTTGATCGCGCAGGCGGTCAGCACCGCCTCGGTCGCCCCGCCGATGCCCATGAGTACGTCGAGGCCGGTCCGCTCTGGCAGCGCGGCCATGATCCCGGCGGCGACGTCCCCGTCGGTGATCAGCTTGACCCGGGCTCCAGTAGCGCGGATCTCCTGGAGCAACCGCTCGTGGCGAGGGCGGTCGAGAACCACGACGGTGAGGTCCTCGACGTGTCGCTCCTCCGCCTCGGCGATCCGTTGCAGGTTCTCACCGGTCGTCGCTCTCAGGTCGATCACCCCTCGGGCCCGCGGCCCTACCACCAGCTTCTCCATGTAGGCGCACCGGGTCTGCAGCAGCGAGTCCCGCTCAGCCAGCGCCACGGTGGCGATGCCCCCGGGGAGACCCCTGGCCACCAGGCGGGTGCCGTCGATCGGGTCGACGGCCACGTCCACCAGCGGCGGGCTGCCATTGCCGATCTGCTCGCCGATGGCCAGCATTGGCGCCTTGTCCTTCTCGCCTTCGCAGATCTTGACCACACCCGCCATGTCCACGTGGGAGAGGCTCTTGCGCATCGACTCCACCGCCGCCCGGTCGGCGGCGATCTTGTCGTCGCGGCCCATGTAGCGCGCCGCCGACATCGCCGCCCCCTCGGTCACCCGGACCAGCTCTAGAGCCAGGTTGCGGTCGGTGGGTGTGCCTGGATCGGCGGTGATCGCCGCCAGGTCATGGTGGCCGTGGAGGTCCGCCATTGGCGCCCCAGCATACGGCCCCGCCGGTCGGCCCACCACCGGCTCCGGCGCCGGGGGTCGCGCCCGTCGGCGGGTGACAATGCCGCCATGGGAGCACCCGGGGCCACGGGCCCTGACGCCGGGACCGTACCTCGGCGGATCGGTTACGACGAGGGTGCTCGGGCCCTGGTGGTTGAGTGGGAGGACGGCATGGCCAGTGCCATCCCCTTCGCGCAGCTCCGGCGCGGCTGTCCCTGTGCCCTGTGCACCGGCGAGCTGGGTCGCCCCGGCAGGTTCGCCAGCGACCCCTCCCTGCACCCTGGGGAGGACGAGCTGGCCGATGTCGGGCTGGTGGGCAACTACGGCCTCAAGGCAATCTGGGCTGACGGCCACGACACCGGCATCTATCGCTTCGAGTTGCTGCGGCGCCTGGCCGAGGGCTAGGCGGGCTGAGGCCTCTCCTCTAGCAGGGCCCGGACCGTGGCCGCCACCACCGTGGGCTTGAAGGGCTTGATCACCACCTCCCGGGCACCGGCGGCCAGGGCCCGGGCGCGGCCCTCGGGGTCGCGCTGCTCAGGCATCAGGACTACCCCCGCCGGCGGTGCCTGGCCGGCCTCGACCAGGCGCCGGCAGAGGTCCCGCCCGTCCTCCTCCAGGGTCACGTCGCAAAGCAGCAGGTCGACCCCCCCCGCGCGCACCAGTGCCTCGGCCTCCCGGGCGCTGCGCACCCAGGTGAGCTGGTGGCCCTCCATCCGCAGCTTGAATTCCAGGATGCGGCCGATCATGGGCTCGTCCTCGGCCAGCACCAGGTGAGACGGCCGCTGCAGATCCACGGCCCGAGTCTAGACGTCTGGGGACCGCCCTTACAGATCAGGTAACGGTCCCGCCGCGGCCCTGCGACGTCGGGGTCAAGGTGCTCCAGGCCGATCTCAGAATCGCTCCCCGTGGACGGGGTTAGGCAGTGGGGGCAGACCGGCCTTGCCGCCTTGGTGGCGACCGCCGGGGCCCTCACCCTGGTGGGGGCCACCGGCGGCGCCGCCGTGAGCGCGGCGCCCAGTGCCGCGAGTGTTGAGGTGGCCACCCTGGGAGCCCTGGTGGCGAAGACCCAAGCCCAGGAGACGAACCTGCGCGCCCAGGTGCAGACCGCGCGCCAGGTGATCAGCCGGGACCTGGCCCGGATCCACAGCGAGCGGGGGCAGCTGGCCGACCTGGTTGCGCAGGAGTACACCGGGGCGCCGGACGGGCTTCTCTCCGTCCTGGCCAGCCCCAGCTTCAACAGTGCCCTGGACACCCAGATCACCCTCGACCAGCTGACCCATGCCCAGCGCCAGCTGCTGCTCAACCTGGCTCAGGACCTCAGCTCAGAGGAGCGGGCGGCGGCACAACTCAAGCAGGAGCAACAGCAGGAGGCGGTGGCCGAGTCCCGGCTGGAGGCAGAGGAATTGGTGGCCGAGTACCAGGCCGCTCACCCCCCGCCGCCACCCCCACCGCCCAGCTCCTCCGCCGATGGGCCCGCTGTGGCGGGGCCAACCCCGACTCCGACACCGCCGCCCAGCCCGCCTCCCCCGCCCCCGCCTCCCCCCAATCCACCTCAACCGGGGGGTGGTGGTGGCCCCTTCACGGTCGACACCAACCTGACGTTGCCCAGTGACATCGGCCTCGCGCAGATCCAGAACTTCCTCCAGGGCACCCCGCTCGAGGTTGACTCGGGCCTCTTCCTACAGGCCGAGCAGACGGAGCACGTCAGCGCCATCTACCTGGTCTCGGACGCGGTCCTGGAGACGGGCTGGGGCACGTCATGCCTCTACTCCACCAAGCACAACCTATTCGGTTTCGGCGCCTACGACGGCAACCCCTGCGGCTTCGGCGAGAGCTTCGCCAGCGACCAGGACTGCGTCGCCTATGTGTCCTGGTTCGTCTCCGTCTACTACCTGACGCCGCCCGGCTCCGAGGTGCCCAGCTATGGCGGGCAGCCGGGAACCGTGGCCACCGGGCGCTATTACAACCTGCCGACGCCTGCCGGGATGAACGTAGACTACGCCAGCGACCAGAGCTGGTCGGCCAAGATCGCCCACCTGGGTGCTCTGCTCCAGGCAGTGCCAGGCTAAAGGCGCTCGGCAACCACGGCCGGTTAGCCTGGGGCAGGTGGCCGGGCTAGCCTCCCCAAACTGGCGGTCCAGTTCTCCGCCTCCGCCCCTGAGCGACTACTTCTGCCTGGCCGACGGCCGGGTCGCCGCCCTCATCGATCGGCGCGGTCGATGTGACTTCCTGTGCTGGCCCCACTTCGACAGCCCGCTGGCCCTGGGGCGGCTGCTCGATCCCGAGGGCGGCGGCTCGGTGGGGGTCGGGGTTGGGGCCGACGCTCCGGCCGGCGCCTGCTGGCTCCCGCGCTCCCGGGTGTTGCGCATCGAGTGGACCAAGGGGGTCGTGGTCGACTGCGCCCTGGTCGATGCGGGTAGCTCCAGCAGCCTGGTCTGGCTGGTCTCGGGCCCCCCGGGAGCGCTGGTCACGGTCGAGCTCCAGCACCCCACTGCTGGCGGCGGTCCCCACTGGGAGCCCTTGGCGAGCGGTGCCCGGCTCGGCGCCCGGAGCCGTGCAGACGGCCCGGGGGGCCCGCTCTGGCTCAACTCCGACGCCTCGTTGCGTCTCGGCCCGTCGGGGTTCACCGCGGAACTGCCCGCCTCAGGCATGGTGCTCCGACTCTGCGGACATCCGGACCCGGAGCGTGCGACCGCGCTGACGTCGGATGCGATGCGGCGACGCCTGGCCCGGGCCGCGGCCGCCGACCGCGCTTGGTTGGATGGCATCCGCTCGGGGCGACTGGCTCCGGTCCTGACCGCGACGCCCAGATGGGCGATCGCGATGCTTGAGCGCTCCCTGCTCACCCTGCGGGGGCTCCAGGATCGACGGAGCGGGCTCGTGGTGGCCTCTCCCGTAACTTCGATTCCGCAGTCGCCGGGTAGCACCCGGGCCTGGGACTACCGCTATGCCTGGCTGCGCGACTGCTCCGCGGCGGGCATGGCCTTCTGCCGGGCGGGGGCGAACCCCGAGGCGGAGAAGGTGGCCCGAGGTCTGGCGGAGCTGCTTGGGGAGGCGCCTCTGGCGGCTCCTCCGGTGCGATGCCTGGACGGGTCGCCACTGCCGGCTGAGCACTTCGTCAGCCACCTGGCGGGGTACGGCGGCAGCCCGGTGCGGATCGGCAATGGCGCCGCAGGCCAGGTCCAGCTCGACGCCCTGGGCGAGGTGGTGCGCCTGGCTGGCCGGCTGGCCGATGCCTGCCCCTCGCAACTTCTGCGTCGGCTGCCCGCCCTGGCCGCCGCGATAGCGGCTCGCTCGGAGCTCCCTGATCACGGAATCTGGGAGATCCGGGGGATGCCCCGGCCCTATGTGCACAGCAAGCTGCTATGCGGGGCGGCCCTGCTCCAGGCTGCCCAACTGGCGCATCGAGGCCTGATCCCGGGTCCGGCGCAGGCCTGGGAGGAAGGGGCGGAGGCGATCCGGGAGGCGATCGCCCGCCGCGGTCGCGGCGCCGACGGCTCCCTGCGGATGGCCTTCGACGACCAGGGGGTCGATGCCGCGGTGCTTGCCGTCTACGCGCTCGGCTTCCCCGAACCGCTCCCGGCGCCGAACACACTGGACGCCGTTCTGGCGGAACTGGGGGAGTGGCCCCTGGTGGCTCGCCATCGCCCCCAGCGGGATGGCCTTGCCGACCCCTGCGCCCCCTTTGTCTTCGCCGGCCTCTGGGCCGCCGTGGCCGAGTTTCGAGTCGGACGGGGAGGCGCGGCGCGCCGCCGCCTGCGGGCGATCTGCGACCTGGCAGGACCGGCGCTGCAGCTCTCCGAAGTCGCTGACCCCAAGGCCGCCTTGATGCTGGGCAACTATCCCCAGGTGCAGAGCCACGCCGCCCTGGTGGAGGCGGTCTCGGAGATCTGGGAGGAAGCGCTTCCGGCCAACCCGGCCGGCGCTGGAGGCGTTCCTATACTGGACCCGCGCTGAGGTTGCGGGGTCGCCCGCTCACCGCCCGCCCCGTTCGTCTAGTGGCCCAGGACACCGCCCTCTCAAGGCGGAGATCAGCGGTTCGAATCCGCTACGGGGTACCAAGCTCCAACGAGGTACCGATGCCTGACTCCGCTCCCGGACCGCGCCCCCTCACCGGGGTACCCATGGCAAGCCACGGGCATCGGGTCGAGCCTGGGCACCTGACAGTACTACCGGAAGAGGATGAGCGGCTGCGGGCCGAGCTCGCCGCGCTGCTGGCAGACCAGGGCGGGCCGCCCCGGCCCCGAGCGCTGGCCGCGCTGAGCAACCTCTGCGGCCGTAGCCCCGCCTTCCTGGACGCCTGGGCACGCCTGGCCCAGGCCGCCTACCTGGGTGGCGACGAGGTGGCGGCCTACGCCTATGCGCGGGTGGGATACCACCGGGGATTGGACCGGCTGCGCCGTCACGGCTGGGGCGGCACCGGTCAGGTCCGCTGGCAGGACACCAGCAACCGCGGCTTCCTGCGCAGCGTGCAGATGCTGATGGTTGCCGCCGCGGCGCTGGGGGAGATGGAGGAGGCGGATCGCTGCCGCCAGTTCCTGCTCGACCTCGACCCCGAGGACGGCATGGGCATGGCCGGCCGACCGCCGCTGGCTCCGAGGGAGCGGGTGGGCGCGGAGGCGCTCAGCTAGCCGGGTCCGCCTTGGTCGAGTCCTCGGGTGGTGCCAGGTGCCCACCTCGAGGAGCCGGACCCTTGAAGCCCGCCGCGGTGCGATGCCCGCCTCCGCCGTAGCGGGCGGCGATCAGGCTGACGTCGGCGCCCCCGGGGGTCGAACGCAGCGACCAGCGGGCGCTGTCGTCAGCGCCCTGCCACCAAACGCCGGCGAAGGGGTGGCCGGCTGCCAGCAGATCTCCTAGCTCGCTCTGCAGCACCGGGCTGTTGACCGTCGGGACCACCGTGCCCAGGATCTCGACTGGTGCCGCGTGGGCGGCGATGCGCTCGATCATCCGCCGTTGGTAGCGCAGCAGGGCCCGGCCCTCCACCCGCAGCTGCTCGACGTCGATGGCGTCCCAGGTATTGAAGTCGAAGGCATGGGCGCGCAGCGCTGCTGAGACCTCCTCCGACTCGGGGAGCCGGTTGCGCCACAGATCCCTGTCCTGCACGTAGCGCAGTAAGGCGGGGATGGGCTCAGTGTGGAGGTACTGCCAAGCCATAACCGCCCCGCTGCGGTCCATATCGAAGACGCAATAGGGAAGGCCCTCGAGCTCAGCCGCGGCCGAGCGGTGGTGGTCTAGGACGACCATGCTGGCGGAGGCCTCGGCCAGCCGTTCGGTGGTGGCACGGTCGTAGGCAAAGTCGGCGATCAGCAGGTGGCGTCCCCCGGCCTTGGGTGGCGGGTCGCCATGATTGACGGGCACGTAATCCGCGTCATCGCCGTAGCGCTTCCAGGCGGCGAAGGCGGCCCCAAACCCGTCCGGACAGTCCCCGTGGTAGACGACCAGGGGCCGGGCCTGGGATGGCTGTCCAGCCGGGGACCGGTCGGTCGCGATGGTCACCACCCCTCTCCCGGATCAGGCCGGCGGCCAAGCGTAGATGAAGCCCTCGACGCCGCTGCTGTTGGGTATGTACCGCTCGTCCTGCCAGTTGCTGCCCTCATCGATAAAGTTGTCCTCTTCCACATCGAAGGATCCGCCGCTCACCGATACGACCCAGGCCACATGGCCGAACCTGGCATCATAGGCGCCCCCGGGCCGGAAGACGACGATCGAGTTCGGCTGCGGAGTGCTGCCGATTTGGTAGGTCCCGGCGCCGGCGTCGCCGGCAATCCAATTGGCGGCGTCGCCGTTCCAGTTGACGAATGTCTTGGTGGCGACGAACCACGTGCATTGAGCGAAGGGAAAGCTCCCCGCCGAGAACGAGCCCGTGAAGCATCCACTGCAAGCCGTAAGGATCGTGCCCTCCGGCCCGCCCGGGCCGCCGGGGCCGGGACCGGCTTCTTCCAGCTGCAGCAGCTGAATCTGACTGGCGACCTGCTGAGCCTGCGCAGCGATGGCGCCGGCTTGGCCGGTCAGCGCGTTCTCCTGCTGCTGATATGCGCTTTCTTGCGCCGTGAGCTGGTTCTGCTGCGCCTCAAGGTTGCTGACTAGAGTCGCCACCTGCTGCTCTTGAACCTGCTGCTGGGCGCGCAAGGTTTTCAATGTGTCGGCGTCGGCAATGAGCTGTTGCGTCAGAGCGTCGAATTGCTGTTTTAGGGTCTGCATGGTCAGGGTAGCGTCCATGAACTGGGATACGCCGGCACTGTTGGCGATCGCGGATGCCAGGGTGTTGCCCGTGCCTTTCTTATAGAGCAGGCTGACCATGTCGGCCAACTGGGTCCGGTCCCTGGCCATCTGAGCCTCGGTGGCGACCAGCCTGTTATTCGTGGCCGTGAGCTCCGCGTTGACCTGACTGAGCTCGGCCTGGTCGGCGGAGAGTTGCTGCTGCAGCGTGTTGATCTGCTGCTGCAGCGCCGCCGCCTGCTGACCCGCGGAGGCGGACTGTCCCTGAACTGACTGCAACTGGGCCAGAAGTTGCTGCTCCTGAGCTTGGTCGGAGGCGATTTGCGACTGAAGGCTGGCAGAGGCGGAGCCAGTGCTGAGCAGGGAGGCGGCCATCGCGGCGACGGCGAACAAACCCAGTTGGGCCGTTGAGCGCAGGGCTCGCCTGATCCAATGTGGAGACATGAGGTGGGACGTGAGCTGAGATTGTCTCGGGAGATCACTCTAACAGTGATCGCGGGCGGCCGCAACTTGGTCACGATCTGATGGCGGGCTGAGCGGGACCCTTCAGGACCCGTCTCCCGACGGTGGGGCCGGCCCGGGGAGTCGGAACGCCGGGAGCATGGGAGATCCCACGCCCGACCTGGCCGCGGGTGCGCTGGACGGACATGGCTCGGTCGGGCGGCCGGCTCCTAAGCGGCCCGCTGGGAACGGCAGGTGCGCCGGATCAGCCTGCGCACATTCGGTTGGTCGGCAACACTCCTGATGGCGCGGCCCCGTATATCAGCCTGCCCTCCGCGGCGGTGACCGGGGTGGCCATCGGGTGGGCTGTCGCCCCAACGCTCGGCCTCTAGGCGGACTCGCTCTCAGGGCGTGCCCCCACCGGCCAAGCCCCTCAACCCGTAGTCACCTCGACCTGGACCGTGAACTGAAAGGGGCCGGTGGCGCTCAGGGTGGCGCTGCCCGCCTGGAGGGCCTCAAAGGGCACGCGCATCACCGCCTTCGAGCCACCAAAGGTGCCGGCGCTCAGGAGCGACCCCAGCACGGCCGTGTTCGAGGAGCTCACGGTCTCGCGACTGATGTCCCGCTCCGACGGGTTGGGCACCGTCACCAGCACGTCCTGCCCGAGACCAAGTGTGACCGTCTGGCCGTTGTCGCCGAGATCCAGGTAGACCGTTGCTGCCGGGGGCAAGGTGGGCGTAGGGGTGGCGGGCTGGCGCGGCAGGGCACCCGAACCAGGCGACGGTGCCCCGGTTGCGGCCGGGCTCCGGGCGGGAGGCGCCCCGCTGGGAGGGGACCCCAGCTGCCTGGCGCCGCCGCAGCCGACTAGGGTGGCAGCGGTCGCCAGCGCCGCCGCCCCCAGCAACGTCCTAGAACCCCACTTCCCGGGGCCAAGCATCGGACTCACCCTAGCACGGTTGCCCGGGCCGCTGGCGCAGGGTGGAGGCCGGCCCCGCTTGGGCCGGCCTCCAGGCAGATCGCAGGCCGCTGGCTGCTAGTGGTTGTGGCCGCCGCAGCTGAGCTGCGGGTTGGCCATGACCGGACTGGTCGCCGTGCCGCCGTACCTGGCCAGGTCGGCGGTCCCGTATTCGCTGTCCATCCCCAGGGTGTTGACGGTGGAACCGGGGATGACGTTGCCGAAGTTCCAGAAGCAGGCGGAGTAGCGGCCCTCGGCGCCAAGGTCGGCAGCCGCGTTGGCGTCACCGCTGGCGCTAGCGTCCGGGCCGCCCCCGCGCTGGAATTGGCCCCGGCCCACGGTCCAGAAGGGATAGAAGTTGGCCCCGACCGGAGGCACGGTGCACCCCAGGCCGGTCGAGACATTGCAGAAGCCCTCCGAGGCGAGCAGGTCGGTCTCGATCTGCACCTGCGGGTAGGGCTGGCCGTTGCTGAACGGCCCCGCGTACTCAAACGAGGTGGGATGGATCCCCTGGCCGTCGGGCCAGTCCGGTTGGTACGACGTGCCGTCGAAGTCGAGATCCCCGTTCTGGAACAGGTTCTCCTGACATCCGGCCACGGGCCAGTCGGCGACCGTGGTGCCGCCATCGTTGGAGATCGGGCGAGGTCCCTTGGGCATGCAGGCGGCGTCCGAGTACTCGCAGTTAAGCCCTTCTGTGAAGTTGGGCGCGCTTCCGCCCGCGGGAGCCGGACAGGAGACATTGTCCTCGGTGGTGGCCCCCGGGCAGTTTCCGGTGGCTACGCTGCAGCCCTGTTCCGGGCCGGTGCTGGCGGTTCCCTCGGAGCCGCCGTTGCAGACCTGATAGACGTCCGCGTCCCCGCTCTGGGGCATTGGTGAGCTCACCGAACTGCAGACCTCAAAGTGTCCGAGCTCATCCTGCATCAGTACCCCGCCCTCCAGAGCAGCCCAGGGAACCTGGTTCTGGGGGCTGGCGGAGCTGTACTCGGCTGTGAAGTTGAAGGGATTGCCGGTGCAGTCGCTGAGGTTGGTGTCCATGAACCCGTTGGCGGCGCTGGCGGTCATGGTCCCGCTCTGGTGGGTGGTCAGGTCGTCGACCGTGGTCTGGAGCGCCGGGCCCTCGGAGACGGCGTAGGTGGTCGAGGCCACGGCCTCAGTGAATTGCGGGACCGTAACGTCCTTGATGGTTACCTGGAGGGAGTCGCCCGGGTTGATAAAGAGCGTGTCTCGGTTGGGGGTGAAGGTCGCGCCGTCCGCCAGCTGAGGGCTGGGGGGACCCGAAGGCACACCGTTGGTCTGCAGGTAGGCAAAGTTGACGGGCTCCTCGCAGTGGGTGTTGAGATTGGCGAAGTTGAAGCCTGCCTCCAGGCTGTCGATGGTGAGGGCGGCGCACCAGTGGGTCTGGTCGCAGCTGGGACCGTCGGCGAAGGGGATGAACCCGGGCGGGTAGAACTGCAGCTCCATAAAGGCGCTGCCGGCGGCTTTGGGATCGGTGATCCCACCCGAGTTGGTGTCACTCTGGGGCGTGCAGGGATTCTGGGGATACGAGTGGGGATCGCAGATGGGCAACCCGAACCAGGGCGCCGGGCTGAGCTCGGCGTAATCGGTGATGTTGTTGGGCCCGGCGTTGGCCGTGGGGGTGGCTCTGGGGTCGGACGACATCTGCATGAAGTAGGTCATGTCACTGGCGCTGCCCGGCTGGGTGGAGATGAACTTCACCGACGGTTCATCGTGGCCGACGTAGTGGCCGTTGTCGTAAAACCGCGAGCCCTGACTTCCCCAGGTCCCGGGTGGGGTAAGGGGGTCGGTGCAGAGGCCCCCCAGATCAGGCTTGACGTCCTTGTAAACGGGACTGAAGCCGTTGCAGTCGAGCTCGTTGGTCGAGTTGGGTGCAATCCCGGCGGCCTGGGGTTGGCTGCTGCCGAGCACCGCCACGGTGCCGGCCAAACTTATCCCAGCCACCATCCCGATCGCGGCCAGTAGGGCGACAGCCCTACCTTTGAGTCGTGGCATGAGGTGCCTCCTCCGCCTCGTGCTGCTGCGCCAGGGCGATACCCCGCCGCCCAGTCGCGTTCCCTCCCCGCAGCCGTCCCCGGCGGGTGCGGTACTCATAGCAAAGCTGGCCTACGCCTGTCAATCACCCCTCAGAGGAACGGCCGCCCCCACGGCCGTGCTGGCTGGGGTCAGTGGCCGCAGATTGGGAACCGCTTGGCGGCTAGCACGTGGGTGGCGGCGTCCTCAAGGCGTGGCAAGGACAGGCGGCCGCTCTCCACCGCCGCAGCGATCGCGCTGCGAATGGCGGGCAGGATCTCGGCCGGGTTCCCCGCGCCGAAGAGGACCAGGTCGGCGCCCGCCGCCAGAGCTTGGACGCTCGCCTGGGGGACCGTCAGGCCCCGGCTGGAGATCGCCAGGGCGCTGAGCGAGTCGGTCAGGACCAGGCCGCGGAACCCGAGCCAGTGCTTGAGCAGCGAGGTGATGGCCACGTGGGAGAGACTGGCTGGCAGACTGGTGAGGCCCGGGACCGAGGCGTTGGCGACCATCACCGCAGGCAGGCCGGCGCTGATCGCCGCCTGGAAGGGGGCCAGTCCCCCAGTGAGCAAGGCGGAGTAGGGCTGGGTCTGCGCAGGTCCGTCGTCGGTGTTGCCGCTGGCGCCGCCCAGGCCAGGAAAGTGCTTGACCACCGGTGTGACCCCGGCGGCGGCCAGGCCGTTGGCGAAGGCCAGACCGTCCCGGGCGGCGGCGCCGGGGTCCAGGCTGAAGGAGCGAGAGCCGTCAGGGTCGGCGGCGCTGGGCCCATCCCCCCCGTCGATGTCCAGGACCGGGGCCAAGTCCATGGTGACCCCACGACTGCGCATCGCCCCTCCCAGCGCCTGGGCCAGTTGTTCGATCTGGGCGGGGAGCATCGTCGCCCCCATGGCGCGCGCAGACGGGATTGATCCCACCAGGTTGGCCATGCGCTGGATCGCCCCGCCCTCCTCGTCGGTCATTACCAGGGGGGCGATGTGCTGCGGCGCAGCCGCCTCCGCCGCCCGGAGCTGCGCTCCCAGGTTGGCCGGTGCCGAGCTCCCGAAGAGCACCAACCCGCCCACGCCCGAGGCGATCTCCGGGTCGGCCCCGGCGACATCGGTCTCCTGGACCGGGATGGCCACCACCTGCGCGGCCAGCCGGGAGATGCTCCAGCTCTGAACCACCTTGCCCGCCTGGCAATCGGGCCGGGCCGGCGGCGGGGAGGCGGCTGGGCTCTGAGCGCAGCCCGCCAGCACGAGGCTCGCACCCAGGGCGGCGGCCACTGCCCGGGCGGTCGGCTGCGGGCGGAGTGCCACGCGCGGCAGGATAGCCGCGGCCGCGAAGCCGTGGCCTCCCCTCAGGTCACTCCCATGCCAACGCCACCCGGTCGCGCCCGGCGCGCTTGGCCGCGTACATGGCGTGGTCCGCCGCCGCCAGCAGCGCCTCAGGGGTGGTGTGCTCCGGACCCAGCACCGCCACTCCAATGGAAACCCGCAGGGGCATGCCGCCGGCCACGGTGTCCGGATCCAGTTCAGCCACCAGCCGGCGCAGCTCCTCGGCCAGTCCCGCCGCCGCCGCCGCGTCTGCCCCTGAGACCAGGGCCACGAACTCCTCGCCGCCGTAGCGGGCCAGCATGTCCACCTGCCGCAGGCGCCAGCGAATGGCGTCGGCGACCTTGCGCAGCACCTCGTCACCGGCGGAGTGCCCGAGCCGGTCATTGACGTGCTTGAAGTGGTCGATATCGATGAACAGGACCGCGAAGCCGTCGCCGCGACGCCGGGCACGGGCGACCATCCGGCCCGCAGCCAGGGCCAGCGCCCGCCGGTTGGCGAGGCCGGTGAGCTCATCGGTGAGCGCCTCGGCGTGAGCCGCCTCGTAGCGACGGGACTGAACCACCGCCAGGGCGCACTGGTCGGCGAAGAACTCCAAGGCGCGGACGTGAGCGCGGTCAGGGAACTTGCCGTCGTAGGGCTCGTCCATGGAGATCAACCCCAGGGTGGCCCCCGAAGGGTCCAGGAGCGGGACGGTCAAAGAGTCCAGGGGATGCCACTGCCACCCCGGCCTGGTCTGGGAGGGCTGGGGGACGCTCAGCTTCTGCAGCAGTCCGGGCGGCATCTGGAAGCGGCGATGGTCAAACAGGAAGGAGCGGCTAAGCCGCATTTCCGGCAGCATCAGCGGGCTGAACTCGCTCAGTCTCACCGGCTCGGAGCGCAGGCGGCGATCGTCCTCCGGCCCCAGCCCGGAGGTGGCGACGACCCGGAGCTGGTCGGTGCTCGGCTCAACCAGGTAGATCACGACCCCGCCGAACCCGCCGGCTGTGCTCATGGCGCGGGCGATCTCGGCCAGCACCTCCTCGACTGCAAGGCGCCCGCGGAGGTGCGTGGAGGCATCCAGCAGGCGCTCGAGCTGGTTGCGCTGGGCGCGGGCCACCGCGGCGGCCGATCGCTCCAGGTCGCGCACCCGCGCGATCTCTAGGCCCACCACCGCCAGTTCGCCCAGGCTCTCGAGCAGCAGTACCTCGGCTGCCTTCAAACGGCCGGAGCCGGTTGGGCGGCGGGGGACGAGCAGCCCCAGGTGCTCGTTACGGGGGCCGATCAAGGGCACGAAGCAGACCGACCGGGACCGGCCCGACCGACCAGGCGGGCCACCGTCGGGCGAGAGCCACCGTGCCAGATCGGGCCGGGTCAGGACCGGGTGGGCCGCAGGCAGCTGGTGGAGCCCGACCCCGCCCCCACTCGCGTCGCGGAGCGCCCGGTAGGAGGCGGCGCTGATCGTGACGGCATCATGGCCCGCATCGCGCTCGGTCGCACCCGCCTGCACGTGGAAGGCGCCATCGTCTCCCCGGAAAGCGACCACGCAGCGGGTGAGCCGCAGCTGCTCGACGGCCGCACCGGCCACCAGACCGGCCAGTGCCCGCTCGTCGCCGGGGCGGCCGAGCTGGCGCGCCAAGCCGAGGAGCTCTCGGAGCTGGGCCAAAGGCGACGTCTTGGCGCGGGCGACGGGCCGCGGCGGCCCTGGCTGGTTGGTCGCTCGCCGGCCGCTGGAAGTCAGAAGTCGGCCGTCAACGGCGGACGGAGGGGTCCGCGGCCGCGCCACGCGCACGACTCCCCTCCGCTGGTCCGCGATGTGAGCTCCTTTGCAACCCCGGTTGGATTGCCCGCGGGCAGTCTAGGGCGGGGATGTAGCCCGCCAATAGACCGTTGCAGCCTCGTGGCCGAGCCGCTGCCAAAGGGCGCTCGCGATCTCCCTTGACGGCCGCCCTCGAGATCCCGGCTCAGCCCTGCGATGTCCCCTGAGGCGGCGGTCGGCCGGAGGCGACCCGAGCGGCGGTGCGCCGAGCACGGCGTCGTCGGGTCACCTCCAGCACCCGGCCGCCCTCACCGGTTGGGGTTCGGTGGGGTGGGCGCATCGGCACCATCGAGGACTGCAGCTTCCCTCGGCGCCGTCCCGCCCAGGGCCCGGGGGGCGCGTCGATCAGCGCCGCCAGCGCATAAGCGACTGACTCGTAGTTGACCCGCCAGCCTCGAAACTCGGGCCAGGCCACGGCCACGGTGCGCTCCGGCTCCCAGCCGACTGCGGTCATCCGCGCCACCCCGTATTCGAACTCCTCCATGGTCAGCTCGATGGGATCGCCTGGCAGGGGGTCGGGATTGAAGGGGATGCCCGTCACACGGGCCAGTGAGCGCAGGCAGACAATGGCCATGCGAATGAACGGGCGGGCGGCGGCGGGGGCGCTCAGGGGATCGAGCGCCAACTGCAGGGCGGCTGCATCCATGCAGGCGAGCAAGGCGAGGATCCACGATGTCCGGGGCTCGGGTGAGCGGAAGTAGAGCAGGGTGGTGTAGCTGGTATGGCTCTCCGCCAGATCGGCCGCCCACTGCTCCCAGTCGTGGTACAGCTGGGTCAGGTTGTCGAGGTTGTCGATCAGCGCGTGGCGGGCCAGGATCTCTGGCCCCCAGGGCGGTGAGCCGCTGCTGCTGTTGAGCATGGTGACCAGGGTTTCGCGCCGGTTGAATGAGCTGTAGAGAGTCGGCAAGTACGAGATCTGCAAGGCGACCACGATCACGCCCGACGCCGCCTCCAGAAAGACGATCCCAGTTGTCAGGCCACTGCTGGCCCGGGCCAGACCCAGAGGCAGGATCGAGGAGGCGCTGAGACGAAGGGCCGAGGCCACGCTGGACCCGTCCGCGGCCCAGAGCAGAGCGGCAAAGCCGGCCACCAAGAGCCCGATCCAGATCACCAGCCGGAGCACTAGGAAGAGAGGCGCCGCCTGGGCGAGGATTCCGTCGCGGGCCATGTAGTCGCCTCGAGTACGGGCCAACAGTGCCGCTGCGCCCTGAACGGCCGCGGCGACCGCGGCCGACAGCCTGGAGGGGGTGGCCCGCGGCACGATCACGGTTCGGATGACGCTGCCCAGCGTGCCTAGGACCAAGATCAGTCCGGCCAGCAGCAGCAGAACCCTAAGGGCCAGCATCGCCCCCTTCTAACAGATCGGACGGAGGCCCATGGCGCCGCCCGATCTGGCGGGGGGCAAGGGTCGCTCCCCGGGTGAGTGCTCCCAGCAAGCTCGCTGAACCCATCGCGACTCGGCGTGGGTGCGAGCCCTTCCCGACGACTCGAGGCTCGCGCCGCCATCGGGAAGCGGAGTCCTGGCCCGGTGACCGAGATGGGAACGCTGAGGTCAGGAAAAAAACGTTAAATCATGCGCCGATTAGCCGACTGCACAGCTCGCGGTTGCCATGCGTAGTTCCTGGAGGTGTGCCGTTGGAGACCTGATCGCCGACGAGCCGCGCGACGGCGGTTCGAGGCGCGCCGTCGGGAGGTCAGGCGACCTTGTCCACTGGCCCGGGGGGGAGTCGCCGGCGCGGAGTCTCCGAGCCCTCCCGGGCGCCGCGCCCCTCCAGGGCCAGAGTGGCGAGCCGGAGCAGCGCCTCGAGCCAGCCTCGGCGTGGTGGTCGGGCCACCGCCAGGGAGGCGGGCATGGTCCCAGAAGGCAGCAGCCAGCGGGTGCTGACCGCGTGTACCCGCCACCGACCCAGGGTGCGCTTGACCATGGTGACCTCGGTTCGCTCCACCGCCACCGGCGCCGCGTACGCCGCTGCCCGCCGGGTTGTGCGCCCCCGGCTCTGGGCCCACCAGAACCCGAGCCGGAGCGCCAACGGGGCCGAGGCCAGCAGGAGCGCCGCCAGCCGCGCTCGCGCAGGGGCGCGGACGGAGGTGGTGACGATCTCGCCCAGCACCGGCTCCGGCGGACTCTGGCTCATGCCCAGCCTGATGGTACCGGCGGGACGCTCGGGGTGTAGCCTGCCGGCGATGGCCGCCAGTCCTTACCAGGCCCCGGTCCGCGAGGTGCGTCTGTTCGACGTCATCGACGACAGCTTTCGCCTGTACAGGCGCGACTTCAAGACGCTGCTACTGGTGGCGGCGGCGGTGACGCTTCCGACCACGGTGGCGGACCTGCTCGTCCTATCCCGACTCCGCCCCTTGCCCGGCTCCCTCGGGGGCCTGGCGCGGGGCGCGCTCAGCCAGGCGCAAGTGCATGGCCTGGTCCATTGGGAGCTGTCCAACTCAGTGATCTGGGTTGGGGTCCTGCTCCTCGCCGGCATCGCCCTGATCCTGCAATGGGCGGCGCTGGTCCGGGTGGCGGCTGAACGAAGTCGTGGGGCCACGCTGGGGGTGAGGGCCGCATTCGCCGGGGCGCGCCACGATTGGCTGCCGCTGCTGGGCTTGGGTGTGCTGCTGTTCGCGGGCCTGCTGGCCGGGATCGCCGCGGTGACGGTGCTGGCTATCCTCTTCGCCCTGCTCGGCGCGGCGGGGGCGTTGCTGATCGCGCTCCTGATCTTGGGAGCGCTGGTCCTGGCCATGGTCGTGGGGGTGCGCATGGTTCTCGCCGGGACTGCCCTGGTGATCGAGGGGGCGTATCCGTGGCGAGCGCTCACACGGTCTTGGGATCTGACTCGGGGGAGTGCCTGGAGAGTTTTCGGGATCGTGCTAGTGCTCTACTTCGCCACCGCGATCCCCGGCCTGCTCGTCGGCCTCGTGCTGGCAGGCACGACCGGGGCCGGGCTGAACGTCTTCCGTCGCAGCCTGGGGGCGGACTCCGTGGTCAGCGCCGCCCTCGCCGTGCTGACGGCGCCGATCCTGCCGGTTGGGTTGGTCGCCGCCTACTTCGACGCCCGGCGCCGCTCGACCCAGGCCGATGACCCGAGTTCGGCCTCCTGAGGCTCAGGCCTCACCGGCTAGGCGGGGGTGCCGGCCCGCTGCTCCTGGGGCGCCTCCATCAGCTCAAGGGCCGCGATCACCTCGCGAGTGAGCGCGGTCGGTGTCGAGGCTCCGGCGGTGACGCCCACCCGTAGACAGCCGACGAACCATTCTGGGCGCAGGTCCGTCACCGTGTCGACCAGGTGCGCCGGGCGCTTGGCCAGGTCCTCAACCACCTGAACCAGGCGCTGACTGTTGCTGCTGCGCGAGCTCCCCACGACAATGACGACGTCGCAATCTCGGGCCGCCTCGACAGCAGCCTGCTGTCGTTCCTGGGTGGCGTTGCAGATCTCGTTGTGAACCTCGATCTTGGGAAAGCGCTTGCGGAGCCGCTCGATGATCGACTGGGTGTCCCACACCGACAGCGTGGTCTGCGTGGTCACCGCCAGCTTTTCGCCGTGGAGCTCGAGGCGGTCCACATCCTCAAGGGACTGGACTAGGTGCAGCCGGTCGGGGGCCTCTCCGAGCACGCCCTCCGGCTCGGGGTGGCCCGCCTTGCCGATGTAAACCACGGTGTAGCCCTCGGCGGTCAGTCGTCGAACCAGATCGTGCGTGCGGACGACGTCGCTGCAGGTGGCGTCGACCACATTCAGGCCCCGCGCCCGGGCCCGCTCCTTGACCTCCGGGGAGACGCCGTGGGCGGTGAGCACGACGGTTCCCTCCCGGACCTGCTCCAGCGCCTCCAGTCGCGAGGGCGCGTCTATGAGGGCCACGCCCCGCTCCGCGAACTCCCGGGTCACGTGCTCGTTGTGGACCAGGTAGCCGAGCATGGCCACCGGCTCGCCCTGGTGCTCCTCCGCAGCCAGGCGCAGGGCTCGGATCGCCTCCACCACGCCGTGGCAGTAGCCACGGGGCTTGATCTTGACCACCTCCACGTCGCGATCGTAGCAGTGAACGCCGTGGGTTTCGAACTCAAACTGGCCCTCGGTGAGTAGTTTGCGACTTACGCCTCGCGACCCAGGCCAGCTTCTGGTGCTGCCAGCCGTGCTGGTGGTGGTCCCCAGCGCAGATCCCGCTGGTCGGGAGGGGGCACTGCGGGCACCTCGCGCTCGGGCCGGAGGCGAGATCGGCTTCGGGCGTGGGGTTCGGCGTCGCGGCCGGACTCCCGCTCTAGGTTCCGCCTTACCGTGCTCGGCCGCCGGGAGGCCTCCACGATCGACTCCATCCAGGCCCAGCCTCGATAGGCCAGGTAGCCGGAGAGGGCCAGCAGCGCCAGAGTTCCCACGGCGTTGAGAGCACCGGCCAGGGGCGGCAGCACGATCGAGACCGCCGCGCACCCGCCGACGATGGCGAGCCCTGTCCTGACCCGGGGAGCCCTCATATCACCGGGGCTGTCCGGGGAGAGCGCCGGTTGGGGCCGTTAGCATCGCCGGACGTGTCGTCGTTTGCCACGCTGCCCGCCCCCGGGAGCCACCATGTGCATCGCACCTGGCTGCACCTGCTGCCTTGCGACCCGGCTTTGGTCCCCCCTCCCCCAGCCGTGCTGGCAGCCGAGTCGGTTCTGATCGAGGCGGGGTTGGCCCGGCCAGACGGCGCCGGTGCGGGGCTACGCCCGGGACCCGACTGGGAGCGGCTGCTCTCGACCGGGGGGCAGGCCCGAGCGGGAGTGGCCGGCGACGCCGGGGTGCGCATCGAGGCCGGGGTACTGCGGGCCTATCCCGACCCCGGGCCCGAGGGCTTCGACTCGCAGCCGCTCAACGACTACCAGGCCCGCTGCGCCCGCTGCGGGGAGGTTCTCCACCTCTTCGCTTTACGGTTTCCCCTACCTGATCCCATGCTGGCGCAGTGCCCACGGTGCTCGGGAGTTGGAGACATCTCCCAGCTGGAGTGGACCCCGGAGCTGGCCCTTGCCCGGATGGAGGTGACCCTGGGCCCGGTGCTGGGCCGGCCCAGCCTGGCGTCGTCGCCGATCTTCCGGGCGCTGGAGGCGGCCCTGCGCTGCCGGCTGCGGGAGGTGCACGTCAGCCTCTGACCCGTCAGAGGTCCCTGGCCGCGACCCGCCTCACTGCCCGCGCCCAGCGCCGACCTGCTCCCTCGGCGCTGGAACCGAAGTGGGTGGCCACGCTCAGGGCGCCGGGCACCCGCAAAACCAGGTAGAGGGCGGCGAACGCGTAGAGGCCACTGACGACTCCCTGCCGTCGGGCAAACGCCAGCGCCACCGCCGCCCGCAGGACGGTGAGTTGGGCGAACTGCATGAAGAGGGCCACCACCAGCAATCGCAGCCATTGCCGTGCGAAACCACGAGTCTCAGGCAGGATCCAGGCGGTCGCCGCCAGAGGAGCGGTCGCGCAGAGTACCGCCAGCAGCGTATAGCGGACGACGTAGGCCAACACCAAGATCACCACCGCCACCACCAGAGCGGCCGCGAAGGCCAACAGAAAGAGGTCGGTGGCCGCCGAGCGCAGCGCCGGGCCGCTCAGCGGAGAGGCCCAGGGAAGGCTGGCCAAGGTGAGCTGGCCACCGCCCGCGACCAGGTGACTCAGAGCGTTGTTGAGATCGATCGCCTGCTGAATCAGGGGCAGGCTCAAGGCGCCCATCGCTACCGACACCAAGACCCGGGGCAGCACCACCTGCAGGTGGTGTCGGGGATCCCCGCCGGCGCTGAGCACCGAGCGCAACGAGCTGTAGATGAAAATCGCCACGAGCAGCGCCCCCGCGGCCACGGCCAGCAGATGGTTCAGGCTCGCCACCCCGGGCGTATCGGTGAACGGGCGCTGGGAGCCGGGGCCGGCAGCGTCGTAGGTGCCGAAGAGGTAGGTGCTCAAGGCGGAGTCGAGAGCCGTGCGTGAGGAGGCGACAAAGTTCGACAGGGCGCCGCTGACCAGTTGTTCGAGCAAGCCCAGGGGCTGGAATCCAAAGCTCGGGAGGCTGATCGCGGCCACCGCTCACCCCAAGTTGTGGGGCACCGCCGCCAGAAGGACGTGGGTCAGCAGTCCGGCGAGTTCCACTCCCAGGGTGCCGAGAGCGATCCGGCCCAGCCAGCGCTGCGCCTCCAAGGCGCTGTGAGGATTGGGCGCCACCACGCGCCAGGCGAAGGCACACACGAATGCCAGCGTCCCCAGGCTGCCGATGACCCCCTGGCCGATCAGCACCCATGAGTTGAGAAGCGAGTTGAGCTCTCCCACCGCGGGCCCCCTGTAAGTCGCCAACCACTGCTGCCTCAGTCCGCTGAGGCGGCTGTGGCGAGCGGCTCAACCGCAATCGGCCTCCCAGGCGCCCTCGCCGACGGTCGCCACCACGGTCACGGGCCCGTCGTTTACCGAGGCCACCAGCATGTGGGCGCCAAACTCGCCCTCCAGGGTCCTAGCCAGGCCCTGCCGCCGGAACTCCTGGGCCACCACGGCGCAGAGGTGCCGGGCGACGCCAGGGGCGGCGGCCCGGGTGAACGAGGGCCGGTGGCCGCGGCGGCTGTCGGCGAAGAGGGTGAACTGGCTGACCAGCAACGCCTCTCCACCGGACTCCACCAGGGAGCGCTGGAAACGCCCCTGGGCGTCGGGAAAGATGCGCAGGGCACACAGCCGGACCGCCAGATGGCGGGCCACCTGGGCGTCATCCTGGGGGCCCACCCCCAGGTAGATAAGCACGCCTGCCCCGATCTCGGCGCGGGTTACTCCACCGACCGAGACCGACGCCTGTTTGACCCGCTGGACCACCGCTCGCAAAGGTTCAACCGATCGCCCGCAGTCCCCGGTAGATCCGCATCGCCTCGGCCTCAGCCTCGAGAAAGCCGGGCGCAGGCGCGCGCAGACCGGCCAGCGAGAAGCTCCACCAGCGTGGCGGCCCGGCCGGGCCGGGAAGGGCCGCCCGCCGGTACCGGGGGGGATAGAAGGTGATGGTGCTGGCGGGCAGCCGTTTGAAGATGGGGCGCGCGACCATCACCTCGTCGATGTCACGAGGCCCGGACACCTGGCCCTCCACCAGGGTGAGGCGGCGCTGCTTGCGGATGGGGTTGTCCGGATCGCTGAGCTCTACCCGGCCGCCTAGCTGCCCGGTCAGGCGCAGCATCCCAAAGCAGACGGCAAGGAAGTCGGTCTCGTCCCCGGCGAGGCGAACGAAGCTGGCGCCCAGGACCGGCTCCCGGACGTCGAGACGTAGGTGACGCAGGTACTCCATCTCGAAAAGGCCGCGGGAGGCGTCGGTGGCGAGCCAGAGGGCATCCGACCTCCAGGACCTGGTGGCGGCGAAGTCGCTCACCGCCAGCTGCCAGCCGGCCGGGCTCTCCCGGCCGAGGTTGGTCATGCGCAGGAACACCACCCGGCCCATGGGTGCTGATTCTAGGACCGGCCGATCTGGGCCCCGACGGGCTCGTTGGCCTCTGTCGCCGAACCGAGGCTCCCCGCCAGGAACCTGTGGTAGAGACCGGGTGCCTCGACTTGCACCGGAGTTCCCCGGTGGCCGGCGACCAGAAGGAATTGGCCCCGACCGGCCTGCTCCAAGAAGCGCCGCTGACCGTCATCGAGCTGGAAGGCCGCCTGCAGGCGGCCGGCGGCGGCCGATCGCTGGTTGCCCAGCAAAAGTGTTGCCGAGTTGACCGCCAGCACCTCGCTGGCGCCCGAGCCGACGAGGTCGCCCGCGGCCTGGGTCAGCAACACCAGAGACCCCTGGTACTTGCGGATCCGGCGGGCCAGATGTGCCATCAGCCGCTGAAGCGCCGGGTTGTCGGCCAGCAGACCTGCCTCGTCGACGATCGCCTGCTTGCGCCCGGGCGTGAACCGGATCCAGGCCCAGAGCCAATGCGAGATCAGGAAGGTGGTGGCGGGAACCCAGGATGCCGGCAGTTCCCGCAGACCAATGGCAGTCACGGTGTCAACATCGGGGCCCCGCCCCAAGCGGTTGAAGATCGCGCCGGGAAGGCCTTCGAGCCAGGGAAGGAGCCGCAGCGCGATCTCATCGCCCGTCTCATCGTGGCGCAGGTGGGGCAGACAGTCGGAGAGCACGATGGGGCTGCCCTCTGCCTCCGCCAGAGTGGCGCGGACTGCGGCCGCCACCATCCCGGCCTCCCGGGGGGAGAGCGGGCCGCAGAGCAGTGAGACCAGTTCGGCGGCGGCGCTGGGTGCGGCCGTGGGCTCGACCATCTCCAGCAGGTTGAAGCCGGTGGGCAGGTGCTCTCCGGCCCGCAGATAGACGCCTCCCACCGCCTGGCACCAGCCGCGATGCTCGTTTTCGGGATCCAGCACCACCGAGCGCACCCCCAGCCGCAGACCCTCGAGCCCCAGCAACCCTCCCAGGTACGACTTGCCGCTGCCCGAGGCTGCCACCACCCCCAGGTTGGCGTTGGGCTGGGAGGCGAACAGGTCGAGCTGCGTCGGCGCATCGGTGCGGAGATGCCGGCCGAGGTTGATGCCGCCTGTCACAGGGCCCTGCCAGTCGTCGAGCCAGGGCCAAAGGGTGGCCAGCTCCTCGGTGCTCACCAGCCGCGCGGGGCCGCCTGCTCGAGCCTGGAGCATCGTCTCGCGCCGAGCCGGAACCTGGTCGCACCAGGCGCTTACCAGCCTCCCCTGGAGCGCCGCCAGCCGCTCCTGGGCGGCGGCGCCCAGTCGCTCCGCGGCCACGCGGGAGTCGGCGGCCACGGTCCAGGTGAGGCGCAGCTCGAAGAGGCTTCCACTGGGCCCGGCCAGGATCCCGCGCAACGCCGCTGCCGAGGCGACGGCTGTGGCCAGCCGGGGGTCGTCGACCTCGCCCCGGTCGGCCGCCACCAGCTGTCGAGCGCGGAGCCCCCGCAGGCGCCGTCGCAGGCTTCGGTCTGCTGACCCGGCTGAGCGTGGTCGGAGATCCAGCAACAGGTCGAAGTCCGCCTGGGTTCCAATTAGGTTCCAGAGCCAGCCAGCGCTGACCGGCGCCCCGGGAAGCCTGGCCAGGCGCATCGAGATCAGCCAGCGCCCCCCGGCACGAAGTCGGCCGGGCTGCTCGTCTCGAGGTCCCTCGGCCAGCGGTTCGGGCTGCGCCGGGGGATGAACGTCCAGGCTCAAGCCCGCGGCGAGCCGCCCGTCCGCTCCGCCGAGCGCGAGGGCGCCGCGATCACCGAAGTCGAAGTAAACCCGGCGGCGTCGGTATCCAGTACGCCGGAGCATGTCGGCAAGGTGGCCCCGCTGTTCGAGTTGGAGCCGACCTTGGGGGCCTGCCAGCGTTCCCTCCGGCCCGCTCAGCCCCTGCTCCTCGACGCGTCCGCAGACCAGGATCCGGAGCGGAGTCTGGAGCTGTTCCAGCCAGCCGCGGAAGCCGGTTACGACGTGATCTCGCTGGGCCAGGTCGAGGTCGAGGATGTC
>JBOHUM010000015.1:0-2574 GCA_050734515.1 Candidatus Dormibacteria bacterium
CCCGCGTCGAGGAGCTTGGTGGCGGCGGCGCTGGCGCGCCCGCGGGTCTGCTCGAAGAAGGTGGCGTTGGTGTTGAGCAGAGGCTTGAGCACCGAGAGCATGCCTCGCTTGGTGGCCACATGGCGCACGAACAGCCGCAGCCACTCGGCCAGGGCCCGCTCGGGGGCAAGGGTCTCCAGGAGCTGGTCCGCACGCTCGCAGAGGAGATCCACCTCGCGGCGATAGACGGCCTCGACCAGCAGGTCGCGGGTGGGGAAGTGGCGATACAGGGTGCCGATGCCGACACCCGCGCCCCGGGCGATCTCCTCCAGGGGCACCTCGGCACCCCGGGCGGCGAAGGCAGCGCCGGCGGTCGCGATCAGGAGCTCGCGGTTCCGCTGGGCGTCCGCCCGCAGGTGGCGGCCTGTCCCCTCCGCATCGGCGGGCTCAATTGCCCTCGACTCCGCCGCCGCGACTTCACCGGCCACCAGCTCACTTCCTAGTTGCAAAACGGAGGGATCCTCCGTATACTTCCGGAGGAAGCTTCCGTTTCGCCATCGTACACCATCTGGAGGTTCGAGGTGCCCGCTACCGCCACCCTCACCGACCCGGCCGTCCGAGCCACTTCCCGCCAGAGCCGTCGTGGCCTGGTCCTCGGCATCATCCTCGGCGTTCAGCTGATGGTGGTCCTCGACGCCACCATCGTCAACATCGCCCTGCCCGAGATCGCCCGCGCCCTGCGCTTCTCGCCCGCCAACCTGTCCTGGGTGGTCACCGCCTACACCCTGGCCTTCGGTGGCTTCCTGCTCCTGGGGGCCCGGGCCGGGGACCTGCTCGGCCGCCGGCGGGTGTTCGTCGCCGGGATTGTCCTCTTCACCTTCGCCTCGTTCCTGGGCGGGCTGGCGCCCTGGGGTGCCTGGCTGCTGGGGGCCCGCGCGCTGCAGGGCATCGGCGGAGCCCTGGCGGCGCCCTCGGCCCTGGCCCTGCTGATGACCATGTTCCCGGACGGCCAGGAGCGGGTCCGGGCCATCGGCTGGTACACCGCGGTCTCCATCGGCGGTGGGGCCATCGGCCTGATCCTCGGGGGGCTGCTGACGCAATGGGGTTCCTGGCGCTGGGTGCTGTTCGTCAACGTGCCCGTCGGAATCGCCGTGGTGCTGTTGGCCCGCCGCCTGCTCACCGAGACGCCCAGCCGCAGCGGGCACTTCGACCTCCGCGGAGCGCTGACCTCCACGGCCGGCGTGAGCTCGCTGGCCTATGGCTTTGTACGCGCCGCCTCCTCGGGTTGGGACGACCTGACCACCGTGGCGGCGTTTGCCGTCGGCGTCACCCTGCTCGCGACATTCGTGATCCTGGAGCAGCGCGCGGTCGAGCCCATCACCCCGCTGCGGCTCTTCGCCGAGCGCAGCCGCAACGCCTCGTTCATCGCTCGGCTCTTCCTCACCGCCGGGATGTTCGGGATGTTCTTCTTCCTGACCCAGTTCCTCCAGGAGGTCCTCCACTACGGCCCGCTCGACACTGGCCTGGCTTTCCTGCCCTTCACGGTGGCGTTGTTCGCCATGTCGCAGCTCAGTGCCCGAAGCCTGGTGGAGCGGTTCGGGGGCAAGACGGTGATGGTGGTCGGGCTCACCGTGTCCACCAGCGGGATCCTGTTGCTGACGCAGCTTTCGGCATCCAGCGGATACCTCTCGCTGCTGGTGCCCCTGGTGCTGTTCGGTGCAGGCAACGGACTCGCGTTCGTGCCGCTGACGTCTGCATCTCTGAGCGGGGTGCGGCCGGAGGAGGCGGGCGCGGCGTCAGGGCTCGTCAACGTGATGCAGCAACTCGGCGGCGCGCTTGGTCTGGCGGTGCTGGTCTCGGTGTTCGGATCCGCCGCCCGCGGAACCGCGCTGCAGTCGGCGCTGGCGCAGCGGGCATTCGTGATCGGTGCCGACCACGCCTTCATCGCGGCGACGCTGTTCGTGGGCGCGACCGTGATCGTGCTGCTGGTGGCCATCCGCGGCCGCCGCGCGGCCGCCCGCGCAGCTGGAGTGCCCCAGTGGGTGGGCGAGCTCGGACGCCGGGACACCTTGGCCGAGTGATGGCAGGAGTTCCGGTCCAGGGCGGAGGCAACCCCTTCGGGCCTCCGCATCCCCACGACGCCCGCTCGCGGCCACCGGCACCGACGCGGGCGTGTCTCTCCACCCGGGGGCTGACCGCCGGCGGTGATACTCGCGGCCGAGTGAGGGCGAGGCCTCCTCGCGAAAGGAGGTTGGATACCCATACCCCACCCCCCAGGCGGCGCTTCTTGGCGTGCGAGCCGCTTTCGGGGCCCGCCTTACCATCGCTGCCTGCCGAGGCGCTGGGCCCCCATGTCGCTAACCGCGCTGGCCGAGGAGTTGACCAAGCGCCCGGAGCGGGTGTGCCCGAGGCCGGGACTGGCGCCTGCTGATGGCGGGCAGGCGGGCCATGGACCCCGCGCCCTGGGGGGCGCCGACGTCCATGGTGTACGGTATGTGCATTGGTCGCACCAACATCGAACTGGACGAGCGGGCGTGCTCCAGGGTGATGGAGCGCTATGATCTCCCAAGCAAGCGGGCCGCAGTCAACTTCGCC
>JBOHUM010000016.1:0-46531 GCA_050734515.1 Candidatus Dormibacteria bacterium
TCTGGCCGGTCGAGGAGCTGGCCACCATCCGGCAGGCGGCCATCCCCGAGCCGGAGCGGACTCAGATCCTCCAGGGCAACGCCGAGCGCCTGCTGGCCCGCCAGGCCTGAACTGCATCCGCCCGTAGGGCCTACTCCTGCTTGGGACGCTGGAACTTGGCCAGGGGCAGAGGCCCGATCGCTGCGGGCAGAAGCCCGCCGGAGAGGAAAGTTCCCAGCAGGTTGCCCTCCACCACCGGCAGCAGCAGCTGCGACGGGTGCTCCTCGTCGTGGTGCACCGTGATCAGGGCCGCGGTGGTCCGCTGCAGGTGGCCGTAGCCGGCGCCCCGGACCGCGTCCGGGGGCGGCTCGTCGTCGGCCACCTTGATCCGCAGGCCCAGGCGCTCGCCGGCTGAGAGGCGGCGGGCACCGGGCACGATCGGGATCCGCAGCGCCATCACCTCCCCGGGGGTGACCGCCTCCGGGGTGCTCAGCCGCGGGTGGGGCCGCCAGGGACGGGAGCGATCCGGGTCCAAGGCCCGCAGGCTGGCCCGCAGCCAGCCCCGGGTGAGCTCCTCCTCCACCCCCTGGCGGTCTTGGGCGAAGACCGAGGCCATCACCAGGGCGTCCGTGTCGCTGGTGCTGACGTAGAGCTCCAGGGCCAGTGGGCCCATCACCTCGGTCTCCTCGACCAGGGGCGGGGTGAGGAAGACCACCTCCCCATGCCCGAAGGGCGAATCCTCGAATTGGGTCGCCTGCTCCCCGGGCCAGAGGTCGTGCTCGGAGAGCAGCCCGCCCTGGTGGAGGAAGAAGGGGGTGAAGCGGGTCTGGGGCAGCGGCCAGGCGTCCGCCTCCCGCCAGGTGTCCCGGCCAGGGACAAAGAGCCGCACCGCTGCCTCCTCCAGAAAGCCGGTGTCGTTGCCCAGCAGCCAGTGGTCGAACCAGCGCAGCGCCTCCAGATGGAGCTGGTAGAAGGGGCGGTCGAGGTACAGCGGCGGCCCGATCAGCAGCTTCTTGGGCCCCTGCCAGCGCTCGAAGCTGCGGAAGGCGCCCTCCAGATGGAGCCCGAAGAGTGCCCAGCAAGCCCCCAGGTAGGCGGGGACGCTGGTCCTGGAGTAGTCCACCCGGCGCTCCTCGTAGAAAGGGCCGTCGTAGGGCTGGAGGACGATGTCGGCGACCAGGGCATCGGCGCCCTCAGGGTGGCGCAGCGCCTGGACCAGGCCGGGGATCTCGGAGATCTCAGGGTCCGCCAGCGCCCGCGCCAGCGCCTGGCGATACTCTCCCTCGCCATGGCGCTCGCGGAACCAGCTGTGGTAGCGGACGGAGTCGAACTTGTCCTTCCACTGCAGCAGGAAGCGGTGCGAGAGGATGCCGCCCTGGTAGTACATGTCGCGGTAGAAGTCGGTCAGCCCGAAGGGCGCGAAGATCGCCTTGAGCGAGGGGGGCTCCAGCATCGCCACCCTCACCTGGATCGAGGCGAAATAGGAGATCCCGAACATGCCCACCTGGCCGCTGCACCAGGGCTGGGCCGCCATCCACTCGATCGCCTCGGCGACGTCCTCGGCCTCTCGGGGGCCCATGGCCGAGAAGTCGCCGCTGGAGGCCCCGGTGCCGCGGACATTGAAGATCCCGTGGGCATAGCCGCGGCGGGCGAAGAACTCCGGGTCGCCGGCCTCGATCCAGCCGCGCTGGTAGCTGAAGCCCTGGGGCCGGATCGGCGCGGTCTGGTACTCGTTGTTGTAGGGGTGGAAGCTGAGCAGCAGCGGCACCTTAGCCTCGGTCCGGGGACGGTAGAGGGTGCCCACCAGGCGGTTGCCGTCGCGGAGCGGGATGGCGAAGCCATCCTGACGCTGCACCCGGTGCTGCCGGGGAGAGCTGCTCCAGTCCAGACCCATCATTCGCCTACCTCCTGCGCGCCAACCGGCCTCAGGGCCGGATCTGGGCCACGGGAACCTCGACCACGCTGACCCCGCCCTGAGCCAGGGCCGCCTCCACCGCCTCCGCCGCCTCCGCCGCGGTCCGCACCCTGACCCCGGTTGCCCCGTAGGCGCGGGCGGCCAGGACGTGGTCGATGCCCGCGAGCTCGGTGCCGGGGTGCTCCCGCGGGTCCTGGTCGAGTTGGAGCAGATTCTCGATCGCCCGCTTGACCGCCAGATAGCCGCGGTTGTCCAGCACCACCGCCACCAGGGGCGCCCCCTGCTGGACCGCGGTCCAGAGCGCCTGGATCGAGAAGTGCAGGCTGCCGTCCCCCACCAGCAGCACCACCGGGCGCTCGGGCGCGCCCAGCTTGGCCCCGACCGCCGCCGGCAGGCCCCAACCCAGCGAGCCGCCGCTGCTCCGCCAGATCGCGCCACTCTCCGGAACCCCGCAGTGCCGGAAGATCGCCCGGGAGGCCCGCACCCCTTCCTCGACCAGGATCGTGCCCCGGGGCAGCACCGGCGCCAGCTCCGCCGCCACCTCCTCGACCGTCACCGGGTCCCCGCCCCGGGCGGCCTCCACTTCCGAGGCCAGGCGGCGCCGCCGGTGCTCCTGCAGCGGGGCCAATTCCGCCTCCCGGCGGGCGGCGCTGGGGTTGAGCCGCTCCTGGGCTCGGCAGGCCACCGCCAGCGCCCTCAGCCAGGCGCCGGGCTCGCCCACCAGGGCCAGGTCGGTCGGGCTGCGCTTGCCCAGCTCCGCCGGGTCGGGGTGGAGATGGACCAGGGCCGCGCCCGGCGGCAGCTCGGGTCGGCGCCGCGCGGAGAAGGGGAAGAAGACCCGGCAGCCCACCGCCAGGAGCAGATCACAGCCCTCCAGGGCCGCCTGCTCCTCGCCGTAGACGCCTAGGTAGTGGCTCTCGTCTCTCGGATAGCTGCAGCACGAGAGATCGGTGAGGTCAGCGGCCAGAACCCCGAGCCCGGTCGCCTGGGCCAGCTCCTGGGCGGCGGCGCTGGCGGAGGCGGCCGCCCCGCCCAGCACCAGCCGCGGCCGGCGGGCCCGCAGCAGGCGACCCGCCAGGGCCTCCACCACCGCCGGGTCGGGGGCGCCCCAGCGCTCCAGCACCGCCGCCCCGGGCAGCGGGCCAGGATGCTCCGGCGCGGGAGCGGCGAGCAGGTCATCGGGGATCGCCAGGAAGGCAGGGCCGGTCGGCGGGGTGGCGGCCGCCAGGTGGGCTCGGACCAGGTCGGCGGGCACCGCCTCCGAGCTCAGGCTCTGCCAGGAGTGCTTGGCGAACTGGCGGGCCAGGCCCGGTAGGTCGGGCAGAGCGCAGAAGCCATCCTCGGCCAGCACCGTGCGGTCCTTGTGGCCCACGGTGAGCAGCACCGGCACACCGTCCCGGGAGGCGTTGTAGAGCTGGCTCAGGCCGTTCATGGTGCCAACGGTGGTGTGCAGCCCCGCGACCCCCACCCGGCCGGTGGCCCGGGCATAGCCATCCGCCATGGCCACCACCGCGCTCTCATGGAGACCGAGCACATAGCGGATCCGGCCGCTGGCCCGGAGGGCCTCCAGCAGCGCCGCCTCGGTGGAGCCGGGGAGCCCGAAGAAGGTGTCCATCCCCAGGTGCTCCAGGGTTGCCACGAAGCGGTCGGCCGTGTTCACGGCCGGCTCAGCGAGCCCGGTGCCGAGGCGGCCGCCCGGCCCAGGAAGATCTGGCGCATCTCCGGATCGTGGAGCACCTCGGCGGCGGGGGCCGAGACCTCGACCTGGCCGCGCACCAGCAGGCAGGCCCAGTCCGCCACCTCCAGCGCCGCCACCGCCTTCTGCTCCACCAGCAGCACCGACTTGCCCAGGGCGCTGAGCGGCCGCACCTGCTCGTGGAGCACCACCCGCGACATCTCCGGGGTGAGGCTGGCAGTGGGCTCGTCCAGCACCAGCACCCGGGGGTCGAGCATCAGCACCCGGGCGATGGCGGTCATCTTGCGCTCCCCGCCGCTCAGGTTCTCGGCGTAGCGCTGCAGCTTGTCGCCCAACTGGGGGAAGATCTGCAGCACCTTCTCCATCCTTTCCGCTCGCTGGGCCCGGCTGCAGAGGTAGCCGCCCATCTCCAGGTTCTCTCTGACCCGCAGGGAATCGAAGACGTCGTCGAGCTGGGGCACGTAGCCCACTCCCAGCCGGGCCAGGCGCTCCAGCGGCAGCCCGGTGACGTCCTCGCCGAAGAGCAGCACCCGGCCCTGCATCACCCGCAGGATCCCCAGCATGGCCTTGAGCAGAGTGCTCTTGCCGGCGCCATTGGGACCGGCCACCGCCACCACGCTCCCGGGCTTGACCTCCAGGCTGACACCACGCACCACCGGAGCGTCGCCGTAGCCCGCCACCAGGCCCTCCATCGCCAGGGCGGCCGGGGGGCTAGCCGACGACATAGGCGTCCTGGACCTCGCGGCGCTGGCGCAGCTCGGCCATGGCTCCCCTGGCGATCACCTTGCCCCAGGCCATCACCAGCACCTCGCCGCAGATCCTCTCCACGGTATCCAGCTCGTGCTCGATCAGGAGCAGGGTGATGCCGCGCTCGCGCAGGGAGACGAAGATGTCCTCGAGCTGCCCCACCAGATGGGGGTTGAGCCCGGCCATGGGCTCGTCCAGGAGCAGTAGGAGCGGCTCCATCATCAGCGCCCGCATGATCTCCACCGCGCGGCGCTGGCCGCCGCTCAGGGTCCGCGCCCGCTGGTTGGCGATCTCGGCCATCCCAAAGCTGGCCAGGAGCCGATAGGCGCGCTCGATCAGATCCTGCTCCTGAGCGCGCCAGCGGCGGCGCCCCTCCAGCAGTCCCCGGGCGGTGAGGGCGCGCTGCCCCGGCACCGCCACCACCAGGTTCTCCAGGGCGGTGAGGCCGCCGAAGACCCGGGCAATCTGGAAGGTGCGCGCCAACCCCCGCCGGGCCCGGACGTGCATCGGTGCTGAGCTCAGGTCCTCGCCTCCCAGGCTGACCCGGCCGGCGGTGGCCGGGGTGAAGCCGCTCACCACCGCCAGCACCGTGGACTTGCCGGCACCGTTGGGACCAATCAAGCCGGTGATGGAGGCGGCCGCGAGGTCGAATGCGACCTGGTCCACCGCCCTCACCCCACCGTACTGCTTGACCAGGCCCTCCACCCGCAGCAGCGGCTCCCCCTGGGGTGGGCGTGCTCTGGCCAGGCTGGCCGCCGGGGCGCCCTCGCCGATCACCTCGACCGCTGGTCCGGGCTCACGCCGAGGGAGCCGGACGACCGCTCGCCGCGCCGCCCTCGGCCGGGGGCTCGGCCTCACCGACCCAGTCGTAGCTGGGTCTTCGTTCCCGGAGCACCCCCTGGGGCCGGATCCAGAGGAAGGCGATGGTGAGCCCTCCCAGCACCATCCAGCCCAGGGCCTCGGTCAGGCCCGTGTGCGAGCTGATCTGGGGCAGGAACTGCACGCCCTGGAGCAGCAGGACCGCAATTAGAAAGGTGCCCATGGTGACCCCGAAGTCGTTGCCCATGCCCCCAACGATGATGGCGGTGAGCAGGGCCAGGGTCTCGACGTAGGCCCATGCTCCCGGCGACCAGCCGCCGATGAATGCCACCAGCAGGGCCCCGCTCACCCCCCCGAAGGCGCCCCCCACCGCCTGGCTGAGCAGTCGCAGCTTGATCACGCTGTGGCCCATCGCCGCCGCGGCGTGCTCGTCGTCGCGCATCGCCCGCAGCGCCCGGCCCATGGGACCGCCGGTGAAGCGGCGCATCACGAAGTAGCCGACGACACAGCTGAACCCGACCATGGCCACGTAGGCCCAGTCCCCGCCCGAGGTCCCCAGCCCCGAGAAGGGGTTGGGGATCAGGCTCAGGCCGGCGTCACCGTTGAGGAAGCCGTTGGCGGCGCCGACCACCGTGGCCGCCATCAGCGCCACCACCAACATCACCATCGCCTGGTAGTCCTGGCGCAGGCGCTTGAGCCCGGTTAGCCCGATCAGCACCCCCACCACCGCGCCCGCCGCCGCCGCCGCCAGCACCGCCACCGCGAAGGGCAGGCGCAGCCCCAGGACGTACTGCTGGAAGGAGTTGGCGCCGGTGTCGGGGCCTAGGGTGAGGATGCCGTAGGTGTAGGCGCCCGCGGCGATCACCACGATGAAGGCCAGGTTGGCCACCCCGGAAACCCCGAACTCCAGGTTGAGCCCCCAGGCGGCGAGCAGGTCGGTGCCCAGGTAGACCAGCAGCACCACCAGATAGAAGAGAGGACCGCTCATGGGCCCGCTCCGCGCCGCCCGTCGGCCACGACCACCCTCAGGCCTGCAGCTTGCGAGCCGACCAGTTGGCGCCGAAGAGGCCCCGGGGCCGGACCAGCAGCATCACGATGAGGATGGCGAAGGCGACCACGTTCTCATAGGCGGGGTCCCAATAGGCGGCGGAGACCTGGCTGACCACCCCCACCACCAGGGCCCCCAGCATCGCCCCGTAGGGCTGGCCCACCCCTCCCAGCACCGCCGCGGCGATCATGGGGATGAGGAAGATGGAGCCCAGGGTGAAGTCGAAGGACTCGATGGTCAGGGCCAGGGCAACCCCGGCCAGGCCGCAGAGCGCCCCGGAGAGAAACCAGGTAATGTCGCTGACCTGGGAGGTGGCGATGCCACAGCTGCGGGCCAGGGTGCGGTTGGCGGAGGTCGCCCGCATCGCCCGTCCCAGTTGGGTCCGGGTCAGGAGCAGGTGGAGCGCCGCCATCAGGCTCAGGGTCACCAGGATGATCACCACCTGGGCGGTGGTCAGCGTCCAGCCCAGGAAGTTGAGGGTGGCGCCGCTCAGGTTGCCGTAGGACTGGGTGGCAGGGCCGGCCACGGCGACGATCACGTACTCCAGGACGATGCCCGCGGAGACGCTGACGATGATGATCCCGAAGGGCTGCATCCCGCGCCGTAGCAGGGGGTCGAGCAGGCCGCGGTTGAGCGCCACCGAGCACAGGGCGATCATCACCCCGCACAGGGCCATCGCCAACCAGATGTTCAGCCCCAGACCCAGCAGGAACAGCCCGAGGAAGGCAGCCAGGCTCATCAGCGCCCCGTAGGTGATGTTGAGCACGTTGCTGATGCCGAACTGCAACGTGAAGCCCACCGCCCCCAGCGCCAGGACGGCGCCGGACGCGACTCCGAACCCGATCGACTCGATCAGCAGATGCACCCGGCACTCCCGCCAGGGAAGCCCAGGGCTTCCTTTGGACGACCTATCCGAGGAGGTGGGATACCTCCGCTCCCGAGATTATCGCCGAGCGCCGGGAAGTCGAGGAGCCGGTGAAGATGTTGGCGGCGAAGGCGCCGGCGAAGTTGTGGTACTTGTTGAAGGTGACCGGCCCCAGGACGCCCACGTACTGGATCTGCTTGCCCTGCGCCAGCGCCCTCTTGCCGGCGGCAAAGGTGTTTACCTTGACCGCGCCCTTCTTCGCCGACACCACCTTGATGATGTCGGCGTTGTAGACCGGTCCGGAGATGCTCTTGGCCATCAGCATCGCCAGCGCCAGCACGTTGAGGCCGTCGTAGGCCGACGCGGGCGGCCCCACCGAGGCCAGGGTGTTGGCGATCCCGTGGGTCCTGGGGTTGGCCAGGAGCTCGCCCTTGTAGGCCCTGAAGGCCGGAGTGCTCTGGCTGAAGTAGGAACCCACCAGATTGACCTTGTGGAAGATGTAGCTGGCGCCCACCGCCTTGCTGACCGCGCTGTACCAGTCAGGTGTGAGCGAGTCGGTGGCGGTGATGATGGGTGGCAGCGTGCCGCTGTTGAGCTGCGAGTAGTTGGAGAGGAAGGTGGCGGTGCTCTGAGGATCTGCGTCGAAGATCAGTGCCTGCGGCTTGCGGCTCAGTAGTGTTGAGACCACGCTGGAGTAGGAGCTGGCGTCTGCGGGGATGGTGGTGTTGGTGACCAGGGTCACACCCAACTTCTTGGCTCCGGCGACGATCCCGGGGAGGTTGCCGGTGTCGGTGGCGTTGTTCTCAAAGACAACGGCGATCTTCTTGTAGTGCTTTTGGGCGGCAAAGGCCACCATGGCGGCGCCGTTGGCGTTGTCGGCGGGAGTCAACCGCCAGAAGTACTTGTCATGGGTCTTGTTGTAGGCGACCAGGCCGTTGGTGGTGACGAAGGGGATGTGCGCGCCGTTGATGAGCGGCACGGTGGTGGCGGCGGTGTTGGTCTCCAGGCCTGCGGCCATGTCGAAGTTGGACACGGTGGCAATGGCGCGGGTCACGTTGGGCACCGCGTCGGCGGGGTCGCCGGTGTCGTCGACCGAGGTGCACTGGATGTCATGGCCCAAGATCCCGCCGGCCTTGTTGATCAACGAGGTGGCGGCCAGGCAGGGAGCGGTGAGCAGGGTGCCGAACTCTGCCGCTGGCCCGCTGAAGGGTGCGACCACCCCGACGTTGATGTCTCCGGACTTGGCGAAGGCGGTTGTGGCGCCGCTCACCATGGCGACCGCCAACGCCGCCACCGAGGATGCGGCTAGGGCTCGACGCATCTCTGTTCCTCCAAAGCGCGTACAACGGGCCGCCGCCGGGGGACGCCCGCCGGTCCCTGACTGTTCGAACAACCTCGGCGAAGGACGCCTCGGCGCGCCTCGGGACCGGCCTCGATCGGTGGCTGCGGCGGCGAGTTGCCCGCCCCAAGCCTTCCCCCGCGGTCCGGCCTCTGCTGGCCGACGGTGCACCCTACTCGAGTAGGCAATACCATACCGGCCCCGACCCTGAGACACAACCTTCCGGCCGGGAAGCGCCTCGGGCCTCAGCGCCATCGGGCCAGGTCGGCCTCGGTATCAAGGTCAGCGGGCTCGCCCCGGCACGCGACCTCCTGGACCAGCTCGGGGTGCGCGGCGATCAGCCCTCGCGCGCCCTCGTCCCCGGTCTGGGGCAGCCGGGCCCAGACCTCCCGCCCCAGGCGCACCGGGTGACCTCGGCGCCCGGAGTAGGTGGCGATCACAATCGGCGCCGCCGCGGCCCTTGCCACAGCCGCCCAGGCGCGGGTAGGGATCAGGGGCTGGTCGGCCAGGCCCACCAGCACCGCCTCGTGCCCCTGCCGACGGCACCAGCCGATCCCCACCTGCAGGGAGGTCGCCTGGCCATCGGCCCAGTTGGGGTTGTGGAGCAGGGTTACCGCCGGGGGAAGGGTGCCTGCCAGATTGGCGGCACCGTCCACCACCACCACCTCGGCCAGGCCGGCCCCCAGGGCGGCTTCCACCTGCCAGAGCACCAGCGGCCTACCCCGGAAGGCGACCAGGGGCTTGGCCTGGGTTGCGCCCAGGCGCGAGCCGTGACCGGCGGCCAGCACCAGGGCCGCCCGGGTCAGGAGCTCACCCCGACGGGCCTGGGGCACCGGCATGGATCGCCCCCTCGCGGTCCCGGAGTGAGCCCCCGCGCCGCCCCGAGCGCAGCGCGATGATCTCGGCCAGGATCGAGACCGCCGTCTCCTCCGGAGTGCGGGCGCCAATGTCCACCCCGATCGGCCCCATCACCCGGGCCAGCGCCGACCGCTCCACCCCGACCGCCAGAAGTGCGGCCGTGCGCTCCCGCTCGGTGCGGCGTGAGCCCATGGCGCCGATGTAGCCCGCCTGGGTCGCGAGCGCCGCTCGGAGCGCGGGCACATCGAACTTGGGATCGTGGGTGAGCACGCAGATGGCGTCCCGGGCGCCCAGCAGCCCCCCCTCCCGCTCCAGATAGCGGTGAGGCCACTCCACCAGGACCCGGTCGGCCATGGGCAAGCGGGCCTCGGTGGCGAAGGCCGAGCGGGGGTCGCAGACGGTGACCCGGTAGCCGAGCAGCTTGGCAGCTCGGGCGAGTGCGGCGGTGAAGTCGACGGCGCCGAAGATCACCATCTGCGGCGGCGGGGCAAAGACCTCGATGAAGACCTCTACCTGGTTGCGCCGAGCCTCGCCGCGAAGGCCGTAGTGACGGGCGGCGGAGCGGCCGCTGGCCAGGGCTCCCAGGGAGTCGCGGATCACGATCCGATCGAGCTCTGGATCACCGAAGCCGCCGGCCGCCCCACCCGCGTCGGCGACCAGCAGCGCCGCACCCACCGCCGGTGGCGGCGGCGCGCCAGGGCTCGGCTCGTGGCTGACCTCGATTACGGTGGCGAGAGCCGCCGGCCGCTCGGCTGCCACTTCGCCCCGGAGGCGAGCCAGCCAGGGCTCCGGTTCGGCACTGAGCAGCAGCCTGACCGTCCCGCCACATGTGAGACCTACGGCGAATGCCTGGGCGTCCGAGTAGCCAAAGCTGAGCACCTCGGGGGGGCGACGGTCCGCGAGTGCCCGTAGCGCTGCCTCGACCACCGCGCCCTCGACGCAGCCGCCCGAGACCGAGCCGACCACCTCGCCCCCCTCGCTGACCGCCATCGCTGCGCCCGCTTCTCGCGGGCTCGACCCCTCGGCTCCCACCAGCCGGGCCAACGCCACTCGCTGGCCCTGCTCCTGCCAGGCAAGGATCGGCCCGAGCACGTCCCTCAAGGCAGTCCTGGGCTTGGGGTCGCTGCGCCCCCTGTCCCTTGGATCGCGATCAACCGATCGATGATGGCAACGAGCATAGGGCGGTACCTGATTCCCCCTGGACCCGGCACTGCGCGTGACCCCGCCGGGACCCGCTTCGGCCGGGGTGTCTTGAACTCCCGTGTTCGCGAGCAGCGGTGCCGGCGGGCGCCGCCCCGAGTGCATTCTCCGGGGCCGGTCCCTCCCGCTGGCGCAGCCACCAACGCCCACGATCCGTTCACTTGCAGCCAGCGGGGCTTGGCGCTTGCGCTCGTCAAAACGCGTCTAGGTGGCGCATCCCTTAGGAGCGTTGCTTTCTAGGGAGGAGCCCGGGCGACAGCTCGACAGCCTTGAACAACAGGTGAGCATGTTGACAACCCCTGCGACATCTGGGCCGCGCGGCATCCGCGCGCGGTATGGGTGCTGGCCAAGCACATCCCCCTGCCTTCGTCCCGATCCATCCCGGTGCAATTTCAGCGCCGAATGCCAGAGCCTACACGCCAGGAGACCAGCGCGCCCACGACCGTCCATCGTGGAACCCGCCGCCCCGCCGAACCGTGAGCTCGCCTGCTCCTCAGGGGCTACGAAACAGGCTGGGGCGCAGGCTCCTCGGAGTCCCAAGTCCAACGCGGGACCGGTAGGCCTATCGCCACCTCCACCCCCTGCGGCGAGTAGGAGAGCACTTGGGTCACTGCCCACGCCATGTACTTCCGGAGGACCTCGCGGAGCTCGGGGTCTTCGGGCAGGCCAGCGTCGTCGGCAGCCGCCAGGAAGCAGGCAAGAAAGCGCTGGCCCAGATCCGCGCTGGCCTGCTGGCCAGCGTGGATGGTCAGCATCGCCGATTGCCCGCCGCAGCGGGAGCTGTAGACCGGCGGGCCCCCGAAGACCTCGCCCCAATACTGAGCCAGGCGTTCCACGTGGTCGGGCATGCCCGGGTGCGAGAAGGGGTGGTTCAACACCGGGTCCTCAAGGCAGCGGCGATGATGCGCTCGAGCCAGAGCCAGGAAGGCTGGCTCCCCTCCGGCGTACTCAAAGACGGTAGGTCGGGCCACCATTGCGCAGTGTGCGCCATGCTGGACCGGGACGTGCATGGCGGGGCCGTCGTCCAAAGAGTTGGTTGGAAGCCGTCCCCGGCGCTGGCGGCCGAGGGGGCGAGCGAGCGCTCCTGGCGGAGCGCCTGCTGGCCGCCCCGGGCTGAGCCGCCTGCACAGCGCCGGCCTCCTGGCGCGTGGCGGACTTGACACCGTATAGTCGACCTCATATACTCTGATCCGAGTAATCGGTACAGGATAACTCTTGGAGACAAATGCGGGATGCCCCGACCCAAGCGCAGTAATCCCCTGGCCCTGGCTGTGCTCTCCTGCCTGTCCGAAGCTCCGGCACACCCCTACGAGCTGGCGACCACCCTCCGCGAACGCGGCAAGCAGGAGAGTATTCGCCTCAACTACGGCTCCCTCTACTCCGTGGTGGAGCAGCTGGAGAAGGCGGGCCTGATCCGGCCCCTGGAGACCATCCGCGACGGCCGGCGCCCCGAGCGCACCGTCTACGAGCTCACCGACTCTGGGCGCAACGAGCACGACGAGTGGCTGGCCGAGCTGCTCTCCACCCCGATCAAGGAGTTCCCGGCGTTCGAGGCGGCGCTCTCGCTGATGCCCGGACTGCCCCCCGAAGAGGTGGTCCGGCTGCTGCGCAGCCGCAGAACCGCCCTGGAGATGGCCCTCGCCGGGAGCCGCTCGGCGCTCGAGCTCGCGCGCCAGCAGCAGCTACCCCGGCTCTTCCTCATCGAGGAGGAGTACCGGCTCAGCCTGATCGCGACCGAGTCTGGCTTCGTAAGCCAGCTGATCGGGGACATCGAGTCGGACCGGCTGGAGGGCCTCTCACACTGGCGCGAGTTCATCCGCCTCAGCCGCAGCCGGGGGGACGCCCCAGGTAAACCACCGGACTAGACGAGCAAGCCCCGGCGGGGTGGGTCAACACCCCGACCGGGGCCCCGTTTCTCGGGGCGGTCCCCGAAGGGAACCCGGCAACCCAAGTCGCAACGCGAAGCATAGCCCGGGTCCACCTCCGGAACCGCACGCGACCAGGCGGCAGCGGCAACAGGAGGTGATTGTGGTGAGCGTGATGGCGACGGCCCTGGCCATCGAGGCCGAGGGCCTGGACAAGACGTACGGCAAGTCGGTGCACGCCCTGCGCGGCGTCGGCTTCGCGGTTGCCGAGGGAACCGTCTTCGGCCTGCTCGGTCCCAACGGGGCCGGCAAGTCGACCGCGGTCAAGATTCTCACCACCCTGAGCCGGCCCGATGCCGGCTGGGCCCGGGTGGGCGGCCTGGACGTGCTCCGCCAGCCCAAGGCGGTGCGGCGCCTGATCGGCTGCGTGGCCCAGAAGAACGGCGTCGATCTGGAGGCCACCGGGCGCGAGAATCTGACGCTCCAGGGTCAGCTCTACGGGATGGGGCGCTCTGAGCTCCACTCCCGGGTCGGGGAGCTGCTGGGGCGCTTTCAGCTTGAGGAGGCCGCTGACCGGGTGGCCCGCACCTACTCCGGGGGGATGCTGAGCAAGCTGGGGGTGGCGCTGGGTCTGGTGCATCGCCCCCGGGTGCTCTTCCTCGACGAACCCACCACCGGCCTGGATCCCCAGGCCCGGGCCGAGATGTGGGAGGAGATCCGGCGCCTGGCCCGGCGGGACGGGGTCTCGGTGCTGCTCACCACCCACTACCTGGACGAGGCGGATCGGCTGGCCGACCGGCTGGCAATCATCGACCGGGGCCGCGTGGTTGCCGAGGGGGCGCCCGAGCAGCTCAAGAGCGAGTTGCTCGGCGACGCCATCCATGTGGACCTCGACCCGGACTCCAGCCCCGAGCTGGCCCGCTCCACCCTGCATGGCCTCGACCACCAGCTCCGCGACCTGAGTCAGGAGGGACAGAGCCTGCATGCCCGCGTCGACCACGGCGCCAGTGCCGTGCCCACGGTGCTGGCCCAGCTCGAGGCGGCGGGCGTGCGGGTGAGCGCAGTCACGGTCTCTCGGCCCTCGCTCGACGACGTCTATCTGCGCCACACCGGCCGCAGCTTTCAGGCGGCCCACCAAGGAGACAACCCATGAGCACCCTGGTCATGCAGCCCAGCCACATGGCGGTCCGCTATCTACGAGCCCTCTGGCGCCAGCCCTGGTACCTGGCCATGCAGCTCTTCCAGCCGCTCATCTGGCTGCTGCTCTTCGGCCAGCTCTTCCAGTCCGTGACCCGGCTACCCGGCTTCGGCTCCGGGTCCTACCTCGGCTACCTCACCCCAGGAGTCCTGGTGATGAGCTCCCTCTTCGCCAACGGCTGGAGCGGCACCAGCTACATCGTTGACATGGAGCGGGGGGTGCTCGACCGCCTGTTGGTGGCGCCCGCCCGACGCACCACCTTCCTTCTTGGCCAGCAGGCTTACTACGCTCTGCTCACGGCGATCCAGTCGGCAATCCTGCTGTTGGTGGCCCTGCTGGCCGGGGCCCGCTTCCACGGCGGCCTGCCCAGCATCCTCGCCCTGGTCGCGGCCGCAGTGCTGCTGGGGCTGAGCATGGCCTGCCTCTCCAACGCCATGGCGCTGCGCCTGCGCCAACAGGAGACGGTGATCGCCGCCAACGTCTTCTTGGTCCTGCCCCTGTGCTTTCTCTCCTCTCTATTCCTGCCCTCCCAGCTGCTGCCCAAGTGGATTCAGGTGGTGGCCAGTTTCAACCCGGTCAACTGGGCGGTGGAGGCGGGCAGGCAGAGCCTCAATGCCGGGGTCGACTGGGGCCTGGTGCTGAGCCGGCTGGGCCTGCTGGCTCTCCTGGCCCTGGTGCTGGGCTGGTGGGCGGTGCGCTCCTTCCGCGCCTACCAAAGGTCCGTCTAGGTCGGCCCGCCCCGCCGCCGAGCGCCGTGGGCTTACGCCCGGCCGGTTGTGCGATCCTTGCCCCGAATTGGCCGCCGCCAGCCCGGGTCCCGAGCGCCGCGGCGCCGGCGCCCGGGGCCGGCTTCGGCCCCGGCCCGCCATCGAGGCGCTCACCCCCTACGTGCCTGGGCGCCCGGCCGGGTCCCGGGACGGAAGCCTGGCCTCCAACGAGTCGCCCCTGCCCACCTCGGCGGCGGTGCAGCGGGCGCTGCGGGCCGCCGGCCACGACCTCAACCGCTACCCCGACCCGCTGGCCGGCGAGCTCCGCGCCCGACTGGGCGAGGAGCTGGGCGTCGACCCCGAGCAGGTGCTGGTCGGGAACGGCTCGGATGAGCTCATCTACCTCCTGGTGATCGCCTACGCCGCCGGTGGCGGCCGGGTGCTCTGCGCCGATCCCCCCTACCGGGTGCACGAGATCGCGGCGCTGGCCCTGGGGGCGGAGGTGGTGCGGGTGCCGCTGCGGGACTGGGCCCATGACCTGGAGCAGATGGCCGGGGTGGAGGCGGAGCTGGCCTTCATCGGCAACCCCCACAACCCCACCGGGACCGCCCTGCCCCGGGAGCAGCTCGAACACTTCCTGCGCACCTGCCGCGCGCGGCTGGTGGCGGTGGACGAGGCCTACCTCGACTTCTGCGACGACGCCCTGGCGGTCTCGTCGATTCCCCTGGTGGCTAGCGGCCGCCTGGTCTGCCTGCGCACCTTCTCCAAGATCGCCGGGCTGGCCGGGGCGCGGGTCGGATACATGGTCGGGTCGGTGGAGATCGTGGCGGCCCTGCGTCGCTTCCGGCCGGCATTCTCGGTCAGCTCCCTGGCCCAGGCGGCCGCCCTGGCCGCCCTGGCCGACGACCGCCGCCGGCAGCGGCTGCGCCGCTACACGATCCGGAGCCGGCGACGCCTGGCGGCTCTGTTCCGCGAGCACGGCTACGCCAGCCTCCCCTCCCAGGCCAACTTCATCCTGGTGCTGGCCCCCGACGAGCAGCGGTTGGTCGAGCGCCTGGCGGCAGCGGGGATCAGCGCCCGGCCGGGCAGCACCCTGGGGGTCCCCGGGGCGGTCCGCCTGAGCGTGCCCTCACCGGCGGGATTTGAACTGCTGGAGCGCGCGCTGGCCGGCTCCTGAGCGCGGCACGCCGGGGGATGCTCGCCGAGGAGGCGGAGGCCCTCCCCGTTCAGATGGACCCGATCGGCGGGGGCTTGACCCGCAGGTGATCGATCATGCCGATCACATGCTCCTCGATGGCTTGGGTGACGGCCACCGGGTCCCGGGAGCGGAGCGCCGCCAGCTGGCGCCGGTGGCCCCGCAGTGACTGGTCCAGGGGCCGACCGACCTGAGGTCCGCCCGGGAAGGCCAGCCAGAGGATGCGCATCAGCGACAGCAGCATCGGTGAACGGGCGCAGGCGTAGATCCGGAAGTGGAAGCGGCGGTTGAGCTCCTTGCGGCGCCGCTCGTCGCCGCGGCAGCGCACCAGTTCCTCCTGGAGCGCCTCGATCTCGTGAAGGTCACTGTCGACCATCTGCTCCACCGCCATCCGCCCGGCCAGCCCCTCCAGCACCGCCAGGATCCGCAGGCTCTCCTCCAGCTGGCCGGGATCGGCGGGGGCGACGATGGCTCCGCGGCGAGTGCGGAAGTGCACCAGCCCCTCGGATTCCAGCTTGCGGATCGCCTCTCGCACCGGCGTGGGGCTGACCCCCAGGAGCTTGGCCAGGTCGCGCTGGCGCAGGGCGCTGCCGGGCAGCAGCTGGCCGGTGAGGATCATCTCCCGGACGGTGTCCACCACCATCCCGGTCTTGCTGGGGAGCGCGACCACCTCGGCGCTGTACGCCTGCCCGCCCCAGGGCTGCGGCCAGCCACTGGTCGGATCCGGCTCGCCCAGGTTGAGCGGGGCCCGGCCGGGGCTGCCGCGGTCTGAGTCGCTCACGCCCGGGTCACCTCGGCGCCCAAGAACACCTCGCGAATATCGGGCCGGGAGGCCAGCTCTGGTCCTCTGCCCTGGATCATGATGCGCCCACCCACTAGGACGTAGGCCCAGTCGGAGATTTCCAGGGCTTCGAAGGCCTTCTGCTCGACCAGCAGCACCGCCGTACCCCGGTCCGCCAGGGCCCGCACCTGCTCCCGCAGCACCGCCCGGGACAGCTCCGGGGATAGCCCCGCGGTGGGCTCGTCGAGGATCAGCACCTGGGGGTCGAGCATCAGCACCCGGGCCAGCGCCACCATCTTGCGCTCGCCCCCGCTCAGCTTCAGCGCCTGCCGCGAGCGCATCTGCCGCAGCCGGGGGAAGATCCCCATCACCACCTCGACCCGGCTCGACCGGGAGCGGGGGTCGAGCAGATAGCCGCCCATCTCCAGGTTCTCGGCCACGGTCATGGTGTCGAAGACGTCGCGCAGCTGGGGCACGTAGCCGACTCCGAGCCGGGCCAGGCGGTTGGCGGGGAGGTTGCCGACCTCGCGACCGGCGAGGCTGATCCGACCCGCCATGACTGGCAGCGCCCCGGTGATCGCCTTGAGCAGGGTGCTCTTGCCCGCTCCGTTGGCCCCCACCACCGAGACCACCTCCCCCGGGCCCACGGAGAGCTCGACGTCGGCGACGATGGGGTCGCGGCCGTAGCCGGCGGCCAGGCCGGAGATCACCAGGCGCGCTTCCGGGCGCTGAGCCTCAGCCGATGAGGTAGGCATCCAGCACCTCGCGCTGGCGGCGCAGCTCGGCCATGCTCCCCTGGCGGAGCACCCGGCCCTCGGCCATGACGATCACTGGGTGGCAGAGGCGCTCGACCGTGGCCAATTCGTGCTCGACCATGATCATGGTCAGGCCCTGGTCGCGGAGTTCCTGCAGGTACCCCTCGATCCGGCGGGCCAGGGAGGGGTTCACCCCGGCCATGGGCTCGTCGAGGAGCAGGATCTCGGGGGCGGCCATCAGTCCCCGCATGATCTCCAGGAGCCGCTTCTGGCCGCCGCTCAGGTTGCCGGCGTACTCGTCCTCTTTGTCGGCCAGCTCGAAGCGCTCCAACAAGGCCCGGGCGCGCTCCACCACCTCCATCTCCTCGGACCGCCAGTACCACTTGCCCAGGAGTGCGCCCCGGAGGCGCTCCCCCCGGAGCCGGGGCGCCGCCACCAGGAGGTTCTCCAGCACCGTGAGCCGGCTGAACTCGCTCGAGGCCTGGAAGGTGCGGGCGATGCCCAGGCGGGCCCGCTGGTAGGCGGCCAGCGCGGTGATGTCCCGGCCCTTGAAGCTGACCCGGCCCGCGCTGGGGCGGGTGGCGCCGGCGATCATGTCCAAGGTCGTCGACTTGCCCGCCCCATTGGGCCCGATCAGGCCGGTGATGCGCCCGGCGCCGACCTCGAAGGAGACCCCGGCCACCGCCCTCACCCCGCCAAAGGTCTGCTCCAGGCCCTGGACCGCCAGCAGGCTGGGGGGAGCTTCCGCGGGGGTGGACGGGCTCACGCCGGGTCCCGTCCCGGCAGCGCTCCCCCGGCCGAGGCGGGGCGCGCCCTGGCGCGGGGGAAGCGCCGCCGGCGCTCGGGGACCACCCCCCGCGGCCAGAACCAGAGGAAGACCAGGGCCAGGACCCCGATCGCGATCCACTGCAGGGCGTCGATGAAGCCGGGGGGCCCGAACTGGGGTAGAAAGCGGGTGGCCTCCAGGAAGGCGACCGGGACCAGGAGCGCCCCCACCGCCGCCCCCAGGTTGTTGCCCGACCCCCCCACGATCAGGGCCGTGAAGTAGACGAAGGTCTCGGGGTAGAGCCAGCTGCCCGGCGACCAGGCGGAGATGAACATCACCAAGACCGCCCCGCTCACCCCGGCGATCCCGCCCCCGAGCACGAAGGCCAGCATGCGCAGCCCGGTGACGTTGCGCCCCAACGCGCTGAGCGCCCGCTCGTTCTCCCGCATCGCCCGCAGGCTGCGCCCCAAGGGCGAGCCCGTGACCAGGCGCACCAGCAGGTAGATCAAAACGCAGATCACCGCGGTCATAGCCACGTAGAACCACTGGTAGGAGACGGCGGAGAGGTGGAGCGCCCCGGCCAGGGGCTTGGGCACCAGGTCCAGGCCATTGGCCCCGTTGACCAGGTTGGTCTGGTTGGTGGCGAGGCTGGTGGCGATCAGCGAGACCACCAGCATCACCATCGCCTCGTAGTCGCTGCGCAGCCGGCGCAGCCCGATCGAGCCCACCAGCGCCGCCAGCAGCGCCCCCACCACCCCCGCGGCCAGGATCGGCAGCGGGAAGGGCCAGTGGGAGCCCCCCAGGTACTGCTGGATGTCTCCGGGGGTGGACCGGCCCAGGGTCAGCACCGCCGCGGTGTAGGCGCCCGCGGCCTGGAAGACGATGAAGGAGAAATTGACCAGCCCTGCGTAGCCGAACTGGATGTTGAGACCCCAGCAGGCCATGACGTCGACTCCCAGGTAGATCAGCACCGAGGAGATGTAGAACTGCCAGGCGGTGCTCAGGCCGCCACCTCCTTGCCCTGGGCGATCTCCGAGAAGATGCCCTTGGGCCGGACCAGCAGCACCGCGATCAGGATCACGAAGGCGACGACGTCCTTGTAGTCGGGGCTGATCAGTGCCGCGGCGATCTCGCTGGCAATGCCCACGATCAGGGCCCCGAGCATGGCCCCGTAAGCCTGGCCCACCCCACCCAGGACCGCCACCGCGATCACCGGAATCAGGAACTCGCCGCCGGTGGTGTCGGTGAAGGAGCTGACGTCGATCACCAGGGCCACCCCGGCCAGGCCGCAGAGGCAGCCTGAGATCGCCCAGGCCAGGTCGATGACCCGGTCGGTGGCGATGCCGCAATTGCGCGCCAGCTCGGCGTTGGTGGCCGTGGCCCGCATCGCCTTCCCCAGGGTGGTGTAGCGCAGCAGGAGGTGCACCGCCACCATCGCCGCCACCCCCATCGCCAGGATTCCCACCTGGGTGGTGGTGAAGGCGAAGGCGCCCAACTGAATGGCCTGGGCGTGGAGCCCCTCCAGGCTGAAGAAGCTCGGGCCCCAGATCGCCTGGATGGCGTACTGGATCACCAGCCCCACCGAGATGGTGACGATGATCATCCCGAAGAGCCGAGTGCCGCGGCGGATGAAGGGGGTGTAGACCACGCGGTTGAGTGCCACCGAGAAGGCGGCGCCAAAGAGACCGGCGGCGGCCACCGCGATCCACAGGCTGAGCCCCCGCTGGCTGACCAGCAGGGCGGCGAAGGCGGCGCTGGTCATGATCGAGCCATAGGCCAAGTTGAGGATGTTGGTGATCCCGAACTGCAGGGTGAAGCCCACCCCGGCCAGGGCCAGGATCGAGGCGGTCACCACCCCGAAGCCCACCGCCGCCAGGACCAGGCTCACGCGGGCAGGGTACGGCCGGGCCCGCGGCCGCGGCCGCGGGCAGGGCGGCGGCTCACCTCGGCGCTAGCGGCTGAGCTGGGCGATCTTCCCCGCGGACACGGACCCAACCAGAACCAGCTTGTGGTGGACGTACTTGGCCGCCTCGAAGGCTCCGGTGGAGTTGTGCCAGCGGTTGAAGGCGATCAGCCCCCCGGCGCCCACGTACTGGATCTGCTTGCCCGCCGCCAGGGCCGCCTTGCCCTGGGCGTAGGAGTAGACCACCTTCTTGCCCGCGCCCGGGGCGGTGACGCTGACCACGCTCTGGTCGTAGACGGAGCGGGAGGTGGAGTGGGACTTGAGCATGGCCAGGGCCATGACATTGACTGCGTCGTAGAAGGTCATGGTGTAGGGGTCCGCCGACCACTGACCGGGGCTGGGCACCGAGGCCCGAGCCGCCAGCAGGGCCTTGTTGTAGATCTTCCAGGCAGGCCCGCTGGGAGGCGCGTAGGGCTGCATGCCCTCGACGTACTTGGCCATGGGCCCGGAGCCCAGGGCGTCGGTGACCGCCCGCAGCCAGGGCCCTTCCAGACTGACCTCGGTGCCGATCACCGGGATCAGTCCGTGCAGCTGCTGCAGCTCGCTGAAATAGGTGGCGCCGGTCTGGGGGTCGACCTCGGTGAAGATCACCTGGGGCTTGGCCTGGACCAATTGCTCGACCTCCGTCTCGTAGGAGCTGGAGTCGAGGGCGATTCGCTGGTTGATCACCATCTTGCCCCCCAGCCGCTTCCAGGCGGTGAGCAGGGTGGGGACGTCGGACTGGGAGCCGACGTCGCTGCCGAAGACCGCCGCCGCCCGCGTGTAGCCAGCGCGGTGGGCCCAGAGCGCCAGGGCAAAGCCCTTGACGTCGTCGGCGGGGGTGATCCGCCAGAAGTACTTGTCGGTGGTGTGGTCGAAGGCCGCCTGGCCGGTCTCCACGAACATCGGCACCTGCGCGCGGTTGAGGATGGGAATGGTGGCCAGGGCCTCGTCCGAGCTGGGGCCAAGCACCCCGATCAGGTGGGAGACCGAGGCGATCATCTGGTCGGCCGCCGGGACGGCGTCGGCCGGATCTCCCCTGGTGTCCTCCTCGACACAGTTGAGGGGATGCCCCATCACCCCGCCTTGAGCGTTGATCAGCCGGATCGCGGGGATGCAGCCCGCCGCCAGCTCGGGGCCGAAGGCGGCGTCGGCGCCAGAGAATGGGGTGAACTCGCCGACGGTGAGGGTGCTGGAGCCGGCCGCCAGGGCGGCGCCGGCGGCCGGGCCCCCGACCACGGCCAGACCGGCGAGCAGGGCGGCGGCGGCGAGGGACCTGCGCATTGCTTTCCTCCTAGAGGCTGAGGCGTTCCGGGCCGCGAGCGCTGCGGTCTGGGTCGGATGAGGGCAAGACCGCCTGGGTCTCCACTTCCAGCAGGGCTCCGGGCACGGCCAGGGCGCTGACCTCGACCAGGGTGCTGGCGGGACGGGAGCCCTGGAAGACCCGCCGGCGCACCGTGTTGATCGCCTCCCGGTCCTCCATACGCAGTAGGAAGAGGCTCACCTTGACCACGTCGGCGAAGCTCGCCCCCTCGCCCTCCAGCAGCCTTTGGATGTTGGCGAACACCTGCTCCGCCTGGCGGACCACGTTCCCCTCGCCGACCAGGTTGCCCTGGGGGTCCAGCGCCAGCATCCCCGAGATCCAGAGGATCCCCATCGCGGAGACGGCGTCGGTGTAGTGGCTGATGGGCTCGGGGAGCAGGTCCGGGCGGCGGGTGCGCTTGATCTCCACTAGTTCTCCTCGGTGGTCCCGGGACGGAGCCGGAGCTGGATGGGGCTGGGACGGAAGCCGTTGCAGGGATTGAGGTCCTGAGGGCAGGCGGAGACGCCGATGATGGCGTCGAGCAGAAGCCGCAACACCAGCCGGTCCCCGGGCTTGCTCAGGGGCAACTGGTTGCCGAAGCTGCGATCACCCAGGATGGGGGCGTTCTGGAAGAAGTTGAAGGGGTCGGGGATCCGCTCCTCGGCCACCTCCCAGGGAGCCAGCACCTCGCAGAGGTTGGAGCGGCAGCTGCGGTGGCCGCTGACACCGTAGTCGAGCTCGTAGCGGCGGTCGTCGCACATCGAGGTGATGACGTCGTGACTGCCGACGTCATCGTGGAGCACCTCGAACATCGGTGCCCGCCAGTTGCTTTGAAGAACATCGCCCACCCGGACGTCGAGGCGCATCGTGGCGGAGCGAGTGTGCGTGGTGGACAGCCACTCCCGCAGGCTGGAGTCGCGGAAGGCGACGAAGTCGGCGACCTGCTGGCCTTCGACGTCGATGATCTCCAGGACCTGCCCCCGCTGGGCGGTCAGCGCGGCGGCCTTCCCGGCGCCGATCACCACCACCCTCGCCTCCGCTACCAGGTCGATGGCCCGCCCCTCCCTCCTGCCGGTATATCAATTGATATACCACATCGGTCCGGGCAGCGTCTGCGGCCCCGGCGGCAGAGATGTCCGCTGCCGTTGATACGGGCTAGGCTCCGAGGAGGGCCCCCAGGAACTCCACCACCAAGTGCGCACCGAGGTACGCGGTGACCCCAGTTCCCACGTCCAGAAGCGGGTTCACCTCGACCAGGTCGAAACCGATCACCCGCGATCGCTCGGCCACGGCCCGCAGGGTGTCGCGCAGCTGCCCGTAGCTCATCCCCTCGGGCTCGGCGGAGACGCATCCGGGAACCAGCGACATGTCCAGGACGTCGATGTCGATGCTGACGTAGCAGTTGGCCCCAGGCGGGACGGCGTCCGCGACTGCGCTTGGGGTGGATTGCTCGAACTCCTCCATGGTGATCACCCGGTTGCCATCGGCGAGCGAGTCTTGGAGCATGCGCTCGGTGTTGCGCAGGCTCCTGATGCCGATCTGGGTCAGGCTCGCCACCTGGGGCAGGCGGCGGATCTGGCGGAATGCGTGCTGGTTGGTGTACTCGAGCCCGTGGACGAAGGGCATGTAGTCGAGGTGGGCGTCGAAATGGAGCACGTGGCACTCCTCCTGGAAGCCGCGCACCACCGGGTAGGTGATGGCATGATCCCCACCCAGGGCCACGACCATCGCCCCGCGCTGCCGGATCGCCTCCACGCTGCGGGTGACATTGGCAAAAGTGCCCTCGACGTTGGTGGGCAGGATGTCGACGTCGCCCGCGTCCACCAACAGCTTCTGCGCTTGGACCCGTCCCAGGTAACGCTGCCGTCGCTGGGGGTCGAAGTACCCGGGCTCGTCGCCAACGAATCGCAGGGAATGCTCGCGCAGCGCCCGGGGCCCAAAGCGCGAGCCCGGCATGAAGGGCGAGCCCTCGTCGCTGGGCACCCCGAGCACAGCCGCCTCAGCCTCCAGCGCCGCCAGGTCGGTGCCCAGCGGGGCCCGCAGGAAGGTGGGGATTCCGGTGAAGGGGAGGTCGAGTCGCTGACCCGCACCGCCGTTGGCCGGTGGCATCTGCGTCTGGCGCTCAGCCGGCGGGATGGAGGCGCATCAGGATGGGGCTGGGATTCCAGCCATTGCAGGGGTTCTGGTCCTGAGCGCAGGCCGACACCCCGAGGACGAGGTCGGCCATAACCTCGAGCACCAGCTTGTCCCCGGCCCGGCTGCGGGGTTCGGCGCTGCTGATCCCACCCTGCGCGTCGACGGGAGAGTTCTGGAAGACGTTGACGGGGTCGGGTAGCTGCCAGCTGGCAACTCCCCACCCCGACAGGGCCTGGGCCAGGTTGTCACGGCAATTGGCGTGCTCGCTGATCCCATAGTCGACGCGATAGCGCGCCTCGTCGCACATGGCGAAGAGCAGGTCGTGGACGCCGACGTCGTCCTGGAGCACTCGCAGCAGCGGCTGGCGGCGGTTGGAGACCAGGGTCCCGCCCACACGCAGCCGCAGTGACTGGAGGCTGCCCCGGGTGTGGCTGGGCGAGAGCCACTCGGTCGGGTCCTGGTGGCGAAACCCGACCAGGTCCGCCACCTGCTGCCCCTCCAGGTCGACGATCTCAAGACGCTGGCCCGGGTGAACCACCAGGGCCCGGGCGCTGCGGGCGGCCACCAGGATCTCCAGGCTACCCGCGGCCGCCGGCTCACCACCCGCCGAGAGCGCCCCGCGCATCGGCCGGAACGCTCAGCCGCCCGCGGCCCCGATCCCCACTTCCGGGGTGTCGGGCGGGCCCGCCGCCGATCCCGGCACCGGGACCAGCCCCATCCGGGCGCAGACGAAGTAGAGGGTCCCGGCCACCACCAGGCCCACGATCCAGGAGATGTCGGCCCCGTTCCACATCCTCGCCACCGGGCCCTCGAAGATGGTGGTGCTCATGAAGGGGACCTCGCAGGCGATACCGATCAGGTACGCGAGCAGGGCGCTCCAGGCGACGCCACGATAGGGGCCCTTGGCGTCAAAGAACCAGCTGGGCTGGTAGTCGCCATGGCGGATCAGGTAGAAGTCCACCAGGTTGACCGCGCTCCAGGGCATGATCAGGTAGAAGAGGAAGGAGAGGAAGTTGGTGTAGTTGGTGAGGAAGGACGACGAGCCAATGATGCCGATGATCACGGCGACCGCGGAGAGCCCCGTGATCAGGCCCACCCGGGCCCCCCGGCCGATGCCCAGCAGCCGGCGCCGTTGCTCGGTGATCGTGAGCAGGCAGAGCGACGCTCCGTAAACGTTGAGGGCGTCGACGAAGATCACGCCCAGGGCGATCACGATCATCATCGGGATCGCCACCGGGCCCACCAGATTGAGGGTCACCGCTACGGTGGCGCTGATCGCCTTGGGCAGGATCACCCCCAGCAACGCCCCGAAGGCCAGCAGCCAACCCGAGGAGATCACGGCACCGGCGTAGCTGTACCAAAAGGAGGCGCGCGCCGAGGCATTGCGCGGCAGGTAGCGACTGTAGTCGGAGGCATAGACCGCGTAGGAGATGATCCAGACCGCTGCGATCGAGATCATCAGCACGAAGGGACCGGCGGCCAGGGGCCCGAAGGTCCAGACCTTGGCCGGCACCAGCCCGCGAGTGAAGAGGCTCACCGAGAGGGCCAGGAAGGCGAGCAGGAAGAGGTAGCCCCAGACACGGGCCCAGCGGTGGATGGCGTCGTAACCGACGGTCGCCAGGATCAGGGTTCCCAGGGCGCAGATGATCACGCCCACCCAGAGGGGAATCCGGGGGATGGCGGCGGTGATCGCCTGACCCCCGAGCACGTTGCTGGTGGCGTAGAAGCCGACGTACATGAAGATGGCCACAGCCGCGGGGGCGATCGCCCCTAGCAGCCCGAACTGGGCCCGGGACTGCTGCAGCTGGGGCAGGCCCAGCCGGGCGCCCTGCCAGCTGTGCAGGCACATCACCACCCCACCCACCAGGAGCCCGATCGCGATCGCCACCAGGGCCCAGGGGAAGGAGAGACCCAGGGCGGCCGCGATCACTCCGGTGAGCGCCGTGGTCATCTGCATGTTCGAGGACCACCAGATGAAGAAGAGCGAGCGCGGCCTGCCGTGGCGCTCGGCGTCGGGGATGAAGTCGATGGTGTGGGACTCGATCGCGGCCGCGCCGGGAAGGCGGGCAGTGGTGGTCTCAGTGCTCATGGGCAGCTCCCCTCCTTGGAGCCGACGGCTCGGCCAACTCATCGACAGCGGTGCCCTGCCGGGGCGCTCGTGACCCCTCCAGGCTCATCAGGCTGAGCAGCTCGTAGACCACCTCCGCCGCCACCACCCCGGTGGTCTGGGCATGGTCGTAAGCGGGCGCCACCTCGACCAGGTCGGCCGAGGCGATCGCCAGCCCGCGCAGGCCTCGCAGGCAGGCCAGCAGCTCCCGTGAGCTGAGGCCTCCGGGGGAGGGGGTACCGGTGCCCGGGGCATGGGCCGGATCGAGGACGTCGATGTCGATGGACAGGTAGATGGGTGCGTCCACCACCCGCTCCCGGATGCGTTCCACCACCGCCCCGGTACCGAAGTGGTCGAAGTCGGTGGCGTGGATCACCCGGAACCCCAGCTCGGCATCATCGCTGAGGTCCGTGGGCGCATAGAGCGAGCCCCGGATGCCGACGTGCACCGAGCGCGCCTCCGCCAGCAGGCCCTCCTCAGCCGCCCTCCGGAAGGGCGTGCCATGGGTGTAAGGCTCGCCGAAGTAGGTGTTCCAGGTGTCGAGATGGGCGTCGAAGTGGACCAGGGCCACCGGCCCCACTTCCCGAGCGACGGCCCGCAGCATCGGCAGGGCCACGGTGTGGTCGCCGCCGAGGGCGACCAGCCGCCGGCCGCCGCCCAGCAGCGCGCCCGCCGCCTCCTCGATCTGGGCAATCGCCTCCTGGATGTTGAATGGGTTGCAGGCGACGTCCCCGGCGTCCACCACCTGCCCCACGGCGAAGGGCGCCACTTCCAGATAGGGGTGGTAGGGCTTGAGCAGACGTGAGGACTCCCGGATGTGGGCAGGGCCAAAGCGAGCCCCGGGCCGGTAGGTGGTGCCGGCATCGAAGGGGATCCCCAGGAGGGCCAGGGCGAAGTCGGGGACCGCTCCCAGCTGGGGCAGGCGGGCGAAGGTGGAGATTCCGGCGAAGCGCGGCACTCGCAGGCCGTCCACCTGGCCAGTGACCTTGTCCATAGCGTCAGGCACCGCCCCAGGGACTCACCACCTCCCCTCCCAAAATGATCCGGGCAGCATAGCAGCCACCTCCAGCGGGGCCGGAGCCACGCGGCACCCCCACGTCCCGGCCGGCCGCCGCAGGCAGCCTCCTGGGTTTAGGGCCAGCGGCGCGCGGCCCGACTCAGCCCCCGGAGATCGCCGGGATGATGTGCAGCCGCGCACCCTCCGGCAGCGCGGTGGCCAGGCCCGAGAGGTCGGCGATGTCAGTGTCCTCGAGGTAGATGCGGATGTGCTGGCGCACCGCTCCCTGCTCGTCACGCAGCCGACGCTCCAGCAGAGGCCAGCTGGCATGGAGGCCGTCCAGGGCCCCGCCCACGGTCCCCGCCGCCACCGGCAGGATGGCCTGCCCGGCGGCCGTGGGGCGCAGGACCGCCGGGAGGTAGAGGCTGGCGGTCACGCCATCACGGCCGCACGCACCGCCAGCACGTCGGGGAGATGGCCGGCCACCAGCCGCCAGGAGTCGCCTTCGTCCAGGCTCTGGTAGACCTCGCCGTCCCGGGTGCCGAAGTACAGGCCGGCGGGGTCGCCTCGGTCTGTGCAGAAGGCGTCCCGGAGCACGATGGCGTGGTAGTTCGACTGCGGCAGACCGGCGGTCAGTGCCTCCCAGCTATCGCCGGCGTCGCGGCTACGGTAGACCCGGCAGCGCCGCTCCGGGGGAAGCCGCTCAACGTCGGCCTGGACCGGGAAGAGGTAGACGGTGTCGGGTTGGTGGGGATGCACCAGCAGAGGGAAGCCAAAATTGGAGGGCAGGCCACTCTCGATCGCCTGCCAGTTGGAACCGTAATCGTCGGAGCGGTAGACGCCGAAGTGGTTCTGGGCCAGCAGGCGCTCCGGCCGGGAGGGGTGGGAACCCACCTTGTGCACGCACTGACCGAACTCCGGGAAGCGCTGCTCCTCGGGCAGCCAGTGGGCCTGGATGCCGCGGTTGGCGGGCTCCCAGCTCTGGCCGCCGTCGGCGGTGCGGTAGACGCCCCCGGCGGACAGGGCTACCAGCATCCGGTCGGGGTCGCTGGGGTGGGGCACGATGGTGTGTAGGCACGCCCCTCCGCCGCCCGGCTCCCACCGGGGCCGGTGAGGGTGGTTGAAGAGGCCATCGACCAGCTGAAAGGTGATCCCCCCGTCCTCGGAGCGGAAGAGGGCGTGGGGCTCCACGCCCGCGTAGACCACGCCGGGTCGGGACTCCGGCCCCGGCTCCACCTGCCAGATCCGAGTCAGAGCCACCCCGCTGTCGGCGGGGAAGGCCACCGGGGCCGCCTCCGGCTCTGCCCAGCTCCGGCCCAGGTCGTCGGAATGGAAGAGGGAGGGACCCCAGTGCTCGCTCCCGGCACCCGCGAACAGACGCGGGGTCCCGGGCCGGCGGTCGATCCCCAGCCCGTAGACGGAACTCATCATCAGCTGCAGGGGCTCCAGTTCCCAGCGGTCCCGCGCCTGGTCGCTGCGGCCTACCAGCACCCCCTTGCTGGTGCCAATCAGTAGCACCGTCTCGCCCATCTGCACTCCTCCCCTAGCGGCAGTCCTGAGATCTCAGCTCGCCGGTATGGTAGGGACCCAGGGCGGGCACTGCGCGGGCCGAGTTCCCAGGCCGGGGCCGGAGTCGGAGCGCCTCCTTGGCTCTCCAGAGGGCGCCCCGACTCTCGGCTCTCAGACTCCCCGCAGACGCTGCCCCGGCCCGGACGGCCGCCGGAGGTGCCACCGCCCCGAGCCTAGGCCTAGGTGGAGTGCGCCACCGCTCCCCGTCTGGCGAAAGCTGCAGCGCGCCTCGTGCACTGCCCGCGCTGCTTGCGCCCGGCACTCGTCCTCGACCCGCCGCTGCTCGACGATCCTCTGCGCCGCATACACGTTCAACATGGATGTAGATTAGCATATAGCCATATCTCTGTCAAGCGATGGAACGATCCCGAGATGGACGCTGGACTCAGCTGAAGTGATATGGTTAATGGGCTATGTGTCCGATGGTGGGCTCGGCGACCAGGACGGCCGCGCTGCCCCGAGTCGAGTCCTCGGCGCCGATGGAGCTGCTCTGGCTGGGGCACATCCTTCTCGGCAGCAGCGGGAATCATCTGGCACCGCCGGATGAACTGCGGGCCCCGGCAGCCGCCGGGGTGGCCCAGCGGCTCCGGTCCTTCTGGGGCGACGGGATCAGTGGTGGGGCAGCCGAACTGGCGATCATGGCGGACCAGTCGGGCCAGCTCTTCACCACCGACCTGGACCGGCTGCTCGCCGATCCGCCCGCCCCCGATCCCGACCCCACCGGTCTGCGACTTGCATCCGAGGATCCTGCGGACCGGCGCCGCATGATCGAGCGGCTCGGACGCCTGGCGCGAGACCGACGTCTGCGGCGCCGCTACACCGGGCTGCTCAACGATCTCTGGCAACCACTGCGTCCTGGATGGGAGCGGATTGGGCTCCCCCAGGTCCGCGCCCGCTGCGCTGCCATCACCGAGCAGCTGGAGCGGGGGCTGCCCCTGGAAGAGGTGGCCCCCGTGCTGGCCGACCTCACCCGCAAGGATGCCACCTGGCGGAGGCTGGTGGACGAGGCTGCCGACCGAGGCCGGCTGGCCCTGGTCCCCTCCCACTTCGGCGGCCCGTGGAGCCTCTGGGACTTCCCCAATCACGTGACGGTGGGGTTCCTGGCCAGCTCGGCCCCCCGGCAGGGGACCAGGGAGGCGGGCCGCCGGCTGGCGCCGCGCCTCCGGGCCCTGGGAGATCCCACCAGGCTGGACCTCCTCTTCCACATCGCCCAGCGACCCACCAGCGTCGGGGAGCTGGCCGGGATCTTCGATCTGGCCCAGCCCACGGTCAGCGCCCACCTTCGCGTTCTCCGAGAGGCCGCGCTGGTGACCGGCGAGCGCCGGCAGGGACGGACGATCTATGCGGTGGACCGGGGCCAGCTCGATCAACTACTTAAGGAGGTGGGTCAAAAAACAGCGCTCGACTCAGACTCCTGACCGCCGGACCCACTGCCGGGTCGCCACCAGCGGAGCTCGCCAGGCCGGGCCGGACCCAGATTCAGGCGAGCAGTTTCACCACCGCGGCCAGGCCACCCAGGACGATGATCGCGCGCAGCACCGGAGCGGGCAGGCGGCGACCGAACCCGGCCCCCAGCTGGCCGCCGAGCAGGCTGGATCCGGCGATCACCACTGCGGGCTCCCAGGCGATCGGGGCGTAAGCGATGAAGATGACGGCGGCGGCGCCGTTGGCCGTCGAGGCGAGGACGTTCTTGAGGCCGGTCAGGCGCTGCAGGCTCTCCTCCAGGAAGACCCCCATCACCGCCATGAACATCACCCCCTGAGCCGCTCCGAAGTAGCCGCCATAGACACCGGTGGCGAACATCGCCCCGCGCAGCACCAGCCGACCGTGGGCGCTGGGGGGACCGGACGCCCGCCGGCGCGCCAGGCGGGGTTGGAGCAGCAGCAGGACCACCGAGAGCAGGATCAGGGCCGGCACCACCACCTTGAAGACCTGACGCGGCAGGGCCAGCAGCAGCACCGCCCCCCCGAGTCCGCCCAGCAGCGAGCAGCTGGCCAGGGTCAGGGCCTGACGTCGCATCCCCGCCAGTTCCCGCCGGTAGCCGACGGCGCCGCTGATGTTGCCGGCGACCAGCCCCACCGTGTTGCTGACGTTGGCGGTGAGGGGCGAGTAGCCCAGGGCCAGCAGGGTGGGGAAGGTGAGCAAGGAGCCGGACCCGGCCACCGCGTTGAGGGCCCCGGCGACGAACCCGGCGCCAGCGACCGCCAGGAGCAGCAGCGGGTGATGGGCCATGGCTCAGGGCTCCGGCGGGAGTGGCTCCGCGGCGGCGGAGCCGGGGCACGTCCCCCCCAGGCTGGAGCGGCTCAGTCGCCGGGTCCGCCATCGGTGAGGGCGGAGATCAAGAGCCGGTCCCGGGCCATGCCATAGGCCACCGATTGCTCCACCGACTGGAAGTCGGCGAGGAGGCGCTTGATCTCGCGCTGGACCGCGGCCGGATACCGGAGCAGGGTGGAGATCACGTCCTCCACTCGGGAGCCCAGCTGGTCCGCCTCCGCCACCATGGTGACCATGCCCAGGCTCTGGGCCTCGGCAGCGCCGAGGATGGATCCGCTCGCCGTCAGCCAGAAGGCTTGACGCCGTCCCACCAGCCGCGGCAGCCAGCTCAACACCAGTGCCGGCGCCAGGCCGTAGGTGACCTCGGGAAACCAGAATCGGGCGGCCCGGGAAGCCACGGCCACATCGCACTGGGCGACCAGCCCGACCCCAAACCCAGCCGCCTCCCCCGCCACCTCGGCAACCGTCACCAGCGAGGTGCCGGCCAGCAGCCGGGTCACATCGGTCAGGGCGTCCAGGGTCGCCCGCGCCGCCTCCGCCCCCTTGCCGCTGGGCTCACGCCCGCGGCAAAAGACCGGGCCGTCAGCGGTGAGCCGCAGCAAGCGGGCTCCCCGGGGAGGGTCCGCCAGCAGAGCCGCTAGCTCACGGCACATGGCAGGGGTAAAAGCGTTGTCCGGCGGCCGCGCTATCCGGACCACCACCACTCCCCGCTCCTCGAGGATGATCTCAAGTCCCTGAACCATCTAGCCGTGGTCCTCCGTGATCCCAGCGGGCAATTGACGGTCGCGAGGGGGGCCGCTGGGGCCGACCAGCCTGGGAGAGGACCGGCCAGCCACTCCCGGCGCCGGAGCGGCCGCCGCCCCGCGACGCATCGGCCTCACGGCTTTGGGGCCGCCGACCCGGCGATGCCGGGCACCGACATCCCGAGGAAGAGAGTGCCCAGGTCGGGCATCGCCAGCAACTCACTGGCGCGGCGATGCAACCGCACCTGCCCATCGGTGAGCACGTAGCCCCACGAGGCCACCTCCAGGGCCAGGCTGACCCGCTGCTCGATGAGCAGGACCGCCCTCCCCCCCTTTGCCAGGCCGGCGACGATGTCCTGGAGCACGTGGGCCGCCACCTGGGGGGCCAGGTTGGCCGTGGGCTCGTCCAGGATCAGCAGCCGCGGGTCGGGCATCAGCGCCCGGGCGATGCCCAGCATCTTCTGCTCCCCTCCACTCAGCGTCCGAGCGACGCGCCGCCGCAGTCCCCGCAGGGCGGGGAAGGTCTGGAAGACGAAGTCGGCGCGCTCCGCCGTCTGCTGGCCGCTGAGCCGGAAGGCGCCCATCTCCAGGTTTTCCATCACCGTCAGTGTGGGGAACACGTCACGCAGCTGGGGCACGTATCCCATCCCCTTGACCATGCGGTCGTCCTCGCGCAGGCGGGTGATGTCGATCTCGCCGAGACGGAGTCGGCCGCCCATCAAGTCGAGCTCGCCGGTGATCGCCTTGACCAGGGTGCTCTTGCCGGCCCCGTTGGGACCAACCACCACCACGATCTCCCCCAGCCCGACCTCGACCGAAACCTCGCGCACCACCGGGACCTGGCCGTAGCCGGCGGTGATGTCGCGGCCGTGGAGAAAGGCGGGCTGGCGGTTGGCGCTTCCCACCCGCCCCCCGTTGCTGGCCACCTCGGCGCCCATGCCGTCCCTAGGAGAGGTAGGCGGATTGGACGGCGGGGTCCTGGACCACCTCCTCGAAGCTGCCGGCGGCGATGACCCTGCCCAGGGCCATGACCACCACCCGATCGCAGAGCTGGCGCACCACCTCCAGAGCGTGCTCGACGATCACGATCGCGAGCCCCTCCCGGCCGATGGCGCGCAGGTCCTCGATCAGCTTGCGGGTCAGATGCGGAGCCACCCCGACCATCGGCTCGTCCAGGAGCAGCACCTCAGGTGAGCGCATCAGGCAACGCATGATCTCCACCAGCCGCCGCTGGCCCCCGCTCAACTCCTGGCCGTAGAGGCTGGCGGTGTGCTCCATCTCGAAGCGGCGCAGGACCTGCCAGGCGTGTTCGGCCACCTGGCCCTCCCGCTGCCGGGTCCGCCGGGGGTGGCTCACCACCGCCCGCAGCGAGGCGCCCCGGTCGCCCTGGGCCGCGGTGGCCAGGTTCTCGAACACCGTCATCCGACCGAACTCGCTGGTGGTCTGGAAGGTGCGCGCCAACCCCAGCCGGGCGCGCTGGTGCGGCAGGAGGCCTCCGATCTCGTGGTCACCGAGCAGGATCTGGCCCGCGCTCCGCCGCACCTGGCCCCCCAGCGCCCCCAGGAATGAAGACTTGCCGGCACCGTTGGGTCCGATGATGCCGACGATCCCGCCCCGCTCCACCGAGAGGGAGACCTGGTCCACCGCGCGCACTCCCCCGTAGGTGACGGACACGCTCTTGGCCACCAGGACCGGGCCGCTTCCCGCCGGGCTCGACACCGTCACCGCCGCCGTCACCTAGACGCTGCCCTGGACCGGGGTGGCCTGGGCCGAGGCGCCGGCTTCAGGGGTGGGCAGCCGGGGCCGCCGCTCGGGCAGGATCCCCCGGGGCCGGAAGAGCAGGCAGAGCATCCAGGCGATGCCGATCGCCACCCACTGCAGGGAGTCGATCAACCCCGGGTAGCCGATGGCGGGCAGGAAGCGGGGCAGCTCGAGGAAGATCACCGGCACCAGCAGCACCCCGATGATCACGCCGCGGTAGTTGCCCACGCCACCCACAAATATGGCGGTGAAGATGACAAATGTCTCGGCGTAGCCCCAGGCCCCGGGCGACCAAGCGCCGATGTACTCCACCAGAAGGCCGCCGCTCAGTCCGGCGATGGCGCCGCCGAGGACAAAGACCTGCAGCCGCAGCGAGGTGATGTTGAGACCCATCGCCTGCGCCGCCGCCTCGTTGTCGCGCATCGCCCGCAGCGACCGCCCCCAGGGGGAGCGCGACAGCCAGGTCACCCCGGCGAAGACCAAGGCGCAGACCAGCAGCACCCAGCCGGCGTAAATCCAGGGCTGCCCCGTGGGGGTGATGCGCAGGAGATCGCCCAGCGGCCAGGTGACGCCTGTCAGGCCGTTGGCGCCATTGAAGAGGGGGACGTCGGCGGACACCAGCTGGATGGCGATCAGGGACACGATCAGCAGGACGGCCGCCTGGTAGTCGCGCCGCATTCGCCGCAGGCTGAAGAGCCCCACCACCAAGGAGAGCAGTCCTCCCGCCGCCGCGGCCACCAGCAGATCCAAGGGGAAGGCGAGCCGCGAGCCGAAGACGTACTGCTGGAAGGAGGCGGCGCCGCCGCTCGGTCCCAGCACCACCACCGCCGCCGCATAGGCGCCCACCGCCTGGAAGACGATGTAGCCGAAGTTGACCACCCCCGCGTAGCCGAACTGCAGGTTGAGGGAGATGGCCGAGAGCGCGTCAACCCCGAAGTAGATCAGCAAGGTGGCGATGTAGAAGCCCCAGACGTTCAAGTCCTGGCTACCCCCGCCGCCCGGTCCCCGGGGCGGGCGCTCACAGCACCAGCTGCCGGTCCTCGGCGCCCCCGATCACACTGCCGGGTCGGATCAGCAGCACCAGGACCAGGATGGCGAAACCGGCGACGGTGCTGTAGGCGGAACCCCCGTAGCCGGCGACGATCTCGGTGACCAGGCCCATCACCAGGGCGGCCACCACCGCCCCCCGCAGCGAGCCCACCCCACCCAGGATGGCGGCGGCGATCACCAGGGGCAGGAACAGCTCCCCGGTGGAGTAGGCGACGCTCTGGGTGCTGATGATGTAGACCACCCCGGCGATCCCGCAGAGGAAGCCGCTGATGGTCCAGGTGATCAGCACCACCCGGCTGGTCTGGATGCCGCAGGAGCGAGCCAGGCTCGGCTCCACCGCGGTGGCGCGGAGAGCCTTGCCCAGCTTGGTGAACTTGAGGCCGGCCTCGATCACCACCAGGACCACGATCGCGATCGCGATGATGCCCACCTCGATCGGGGTCAGGACGATGGGCCCGACGTGGATCGGGGCCCCCTGGAGCACGGTGTAGCCGTAGATGGCGTTCTGGGAGATTGCCTGGAGGCCGTAGTCGATCACCAGGCTCAGGCCCAAGGTCACCATCATCATCTCGAAGAGCCGGGTCCGCCGCCGGGCGTAGAGCCGCAGCACGCCGCGACCCAGGGCGACGGTGGCGATCGCCCCCGCCACCCCACCCAGCAGCATCCCCAGCCAGGCGTTGAGGTGGGCCACGTTGACCAAGTAGGCGGTGAACCCACCGATGGTCATCACCGACCCGAAGCTCAAGTTGAGGACATTGGTCAACCCGAACTGGAGGGTGAAGCCCATGGCCGCCACGGCGAGGATCGCGGCCACCACGACCCCGTCCGCCGAGGAGGCGAGCAACTGACCCATCAGGTCACGCGACTCCCTTCACGTGCACCGACTCGATCTGGGCCACGCTGACCGCGCCCAGGTTTACCGTGCCCCCACTGGCGGAGCTGGTCACCGCCTCCTGGGCGCCGAAGGAGTTGTGATACTTGTCGAACTTGATCAACCCGCCGGCACCGTAGTAGGAGATCTGCTTGCCGGCATTGAGGGCCGCCAACCCCTGGGCATAGTTGTAGACCACCTTCTTGCCCGGCCCCGGATTGCAGACCGCAATCATCTTCGCGTTGAAGACGCGGGGGTTGGTGCTCTTGGCGGCGTCGATGGCCAGCGCCATCGCGATCATGCCGTCGTAGTAGGTCACACCGAAGGGGTTGTTCTGCGCCGCCTTGACCGAGACCGGCAGTTGCTTCTTGGCTCCCTTGACCGCCTGGTCCCAGGCGCTGACCGCGGCGCTGGGCTTGGAGGGCGCCTGGATCATGCCCGCAAAGTCCTTGCGGAAGGACGTCGAGCCCAGCGCGCCCTGGACCGCGGTCAGCCAAGGGGCGGTGTAGGTGGCCTCGGTACCGACGATCGGCACCAAGCCGCCCAGAGACTTGAGCTCGCCAAAGAAGGTGCCGGCGGTGCCACCGTCCGACTCGGTCATGATCGCGTCGGGGTGGGCTTGGATCAGTTGGTTCACCGATGACTGGTAGGAGCTCTGGTCGGGCGTGAGGCTGATGTTGGCGACGACCGGGATATGCAGTGCCTGGAGACTGGCCAGGACCCCGGGCAGGTCACCCTGCGAGCCGGGGTCAGAGGCGAAAACCGCCGCCACCCGCTTGTAGCCCTTGCGCTGCGCCCAGAGCCCCATGGCGATGCCATTGGCGGAGTCAGGCGGGAAGAGGCGCCAGAAGTAGGAGTAGCGATTGGTGTCGTAGACGGACTCCCCCGCCACCGCCATCATCGGCACGTGGGCTCGATTGAGCACCGGGACCAGGGTCGGTGCCGAGCCGGTGTCGGGGCCAGCCACCGCCACCAGATTGCTGGTGGTGGCCAGCAACTGCTGCACCGCAGGCAGGGCGTCGGCTGGGTCACCGCGTGTGTCGACTCCCTTGAAGACCACCTTGTGGCCTAGGATGCCGCCATCCTTGTTGATCTCGTAAACGGCTGGCAGGATGCCCTCGAACTGGTTCCCGCCCTCAAAGCTGCTCGTGCCGGTGATGGCGATCACACCCGCGACGATCAGCGGCGACTTCGCCGCGGACACGGTCGCGGCCCCTCCCATAATCACCGCCCCCAGCGCGGCGGCGGCACCGACGACCATGAGTCTCGGCCTTACCACTCCGGTCCCTCCTGAACTCCTCAGCGATCTGCCAGCCTCCGGGCATGGGCTGCGGACTGGCTCCAGGGCGAAAGGACGTTCCGACCGGCGCAGCCAGACCGCGTCGATCGGTCGCAGACTCTCCTGTCGTTCGCCTGGTCAGGCCTCCCGTGCCCAACCAATGCACCCAATCACCCTGTGAACGGACTATTGGTCGCATTGGTCGCAATCTGGTATCCTGCCGGATAAAGTAATCCGTTGTCAAGGCACGGGGCACGGCTCAGGGAACCTCCGCGCCGGCCCCCCAGGGTGGCAAGCTGCAATCAACTCGGCGGCGAATTGGTCTGGCTGAAGAAGGCGCGGTCTCGGCGCTGATCGAGCGGGAGATCTCCGGCCGCGGACTAGGCCCGGGAGGCCGCCTGCCTACCGAGCGTCAACTGGCCGTAACCGCGGGCGTGGGACGGGCGGCGGTTCGGCGGGCCCTGGGGGTGTTGGAGGCCCAGGGCAGATTGGTACGCCAGGTTGGCCGGGGAACCTACCTCGCCCCCGTTCCTGACGGCACCGCGCCCCCGTCCAGCGATGGCTTCGCCACCAGTCCAATCGAGATCATGACGGTCCGGGCTCTGTTCGAGCCCCAACTGATGACGCTTGCCGCCATCGCCGCCACCGAGGCGGACTTCGCCGAGATGGCGCGCTGCCTCCGCGGGGGAGCCACGGCCTCCGACCACCTGCAATGGGAGGCATGGGACAAAGCCCTCCACGGCAGCCTGGTGGCCGCGACCCACAACCGCTTCCTGGTGCACATCGGCGAGCTGATCGCGACGGCCCGCACCCAGCCCGGGTGGGGCGGCCTCAAGTCGCGCAACTTCAGCGAGGAGCGCCGCGAGCTCTACCTGGGCGACCACCAGGCGATCGTCCAGGCTCTGATCGAGAGGGATCCGGGCGGCGCCCACCGCGCGATGCAGCGCCACTTGGGCAGGGTGCGCGCCCACCTGCTGGGCGACAGCCAGCAGATCCAGTTCGCCGTCCTCGCCCAGGGCTGGCCGAACGCCGACGCCTGGGAGCCCGCCCCCCGACCCCTACAGGGAGGCGCCGCGCTCTCCCTGTAGGCCCCCGGGAGCGGTCGGGTGGCAACATCGAACCCGTCCGCGACCACGCTGTCGAATGTGTCCGCGATCACTCTATCGAATACCCGAATTGACATCTGGCAGAGTGCGGGCAACACTGCAAGCGTCGGGCGAGGAGGGGCACGGTGGGTCGTGCCGTCTGGCTGTGGGACGCAGACACATCGCGTCTCCCCAGTTGCGCTTGATGTCGACTCCGATTAGCAGCACCGACTTTCGACACTTTTCCTTAACGATATCCTCTAGGAGCGGGCGCGGTGGCTTTGGAACCACGGTTGATCGTGTGCTCAACAAGCACTTCGAATGGTCCAGCACTTTGCGGCCGTAGATGCGCGCCCTGGCCTCGGCCCCGCAATCGCGCGCACGGTCGGATGATCGTCCTCGTCGTTTGTGCCCCTAAGTCACCAGCCGGGTCGTAGGTGAGCTGGGAGCGGTCATGGAATCCAGTCGAAGGCCCTCGAGGCGAGACCGTGGAGACCCATCACCACACGTGGGCGGAGGAGCCGCCCGGCGCCAGAGACGACGCTCAACGACGCCGCGCGGCGGACTGGCCCGCAGTAGGCGCCGGGGCGGCCCTCCTGCCGCGAGTACCCCCGCCTCCCTCGGCGAGGGCGACAACGGCAGCCCCCGCACTCAGTGGCGCACCCGAGGCACGTGGCACCGGACGCGGCGCCGCGTCCGCGGTGCCTGCGACCCTGGCCGGGCCTGGCGAAGACCATCCTCACCCGCCCGACGACCAGCGGGCGGACTCGGTCTCGGTCGTGGTACCCGTCTACAACGAAGGCGGCAGCGTCGCCGAACTGGTGAATCGGCTCAGCGCCAGCCTTAAGGGCGGCCCCTACGAGTTGATCTTCGTCGACGACCGCTCCCAGGACGACACCGTAGCCCAACTGCAGCGCCTGGCGCAGCAGCACCCGATCAGGGTGCTGTCGAAGAGAGGGCCCAGGGGCAAGGCGCAGTCATTGCTCCAGGGAATCGAGGGCGCACGCCACCGCTACGTCGCGCTCATCGACGGGGACCTGCAGTACCCTCCGGAAGCGATCCCGGCAATGCTCCAGCGGATCGAGGCTGGCGCGGCGGACGTGGTCGTGGCGCGTCGCCGGCACCGTGAGCCGTTGCTGCGCCGGCTCCCCAGCCGCGTCTGTCGGGGTCTGCTCCGAGTGGCGGCCAAGAGCCTGACCGTGGACGTCCAGTCCGGTCTCAAGGTCTTCTCCCGCGAGGCCGTGACCGCGCTCCCGCTGACGTCGACGCGATGGACCTTCGACTTCGCCTTCCTCCTTCAGTGCCAGCGCTCCGGACTGCGGATCAAGTCCCACCCGGTGGACTTCGCCCCTAGGACCAGCGGACGCTCCAAGGTGCATGTTTTGCCGGCGACCCTGGAGATCCTGAGCGACCTGCTGCTCACCACCATTCGCACGCCCGCCCTGGTCGCCTTCGGGGAGCGAGATCGCTCGCGGCGGGGGCGAGGCTACTACTACCGGGGCGTGCCCTACGTCACCCACAGCGGCCTCGACCTAGGGCAGTCGGCGGTTCGACGCTTCTCGCGTGGTCAGCTCGGTCTGCTGGCACTGATGGCCGCGGCCGTCGCCACTGGAATCCTGCTGGACCGCCGCCTGGCGCTGCTGGGGGTGATCTCGCTTACCATCATCCTCTACTTCACAGACTTCCTGTTCAGCCTGCTCCTCATCTGCCGCAGCTACGGCCAGCAGAAGGCGTCGCGGACACGGGAGCGTTCCCCGCGCCACCGCGAGAGCTGGCCTCGCTACACAGTTCTCTGTCCCCTCTACCGCGAGGCCGCCATTCTCTCCCAGTTCGTCGCCGCGATGGCGGCAATGGAGTATCCCAAGGACCGCCTCGAGGTCATGCTACTGCTGGAGGAGGACGACGCCGAGACTCAGGCCGAAGTCCAGCGCCTGGGCCTTCCAGAGTACTTCCAGGTTCGCCTGGTGCCGGATTCCCGGCCCAAGACCAAGCCCAAGGCGTGCAACTTCGGCTTGACCCATGCGACCGGAGAGTACGCCGTCATCTACGACGCCGAGGACGTGCCCGACCCGGACCAGCTCAAGAAGGCGATTCGTGCCTTCGAGAGTGCGGGGCCGGAGGTGGCGTGCGTCCAGGCCAAGCTGAACTACTACAACTGGAACCAGGGCCTGCTCACTCGGCTCTTCACCCTGGAGTACTCGCTGTGGTTCAACCTGATACTCCCGGGGCTGCAGTCCCTGGGGGCGCCCATCCCGCTCGGCGGCACCTCAAACCACTTCCGGGTCTGTGACCTGCGCGCCTTCGGCGGGTGGGATCCCTTCAATGTCACCGAGGACGCCGATCTGGGAATCCGCCTCTGCAAGGCGGGCTACACCACCCTAATCATGGACTCGACCACGCTTGAGGAGGCCAACAGCCGGTACGGCAACTGGATTCGCCAGCGCTCGCGGTGGATGAAAGGCTACATCCAGACCTTCTGGGTTCACAACCGCAGCGGCAACCGCTTGGACCGGCGCCGTAACCACCTGATGTTTGAGCTGGTCATCGGGGGCCGCGTATTCGCCGCCCTGGTCAACCCTGTGCTCTGGCTGCTGACCATCGCCTACATCCTGGACTGGGGACACCTGAGTCGATTTATCCAGTCGCTGCTGCTGGCGCCGGTCTACTACATGGGGCTGGCCGCGTTCGTGCTCGGCAACTTTCTCTACATCTACTACTACATGTTGGGCGCCGCCAGGCGGCGCCATTACGAGCTGATCTTGAATGCCTGGCTCGCCCCGCTCTACTGGGCGCTGATCAGCATCGCCGCCTACAAGGCGCTGCTGGAGTTTGCGCTACGGCCCTTCCACTGGCAGAAGACAACGCACGGTCTGCACCTCGCCGGGAGGGACGGAGCGCTTTTCATCAGTGACAGGATGGCGTCCGCGGCGAGCGCGATCGGCCCGCGCCCACAGGACGAAGCGGCGCTGATCCCCCTTGCCGCGCGAGGGATCGAGGCGGAGTCCATCGCCGAGTGAAGGCGGCCGGGCGGGCCATCAGGCACATCGGGCCCGCTCTCAGAGTGGTGTGCTGCCCGCCCCTCCAGGATACCTTCGCGCCTCACCCTTCGAGAGTGCGCGTGCCCCGGAGCCGGATCGGCCGGACCTCATTGTGATCGAGGTGCGGCCCCGGCCCCACACCACCATCAGCCCGCTAACGCCGCCACGAGTGGACACGGTACCCAGACGCGGCCACCATCCCCTCGCCGCCAGAAACCTGGCCATTGCCGCAGTGGCCTTGCTGAGCGTGGCCGCCTGGCTGCTCACCCTGCGGCACGGCCTGGTACTGGCCTATAACGACTCTCTCTCGCATCTGGACATCGCCAGACAGGTGGTCGACAGCCAGCAGCCGGGCCTGGCGCAACTGGGCGGGGTGTGGCTGCCCCTCAACCAGCTGCTCTACCTGCCCCTGGTCTGGAACTCATGGGCGTGGCACTCTGGCTTCGCCGGAAGCCTCATCTCCATGGTCGCCTTCATCATCACCGTGACCTCCGTCTATTACACGGTGCGTGAGGTGACCGACAGTCGTGCCGCCGCCGCCATCGGCGGATTGGCGGTCGCCCTCAGCCCCAACCTGCTGTACCTGCAAGCGACCCCGCTGACAGAGCCGGTCTTCCTGGCGCTGCTCAGCCTCTCGGCTCTCTACCTCGTCAAGTACCTGAAGTCGCACGACACGTGGTATGTCGTGATCCTCGCCGCCGTCACGGCACTCTCGGTCTCTGCAAGGTACGACGGTTGGTTCGTGGCCGGGACGGTCACCCTGGTGCTCGCCTTCTACGAACTGCGGGTCCGCCATCTCGCCCTGAATCGCGCCCTGGGGATCCTCACTCTCTACCTGGCCCCGGTGCTCTTCGCCATGGGCCTCTGGTTGCTGTGGAACTACGTCCTCTTCGCCAACCCCCTGTACTCCTTCGTGGGGCCGGCCTCCGCCCACGCCCAGCAGGCAGCCATCCAGAGCCGCTCCGGACTGATCACCCGCCTCGCTCCCGGGCTGGACCTCAAGGCCTACGTCCTGGACGCCTGGGACAACCTGGGCACGGCGGTCTCGGTGCTGGGCTTGATGGGCTGGGGCATCTTCCTGCTCATGGGCGGGACCCCCAGATGGTTTCGGTTGAGCCTGCTGGCCTTCTTCATCAGCGAGGCAGTGTTCAACGTGATCGCCCTCTACCTGGGCTTTTCCATCCTCAACATCCCACAGCTGCACTGGAACCCGTCCGGGCAGCCTCAGGGCGCCTACTTCAACGTTCGCTACGGCATCACCGCCCTGCCCATGGCGGCGGTGGGCTGTGGACTTCTGGTCAGTTCCGTGCAAACACGGCGGCGCGGGAAGCCGGGCCGAGCACGGCGTCGGGTGCTGCGCAGTGGAATCATCCAGTGGGCACTCACCGGCATCCTGGCCCCGGTGATCGCTCTGCAGTCGGTGGCCATGGCACAGGCGGGCCTGATCACGGTCCAAGACGGCACGATCGGCTCCAGCAGCTTTGCCAACACCGACGTCTCCAGCGCACTCAGCCGGATGGTTCACCCGGGCCAGCAGGTGCTCATGGCGGAGTCCTACTACAACGGCGTCGTCTTGCGCAGCGGGCTGAAGGCCGACAGCTTTATCTACGAGGGGATTCGCCGGAAGTGGAAGCGGGCGCTCTACCGGCCCATCGACTACGCCCAGTGGATCGTCATGGCCAACGGCAACATCGGCGATCCCGTCTACAGCAGCCTGGTCCTGAGGGGGCGAGACTCCTTCCTGGCGGATTACCGTCTGGCATACGCCGCGCGGCACGCCAACGTCTACGAGCGCAAGCCACTAAGCCAGATCGACGTCGTCGCCTCCGGCACCCAACTGATGGACGGGAGCAGGACGTTCTCAGTGCGCGGCGTGGACTCCTATGACCTCGCCTATCAAACGCCGGGCAGCATCCGCGAGACGTTCGCCGAGCTGAGCGGTGCCGGAATCAACACCATCCGCTTCTGGCTTTTCGGGGACGGCTTCCCCGCAGGCGTCCAGCCCTCAGCGGGCCTGGTGAGCGCGCCCCGGCTGGCGACCGTCGACTACATATTCGCCGAGGCCGACCGCTACCACCTGCGGCTAATCCCCACCCTTACCAACAACTGGACTGACTTCGGCGGAATGGACCAGTATCTGGCCTGGGAGGGGCTGCCGGCCACCGACCACGACGCCTTCTACAACGATCCCGCCGTGATCAGCCTCTACGAGAACTACATCAACCACATAGTCACCCACAGGAACTCCATCACCGGGGTGCCGTATGGGCAGGACCCGGCGATCCTGGCCTGGGACATAGCCAACGAGCCCCGAGTGACCCGGCCCCAGCACGCCGGTCTGATCACCGCCTGGGTCGATCGGGTCGCGCACTACCTGCACTCAATCGACCCCCACCACCTGGTGACGGTGAGCCTGGGCAGCAGCGAGCTGACTTCTGGCGAGCGGGCAATCTGCGGTAGCCCCGATATCAGCCTCTGCTCCGCTCACCTCTACCCCGCCGGAAAGGAGCGCTCTGAGCTGCAGCGGTCGCTGCGGCAGATTGCGCACTTCGCAGTGGTGGCCACGACTCTCCACAAGCCGATCGTGATGTCCGAGCTGGGCGTCTCCAAGGCCACACGTCCCTTTGGCGAGCCGCCGCTTCGCGTACTGCGCTCGGAGCTGGCCGATGTCGGCAGTGATGGCTACGTCGGCTGGCTGATCTGGAACTGGGCCCAGGCCCCGGACACCTCTTACGGCTTCTCGCCCACAGGACTGCACGGCGCCTACACCCTCCGACAGCTGCGCAGCATCGCCGCTGGTTCCCGCCGAGCAATCAAGGGACCTCATGCGCCATAGCAGCGACATCTGGCGGATGGTCCCCTGGGAGCGCTCGCTGCGCCTGCCCACCGCCGCGTCCAACCGCGCCCCGCGCCTGGCCCGCTCCCGGTCTCGAACCCTGGCGCCGCTGACCGCGCTGCCGCTGGTGGCGGTGCTGGTCGCCCAAGCGGTGGCAACGCTGAGCCTGGTTGGGGCCAACACCGCCTTCCAGGACGAGGCCCTATACCTCTGGGCCGGTCGCCTGGAGATCGCCCACTGGCTACATGGAACCCCAATTCCGGCCTTTCCCACCTACTTCTCGGGGGCGCCGGTGATCTACCCGCCGCTCGGGGCGATGGCCAATGGCCTCGCCGGCCTGGGCGGCGCCCGCGTGCTCTCGCTCGGCTTCATGCTGGTGGCCACGGCCATGCTCTGGGCCACGGTTGGTCGCCTTTACGGCCGTCGCGCCGGCTTCTTCGCCGCCGCCCTCTTCGCTCTCTTGGGGGCCACTCTGCGCCTGGGCGCCTTCGCAACCTACGACGCCATGGCACTTGGTCTGATGGCCACAGCCGCCTGGTGCGCCGTAAGGGCATCGGGGCGCCAGGGATCCTCAGGATGGCTGGTGGCAGCGGCGCTGGCCCTGGCCTTGGCCAACGCCACCAAGTACGCCAGCGTCCTCTTCGATCCGATCGTGGTCGGTCTGCTTTTCACCACCTCGCTGCGGGTCGTCACCGCCAGGATGGCCCTGGGCCGGGCGGGGACCATGGCCAGCTACGTGGTCGGGATATGCGCCGTGCTGCTCATCCTCGGCGGCGGCGAGTACTGGATCGGGATTCTGCAGACCACCGTCGGCCGGGTGGGTGGCAGCACTCCGCCGTCGTCGGTCGTGGCCGAGTCCTGGCGCCTGACCGCGGTGGTGGTCGTGCTCGGCGCCGCCGGGATCCTGCTCTCGCTCACCGATCGGGCCCGCCGCGGCGATCGGCTGCTGCTCTGCGTGCTGGTGATCGCCGGCCTGCTGGTCCCATTCGAGTACGCCCACCTAGGGTCTCTGACCTCGCTCTCCAAGCACCTGGATTACGGCGCCTGGTTCGTCGCCATCGCCGCCGGCTACGGGGTGGATCGGCTGATTCGTTGGGCCCCTGGGCCGTCAACCCGGATGGCCGCCACCGCCGTGGTCTCCGCCTCTCTGGTGCTGCCAGGGGTCCTGGGGCTGACCCAGGCCCGAGAGCTCTTCCACACCTGGCCCAACTCGCGCACCCTGGTGCGCACCACCTCGTCGGTCCTGGGCTCCACCCGGGGGCCGATCCTGGCCGAGAACCCTTCGCTCTTGGAGTACTACCTGCCCCAGGGGAGTCAGTGGCGGCGCTGGTCCAGCACCTGCAGCATCCGGCTTGCCGACGGGCGGTCAATCAGCCAGCCAGTCGGCAACTGCTTCCACCCCCAGCAGTACGTGCGCCTGGTCGGGCGGCGGTTCTTCTCCGCCGTGGTCCTGCTCTTCGGCCAGACCGGTCACTTCGACGGCGCGGTGTCCCGGGCGCTGCGCCGCAACCCCCACTACCACCTGGTGGCCGAGACCAGCTACGGGCACCAGCAGGCGGTGGTGTGGAAGCTGCGGCCCCAGGCACGCGCGGGGTCGCTGCCCGCCCCGGCTCCGGCCCGCGCCGCCACCCCTCTGGAGGGCCTGCTGATCCCCACCGCCCGCCCCAGCCCGGTGCTCGGCGACGTGGTCGCGGCTGCCTCCGCGGTGGGGCTGCTGACCCTGCTGCTCACCCTTGCCATCCGCTACCGCTGGCGGCGGCGCAGGGCCAGCTACGAGATATGACCCACGAGTACGCTATCCCCCGAGTCTCGCTCCGCCGCCGCTGGAGCACGATCCTGTGGACCCCGGTGGCGGCCGTGGTGCTTCTCGCGCTCATCCTGCGGCACGTCTGGTTCATCGTCTCCTGGCACCGCTACCAGGAGCTCACCGTGATCTGGCTGATGTACTTCGCCATCACCGGTGTGCAGTGGGGCCTGTCATGGCTCGAACGGCCCTTCACCATCCGGGCCACCGAGCGCGCCCGGCTCGACCGGTTGCGGGTCACAGTGAGCATCCCCGTGTTCAACGAGGATCCCGAGATCCTCGACCGAGCGCTCTACGCGCTCTTTGCCCAGACCCGCCTCCCCGAAAGGGTGCAGGTGGTCGACGACGGCTCGAGCATCGACTATGGCGAGGTCCAGCGATGGTGGACGGCGCACCATCCCCCCGGGATCGATTTCGGCTGGGTCCGCCAGCGGAACGCGGGCAAGAAGCGGGCCCAGGCCCGGACCTTCAACGGCGACCCTGCCGACGTCTTTGTAACCCTTGACTCGGACACGGTCCTGGAGGAGCGCGCCCTGGACGAGGGGCTCAAGCCATTCGCGGATCCGAGGGTGCAGTCGGTGGCCGGGCTGGAGCTGGCGTGGAATGTGGGTCGCAATCTCCTCACCCGGGTGAACAGCACACGCCAGCTCGTCTGGCAGCTGGTGACCTGCTCCTCGCAGAGTGTCGCCTGGGGCAATGTCCTTATCAATCGGGGGACCTACGCCCTGTACCGCGGCCAGCTGGTCCGCGACGTGCTACCGGCGTACGTCGGGGAGACCTTCTGGGGCCGGCCGATCATGCTCGGCGACGACACCTTCCTCACGACGCTGGCGCTGTGCCGGGGCCGCGCCGTGCAGCAACCCTCCGCGGTCTGCCTGTCCATGTACCCCGAGACCCTCTCCCACCACCTGCGGCAGTGGACCAGATGGATGCGCGGGACCACCCTGCGGACCTTCTGGCGGCTGCGCTACCTGAGGCCCTTGTCGTGGGGGTGGCTCTACACCGTGCTCAGCCTCTGGTGGTTCCTCGCCTCACTCAGCATCATGGCGCTGCTGGCGGTGCTCTGGCCGCGCTCCGCCACCTACACCCAGGCGATGCTGGTGACCGGGGTGCTCTGGGCGTGGGCGATGGGATCGCGGCTGCTGACCGTGCGCCGCAGCGACCAGTCGTTCCTGGGACGTCTGGGCGGCGCAGCGCTGGCGCCCGCTGCCGCCTTTTGGGTACTGACCGGACTCCGGCTGGCTCGGGTCTTCGGGACGTTAACCTTCCTGCGCCAGGGATGGGCCACCAGGCGCCAGGTGGAGGTGTGGGCGGAGCCGGGCAAGGCGGAAAGCGCCAACGAGGGCTCGGCGCCGTCGCCGTCTCTGGTGCGTAGCTTGGGCGCGGGCTCCGCCGCGTCGCCGGCGGCCAGGGAGCTGACCCTGGAGTTGACCGAGGAGCCAGACCCGCATCTGACGGGTGTCGGCGGCGGGCGGAGAGGGCTGCGGTAGGGCTCCTACCCTTACTCCTTCGGTCCGCCGGGCGGAGCTGGCAGTGTGGCGGGACCCACATGGTGATCGAGCAGTCAGCCGCCCTGACCGCCGAAGACCATGATCGCTGCCGCCCCGGGCTAAGCCCAGCTGGCATTCCTCGCCGGCAGCCTCAAGGACGTAGACCGGCTTGCCAGTCAGGCGCGGACGCATGGCTGGACCCTCCTCTTCCCTGACCGCCATCCCCAGGCGGGAGACGCCGAGCACTATGCCGCCTATCCGGAGGACGGAGATGGCTTCGAGGTTGAGCTGGTCGGAGTGCGGGGTGGCCAGCTCACGTAGGTCATCGCGACACCAAGCCTAGGGTCTAGGGTTTCGACCTCCAGACGCGCCGCAGGTGGGCGCGGAAGTAGGCACCCTCGCCGGCGGTGGGCGCTCCGGTCCTCATGTTGGTGACCAGCACGTTGCGTGGCTGGGGCCAGGCGTTCCAGGTCCAGGCCAGGTAGCCGAGGTGATGCCGGTCGCACCAGGGCA
>JBOHUM010000017.1:0-9599 GCA_050734515.1 Candidatus Dormibacteria bacterium
ATCGCGACCGAGTCCGGCCGACCCATCGGCGGGATGCCAGGTGTCTCCAAAACGATGCGCTCCTGGCCGCTAGCGCCGTCGGCGAGCAGGTGCTCGTCGTGACCCGGGGCCGCGACCAGGAGGGCAACCCGGGCATGGAGGCGATCGCAGTCTGATGGCAGGGTCTCGAGGGGCGTCGTCGGCGACACTGCCAAATCTGCCCGTTGTGCGACCGGGGCCCGTTTGGGCGAGACATGAGCGGTTCCGCCCAGCGGGAGAGTCGCAACCCGAGCGCCAATGACGGTCGGTGCCCCGGCGAAGATGCCCGCGACCGCATCTTCGCGGGCCCTTTTCGACCGGGAGGTCGTCCTGCACTGGGCGCGGCTGCTGCTGGCGCCTCTGGGGCTGTTGGTCCTGGTGCCGCTGCTGCCCACCGAGTGGGGCCTGCTCAGTGGCCATGACCTGGTCGCGCCCACGATTCCTGACGCTGTCTACCTGGGTCATGCGGCCCACGGCCTGTTCGCCGGCCACCTGCCTTACCGGCCCGGCTTCCTGACGGCGCCTGACTCCGGGCTCCCCTTCGTCTATCCGCCACTTTCGCTGCTCTTGGCGCTACCCGCCGCCCTAGCCCCGGCCCACTATGCCTTCGCCTTCTCGGTGGAGATGGGGCTGCTGCTGGCGGTCGGGCTTGGCCTCCTGGGTTGGGGCGCGAGCCGAGCCGGTCTGCGCGCTCCAGTGATCCAGCTCACCCTGCTGCTGCTGCTGGCTGCCGGCCCGGTGCTTCTGACCCGGGTCGACGCACTCCAGGGCCTGGCGCTTGCTGGCGCGGCCCTGGCCCTGCGCCGCCAGCGCCTGGGACTGGCGCTGGCGCTGGTGACCCTGGCGGTGCTGACCAAGGAGACGGTGGTGGTGGCGCTGGTGCCGCTGGCCCTGTGGTTCTGGTGGGCGGGGGAGGGGACCCGCTGGTCCTGGGCGCGGCTGCGGCCGCTGCTCCTGGGGCTGGCCCCGGCGGTGGCGGTGGTGATCGGCTTCCTGGCGTGGTCGGGTGGGGCCCTGCTGGGGTCGGTCGGCACCAGCCTGCAACGCGGCGTGGAGATCGAAAGCCTGCCCGGATCGCTGGCGATCCTGCTCCGGCCCTTCTGGCCCCTTCGGGTCGGCAGTGGCGCCTTGGGCTCGGTGCAAGTCTCGGGGTCTGAGGTCGGGGCGCTGGCCCTGGTGCTGGCCGTGGTCGGCGGGCTCGCCCTGGTTGGGGGCAGCGTCCTTCTGGTGCGCCGGCGCCGGCCTGCCAGCGCCCTGGCCTTTGCCCTAGCAGTGGGGCTGGTGGCCACCCCGGTGCTCTCCCCCCAGTACGTCCTCGCCCTTCTGCCCTTGCTGGCCCTGGTGGCGCTGGCCGAGGCCTCCGCGGGGCGCGCGGCCCTGCTGCTGGTGACCGCCCTGCTCCTGGCGCTGCTGACCCAGGTGGAGTTTCCCTACTTGTTCACCCCCCTCACCCGGATGGCGCCGGCGGCGCTGGCCGCCGTGGACGGACGCAACGGCCTCTTGGTGCTGACGGCGGTGCTGCTGGTAGTGCCCCAAGGGGCGCGCCTGGGCTGGCCCCGGCGGGCGGCGCTGCCGGCGGCTCCGGCCGCCGAGGGCTGACTCAACCCGGCGCTCCGCGTTCGGTGGTCGGGGCTGGGCCGCGGTGCTAGCCTGCCCTGGCGATGCCCGCCGAGCGCGATCTCCAGAGTTCTCCTGGCGCCCCGGGGGCCAGGTCCGGCCTTCGAGCCGGGCTCGCCCTGGTGGGGGCGGTGGTGCTGCTGGCGGTGGTGGGGGTTGCGGTGCGGGCCCGCTATGGCTCGGGGCCCAGTGCCGCTCCCGCCCACAGCGCCGGGGTGGCCGGGCTGGCCGGCATCGCCCAGGTTGGCCTGGTCCTGGTTCTGGCGGTCTTTGAGCTGCTGGTGGTGGCGGGCCTGATCTACGGCCCCTGGCGCCGGCTGCGCCAGCTGGGTAAGAATCGGGGCCCCGCCTCGGCGCTGTCCCGCCGGGCGCTGCTGCGGTTGGTGCCCTTACCCTTCCTGCTGATCCTGGCCCAGGTGGCGGTGCTCTACCTGCTGCTGCGGCGGCGCTCCGGGCGGGCGGGGGTGCACCTGGCCGGGACACCCCACGGAGTTCACCACTTGGGCGGTGGTATCGCCGCTCAGGCTCTGACCCAGGGCAGCCTGCTGGCGGCGGGCCTGCTGGGGTTGGGGCTGCTCCTGGTGGTGCTCAATCGCCAGCGCCTGCGCCGGTGGCTGGGGGGTGTCGCCGAGCAGCCGCTGGCGCCGCTCCCCCAGGCGCTGGGCACGGTGGTCCAGGAGAGCCTGGAGGCACTTGCGGCCACCGCCGATCCCCGTCAGGCGGTGATTGCCGCCTACGTCCGCATGGAGCGGGCGCTGGCGCGGCAGGGGTTGCCCAAGGAGCGCGCCGAGACCCCACTCGAGTACCTGGAGCGCGTGCTGGGGGGCTTGCGGGTGAGCCGTGCCACTCTGAGCCGGCTGACCGAGCTCTTCGAGCGCGCCCGCTTCTCCCTGCAGCCCGTCGACCAGAAGATGCGCGCGGAGGCGGAGGGGGCACTGCGTCACCTGGGCCAGGAGCTGAGCGGCTGAGGGCTGCCTAGGGACGCCAGCCCTCGCTATCCTCGCAGTGCCTCGATCGGGCGCCGCCAGCGGCCGGCCCAGGGAGGAGCACGGAGATCCGCAGACCACCTCAGCCCGGCCTGCTCCAGCGCTATGGCTTCGGGCTCTTCCTGGGGGCGGTGGGCACCCTGGCCGCAGGCGTCGCCCTGCTGGTGCCAGGGGTCAACCGCCCCGACCTGGGCCGGATCTACGTGCTGGCCCTGGCGGCGCTCGTCATCTACTACCTGGTGCTCGACCTGCACCACGAGGCGCCCCTGCCGGAGCCTGCTGACGCCGAGGCCGGCTTCGCCGCGGGGCAGCTGCCCGCCGAGCTGGGCACCATCCAGGATCTGCTGCGGGCCAGCCGTTCAAGCCGCGCCGACTTCGACCGGGAGGTGCGTCCGCTGCTGCGCGAGGTCACCCGCGACCGGCTCCTCACCCAGGGGATCTCGCTGCCCCAGGACCGGGAGCGCGCCGCCGCGCTGCTGGGGCCGGTGGCGACCATGGCCATCCTTGAGGAGGGCCCGTCCCAGTGGGGTGGGAATCGCGGCCCCCGGCTGGCCCAACTGCAGAGCCTGCTCGACACCTTGGAGGGCATTGGTCGGTGAGCGGTATGGAGGGGGTGCGCCAGCCCGCCAGCCGGCTCCTGGACCAGGTGGAGCGGGCGGTGGTGGGCAAGCGGGAGGTGCTGGAGCTGGTGCTGCTGGGGATCCTCGCTGACGGGCACGTCCTGATCGAGGACTTCCCCGGTCTGGCCAAGACCCTGATCGCCCGCTCCTTCGCAGCCGCCTGCAGCCTGCGCTTCACCCGCATCCAGTTCACCCCCGACCTGATGCCCTCGGACATCACCGGCTCCTCGATCTTCAACCAGCGCAGCGGCGAGTTCGAGATGCGCCCCGGGCCGATCTTCGCCAACCTGGTCCTGGGGGACGAGATCAACCGCTCGCCGCCCAAGACCCAGGCCGCCCTGCTGGAGGGGATGCAGGAGCGCCAGGTCACGATCGAGGGTGTCACCCGGCCGCTGCCCCGGCCCTTCCTGGTGCTGGCCACCCAGAACCCGATCGAGTACGAGGGAACCTACCCGCTCCCCGAGGCCCAGCTGGACCGCTTCCTGATGCGGATCGGGGTCGGCTACCCGGGCCGGGAGCAGGAGCGGGCCATGCTCGACCAGCGCCAGCTGCGCCGGGCCGACGAGCTGGAGCTGGAGCCGGTCGTCGACCAGGCCCAGCTGCTGGCGATGCAGCAGGCCCTGGAGGAGGTCCACGTCGACCCCGACCTCCAGTACTACATCGTCGACCTGGTGGAGGCCACCCGAGCCCATCCCGGGGTGCAGGTGGGGGCCAGCCCCCGCGGTTCGCTGGCGCTGCTCAAGGTCTCCCGGGCTCGCGCCGCCCTGGCCGGTCGGGACTTCGTCACCCCCGAGGACGTCAAGTCGGTGGCCCGTCCGGCCCTGGGCCATCGGATCACCCTCCGCCCCGAGCTCTGGGTGCAGCGGGTCCGCGCCGAGGACGTGATCCAGGACTGCCTCAACACCGTCCCCACCCCGCCCAGCCGGAGTCCCGAGGGCGCGGCAGCGCCATGACCGCCCGGCCCACCCCACGGCTGCTCGGCTACGCGATTCTGCTCGCCCTGGGCCTGCTGGCGGCCCTGACCCTGGACCGGGTGGCGGTGCTGGCGCTGGTCGCGCCCTTCGGGGTCTGGCTGGGAGTGGGCCTGGCCCTGAGCCACCCTCCCCGGCTCCGGCTTCGGCCCCGGCTGCTCCAGGACCGGGCCGCCGAGCAGGACCCTCTCACGCTTGAGCTGGAGGTGGAGAGCGACGCGCCCCTGGGCTGGCTGGATCTGCGCCTGATCTTGCCCCCCGGCATCAGCTGCTCCCGCCCGGGGGCCCGGGTCCGGCTCCTGCCCCCGGCCGGGCGCCAGGAGCAGCTGAGGTGGGAGCTGAGGGCTGAGTCCTGGGGCAGCTACCGACTGGGGCAGTTCGCGGTCCGGGCCCAGGACCGGCTGGGCCTGGTCGCCTACTCCGGGCGCCTGGGCGACCCCCAGTCGCTGAAGGTCTTTCCCGCCCGGGAGCGGCTGCTGCGGCTGCTGGCGCCGGCCCGCACCCAGGTCTTTGCCGGCAATCGCATCGCCCGCCAGCACCGGGAGGGGATCGAGTTCGCCGACATCCGCGCCTTCGCCCCCGGGGACCTGGTGCGACGGATCAACTGGCGGGTGACCGCTCGCAGCGGCCGCCCCCATGTCAACGACTTCCACCTGGAACGGAACTCGGACGTGGTCCTCTTCGTCGACAGCTTCTCCGAGCTTCGCTCGGGGCGGGACTCGGTGCTCACCCTGGCGGTGCGCGCCGCCGGCTCCCTGGCCCAGGGCTACCTGGGCGAGCGCGACCGGGTGGGGCTGGTGGGATTTGGGGGCCTGCTGAACTGGCTCCTCCCCGGGACCGGGCCCCGGCACCTGTATCGGATTGCGGAGGTGCTGCTCGACACCGAGCTCGTCACCAGTTACGCCTGGAAGGCGATCGACGTGATCCCACCCCGCGTTCTCCCCCCCGCCGCCACCGTGATCGCGCTCAGCCCGCTCTTGGATCCGCGCTCGGTGGGCGCCCTTGCCGACCTCCACCACCGCGGCTTTGACCTCCTGGTGCTGGAGATCGCCCCCGAGCGGTTCCTTCCCTCGGGCCCGGCCGCGGCCGATCCCAGCGCCGTCCAGCTCTGGCGGCTGCTGCGCAGCTCGCGCCGGCGGGCGCTGCAGCGTGCCGGCGTGATCGTGGTCGAGTGGCATCCGGACCAACCCCTGGAGGCGGTCCTGGCCCAGGCCCGGGAGTACCGAAGATTCGCCCGCACCTCCGCCGCCTGATCCCCGGGCTGGGCGCCCTTGCCTGCCAGGTCCCGGCCTTCGCCGAGAGCGGCACCCACGCCGCACACCTGCCGCTGTCGTTGGTCCTGGCCCTGGAGGCGGCGGGCACGCTGCTGCTGCTGCTGGCGCTGCTTCGGCGCCGGCCAGGCTGGGTGGCCCCGGGGGTGGGCCTGGTCGCGGTGGGGGAGGCGGTGTCGCTGGCCCTCCGGGGACCGGCGGTCCTGGCCCCGGCCCTGGGTGTGGCGCTGCTGGGCTCCGCCGAGCTCGCCTACTGGTCCCTGGACGCGGCCGACCCGGCCGAGGACCGCCCGCGGCTCTGGTTCTGGCGCGGCCTGCGGCTGCTGGGCGTGGCTGTGCTCGGGGTGCTGGCGGGTCTGGCCGTGCTGACCGCTTCCGACCTGGGCGTGGGCGGCGGATTCGACCTCACTCTGCTGGGAGGGCTGGCGGCGGTGGCGCTGATCGTGGGTGTGGGTTGGATGCAGCGGCACGCGCTCCATGATCGCGATGCTGGTTAGGCGAGTGCGACTGCGGCGAGACCGCGCCGGGGTGGTGACGCTGCTCTTTTTGCTCGCGCCTGGAGCCCTTTCCGTGAGCCCAGCGGGCTCGGCGGGAAATGCACAAGCAGCTGGTACCCGGAGCTAGAGCGCCCCGGGTACATTGAGGAGGTGATGCAAATGCCCCAGAACACGCGGATTTCGCTGATGCTTGCGGTGCAGGATGCCCCTGCCGCCGCAGAGTGGTACCGGCAGGCGCTTGGCGCCAGCGAGCTTTGGAGTCTGGGCAGTGTCGTGGGCCTGGAGATCGACGGTGCGCCCTTCTTCCTGCATGAGCCCACCGACCACGGATTCGCCAGCCCGGCCACGCAGGGTGTCACCACGGTGCGGGTCGAGGTCTTCGTCGACGATCCGGATTCGTTTATCGCCGGCGCTGTGGCTGCGGGGGCCGATGGCAGACCCAGCGATGTCACGGATCACAGGGCGCCCTGGGGGGTTCACCGCCAAGGTCGGTTCCGTGACCCCTTTGGCCACGTCTGGCTGGTCGGGGACAGGTCTCCCCTCGACCGATTCCCTGCTTGAGAGGCTGACGCGTGCCGGCGCTTCTCGGGTCTTGACCACCGCCGGGCGCGGCCATCCAGCCGCAGAAAAGGTCCAGCCCGGCTCCCGTTTCTGTAGCTGGCGGGTGGGCGGAGGCTCTGCTCCCGGTCTGCTCAGGCGCGCGTGCGCCGCACCGCTGCCAGCGGCCGCAGCCCGGCGAGCGCCTGGCGTGCGTCACCGACCATGACCGTGGTCAGGGCAGTCGGCGCCAAGTAGCGGGCGGCGGCGCGGCGCAGCTCGGCGGCGGACACCCGCCCCAGCCTCTTCGCGTACTGCTCCAGGTAGCGGTGATCCAGGCCCTGGGCGCGGAGCTGGGCCAGGGCCCCGGCCAGACCGGCCTGGGTCTGGAGCATCACCAGCCGGGCACCGCTCATGTAGGTCCGGGTCCGCTCCAGCTCCTCCCGGCCGACCTCGACCGTGGAGAGCCGCGCCAGCTCGTAGGACATCTCTGCGTAGGCAGCGGCGGTGACCTCGGTGCGGACCTCGCTCTCCACCGCCAGCATGGTGTCCAGGAGGTGGCCGTGGGCGCGCGCATGGGCGCCATACGTGTAGCCCTTGTCCTCGCGCAGGTTGGCCATCAGCCGGCAGCTGAAGCTGCCCCCCAGCACCGCCGCCGCCAGGCTCAAGGGGAGGTGGTCCGGGTGGCCCTGGGGCGGCGCGCTCACCCCGGCCAGGATCACCGTCTGCACCGAGCCGGGACGGTCGATGAAGCTGACCCCAGCCGTAGGCCCGGGGCGGCGCAGCGCCGGCAGCGCGGGCGGGTGGGTGGCCCCGCGGCGCTGGCCAAAGAACCGCTCCAGCCAGCGCTGGGTGCGCCGCGGCTCGACCTGGCCGACCACGGTGATCTGGGTGGCACCGGGGGCGAAGCTCCGTCCATGTAGCTGGCGGAGCTGCTCCCGGTTCACCCGCGCCACCGCGGCCTCGCTGGGTTCGCGGCGTCCGTAGGGGTGGCGACCGTAGAGCAGCTGCTGGAGGCGCTCGATGGCCGGGAACTGGGGGGTCGCCCGGGCCATGCGCAGCCCCTCGATCAGCTTCACCTTCTCGATCTCCAGCTCTGGGGCGGGGAAGTAGGGCGCCGCCACCAGCTGGCCCAGCAGCCGGTACAGGTCCTCCTCGGCCTCGGCCAGGGCGGCGGCCGAGATCTGGAGCCGGTCCTGGTCCTGGTGGACCTGGAGCGACCCCCCCAGGTTCTGAATCTGCTCCGACAGCTGCTCCTGGTCCAGCTCCCGGGTGCCCAGCACCATGCCCGCCCGCAGCAGTTCGGCGGCGGCGGCGCTGACTCCGATCGCGGCCCCGGCGGGGACGGTGAGCCGGAGCTCCACCCGGGGGACGCTGGGGTGGGGGACCACCATGACCTCGACGCCGTTGCCCAGCCGGGCACGGGCCACCCGGCCCACGCGCAGAGGGGGGACGGGCCCCGGAACCGGAAGCGCCTGAGCCCCGCCGCCCGCCGGCACGGCGTCGGTCATCCGCTGCCCTCTGCCCCCGGCAGCCAGTGCAGCACCGTGGAGCGATCTGGGCGCAGCCGGCGCCGGACCGCGGTCCTGACCTGTCCCTCGGTCACCTCGGCGTACTGCACCGGGAGCAGGTCGACCAGGTCGGGACGGTCGTGAACCGCCGCCAGTGTCCCCAGCTGCTGCATCCTGCCCATCCGGCTGTCGGTGTTGGCGTGGTAGGCGGCCAGCTCGCGGCGCTTGGCCCGGAAGAGCTCCTCGGCGGTGGGACCGTCCGCCGCCAGGCGGGCCACCTCCTCGTCGATGGCCTCCACCGCCCGCTCGGTGCTGACGCCCGGCCGGGGCGCCGCTTCGATGGTGAACAGGGCAGGCCCGCTGAACTCAAAGCTGCTCCCGATCGGGTAGTTGGGGCCGCCCTGCACCTGGAGCAGGAGCTCGGCCTCGCGGATCAGCCGCCGCTGCAGCCTCGAGGAGCGGCCGTCGGCCAGCACCCGGGCCGCCAGCACCAGAGGGAGGTGGTCGGGGTCCCCGAAGGGCGCGGTGCGGTAGCCGATCGCCACCCGGGGGTTGGGGGCCAGCTCGTCGCGGTGGCGGTGCTGGCTGCGCTCCCCGGGGTCCGGCTCCTCCACCTGCGGCCGGGTCGGGCTGGAGCGGGCCGCGATCGGGCCGAAGTAGCGGTCGGTGAGTTCCAGGACCGCCTCCTCCTGGAAATCCCCGACCAGGACCAGGCTGGCGTTGCCGGGCCCGTACCAGCCCTGGTAGAAGGCGCGGGCGTCGCCGACCGTGGCCGCCTCCAGGTCGCCGAACTCCCCGTAGTAGTTGTGGCAGTTGGGGTAGGTGTTGAAGGCGACCTGGGAGAGCCAGAGCCAGGAGAAGCCCCCATAGGGCTGGTTCATGATGTTGACCCGCACCTCCTCCTTGACCACCTGGAGCTGGTTCTCCAGGGTCTCGGGGTCGATCACCAGGTTGCTCATCCGGTCGGACTCCAGGAAACAGGCCATCTCCAGCCCGGAGGAGGGGAGCACCTCGAAGTAATTGGTGTAGTCGTGGCGGGTGCTGCCGTTGAGCAGTCCGCCTGAGCCGTTGACCAGTGCCCCGAAGTCGGCCTTGGAGACTCGCCTGGTGCCCTGGAACATGAGGTGCTCGAAGAGATGGGCGAAACCGGTGCGGCCCTCGGGCTCGAGCCGAAAGCCGATCCGGTAGTAGAGGCCCACGGCCACGGTGGGGGAGCTCCGATCCGGGCTCAGGACCACGTCAAGTCCGTTGGCGAGCCGTCGGCGGCTCAATCTGGGGTAGCGGTCCTGGAAGTCGCGGGCCACGGCGGCTGATCGTAGCAGCGGGGACCCGCCCCCCCAGTTCGGGCCAGTTCCAGCCTGGCCTTGGAACTGACTTTTTTGTCGCGGGACGGTGACAGGACGACAATCTTTCGTTGCACGACCGCCACCTGGGGTAACGAAAGTGGTTTGATTGTTACCGCGAAGTGAGCCGCTGGGCACGGCGGCCGTGTTGGGAAGGGAGATGAGCAAGTTGGAGCTAGCCTCCGAGGCGAGGACTCGCTGGGCGGTGCCCGGCGTGGCCGCAGACGG
>JBOHUM010000018.1:0-39958 GCA_050734515.1 Candidatus Dormibacteria bacterium
GGCCTCGGGACCATCGGCATGCGCGAGCGCGTGGAGATGCACCAGGGCACGCTGGCGATACGATCCCGCCCCGGGCTAGGCACGTCCGTCGTCGCCGTGGTGCCGGATCAGACCGGGGCGGCAAGCATCCGCCCCAAAACGGGTGATTCCACCCGGGTCGTCCAGCGCCTTTAAGAGCTAGGGTGATGGTCCGATGAGCGGTCCCGTGACCCGAATCGTCGTGGCCGAAGACCATGCTTTGGTTCGTGAAGGCACTCGACAGATCCTTTCGGCTGAGAGTGCATTCGACGTGGTCGGCGAAGCCGCCAGCGGTGAGGAGGCAGTTCGGCTGGTACTGGAGCTCCTCCCCGACCTGGTGCTGATGGATATGCGCATGACCGGGATCAACGGCATAGAGGCCACCCGCCAGATCCTGGCCGAGGCGCCCGACACCAAGGTTGTGATCGTCAGCGCGCATGAGGATGAGGACTACGTTCGTGAGGCACTGGCGTCCGGCGCGTCCGGATACATCCTCAAGACCGCCCCGGCTAAGGAGCTGGTCGAGGGGGTGCGAGCCGTCGCCGCCGGCGCCCTGGTCCTCAGCCCTTCCCTCTCCCGTCGGTTGGCTCAGGGGCGAAGTGAGCCAGCTCGAGCCAGTGACCGCCTCAGCACCAGGGAGCTGGCCGTGCTCCGGGAGGCCGCCCTGGGCCACGCCAACAAACAGATTGCCCGCAACCTGGATATCAGCCTGCGGACGGTTGAGGGTCATCTGCACAGCATCTTTGCCAAGCTTCGAGTCCGCTCCCGCACCGAGGCGGTGGTGTACGCCGCCAAGCACGGGATCGTCTCGATAGGGTCGACCGAGACCTGATGCCCCTCCCCTCCGCCGGCGTGGGCTCGGCGCAGGTCTCCCTGCGGCAGGGAGACCTGGAGGAGGCTGCTCTGGTCGAGCGCCTGCAGGTGGAGATCGAGGAGGAGCGTAGGCAGTTGGCGGATAGACTCAACGACGACCCGGTGCAGACCATGGCGCATATAGCTCGCCTGCTGCGCAGCCTGGAGCACACGGCCGCAGTGCCACGACCGGTCTTGGAGCAGGTGGTGCAGGCGAGCCGACTGGCTGAGGGGATCAGCCACCAGTTGCGTCGCATCGCCCGCCAGCTTCGGCCGCCGCTGCTCGATGATGTAGGCTTGGGCGCCGCGCTGACCCAGTTAGCGGACGACTTCCAGGGGACGACCGGCATACCCACTTCCACGGACGTCGACGGGGTGGCGAGAGCCGGTGGGCCCGCGACTGACCTGGCCCTGTTCCGGGTGGCCCAAGCGGTCCTCCAGCGCGTGGAGATCCCAGCGGGCACGAGCAAGGTTGAGATTGGACTCCGCGGAGGGGGCCAGCGCGTGATCCTCACCGTTCGCGACCATAGAACGCCCGTGGGCGTCGAGCAGGAGTGGACGGAGAGGGTGCCGGCCTTTGTAGAGATCCGACAGCGGGTGAGGTCGGTCGGGGGACGTCTTGCGGTGCGCTCGTTTCCCGGCCACGGTACTGTCGTCCGGGTGTCGGTACCGAGGTCACCGGCAGCGGTCCTGCTCCCCCAGTCCTAAAACCCGCCGGTCATCGCCCTGGGTGGGCTGAGGCCGCGCACACGTGACTCTTGGAGCGGGCCCGGCGCGGCCGCCCATGGCAACAAGGGTAATCACGCACCGGCCTACGGTTGCAAACCCGGTCGCGGTGGATTCGCAGCGGAGCCAAGCTGGCTTCAGTGCAGGTTGCGACGCGGCGGGAACTGGCGAGCTGGACCTCGAAGGAGGAAGGGTGATGTTCGGACGGGCGACCACCGGCGACGAGCAGCCGACCGATTTGGCTGGGATCAGTCTCTTGTGCGCGTGCGCTGCGGTCGTGCTCGCACCCCTAGCCCTAGCCGGACTGTACCTGGTCGCGGCACCGGGCTTCACTGACTTTCAGGCTCCGGCGGGGACCGGGTCCTTGGGTACCCGACTTACAGTGACCATAGTCACTGACGCCGGCCCCCAGAAGGATTGGCCGGCCTTTGAACCGTCCAGCTTGATCATCCCCGCGGGGCGTCCGGTGACTGTCACTGTCGACAATCAGGATGGCGCCACCCCGCTCCCTGTCGCGCTCCGCGAGCACGCCAAGGTCAGCGGCGTGACAGGGAACACTGAGCGGGTGACGCCTCTCGCAGCTGCCGCTCCTTACCTCGCCACGGGGAGCGCTCGGTCCGTCTCGGCCGTTCGCTTAGGTGAGGTTTCGCACACCTTCACCGTTCCGGGACTGGGCATCAATGTCCCGATCCCGGCCCACGCCAGGGCAACCTTCACGATCCAGGTCGAGAGGCCAGGCTCTTACGGCTGGCTGTGTGTTGACCCCTGTGGCGCGGGCGCCGCTGGCCAGGGCGCTCCCATGGACATCCGCGGATACATGAGCGGGACCGTGTCGGTGCAGGGGTCGTAGGCCCCGTGACTAAAGCAAGCGGCCCGAGCGGCCCCCTTGCTGCCAGCAGAGCCTGCCGGCAGCCTGCCAGACCGGCGGCTCGGGGAACGATCGGCCGGGCTTGCGGCGGAAGCGAGCAACGGGGAGTTGTGGCCGGCGTTGTTGCCGGCAGAACGGTCGGTGGAGTGCAAAGGGAGACACAGTTGATGAGGACAGGGATTCTCGCGAGGGTGGTCGCAAACGCCAGCAGCGCAGCGCAGGTGCCAGAGCCACGGTTGGCCAAGCTGCTGTTCGCCGACATCCGACTCAGCCCTCTCTGGTTAGCGGTCAGGGTCTACGTCGGCTGGCAGTGGATCAGCGCAGGGATCGAGAAGGTTCAGGGCCCGGGATGGGTAGGCAACGGTGCCGGCACAGGCCTGGCGGGGTTCGTCAGGGGATCACTGGGCCAAGCCGCTGGTGCCCACCCAGATGTGCAGGGTTGGTATGGCACCGTGCTCAAGGATCTGGTGCTACCCCACGCTGCGGTCTGGTCGTACATTGTCACCATCGGTGAGCTCGCCTGCGGGGTGGGCCTGATACTCGGGGTTTTCACCGGAATTGCCGCCTTCAGCGGAGCCTTTATGAACATGAACTACATGCTGGCGGGTACGGTCAGCATCAACCCTGTGCTGCTCGTCTTGGAGCTGCTGCTGATCTTGGCCTGGCGTGTGGCTGGCTACATAGGCGGCGACTTCGCTCTTCTGCCTGCGCTCGGCACCCCCTGGCAGCCAGGTCCACTACCTGACCATCAGCATCCTTACAGTCGCGACCGTCGGGCGGAAGCCTGAACCCTCCTCCGATCCTCCACCGGTCCTCCCGAGGGCGCACCCCCGGGGGGACCCACTGTTGGTCTGCGGTCGTCGCCGAGGCGGAGTAATGCGTGCGCGGATCCGTCGCGCGAGTGGGGACCAAGCCATTGCGAGTCCGGGTACAGCGTCGGAGAAAGCCACGCGGTTCTATCTGGTCGACTGTCACACCGAGCTGAGCGGAACAGCCTGCGTTGTCCCTTTAGCCGCGAGCAACTGCCCGTCCGGACATGATGGTCGTCGACTGGCGGCAGGCATGGCTCACCTTCAGCAAGGAACCACGCGAGCCTTACCTCTCGATGCATGCGCTCAACTGCGAGGTCCAGGAACCGCGCGCGCGGGATCAAAGCCTGAGAATCGACAGACCGAAGGAGTGCCATGGCGCCTGACTCAGGAGGGTGGCGATGAGCTTCGAAGTCCGCGCCGCCATCGCCCGCCGAAGGGGCGAGGCGGTGGAGACTGTCAAGGTGCTGGTCCCCGACCCTGGCCCCGGCGAGGTGGTGGTGGCGGTCAAGGCCTGCGGGGTCTGCCATACCGACCTGCACTTTCGGGAAGGCGCCCTGGGTGACCGCTTCCCCTACCTCCTGGGCCACGAGGCGGCCGGGGTGGTGGACGCGGTAGGGGAGGGTGTGACCGGGCTGGCGGTCGGAGACTTTGTGGTTCTCAACTGGCGGGCGGTCTGCGGGGAGTGCCGGTCCTGTCGCCGTGGCCGGCCCTGGTACTGCTTCCACTCTGGCATCGCCCGCCAAGCGATGCGGCTCGAGGACGGCAGCGCTCTGACCGCGGCCCTGGGGATCGGCGCCTTCGCCGAGAAAACCCTGGTCGCCGCCGGGCAGTGCACCAAGGTGGATCCGCGGGCGCGTCCCGAGGCGGTGTGCCTGCTCGGCTGCGGGGTGATGGCCGGTCTGGGGGCGGCGCTCAACACCGGGTCCGTCTCTAGGGGCGACACGGTCGCCGTCTTCGGCTGCGGGGGAGTTGGCGACGCCGCGATCGCCGGAGCCCTGCTGGCGGGGGCGGCCACCATCATCGCCGTCGACCCGGTGGCCCAGAAGCGGGAGTGGGCACGGGACTTCGGCGCCAGCCACACCGTCGACCCCGGCGAGGTCGACCCGGTGGAGGCCATCCGCGCGCTCACCGGCGGGGTGGGCGCCGACGTGGTCATCGACGCGGTGGGTCTGCCCGAGACCTATCGCCAGGCGTTCTACGCCCGCGACCTGGCCGGAACCCTGGTCCTGGTCGGGGTGCCCCCCCCCGAGGCCGTCCTGGAGCTGCCGCTCACCGACGTCTTCGGGCGCGGAGGGTCGCTGAAGTCCTCCTGGTATGGGGACGCCCTGCCCGCCCGCGACTTCCCGATGTTCGCGGACCTCTACCTCCAGGGCAGGCTGCCCCTGGACCGCTTCGTCAGCGAGACCATCGGCTTGGACCAGGTGGAGGAGGCCCTCCAGCGGATGCAACGGGGCGAGGTGCTGCGCTCGGTGGTGCGCCTCTGACCCGGGGAGCCCTCGGGGCGCTGGGTCGGGCCGCCCAGCCGGCCGCCGTGGTCCTGGGCGAACTCGAGCTGCGCGGGCCCGCTGGGGAGCCGGTCGACTGGCGCCGGACCCTGGCCTCGCACGGGGTCGCCACCCTGCCACCCAATCGACTCGACGAGGGGGAGTGGACCCTGGACAGCACCATCGCCTTCCCCGACGGGCGGGCGCGCAGCGTTCGCCTGCGCCAGGCTCGGCCGGGCTGGGCCGAGGTGCTCCTGATCGGCGCCGAGCCGGTGCTCGGAGACAGCGTGCGGCTGCTGGACGCCGCCACCCACCTGCTTCGCTTGGGCGACGACCTCTCCCGCTTCTACGCCCGCGCCCGTCGCGACCCCGAGCTGGGCTGGGTCGTCGCCGGGGCGGGTCGGATGCTGCGCGGCCAGACGGTCTTCGAGGACGTGGTCAAGACCATCTGCACCACCAACTGTTCCTGGGCCGCCACCGAGCGCATGGTGGGGGCCCTGGTGGAGGACTTGGGTCAGCCGGATGGGTCGGGCCGCCACTCCTTCCCCAGCCCCGAGGCCATGGCCCGGGCCGGCGAGCCCTTCTACCGGGAGCGCGCCCGCGCCGGCTACCGGGGACCCTACCTGCAGGCCCTGGCGGCCCAGGTCACCGAGGGCCGGCTCGACCTCGAGGCCCTCCGGGACCCGGTGCTCAGTGACGCCGAGGCCGAGGGCCGCCTGCTCGCCCTGCCCGGGGTCGGTCCCTACGCCACCGCCCACATCATGCTCACCGCCCTGGGCCGCTACCGGCTCCTGGTGCTGGACTCCTGGACCAGGCCCACCTACGCCCGGCTCAGCGGGCGCAAGGCCGGGGACCGAGCCGTGCAGCGCCGGTTCGCCCGCTTCGGGGAGTACCGCGGCCTGGCCTTCTGGCTATATCTCATCCGGGACTGGCTGGACGCCGAGTAGGTCGCGGGTCCCAGCCTCAGCTGGCGTCCGCGAAACGGCGCAGGATCTCGGTCCAGCCGTCGTTGCCGGCCAGGGCGCGTTGCAGGCGGGGGGCGTCCGGGCCCAGCTGGGCCAGCTCGCCGTGCTCCACCTCCACCCGGCACGCGAAGGGTCCCTCGGGCACGAAGCAGACCTCGACCTCGGTGCGGACGCGGGGCTGGTAGTGCCAGTCCGCGTCCAGCCGCCAGGTGAGCACCAGCCGCTCCGGCTCCTCCCAGAGCATCACCTCGCCCCAGGGGGTGATGCTGCCGTCGTCGCCGCGCTCGTACCAGTGGCCGCCCACGCCAGGGTCGACTTCCACGGTCACCGCCGGGGACGGCCCCAGGTGGCGCCGCCCCAGAGGCCACCAGTCGCCCATGCCGCGGGTGAAGAGCTCGAACGCCTTCTCGGGGATCAGGTGCACAGTCACCGAGCGTCGGATTCGGTCCTCGGGCTGGGCCCCGTCGCCACGGCCCACCGGCACCCCGGTGATCTCGGCGCTGGGCAGGTTGGCCAGACGCTCCAGGTAGTCGCGCAGCTCCTCCACCCCGTGCAGGTCGATGTGGTAGGTGGCCGCCCCGGTGCCGCCGATCTCGGCCACCAGCCCCGCCTCCCGCAGGGCCCCCAGCCACTGGTGCAGCACCGAGGCCGGGGCGGCCAGGCGCAGCGCCAGCTCCGCCACCGTGCAGGGGCCGCGGGCCAGATTCTCCAGGACCTCGCGCCGCCCGGGGTCGGTGAGCGCGTCCAGGGCACGAGTGAGAGCCGAGGCCATCGGCGTAACTATGGGCCACCGACGGCGGATCCGAGACCCTGTGGGCCGCCTACCGAGGGCGGCGCGGACCTCGCAGTGCCTCCCGAAGATGCTCCCGGGCCATGGCCAGGGTCTCGTCGAGGGCGGCCCGCACCTGGCTGGGGGGGATCCCCGGGGGGATCACGCTGCCCCATTCCCGGGTAAGGCGCTCCAGCTGCTGGCGGAGCTCGGCGCCGTAGGGCGAGGCCGCTGACTCCCGCTGCCGCAGCCCGCGGGCCTGGTCGCGCAGCTCTTGGCGCAGGTTGCGGGCCGACTCGCGGACATCGGACTTGAGGTCGGCGGCCATCTCGTGCGCCATCCGCCCAATCTCGGTGTCCATCCGCTGGATCTCGTCGGCCTGCTCGCGCACGGTGGCGCGGCCCCGCTCGGTGAGGTGGTACACCACGCGGTCCTGCTCCTCGCGGGCCTCGATCAGCCCCTCCTCCTGGAGTTGGCGCAGGCGCGGATAGATCGACCCCGCCGAGGGTGTGTAGCGGCCCTGGAAGCGGTCTCGCAGCTGGCGGATGATCTGGTAGCCGTGCTGGGGGCCGTCGCCGAGCAGGGCGAGGATGTACAGCCGCAGCCAGCCGTGGCGGAAGAGCGGGCTCAGGCCTGGTCCTCCGCCAGCAGCGAGACGTCGCCGGAGACGGTGGTCACGTCCAGGTGGCCGCCGCCCTCCCCCAGGGTTCCCTTGAGGGTGCGCGACCCGAACTGCTTGTGGGCGGTCAGCTCCGGGAACGCCGAGTTGAGGCTGCCAGACACCGACTCCACTCGCACCTGCTGGGATGCTTGCGCCGGCAGCCGCAGGTACACGGCGCCGGACACCGTGTCGATCGTAGTCGAGCAGGCCGGCTCAGACTCCTGGAGGTCGGCGGTGAGGTCGCCGGAGACGCTGTCCAGCTTGATCTCCGGGCCGCTGAAGGCCTCGAGGATGATCTCCCCGGACACGGTCTCGCCCCCGAAGGCGCCGGCCAGGCCCCGGCCGGTCACTCCGCCGGAGACGCTCCGTGCCTTGACCTGGCCCGCCAGGCTCTCCAGGGTGACGTCGCCGGAGACCGACTCCAGCTCCAAGTCGCCGGCCATGGCTCCGACCAGGACCGAGGCCGAGACGCTCTGCAGCTGACTGCTGCAGGTGGGGGGTAGGCTCAGCACCAGCGACGCCGAACGCCGGTCGATGGCGCCCCGCCAACCGTGGTACTCGCGGTCGTGGCGCACCTCCAGGCGCCCATCGCGGAGCGACACCGTGATCGGAGGCCCGCTCACCTGCCGCACCTCCAGCGCCGCGGGCCCATCCACGGCGGAGATGGTGATATCACCGGCGACAACGCTCACCTGGGCTTGATGGACCGGCTCCTCGAAGAGGAGGGACTCGGCCTCACTGATCTCCCACTCCGGCATCCCGACAACCTCCCAGCCATAATCACCATCGCGATATAGCTCATTCTGCCAGAACGAGACATATCGCGTCAAGCCCCGCCGCCGTTCGCGGGCTCCAGGCCGTCCCAGCGCAGCTGGGACCACGACTGCAGCCCGCGCCGAGCGGCGTAGGCCAGGCAGCCTTCGACCACCTCGCGTCCGACCCCCGGGTGGTAGAAGTTGGCGGTCCCCACCTGGACGGCGTCCGCGCCGGCGACCAGGTAGTCGAGGGCGTCCTCGGCGCTGGCGATCCCGCCGATCCCGATCACCGGCACCTGGACCGCCCGGCGTACCCGGGCCACCGCCGCCAGGGCCAGGGGCTTGATCGCCGGCCCGCTGAGGCCGGCGGTGCCGGCTCCGGGCAGGACCGGGCGGCAGCGTTGGAGGTCGACCTTGAGGCCCACATAGGTGTTCACCGCGGAGATGGCGTCGGCACCCGCCTCCTCGACCGCCCGGGCGACGGCGGCGATGTCGGTGACATTGGGGCTGAGCTTGACCACCAGGGGCAGGGCAGTCTGTTCCCGGACCGCCGCCACACAGCGGGCGGCGGCCCGGGGCTCAGTGCCGAAGTCGAGACCGTGGGCGATGTTGGGGCAGGAGATGTTGAGCTCGATCCCGGCCACCCCGGCGACCCCCTCCAGGGTGCGGACCACTTGGACGTACTCAGGCAGATCGGCGCCGGCGACGTTGACCACGACCGGCACCTCCCAGGCCGCCCAGAGCGGGGCGTAGTCCCGCACCACCGCCTCCACTCCCGGGTTCTCCAGCCCGATGGTGTTGAGCATCCCCGCGGCGGTCTCAGCGATCCGGGGCGGCATGTTGCCGAGTCGCGGCCGCAGGGTGGTGCCCTTGGTGAAGATGACTCCGAGATGGTCGACGCCCCCCAGCTGGCGGGCCTCGAACCCGAAGCCAAAGGTTCCCGACGCCACCCCCACCGGGTTGGCCAGAACCAGGCCCCGGCCCAGGTCGACGCGCGGGTCGAAGCCGGGGAGGCTCACCCCAGGTGGGCCGGCTGGGCCAGGAGCCGTCCCCAGTCCAGCTCCGAGGACCGCAGCACCGGGCCTCGGCGGCAGCACAGCCCCTGGGCCGGCGCCGAGCCCACCCGAGCCAGGGGGATGGAGCAGCCCAGGCAGGTGCCGAAGCCGCAGCCCATGGGCGCCTCGATCGAGACCTCGAGCACCGGCGCCGTGCCCGGCTCGAGGCCGGCGACCAGCTCGGCCACCTTGGCCAGCATCGGGTTGGGCCCGCAGGCGTAGAGCCGCTGCGCGCCCGCCAGCCGCTCCAGGAGCTGGTCGCTGACCCGGCCCCGCTCGCCCCGGCTGCCGTCCTCGGTCACCAGCCAGCGCTCACCCAACCCCTCGGGCAGGAGGTGATCGGGATAGAGCTCGGGGGCGGTGCGGGCCCCGTTGATCCAGAGCAGCTCCTCGCCACGGGCCAGGAGCCGCTCCGCCAGCAGCGGGAAGGGGGCGGCCCCGAGTCCACCTGCCAGCAGCACCGAGCGCCCAGGCGCCTCGGGGAGGGTGAAGCCCCGGCCCAGGGGTCCCAGCAGTCGGGCCCGGTCGCCGGGCCGGAAGTCGCGCAGGCGCCGGCTGCCCTGTCCCACTGCCGCCAAGTAGAAGGAGCACTCAGCCCGGTCCGGCCGGACGCGGCTGAAGGAGAAGGGACGTCGCAGCAGGGGCAGAGGACGGGGGTCGACCCAGATCTGGGAGAACTCACCCGGCTCCGCCCGGCCGGCCAGTTCCGGCGCCTGGAAGGTGATCTCGAAGAGGTTGCCGGCCAGCGGCAGCAGCTCGGTGCAGACGGCGCTAGCGTCCAGAGCCCGGGTGAGGTCGCCCGCCGCCTCGATTCCGGCGGCAGCGCCTACAGGGCTGGCGGTCACGTTGCCGCCAGCGGGCCACCGGCACGGTGCTCGCCGATGGTGGCCACTCGCAGCCGCTGGCCGCCCTCGCGGCTGCTCAGGGCCTCGACCAGCGCCGCCGCGGTCTGCAGCGAGGTTAGGCAGGGGATGCCCCGCTGCAGCGCCGCCTGGCGGATCTGGTAGCCGTCGTGCACCGGCCCGGCCGCGGCCTCGCCGGGGTCGGCGCCGTCCTCGGGGCCGTGGCGGGAGATGGTGTTGATCACCAGACCCACCTGGCCGCCGACGGTGACGTCGACCACATTGGGCCGGCCCCGGTGGAGCTTGGCGACCTCGACCACGCTGACCCCGGCCTGGCGCAGGGCGGCGGCGGTGCCTGGAGTGGCGAAGACCTGGAAGCCAAGCTCGGCCAGGCGGGCGGCGATGGGCAGCCCCTCGGGCTTGTCCTGGTCGGCGATGCTGACCAGTGCCCCGCCCCGCTGGGGCAGGCCCCCGAGGGCGGCGTCGAACGCCTTCTCCAGGGCCGCCGGCAGCTCGCGGTCGACCCCGATCACCTCGCCGGTCGAGGTCATCTCCGGACCGAGCACGGTGTCGACCCGGTCGAGCTTGCGGGTGGAGAAGACCGGGGCCTTGACCGCCACCAAGGGTGGGGGCGCCAGCATCCCCGTCGGGCTGCCCTGGCTCAGCAGTGACTCTCCCAGCATCGCTCCCACGGCGGTGTCGACCATGGGCACCCCGGTGACCTTGCTGAGGAAGGGCACGGTGCGGCTGGCGCGGGGGTTGACCTCGATCACCAGCACCCGGTTGCGGTGGACTACGTACTGGACGTTGACCAGTCCCTTGGTGTCGGTCCCCAGCGCCAGCTGCCGGGTCACCTCCACCAGCTCGGCGACCACCGAGGCGGGCAGGCGCTGCGGTGGGAAGACCGCCATCGAGTCGCCCGAGTGAACCCCGGCGCGCTCGATGTGCTCCATCACCCCGGGGACCAGGACCTGGTCTCCGTCGCAGATGGCGTCAACCTCCACCTCCATGCCCAGGATGTACTTGTCCACCAGCACCTCCCCGCCGGCCTCGCCCGAGGCCCGGAGGGCCACCTCCAGGTATCCCCGCAGCTGCTCCTCGGAGTGGACCACGTCCATGGCCCGGCCGCCGAGGACGTAGGAGGGGCGCACCAGCACCGGGTAGCCAACCCGGGCGGCGATCTGCACCGCCTCCTCGGGGTCCCGGGTGGCGGCCCCCAGCGGGTGGGCGATCCCCAGGCGCTGGAGCAGGGCGTCGAAGCGGCCGCGATCTTCGGCCAGTTCGATCGCGGCGGCGGGCGAGCCCAGCAGGGGGACGCCCTGGTGGTGGAGGCCCGCGGCCAGGTTGACGGCGGTCTGGCCGCCGAACTGGACCATCACCCCCCGGGGTCGCTCGACCTGGCAGACGGCGAGGACCGACTCCAGGTCCACCGGCTCGAAGTAGAGGCGGGAGCTGCAGTCAAAGTCGGTGGAGACGGTCTCCGGGTTGCTGTTGATCATCACCGCCTCCAGGCCGCGCCGGCGCAAGGCCGACGCCGCCTGGACCGAGCAGTAGTCGAACTCGATCCCCTGGCCGATCCGGATCGGGCCCGAGCCCAGCACTACCACCGCATCGGGACTGCCCCGCTGCTCGTCCTCCGACTCGAAGCTGGAGTAGAAGTAGGGGGTGGAGGCGTCGAACTCGGCGGCGCAGGTGTCGACGCACTTGTAGGTGGGCTGGATGGCCGCCTCCAGGCGGCGCTGGCGGATCTCCTCGAGCCCACTCCCCAGGAGCTGGGCAATCCGGTGGTCGCCCAGGCCGGCGCGCTTCGCCTGGCGCAGGCGGGCCGAGTCGAGGGCCTCGGCGCCTCCCTGGCGCAGCTGTTCCTCGAGGTGGGCCAGGTCCCCCAGGCGGTCGCAGAACCAGGGCGGGTAGCCGGTGCGGCGCGCCACCTCGGCGGGCTGGGCGCCCCCCCGCAGGACCTCCAGGACCGCCTGCAGGCGGAGGTCGGTCGCGACCTCGAGGCGCTCGGCGGCCAGGCGCAGGGCGGCGGGGTCGGCGGTCACCTGCTCCAGGGAGCGGAGCGCCTTGCTGACCGCGGCCTGGAAGCTGCGGCCGATGGCCATCACCTCGCCGGTGGACTTCATCTGGGTACCGAGCCGGCGGTCGCCGCCGGGGAACTTGTCAAACGGCCAGCGCGGCAGCTTGACCACGCAGTAGTCGAGGCTGGGCTCGAAGGCGGCGCAGGTCCGCCCGGTCACCTGGTTGCGGATCTCCCGCAGGCGCCGCCCCAGAGCGATCTTGGCGGCCACCCGGGCGATGGGGTAGCCGGTCGCCTTGGAGGCCAGGGCCGAGGAGCGGCTGACCCGGGGGTTGACCTCGATCACGAAGTAGCTGTAGCCGTCAGGGGCCAGGGCGAACTGGACGTTGCAGCCGCCCTCGATCTGCAGCGCCCGGATGATGCGCAGCGCCGCCGAGCGCAGCTGCTGGTGCTCCTTGTCGGTCAGGGTCTGGCTGGGGGCCACCACCACCGAGTCGCCGGTGTGCACCCCCATGGGGTCGAGGTTCTCCATGTTGCAGACGCAGATGCAGGTGTCCTCGCCGTCGCGCATCACCTCGTACTCGATCTCGCGCCAGCCCAGCAGCGCCTGCTCCACCAGCACCTGGGTGATGGGGCTGGCGCGCAGGCCGCTTAAGACCACCTGCTCCAGCTCGGCCTCGGTGTGGGCCAGCCCGCCGCCGGTGCCTCCCAGGGTGAAGGCGGGTCGCACCACCAGGGGCAGCCCCACCTCCGCCGCAAATTCCAACGCCTCTTCCAGGACGTTGACGGTGCGCGAGGGCGGCACCGGCTCCCGGATCGCCTGCATCCGCCGCTTGAAGCGCTCTCGGTCCTCGGCGTCGCGCACCGCCTCCAGGGGTGTGCCCAGGACTCGCACCCCGTAGCGTTCGAGGATGCCGGCGTCGTCGAGCTGGACCGCCAGGTTGAGGGCGGTCTGCCCTCCCAGGCCGGCCAGCAGCCCCTGGGGGCGCTCCAGGTCGATCACCCGCTCCACCGCCGCCACCGTCAGCGGCTCTAGGTAGACCCGGTCGGCCATCTCCTCGTCGGTCATGATGGTGGCCGGATTGCTGTTGACCAGGACCACTACCGCCCCCTCCTCGCGCAGGGAGCGGCAGGCCTGCGTCCCGGCGTAGTCGAACTCGGCCGCCTGCCCGATCACGATCGGGCCCGACCCCAGCACCAGGACCTTCTCCGGGGGCAACGGGGGCGCCGGCGAGGCGAGCCGGGGCCCGGGCCGGGGTCGGCCCGAGCAGAGGCCGAGGAACTCGTCAAAGAGGTGCTGGCGGTCCTGGGGGCCGGGACTTCCCTCGGGGTGATACTGGACCGAGATCACCGGCAGGGTCTGGTGGCGCAGACCCTCCACCGACCCGTCGTTGAGGTTGCGCTCGGAGGCCCGCCAGCCACCGTCGGGGGGCAGGCTCTGCTCATCAACCTGGAACTCGTGGTTCTGCGGGGTGACGAAGACCTCGCCGCTGTCGAGGTCGCGGACCGGGTGGTTGCCGCCGTGGTGGCCGAAGGGCAGGCGGCTGGTGCTTCCGCCCAGGGCCAGGCCCACCAACTGGTGGCCGAGGCAGATCGCCAGCACCGGGTAACGCGCCAGCAGTGCCCGCGCCAGCTCGACCTGCTGGGGCAGGCGGGCGGGGTCGCCGGGTCCGTTGGTGAGCACCACTCCCTGGGGGCGGAGCTGCTCGACGTCCTCGAGGCGGGCGGAGTGGGGCAGCAGCCAGACCTCGGCGCCCCGGCTGCGCAGCGCCCGCAGGGTGTTGCGCTTGACCCCGAGGTCGAGGACCACCACTCGCGGCCCGTTCTCGGCCCGCGGGCCGGCGCCGCGGCGCAGCGCCGGGTGCAGGGGCTCCTCCCAGCGCTCCACGGCCTGGGTCGAGACCTCGGCCACCAGGTCCTGGTCGGAGACCGTAGGGGAGCTGTGGGCCAGCTCCTGCAGCTCCCCGACGGAGAGGGCGCCCGCCGGGGCCAACACGCCCCGCTGGCTGCCCCGGTCGCGGAGGTGCCGGGTGAGGGCCCGGGTGTCGACCGCCTCCAGCCCCGGCACCCCCTGCTGACGCAGCCAGGCGGAGAAGGTCATCTGGGCCTGCCAGTGCGGGGCGGTGGGGCTGCACTCGGCGACCACGACCCCGCGACACCAGGCGCGGTGGGACTCCATGTCGGCCTCGGCGGCGCCGACGTTGCCGATCAGGGGGTGGGTGAAGACCACCATCTGGCCGGCGTAGGAGGGGTCGGTGCAGACCTCCTGGTAGCCGGTCATGCAGGTGTTGAAGACGACCTCGCCCAGGGCCGGGCCCCCCGGGTCGGCGTCGGCCCCGATCCAGGTGCCGGGGAAGTGGGCCCCCGACTCCAGCACCAGCAGCCCAGGCAGGCCCGGGGCGAACTGGGGCTCAGCCACCGGCCAGCTCCGGCACTCGCTCCCGGTCGAGATGCAGCAGGCGGCCACGGGCGAAGGTGGCGAGCACCGCTCCCCGCAGCTCCCGGCCCCAGAAGGGGGTGTTGGTGGCCAGGGAGAGCCAGGTGCCAGGCCCGGGGACCCAGGTCTGGGTGGGATCGAACCAGGTGCAGGACGCGGCTTCGCCGGCGCGGATGCCGTCGCCGGGGGCCTGGTCGGCGATCTCGCCCAGCACCCGCCGGGGCCCGAGGGTGAGGGCCTCCAGGATCCGGCCCAGGTGGGCCAGCGCCCCACCCTGGCCCAGGACCGCCGAGAGCACCGATTGGACCCCGCTGAACCCGGGCGGGGACTCGCCCGGGCGGCCGGCCTCGTGCGGGGCGTGGTCGCTGGCCAGGGCGTCGATGGTGCCGTCGAGGAGCGCCTCCCAGAGGGCGGTGCGATCCGCCTCGGTGCGCAGGGGCGGGTTGCAGCGCGCCTCGGTGTCGGCGTCCCGGCCGGCGCTGGCGCCGGTGAGCATCAGATGGTGGGGGGTGACCTCGGCAGTGACCGCCATCCCCGCCTGCTTGGCCCGCCGCAGCAGCTCCACCGAGCCGGCGCTGGAGAGGTGCTGGAGGTGGAGGCGGGCGTCGGGCACGGTCCCCAGAGCCTCCAGCGCGGTCCGCACCGCCGCCACCTCCGCGGCCGGGGGACGCACCTTCCAGTGACTCGGATCCCCCGCCGCCGGGTTGGCCAGGGCCAGCAGGCCCTCGTCCTCGGGGTGGACCGCCACCGTCCGCCCCAGCCGCCGCGCCTGCTCCAGGACCGTGACCAGACGTTGCTGGCCCATGGCGTTGCGGCCGTCGTCGGAGAAACCCGCGGCTCCCGCCTGAGCCAGCTGGGGCAGGTCGGCGAGCGCCTCTCCCTGCAGCCCGAGGGTGCAGGCCGCGAACTGGAGAACCAGCACCTTGCCCCAGGCCTGGTTGTCGCGCTGAGAGGCCCGCAGGCGCTCCACGCTGTCGACTGGCGGCACCAGGTTGGCCATGGCGCAGATCGCCCCGAAGCCGCCGGCGGCGGCCGCCGCGGTGGCCCGGCTGATGCGTTCCTTCCCGGGCTGGCCCGGCTCGCGCAGGTGGCAGTGGAGGTCGAGGAAGTTCGGGGCCAGGACCGAGCCCGGGCGGCGCAGGCGGATGGCCTCGGGCGCTGCCGGCAGGCCCTCTCCCACCTGGAGCACCACTCCATCGCTGATGGCGATGTCGCAGTTCTGCCGATCGACGCCCAGCAGGGGATCGATGAGCCGCACCCCCTGGAGCAACAGCTGGCTCACGCCCAGTTGGCCTCGCCGTCCTGGAGCACCACCGCATCCTCGCCGTCGCACTCTCGCAGCAGCACCCCGACGCGCTGGTGCGGCGCCGTGGGCAGGTTGCGGCCCACGTATGTCGCCCGCAGGGGCAGCTCCCGGTGGCCGCGGTCCACCAGTACCAGCAGCTCCACCGCCCGGGGGCGGCCCAGGGCGGCCAGGGCGGCCAGCGCCGCCCGGGCGGTGCGGCCGTGGAAGAGCACGTCGTCGACCAGGACCACGGGCCGGCCCTCCACCTCGGCGGGGCCCGCCTGGGGCAGGGGGAAGGTGGCCGGGTCCGGGGGCCGGGCGCCGTCGTCGCGGTAGGGCCCACAGTCCAAGCGCGCCCCGGCCCAGCCCGCGGCCGGTCCCCGCTGGACCAGGGCCAGCAGGCGAGCGGCCAGGAACACCCCCCGGGTGACGATCCCGCAGAGCACCACACCGCCTTGGGGGTGGCGCTCCTGCAGCTCCCGGGAGAGACGCCAGAGCAGGGGCTGGATGTCCTCAGCGCCCAGCAGCGGCCGGGCCTGGCTCGAGGCCAGGGGCTCTGGCCTCAAGCGGCCAGGACCGTCTGGAGCAGGGCCATCCGCACCGCCACCCCGTTGGCCGCCTGGCGGAAGTAGGCGGCCCGGGGGTCGGCGTCGACCTCGGGCGCGATCTCCCCCACCCGGGGCAGGGGGTGCATGACGATTGCGTGCCGGGGCAGCCGCTCCAGCACCGAGGCATCGATGCGGTAGAGGCGGCGCTGGTCCTCGGAGTCCTGCCAGGGCTCGGCGAAGCGCTCGACCTGGATCCGGGTCTGGTAGACGACGTCGGCGTCCCTGACCGCCTCGGCCAGCTCGCGTCCCTCCTCGACCCGCGCCCCGTGCTCGACCAGGTGGGCCACCACCCCGCGGCTCATCGTGATCGGCGCCGGGGCGACCAGGCTGACCCGCAGCCCCGGGTAGCGGGCCAGCAGGTAGGCGAGCGAATGGACGGTGCGCCCGTGGGCCAGGTCTCCCACCATCACCACGTGCAGGCCTTCCAGACGGCCCAGCTCGCGGCGGATGGTGAAAAGGTCGAGCAGTGCCTGGGTGGGGTGCTGGCCGGGGCCGTCGCCGGCATTGATCAGCGGCACCGGGGACACGGCCGCCGCCCGGGCGGCGGCGCCCTCCTCGAAATGGCGGAGCACGATGCAGTCGCAGTAGCCGGAGACGATCCGGATGGTGTCCTCGAGGGTCTCGCCCTTGACCGCCGAGGAGAAGTCGCGGGCGTTCTCGGTGGTGATCACCCGCCCCCCCAGGCGGAGCATGGCCGACTCGAAGCTGAGCCGGGTACGGGTGCTGGGCTCGTAGAAGAGGGTGGCCATGATCCGGCCCCGGAGCAGCTCGCCGCCGCCCTGCTCCCGGAGGGCGTCCATCTGCTCGGCGAGGGCGAATAGCGCGTCCAGCCGGGGGCGGTCGAACTGCTGGGCGGCGACCACGTGCCGGAGCGGCTCCAGCCCGGGCACGGCGGCAGTCGGCGCCGACATGGCAGTCCTCCCGGCGGTCGGCCCTCCGGCAGGCGGCCGCAGCGGCAGGGCCGCCCAGCTCCTTACCGGCCTCGCAGGACCGGTTTCAAGGTCGGGGCCAGTATAGGCGCCACCGCCGGACTACCGGGGCCGGGCTGGGGAGCCGGCGCTGGGGCCGACAATTGGCGGGGAGATTGCGCTTTCGCTAGCCCTTCATGTAAAACGATGGCGCTGTCGATCGAAACAGGAGGATGCCATGGACCCAACCACATTCACGTTTCCCACATCGGCGTTTCCACCGCTGGCCCTAGGTTTCTTCGGCCTCGGCACCGGATACCTGATCTACGGGCCCCAGGAGCTCTTTGGCTTCCCCAAGCGGGATGCCAAGGTGGACTTGGCCACCGGGATCTGGGGCATCTGGCTGCCCGGCTTCTGCCAGTTCGTCACCGGCATGTATCTCTTCGCGGGACTGGCCTGGTTCCACAGCTTCAGCGCGCCGCCGCTCTATGACGCCGCCCTGGCCTTCAGCGCCTACGGCATCCACTGGTTCGCGATCGGGCTCAACCGGGCCCGCGGTGCCGACTCGCGTCCCAGCGCCTTCATGGCAATCTCATTCACCTTCATCTCCATCCTGGGGATGATCGTGTTCTTCCACGCTGGCGACACTCCGGTGGGCCTGCTCTTCTTGGGCCTGACCCTGATCTACGTGAGCGACATCTTCGCCAGCCTCAAGGTCCAGCTCGGGGAGAGGTCACTGGGCTTCTTCCACCTGCTCACCGGGGCCTGGCTGATCTACCTCATGTTCGCGACGACGCTCAACACCACCTCCGGCTTCAAGCTCTGGTTCTAGCCGGAAATCGACGAGAGTCGATGCTGGCTGGCGACGAGGGGATCGCCGGCCAGCGGCGACGGTGGTGACTCCGGGCTGGCCGCGACCGGGGGGGCTGGCCGCCCGGCCAGTAGGCGCTTCCCAAGCGCGCGATCCGCGAGCTATCCTGAGGGAGATGCGAGGGTGGCGCCTCTGCGGGGACGGCCGGTAGTGGGCCTGGCGGACCGGGTCCGGGACTGGCCGCTGCTGCGCCAGCTCTACCAGGGGGACCCCCTGGGGCTGGGCGGGTCGGCAGCCTCGGAGCACAGCCAGCAACTTCAGGCCCGGACCGTGGCCGCCGACCGGGTGGTGCCCTCGGTCTGCCCCTACTGCGCGGTCGGCTGCGGCCAGCTCGTCTACGTCGAGCAGGGAAAGATCACCCAGATCGAGGGCAACCCCGCCAGCCCGCTCTCCCGGGGCCGGCTCTGTCCCAAGGGGGCCGCCACCCGGGAGCTGGTGGCCAGCGAGCTGCGCGAGACCAAGGTCAAGTACCGCCGCCCCTACGGGACGGCCTGGGAGGAGCTCTCCCTGGACCAAGCCATGGAGATGATCGCCGATCGGGTGGTGGCCACCCGAGCCCAGACCTGGGAGGACGGGGACGATCAGGGCCGGGCCCTGCGCCGCACCATGGGCATCGCCTCCCTGGGCGGGGCGACCTGGGACAACGAGGAGAACTACCTCTGGCGCAAGCTGATGGTGGGGCTGGGGATCCCCCAGGTCGAGAATCAGGCCCGAATATGACACTCGGCCACCGTTCCCAGTTTGGGAACCTCGTTCGGTAGGGGCGGAGCCACAACCTTCCCCGGCGACCTGCGCAACTCGGACTCCATCCTGATCATGGGCTCCAACATGGCCGAGTGCCACCCGGTGGCCTTCCAGTGGGTGATGGAGGCCAAGGCGCGCGGCTGCAAGGTGATCCACGTCGATCCCCGCTTCACCCGCACCAGTGCCGTGGCCGACCTCCATGTGCCGCTGCGGGCGGGCAGCGACATCGCCTTCCTGGGCGGGGTGATCCGCTACATCATCGAGGAGGACCGTTACTTCCAGGAGTACGTGCGCGCCTACACCAACGCCCCGGTGCTCATCGACGAGCGCTTCCTCGACACCGAGGACCTGGACGGCTTCTTCTCCGGCTGGGACGAGCAGACCCGGCGCTACGACCCCAGCAGCTGGCAGTACGAGGGAGGTGTGGTCTACGCCGCCGCCGGGGAGCGCACCGCCCCACATCCGGCTTCAGGGGCGGCCGTGGTCGAGGGCCGGGCGCCCCATGAGGACCCAACCCTGCAGCATCCCCGGTGCGTCTTCCAGCTCCTGCGCCGCCACTTCTCCCGCTACACCCCGGAGATGGTGGAGGAGGTCTGCGGCGTCCCCAAGGCGCAGTTCCTGGAGGTGGCCCGCACCCTCTGCGACAACTCGGGCCGGGAGCGCACCGGCGCCGTGGTCTACGCCGTGGGCTGGACCCAGCACACCGCCGGGGTGCAGTTCATCCGCGCCGCCGCCATCATCCAGCTGCTGCTGGGCAACATGGGCCGCACCGGCGGCGGAATCATGGCCCTGCGCGGCCACGCCAACATCCAGGGCGCGACCGACATCGCCACCCTCTTCGACATCCTCCCCGGCTACATCCCGGTGCCCAAGGCGGGCGAGACCGAGGACCTCTTCGAGTTCTGCCGCAACCACGGCGCCCCGGGTGACTACTGGGGCCACATGGACGCCTATTTCGTCAGCCTGCTCAAGGCCTACTGGGGGGAGGTGGCCACCGCTGAGAACCAGTTCTGCTTCAACTACCTGCACCGCCTCAGCGGGTTTCACTCCACCTACCACAGCACCCTGGGCATGATCGACGGCTGGGTCAAGGGTTTCTTTCTGGTGGGGGAGAACCCCGCCGTGGGCTCGGCCCACGGCAAGCTTCATCGCGAAGCGCTGGCCAACCTCGAGTGGCTGGTGGTGCGCGACTTCTACGAGATCGAGTCGGCCAGCTTCTGGTACGACTCGCCCGAGATCGCCGCCGGCGAGACCCGTCCCCAGGACATCGGCACCGAGGTCTTCTTCCTGCCCGCGGCGACCCACGTGGAGAAGTCGGGCTCCATGACCAACACCCAGCGGTTGCTGCAGTGGCATGCCCAGGCGGTGGAGCCGCCCGGCGACGCCCGCTCCGAGCTCTGGTTCGCCCACCAGCTCTACCAGCGGATCCGCCAGCGCCTGGAGGGCGCCGGCGAAGCCCGGGACCGGCCCCTGCTGGACCTGGCTTGGGGATACTCCGTCGTGCAGGCCGACGGCGAGCCCAGCGCCGAGGCGGTGCTCCAGGAGATCAATGGCGCCGACGCCCAGGGTGAGCTGCTGACAACCTACGGCGCGCTCAAGGCCGACGGCTCCACCACCTGCGGCACCTGGATCTACTGCGGGGCCTACGGGGGGGCCGTCAACCAGACCGCCCGGCGCCGGCCCCACTGGGAGCAGAGCTGGGTGGCGCCGGAGTGGGGGTGGTCCTGGCCGCTCAACCGCCGGGTGCTCTACAACCGCGCCTCGGCCGATCCCCAGGGCCGGCCCTGGTCGGAGCGCAAGCGCTACGTCTACTGGGACGAGGAGCAGCGCAAGTGGACCGGGGAGGACGTGCCCGACTTCGTCACCGACCGGCCCCCCGACTACCAGCCCCCGCCCGGGGCCAAGGCCGAGGCCGCCATTGCCGGCGACCGCCCCTTCGTCATGCAGGCGGATGGGGTGGGCTGGCTGTTCGTCCCCAGCGGGCTCAGCGACGGCCCCCTGCCCACCCACTTCGAGCCCCACGAGTCGCCGTTGGGGAATCCCCTCTACGAGCAGGTGGCCAATCCCGCCCGCCTGCAGTTCCAGCGCCGGGACAACCCGTACAACCCGACCCACGGCGAGGAGGGCAGCCAGCAGTACCCCTACGTGATGACCACCTACCGCCTCACCGAGCACCACACCGCCGGGGGCATGAGCCGCTTCCTCTCCCGGCTCAGCCAGTTGCAGCCGGAGATGTTCTGCGAGGTCAGCCCGGAGCTGGCCCAGGAGCGCGAGCTGCGCCCCGGCGGCTGGGCGCGGATCGTCACCAGCCGGGGCGAGCTCGAGGTCCGGGTCCTGGTCACCCCCCGCCTGCAGCCGGTTCGGGCCGGGGGCAGGACCATCCACCAGGTGGGCCTGCCCTACCACTGGGGCCGGCGCGGCCGCAGCCAGGGCGAGTCCGCCAACGACGCCTTCCCCCTGGTGCTCGATCCCAACGTCTTCATCCAGGAGGTCAAGGCGGCCACCTGCGACATCCGCCCCGGGCGCAAGCAGTGGGGAGGGGGCTCATGAGCGGCAACGGCGCCTTGGGGGTCCGGGTGCCGCTACCGATGTGGCAGGGGGGCGGGACCCGGGTGGGCTTCTTCACCGACACCAGCCTCTGCATCGGCTGCAAGGCCTGCGAGGTGGCCTGCAAGGAGTGGAACCAGGTGGCGGACCGCGACACCGGCTGGTCGGGCAACTCCTACGACAACACCATGGCCCTGGGGGCCAACAGCTGGCGCCACGTCGCCTTCGTGGAGCGGCCTGCCACCGGCGCCGGCCGGGGGCTGGACTGGCTGATGAGCTCGGACGTCTGCAAGCACTGCACTCAAGCCGCCTGCCTGGAGGTCTGCCCCACCGGCGCCATCTTCCGCAGCGAGTTCGGCACGGTGGTGGTCCAGGATGACATCTGCAACGGCTGCGGCTACTGCGTCGCCGCCTGCCCCTTCGGGGTCCTGGAGCGGCGCCAGGACGATGGCCGAGCTTTCAAGTGCACCCTCTGCTACGACCGCCTCAAGGTGGGCGAGCAGCCCGCCTGCGCCAAAGCCTGCCCCACCGAGTCGATCCAGTTCGGCCCCCTGGAGGAACTCCGGGAGCGGGCCCAGCGACGCCTGGGGGAGGTGACCCCGGACCACCCTGGGGCCCGGCTCTACGGTGCCGACAGCAGCGACGGGGTAGGTGGCTTCGGCGCCTTCTTCCTGCTCCTCGACGAGCCCGAGGTCTACGGACTGCCCCCCCGGCCCAGCTACCAGCGCGCCGACCTGGCGGTGATGTGGGGAGCGGCCCTGGCGTCGGCGACGCTGCTTCTGGGCGGGGTGGCGGGAGCGCTGCGATGGCGGCGGTAGTCGGCGAGAGCGCCACTCGCGGGGAGCGGGCGATGGTGCCCCGGGAGCAGCCGCGCTCCTATTACGGCTTGCCCATCGTCAAGCGCCCGGCCTGGACCTGGGAGGTGCCCTGGTACCTGTTCGTAGGCGGCACCGCCGGGGCCCTGGGCGCGGTTGCCGCGGGGGCCCGCCGGACCGGTGCCCGGCGCTTGGGGGTGCGGGCCCGGCGGCTGGCGCTGGGCGGGGCCGTGGTCAGCCCGCTGTTGCTGATCTCCGACCTGGGCAAGCCCTCACGGTTCCTCAACATGCTCCGGGTCTTCCGCCCCACCTCGCCGATGAGCGTCGGCAGCTGGACCCTGGCCGGGTTCGGCGCCGCCCTGGGCATGGCCGAGGTCGCGGACCTCCTGGGCCTGCCGCCACCGGCGGCGGCCGCCTGCGAAGACGCCGCCGCCGTGCTTGGCCCGCTGCTGGCCAACTACACGGCGGTGCTCCTGGGCGACACTGCCAACCCCATCTGGCGGGGCGGCCGCGCCCTGCTGCCCTTCGTCTTCAGCGGCAGCTCGCTGGCGGCGGCTGGGGCGGCGCTCTGCCTCATCAGCCCCACCGCGGAGGCGGGGGCGGCCCGGCGGATGCTCCTGGTGGGGACGGCCGCCGACCAGGCCACCTTCCTGGTCATGGAGCAGCGTCTGGGGGAGCTGGGTGAGCCCTACTCCCGGGACGAGGCCGGGGCTTGGGTCAAGGTCCACCGGGTGAGCGCGCTGGCGGGCGCCGGGCTGGTCCTGGCCCTGGGTCGGCGCAGCCGCACCGCGGCCGCTCTGGGTGGCCTGCTCAGCCTGGCCGGCTCGGCGGCCCTGCGCCAAGCGGTCTTCCGCGCCGGCTTCCAGTCGGCAGAGGACCCCAAGTACCTGGTCGACAGCCAGCGAGCCGAGTAGCCGTCGGGCTTGCCGGTGGCGGCCCCGGCTAGACCGGGCCCGCGTCCGCCTGCGCCAGGCCCTGGTAGGCGGCCCGCTCCTCGGGGCTGAGCGGCTGGGGCCCCGCCGGGACGATCTTGACCTTCAGGTAGAGATCACCAGCGGGGGCGCCGCTCCTGAGCCCGGGGATGCCCTTGCCCGGCACCCGCAAGACCCGTCCCGGCGGGCAGTTCTCGGGGATGGTCAGCTCCAGGCGCCCGGTGGGCCCGTCGGCCACCACCTTGCCGCCCAGCGCGGCGCGGTAGTCGCGGACCGGCAGCTCCTGGTGGATGTCGCGGCCCCGGACCTCGACCCCCGGGGTGGGCTCCAGGCGCACCGTCAGGTAGAGGTCGCCCCGCTTGCCCCCGCGCAGACCGCTGGCCCCCTCCCCCGCCACCCGGATCTTCGAGCCCTCCGTGACGCCCTTGGGGATGCTCACCTTGAGGGTGCGGCGCCGGTACTGGCGCCCGGTGCCGTTGCAGGCGGGACAGCTGCGCACCCCGGGGACGCCGGCCTGGCCGTCGGCGCTGCCGCGCTCGGCCACCCGGCCGGTGCCGCCGCAGCTGGCGCAGGTCTCGACGATCGAGATGTGCAGGGTGCGCTCCCCGCCGGAGATGGCCTCGGCCAGTCCCACCTCGACTTGGTCCTCCGTGTCAGGCCCGCTGCGGGGCGCGGTCTGCTCCCGGCGCAGCTGTTCCAGCTGGGCCTCGACCCAGGGGTCGGGCTCGGAGGAGCTGCGCCCGCCGAAGAAGGTCTCGAAGAAGTCGCTGAAACCCCCGAAACGGGCCCCGGCGCGCTCGGCCGCGCGCTCGGCCGCCCGCTGAGCCCCGGCCCGGGCGCCGGCGAAGGGCTGGCCCTGCTGCTGGCGGTAGGCGCCGGCCCGCTCGATCTGCTCCCAATCCGCCCCCAGGCGGTCGTACTTGGAGCGCTTGGCCGGGTCCTTGAGGACCTCGTAGGCCTCGTTGACGCGCTTGAAGCGCTCGGTCGCCTTGGGATCCTTGTTGACGTCGGGATGGAGCTCCCGGGCGAGCTTGCGATAGCGCGCCCGGATCTCCTTGTCGGCGGCGCCGCGGGGGACTCCCAGGGTGGCGTAGTAGTCACGGAACTCCACAGTCTCAAGTTACCGCCTGGGCAGCCCTGGCGAAACGGCGGTCAGCGGGGGGAGCTGCTCCTCCAGGGTCCGGCGCAGCCGCGTCACCAGCTCCGCCAGCCAGGGGACGAGGTCCCCCTGCCCACTGGCGCACGCCGCCCCCCGGAAGATCAGCCGCGCCATCTCCCGGCCGGGACGGGAGCGGCCGTGAACCACCAGACCCATTTGTCCTGGGCGAGGTCCCTCCAGGGTGAGCGGGCCGGTGGGGCGGAAGTGTCCGCCCTCGACCCGGCCGGCGGCGGTGCTGGAGGCGCCGGCCGTCCGGCGCTCTGCCCGCTGGTAGAGGATCACCTGGGACCAGTGGCAGGCGGCGCTGGCGGGGCGCAGTGGTCCCAGCCCCAGGCAGGCGAGGTGCTGGTCCAGCGGTCCGGGCTCGCCGAGGTCCCGGGCGCTCAGGCTCCAGAGCGGGACCGAGGCCACCAGCCGGGGGTTGACCTCCAGGCACCAGGCGCGGCCGTCCGCGGCCAACACCAGGTCGAGGCCGAAGAGGCCGCGGTGGCCCTCCCGGCCCAGCCACTCCCCCGCCTGCCGGCCCAGGCGATCGACCAGGGCGCTCTCGGGGACGGGCCGGCTGAAGTCATTGCCGCATGATCCCAGCGGGTGCGGGGTGAGCTCGGCCAGGCCGGTCAGCTGCAGGCAGGCCCGACCCAGCACCACCCGCTCCGGGCCCACGGCACCGGTGACGGTAACGGGCAGGCCCTCGACCCGGGTGGCGACCCGGGCCAGCCGCCCCCGGAAGCGCTCCATCAGACCCGCCAGCGCCTCTCCGGAGGGGGCGGGATAGGTGTGCTCGCCGGAGAAGCTGTGGGCCAGCTGGAAGACCCAGGGTCCGGGCAGCGCCCGCGCCCGCTGCAGCAGCTCCGGCCCGGCGGGACCACCGCTGCTGGGTGGGATCGGGAGGCCCGCCTGGGGGGCCCGCTCAGCGAAGTAGGCCTTGTTCTCCAGCCGTCGGGCGGTTTGGGCGGGGGAGTTGGCCAGCGCCAGGCCCAGCTCGTCGGCCTGCCGTTCCAACCGGGCTGAGCTCTTCCAGACCACCACGGTGCGCTCGCTGGCCAGGAGGCGGTCCCGCACCGGTGCCTGCTCCAGGAGGTCGGCGCTGGAGGCGGCGCCGGTGCGGCCCAGGCCCGCCAGCCGGGCCCGCCCCGAGGGCTCGATGCCGCAGGCGTCGGCGCAGATCACATCCAGCCCGCTGGCGAGGGCGGGCACTGGGTCCGGGCCCAGGAAGACCGCGACCGGATCGCTCACCGGGGCCCCGGTCGCTGGAAGCCGGCGGACTCCAGGATCAGGTCCAGCTCGGGGGCCGCCTCGGCCCGGGGGAGCTCGGCGGCCAGGGATGGATCCGGCTCCAGCCGCAGCTGGCTGGCATGGCCGGTGAGCAGCGCCACCCAGGGCCGATCGGGCACCAGGGCGCCCGCTGCCGCCGCCTGCTCCAGGGCCGCCAGGGTGGCGATCCCCTCCCAGGAGGTCTCCACCCCGCAGCCGCTGGCGAGCGCCTGCACCCTTAGCGCGTGGTCCCAACCGATCCGCCAGCCCCTGCCGCCGCTGCGTCGCACCAGGCGCCTCAGCCCGGGCGCCAGGCGGGTGCGCCGGGTGCCCAACTCGCCGAGGCGATCGGCGGGCCCGGGATCGGCCCGCTGGGCCGGGTACCAGGGCCGGGTGAGCTCGCCCCCGCCCCCGGCCTCGACCAGGTGGATCTGGGGGAGGTCCGCCCTCGGGAGCAGGCGCTCGAACCCCTGGGCCAGTCCCAGGGCGGTGGCCCCGCTGCTGGAGAAGACGAACACGCCGGCCGGCCGGTCCCCCTCCAACAGTTCGGCGGCGATCCCGCGGTAGGCGACCGCCCCCAGGGGATGAACCGAGGTGCGCAGATCGGTCATGCCCCAGGCGGCCACCGCGTGGTGGAGCAGGCCCACCGGACGGGAGCTGAGTACCGTCAGCTGCGGCTGGCTGCGCACCGCCTCCAGCTTGCACCCGGGCGTCCTCGGCGAGAGCAGGGCCAGCAGCCGGACCCCGGCGAGGCCCGAATAGGTGGCGGCGGCGGCGGCGGCGTTGCCCGAGGAGGAGACCACCGCCTGGGTTTGGCCCTGGTCGGCCAGCGAGGCGCAGAGCAGGCCCATGGCCCGGCCCTTGTGCGAGCCGGTCGGCGACAGATCCTCCCGCTTCAGCAGTAGTTGGGGCACCCCCAGGGCGCGGCCCAGCTCCCCCGCCCTCTCCAGGGGGGTGTCGGCCTCCCCCAGGGTCAGCCGCGCGGTCGGGGCTACACTGACTTCGAAAAGAGGCAGGTGACGCCACTGCCCAGGTCCCTGCCCCAGCCCGGGGTCAGGGGCGCGCATGGAGGATTGCTCTGGTGGCCCAAGGACTGGGGGCCAAGGACTGCCCCGACTGTGGCTCGGAGCTCGATCTGAGCGAGGCCGGCGAGGTGGGCGACTTGGTCGACTGCCCCAACTGCGGCGCCACCTTCGAGCTGGTGGCCCTGGAGCCGCTCACCCTGACGGCCTTCGTCGACGAGGAGAAGTAGCCGCCCGCACCGCCTTGCGGAATCCGCCCTGGCGGTAGTGGGCGGAGAAGAAGCCGGGGCAGGCGGGCGATAGCAGGATCGCCTGTCCCGGTTCGGCCAGCTCGCGGGCCAGACCCACCGCCGAGCCCAGGTCGGCGACCGGGCGAACCGCCGGCCCCTTGCCCCCAGCGGCCAGTTCCGCGCCCAGGCGCTCACCACCGGCTCCGGGCAGGAGCACCACCCAGGGGACGGCCCCTTCCACCAGCGCGGCCAGCTCCTGGAAGTCGATTCCCTTGTCGTCGCCCCCGCAGATGAGCACGCAGCTGCGGCCCAGGGCCCGCACCGCCGCCACCGTCGACTGGGGGGTGGTGCTGGAGAGGTCGTCGTAGTAGTCGACGCCCTCCGCCTGCCAGACCAGCTCCAGGCGGTGGCGCAGGGTGGTGAATTGGGCCAGGGCCCGGGCGGCGCCTGGTCGCCAGCCCTGGTCGGGCGCCAGCGCCGCCACCGTTGTGGCCAGGGCAGCCAGGGCGTTGGCCAGGTTGTGCCTCCCCGGGAGCCGCAGGTCGCGGACCTCCACCACCGTCTCCGCCCGCCCCCCCTGGCGCGCCCGCAGGCTGCCCCCCTCGGCGAAGGCGCCGTCCAGTCCCGCCAGGGTGGCCTCGCCAAAGCCGAAGCGCAGCTCGTCGAGGCCCTCCGGGAGCTCCAGTTGCAGGCTCAGGGGGTCGTCGCCATTGCGCACCGCCAGCTCACAGCCGGGGAGGTCGAAGATCCGGCGCTTGGCCTCGAGATAGCCTTCGAGGCCCCCGTGCTCGTCGAGGTGGTTGGGGGTGATGTTGGTCAGGCAGGCCAGCCGCGGGGCCTGGTCCATCTGCAGCAGCTGCCGGTTGCTGATCTCCAGAACCAGACAGCTGGCGCCCCGCTCGTCGCGGGCGACGTCGAGCAGGGCCTGCTGGTTGTGGCGGTCGTTGCCGGCCAGCCAGACCTGGGGGAAGCGCCCCGAGTGGCGCAGCACCGAGGCGGTCATGGCGGTGGTGGTCGACTTGCCCAGACTGCCGGTAACCCCCACCACCGGGCCCCGCGCCAGGTCGAGGTAGGCCTGGATCATTGAGTAGAAGGGGTGGCCGGCGCGGCGGAGCTCCTCCAGCGGCCGGTTGGCAGGGCTGAGGAACCAGCCCTGGGTGGGCACCACCACCTTCCCCTCGCCCACCCCTTGCAGGTACTCGCGACCCAGCTGGAGCCGCGCCAGTCCCCCCAGGACCGCCTCCAGCCGCGGCCGCCGATCCTCGGCACGGGTCCCGGCGTGAGCCAGCCAGTGCGCCCGGGTCAGCGCCTCGGGGTCGGGCTGCTGGTCGTGGCCCACCACCTCGGTGAAGCCGGCGGCGAGCAGGTAGCGGGCCATCTCCGCACCCTCCACGCTGGCGATCCCGACCACGTCCACCCGCTGCTGCTGCAACCCTTCCAGCGCCGCCGGCAGCCGAGGCGGGGGGAGGGGTTCGGAGGCGGGCGCTCCGGCCGCCGTCGGCGCCCCGGGTGCCTGCATCAGGGCAAGGTTAGCGAGGCTGGGGAAGCGCTCCCGGGAGGCGGCGCACGCTCAGCACCTGGTAGCGCTCCAGGAACTGGGCCAGGGGCTCACGCCGTACCTCGTGGCACTCGCTGCAGGCGTGCACCACCTCCTCGCCGCTCAGGGCCAGGGCGACGTGGCTGGTGCGTCGCGGCGACCGGTGCACGGCGCAGACCAGGTCGGCGGCGCGGAGCTCGGCCAGCGGCACCCGCTCCCCGGACCGGCGCTGGGCCCGGCTGTTGCGGGGCAGAACCACGCCCCCAGCCAGGAAGGCGCGCCAGGTCAGGCCCGAGCAGTCCACCCCCGGGGCGCCGGTGCCGCCGAAGACGTAGGGGCGTCCCAGCAGGCCCAGGGCGGTGCTGAGCACGGCGCTCGCGTCCCAGCCGGGGGCAGGGGAACCTTCGATCCAGGCCTTCCCCGGGCGCTGCACCCGGAAAGGGCCTTCCCTCGCCACCCAGCCCAGGGCCTCCCCCGGGGCGCGGACCAGGTAGGCGGGTCCGCGTCGGGCCAGGACCGCCAGGGGCGGGTCTCCGGGCAGGAGCTGGGTGGTGAGCTCCTGGGCGCGGGCGCCTTCGGGAGGGCGGCGGAGCACGTCCAGGGGTCTCGCCTGGGGAACCAGGACCAGCCGCGGCCGGCGCCGGGAGAGGATGAGGACCCGCAGTCGGCCCGAAGGCCAGGCCATGGCCAGCAGCTGCGCCAGTTCCTCCGCCTGCTGGGGGAGGGCGACGCTCCCCCGCAGCCCTCCGGGCTCAGGATGGACCTCGACCAGGGCGGCGCCATAACGGGCCTGGGCCCGCTGCCGCATGGCGGCGATTCCCGCCACCACCTCGGCCGGGGCGCTGGCCGGCTCCCGGCTCACCCGCCCGCCCGCCCCAGGAGCCGCTGCAGGATCCCGGTCCGGCCGCCGCGCTCCGCCTCCCCGGGGTGCAGCTCCAGGGTGGTGCCGTTGGTCTGCAGCAGCAGCGGGCTGAGGGGCCGGCTGGCCAGCCGGTAGAGGCGGCGGGCGATCGTCACCATCAGCTCCGCCCCGCCTGCCGCATCGATCCCGGCCACCACCATGCCCCGGTCGGGGACCGCCAGGCTGGCCCGGCCCCGGCCCCGTTCCGCCAGCTCCCTCAGGAACTCGGGCACCAGCACCAGGCTGCTGGAGAACAGGAAGTCGCCGGTGAAGAGCCAGCGCTGCTGGTCGGGCGCCTCCTCCAGCACGGCCCGCCAGCGGGTCAGGCGCAGGCTGGTGTTGCGGTCGGCGTGCTCCACCAGGTCGGCCTCCTCCAGACCGCTGGCCACCGCGTCGTCCCGGGAGACCCCGCGCAAGGCGTCGCCGGGGAGCACCTCGGCGACGTAGGCGAGCAGGCCCCCGGGGAGGTCGCGCCTGGCCAGCTCGGCGAATCGGCTGTAGGCCTCGATGCTGCGACGGTCGCGCACGCACCAGAGCAGCGCTGCCGGGTCCGGCAGAGGCTGGTCGCGGTCGGGCGCCCGCTCCGCGGCGCTGAGGCGGGGGGCGACTCCGGCGACGAAGGTCGAGATCTCCTCGGGCAGCGAGGCCCCGGGCCTGCTGGCACGGTCGAAGAGGCTGGACAGGGACAGCGACAGCTGCGCCTTGCCCCGGCTGCCCCGGACCGCGAACTCCTCGCCCCAGGGGGCGAACTCCCAGCCCGGATAGCGGGCCCGGAGCTGGGTGAGGATCCGCTGGGCGAACTGCTGCCGGGCCGGGTCGGTGCGGGCGGCGGGCAACTCTCAGGCGCGCCTCTGCCGCGACGCCACGTAATCCACCAGCACGTAGTCTCCCAGGCGGTCGGGGCTGACGAAGAAGGCGCGGCCGCGGTTGAGGCGGGTCAGCTTTTTGACGAACTGCACCAGGTGCTGGTTGCTCTCCAGCATGAACGTGTTGATGACGATCCGCTCCTGGGTGCAGCGTCGTACCTCGAGCAGGGTCTTGTGGAAAGTCTCAGGCATGGGCGGGTAGTAGAAAACCGCCCGGCCGCCCTCCTCCATATGGGCCGTGGGCTCACCATCGCTGACCACGATGATCTGGCGGTTGCCGCTGCGGTTGCGGCTGAGCAGTCGCCGCGCCAGCATCAGCCCGTGCTGCATGTTGGTCCCGTACACGTACTCGCTGTACGAGAGTTGCGCCAGCGAGTCGGCGCTGATCTCCCTTGCATAGTCTGAGAAACCGACGATGTAGAGGCTGTCCCGCGGATACTGGGAGCGGATCAGCGAGTCCAGCGCCATAGCCATCTTCTTCGCCGCGTAGAAGTAGCCGCGCAGCGGCATGCTGCGGCTCATGTCGAGCATCAACACCGTGCTGGTGCAAACGCTTCTCTGCGATTCGACCACCTCGAAATCAGCGCTGTGCAGGCGCAGCGGCCGCTCACCCTCATCGTGGCGCAGAGCGTTCATCAGGGTGCGTTCCACGTCGAGGCGGAAGGGTTCGCCCCACTCGTAGGGTTTGCTGCTCTCGCCGGGCTCGCTGCCGCTGCCAGGTGTGGGCAGGCTGTGGCCCCCGAAGCGGTCGGCGGTGAGGTTGCGGAAGATGTCACCCAGGGCCCGCTGCCCCAGCCGGCGCACTCCCTTGGGAGTCAGCTCCACCCCCTCTGGGCCGCGCCGCAGGTTCCCCTGGCGCTCGAGCTGGCGCAGCAGCTGCTGGATCCCGGCCACGCTCCGCGCCGCCTCCGGCCCCAGCGCCGCCGCCAGCTCCTGCTCCAGCTCCTCCGTCAGCTCCTGGCCGGAGTAGGCCTGGCGCAACGCCCGCTCCAGCCCCTCCAGCTGCTGCAGCTGTCCCATCACGTCCAGGGCCCCGGGCAGATCGAGCTCCTCGCCGCCGAAGAAGCCGAAGCGCGAGGAGCGCTGGTCCGGAGGTGCCAGCTGGGCCAGGAGCTGCCCCAGGCGGTCCATCTCGGCCGCCAGCCCGGGGTCCTGGAGGGCCGAGCGCATCATCTCCTCCAGCTGGGCGCGGGACTCGGGATCCAGGGACTCCAGCAGGGCGGCCAACTGGCCCATCTGGCGCTGGAGCTGGGCCAGGAAGGCCTCCAGGTCCGGGGGATGGTCGGGAAAGTAGCGGCCCCACTTCTGCATGAACTGGTCGTAGCCGGGGTCCGTTCCCTCCAGGCGCCGGCCCAGCATCTGGTTCAGGTCTGCCAGCAGCTGGCGCATCCGCGCCAGGTCGTCGGCCTCGAGCCGCCCCAGGGCCTGACCCAGCTCACGGAAGTGGGTCTGGACCAGCTGCTGGCGCAGCTCGGCCAGGAGTTCACTGAACTCCTGAGCGGCGCGGGGATCGAGAAACTCGTACTCCTGCAACTGGTGGATGGCAGAGCCGGGATCGGGCGGCAGCCGGTCCAGCTGGTCGAGCCTGGCCTGGGTGAGGCGCTCGACGATGCCCTGCTGGGACCGGCCCTGGGCGTGCTGGCGCCGATCGGCGATCACCTCGCGCTCGTGGCGCAGGATCCGGTCCAGGCGCTCTTGGATGTCGGCGAAGATCCCCTCCAGGTTGAAACGCTCCAGCCGCTGCTGGCGCTGCTGGCGGACCTGCTCCAGCAGTTCCTCCAGCCCCCCCAGGTGCCGCCCCTGGCTGTCCCGGAAGCCCTGACTGAGGAGTCGCCTCAGAGCGGAGTCGAAGTCCCAGCCATGGAAGACGTCCTCGGCCAGGCGCGCGAACAGCTCGTCGGGGTCGGGGACCAGATCCGCCTGGCTGCCGTCCCAGCGGCTGTAGCGGCGGGCCAGGGCCACGCCCCGGCCTAGCTGGCGTAGACGGCGGTGCCGTCCAGCTCGGTCTTGTTGAGGCGCTTGGCCAGATGCAGCCCCTCGAGCACCAGCTCCAGGGCCGCCGCCACCGAGCCCGGCTGGCCCGGTTCGTCCAGGTCGCTCAGGATCCGCTTCATCTCCGGGAGGCCCTCAGCGAACTGCTGGTACTGGCGGGCGGGGACCTGCTCGCCGACCTCGATGGTGAGCCCCTGCTCAAAACGCGCCAACAGCAGCCCGAACTCCGGGACCGAGAAGTGGCGGCGGAAGACGTTGGCGGTGGCGGAGCGGAGCAGCTTCTGGAACAGGGCCTGGTCCTCGCCCTCCTCCCAGGTCTCGAGCTCCAATTTGCCCGCGGTCGAACTGGTCAGGGCGCCGAGGTCGCTGAGCCGGGGCACCGCCTCCGGCTCCTGCTGGAGGATGGCCCGGCGCACCGCGTTGGCGCAGAGGCTCTCGAAGTTGGAGATGGAGAGGCGCACCGAGACCCCGGAGCGCTGGTTGACCTGGCTGGTGCGTCGCGCCAGCTGGGAGATCTCCGCCACCAGCTCCCGCATGTAGGCGGGGGCGTGGAGCTCCACGCCCAGGCCCTGGAACTGGGAGCGCTCCTGCTCGACGATCTCCATCTCCAGCTCCACGGTGCGCGGGTAGTGGGTGCGGATCTGGGCGCCGAAGCGATCCTTGAGGGGGGTGATGATCCGGCCCCGGTTGGTGTAGTCCTCGGGGTTGGCGGTAGCCAGCACCACCAGGTCCAGGGGCAGCCGGACCTGGAAGCCGCGGATCTGGACGTCGCGCTCCTCCATGATGTTGAGCAGGCCCACCTGGATCCGCTCCGCCAGGTCCGGGAGCTCGTTGAGGGCGAAGATCCCCCGGTTGAGCCGGGGCAGCAGCCCGTAGTGGATGGTGAGCTCGTCGGCCAGGTAGCGGCCCTCGGCCACCCGGATGGGGTCGATCTCGCCGATCAGGTCGGCGATCGAGGTGTCGGGCGTGGCCAGCTTCTCCCCGAAGCGCTCCTTCGGGCCGATCCACTCGATCGGGGTCTCGTCACCCCGCTCCTGGACCAGGTCGCGGCCGAAGCGGCTGATGGGCTGGTAGGGGTGGTCACGGACCTCGCTGCCCCGGATCACCGGCACCTCCTGGTCGAGGAGTTGGGTGAGCGAGCGGATCAGGCGCGACTTGGCCTGGCCGCGCTCTCCCAGGAAAATCACGTCCTGGTGCGCCAGCAGGGCGTTCTCCAGCTGGGGGATCACGGTCTGGTCGTAGCCCACCAGCCCGGCGAAGAGCGGCAGCCCTCGGCGCAGGGCGTCGACCAGGTTGTCCCGGAGCTCCTCTCGGACGGAGCGCATCCGGTACTCGCTGCCGCGAAGCTCACCGAGGGTGCTGGGCAGGCTCATGCTGGTCCCGCCACCCCGACTCCAGGGCGGGTCATTTGGCCACTATAGCCCCGGCGCCGGAGTTCACCTCGAAGTGAGAGGGGCCTCGGTGTCGCCCTCCTCCGGGCGAGCGGCGGTCACAGAAGATATGCCCGTGGAGCGGCAGGGGCGGCCCCCCTTCGGCGAGGAGCGGCTGCGGTTCGGCTACCAGGGACAGGGTGGCCCGGGCGCGCGGGTCTATCCCGTAAACCTGGGCTGGGGAGAGGCCGGCCTGGAGGCGCTGGCCCCGGTATCCAACGTGCTGGTGATCATCGACGTGATCACCTTCACCACCACCGTGGCCGTCGCCGTGGAACGGGGCTGCCGGATCTACCCCAGCCCCTGGATCGAGGAGGAGGCCCGGGAGCTGGCGGCGCGCTGGGGGGCGGCGCTGGCGGTGGGGCGATCCCAGGCCTCGGCCGAGCATCCCTACACCCTCAAGCCCGCCAGCCTGGAGCAGGCCCGGCGGGGCGAGTCGATCGTGCTTCCCTCACCCAACGGCTCGGCGCTCGCGGCCCTCGCCGGGCGCAGCGGCAAGCTGGTCCTGGCGGGATCGTTGCGCAACGCCGCCGCGGTGGCGCGCCGCGCCCGGCGACTGGGTGGGGTGATCTCGGTGATCGCTGCCGGGGAGCGCTGGGGAGACGGCAGCCTGGACCCCGCACTCGAGGACCTGATCGGCGCGGGCGCGATATTAGACGGCCTGCGTCGCCGCCGGCGCTCGCCCGAGGCGGCCACGGCGGCGGCCGCCTTTCGCCACGCCCGCCGCCAGGGCCTGGCGGCGGTGCTCAGCGGTTGCGCCTCCGGCCGGGAGCAGACCGCCCGAGGCCACGGGGACGAGATCGCCTGGGCGGCGGCCCTCAACGTCTCCCGGCTGGCCCCGGAGCTGAGCCGGGGAGCGTTCTCCGCTTGACGCCGCGCCTTCCCGCCCGGCGCTAAAGTCGGCGCCGTCGGTCTGCGTCTGCAAGGGAGGAGCGAAGGATGTCTGGCTTCAAGGCGTTCCTGATGCGCGGAAACCTGGTCCAGTTGGCGGTGGCCTTCGTCATGGGCGTGGCCTTCGCCACCGTGATCCAGTCGCTGGTCGCGGGACTGGTCACCCCCCTGATTGCGGCGATCCTGGGCAAGCCCAGCTTCGCCGGGCTCTTCTTCACCCTCAACCATTCCAAGTTTCTCTACGGCATGGTGATCAACGCCCTGATCACTTTCGTGGCCGTGGCGCTGATCCTCTACTTCGCTGTGGTAATGCCCTACCAAGCCCTGGCCAGCCGCTTCCAGAGCCAGCCCGATCCCACGACCAAGAAATGCCCTGAGTGCCTCAGCGATATCCCCCTCGGCGCCCGCCGCTGCGCGTTCTGCAGCGTCGCCCAGCCGGCCGCGCCCTAGCCGGGAGCGTGGGGTTCAGTCGGCCGGCGTGTCCGGCTCCCCCCGGTCGGCGTTGGCCCGGCCTCGGATCCAGTAACCCTTGGTGGAGAGCTGCTCGCGGTCGTAGCCCTGGGCCAGGGCCAGGTCGCGCAGCGCCAGCGCCACCCGGACCTCGCCGGCGATATAGACGTGCCCCGGCCCGGGGGGCGGCCGTTGGTCTGACAGCCAGCGCACCAGGCGCTCGGGGTCACCCCGCTCGGCGCCACCGCGGTGCAGCCAGGCGACCGTCGCCTCCCCGGCCGAGTTGAGCTGTTGCTCGTCCTCGGGGCCCGCGACCTCCAGGGCGGCCACGCCCTGGGATCCGGCGGGAAGCGCCTCCAGCATCGCCAGGGTGGCGGGGACGTAGGTCTCGTCCCCGAGGAAGAGGTGCCACTCCGCCCCTGGGGCCAGCGAGATCTTGCCCCGGGGGCCGACCACCTCGGGCAGCCGCTCCCCGGGCTGGGTAGCCCGGGCCCAGCGGGCGGCGGGTCCGTCGCCGTGGCGGACGACGTTCAGCTCCACCAGGCCGGTCGTGGCATCGGCGCGGCGAATGCTGTACCGGCGGCTGACACCGGCCGCGCCCTTTCCCGGTAGCACCAGCATCAGGTCCTGACCAGGCGCGTGCGCGAAGCCGACCAGGTCCGGGCCGCTCAGGTCGATGCGCCGGAAGCTGGGGCTGATGTCGTCCACCGCCACCACCTCCAGGGCCAGGGTTCGCGGCTGCGGCAGAGCGATCATGGCTGCGGATGATGAGGGTTGGGGGTAGCCGAGTCCGCCCGCGCCGCGGCCCCTAGCGGCGGTAGTCGCGCGCGTACCCGGGCGGGGTCGGGTCCCCGGCCAGGTCGGGGGCCGCGATCGGTTCCTCCGCCCGCAATCCCAGGGGGATCACTCCCGCCCACACCGGGAGGCCGATGTCGGTGGCTGCGTCGAGCGGGGGCCCGGTGCGCACCTTGGCCGAGGCCTGGGCCAGATCCAGGGCCAGCACGGTGGTGGCCCGCAGTTCCTTGAGGCTGGGGATGCGGGCCTCCCCCCACCTCCCCGGGAGCACCTGGTCGACCAGGGCCCGGAAGGCGACCATCTTCTCCTCGACGGTGGTCACCCGACGCGCCCGCCCACTCACCATCACCGAGCGATAGTTCATCGAGTGATTGAACGCCGAGCGGGCCAGGACCAGGCCGTCGAGCAGGCTCACCGTCAGGCAGACCTGCGCCGAGGCGGCGGCGGTGCGCAGCATCCGCGCCCCGGGGGAGCCGTGGATGTAGACCTGGTCGCCCCGGCGGGCGTACATCGTCGGCAGCACCCAGGGCCTCCCCTTGGAGACGATCCCCAGGTGGCAGATCAGACCCTCGTCGAGGATGGCGTCGATGGTCTGGCGGTCGTAGCGCCCCCGCTCGGGGTGGCGGCGCACCAGGGTGGCGGCGTTGGCTTCCGGCTGGCTAGCTATCACCCAGCGATCGTAGCCCAGCTCTCAGGGCTGCTCCCGCGGCGGGGCGGCCAGCATCGGCGGGCGGGGTCCGGCTCGTGAGCCAGGTGAGCGCCGGCGATCTGCGGGTGGGGCCGGTCCCGGAGCGGGCTTGGGCGCGGCACCGCCGGATCCGCCTCCAGGCCCTGGCCGACTCTCCGGAGGCCTTTGGGTCCACTTTGGCGGTGGAGCGCGCCCTCCCCGACAGCGCCTGGCAGGCGAGGACGGCGCCCAGCGCCCGGCGCAGGATGTGGGTGGCCAAGCGCGGTCGGACCTGGATCGGGATGGTGGGTGCGCTGCGGGAAGAGGACGGGTCGCTGCAGCTGGTCTCGATGTGGGTCGATCCGGGCGCTCGCCGCCAGGGAGTGGCCAGGGCGCTGATCGACCAGGTGGTGGCCTGGCACCGGCAGATTGGAACCTTCGAGCTGAGACTCTGGGTGGCGGCCGAGAACGCCGGGGCGCGGACCTGCTACGCCGCGAGCGGTTTCCGCCTCAGCGGGGCCAGCCAACCCTTCCCCCGCGACCCACACCGCCTGGAGCTGGAGATGCGCCTCGCCCCCGGTGGCCGCCGGGACGCTGCCGATCCTGTACCGATCTGATCTCGGGAAGGACAGTCGGCACCCCTGGCGGCGAAGATGGGGGCGGAGGGGGAGCGAGCGGGCATCCGCAAGGAGAATCGCCGACGCCAGACCAGCACCGGCGCGACCGCGTGGCCAGCTCCGCTCGCGGATTGGGGCGGCCGGGGTGATCTGGCTCTTCTTCGTCGGCGTCTTGGTGGCCCACGAAGCCGCCCACGCCCTGGCCCTGCGCGCCTTCGGCATCCGCTTCGGCTTCAGGGTCTGGTACAGCCGCGCCTTTCCCTGGATCGGCTTCGGCTGGAAGTACTTCATCGACGGGGTCGAGCCGGCCCAGCGGCGAACCGTGCTGGTGGTCGGCCCCCTGGTGGAGGCCATCCTCTGGGTTTTGGGGGGCCTGCTCTTCCCCGCCTACCTGCTAGGCCTGGTGGCCATGGCCGGGGCCACCCTGGTGCTCAATCGGGTGGTCCCGGGCGGGGATCTCTGGAAGGCCCACCGCCTCCCCCAGCCGAGCCGCTGAGCCGGGGCATTTGCCGGAGGCGCTGGGGGCCATAGACTGAGCCGGTGGCACAAGGGGCGGCCGCATCCGGGGGCTTGGACTCCGACCAGCTGGCCGAGCAGTGGCTGAACGCGACGCGCCGCTTCGAGGCCGAGGCCGGCCGCCGCTTGGGGGCTGCCCAGCGCGAGGCCCTGCGGGGAGTCACCCTGGACCAGCTGGCGGTCCTGGGACGGATGCCTCTCGGCCCCTTGGACGAAGCCAGCGCCGAGCAGCGGCTCGCCCTCAGTGGCGACCACCTGAAGGCGGTCCTGGACGAGATGCTGGCTCAGCAGCTGCTGGAGCGCCGGCCGGGGGCCAGGGCGGGGGCTCAGGAGCTGATCGTGACTGAGCGCGGCCGGCGCATCCGCCGGGCGCTCGACGATCTCCAGGTTTCCGTCCTCACCTCCATGTTCGAGGCGATCGGGCCCGACCTCGCCAGTCGGATTGTGGACGCGGTCGACTTCGCCTCCCAGGGGCCGTAGGCCGCTCCGCCTCCCTCGAGTCCGCCCCCGCATAGCGCAGGGGCCCGCCTCCTCTGATCTCAACGTAGACTCAGCGGATGCCCGCAGCCGCCCGGGTCGCCGAAGCCGAGCTGCCCCAGAAGGCCAAGCCCCCGCCCGGGGAGGAGGCGGTCCCGGGCGGAGGCCCGGGCCGGGGCGCGCCTCCCGGGACCTGGGCCTGGGTGCGGGCCGGGGCGGTGGTGGTGACCCTGTTCGTGGGCTATCAGCTCCTGGTGGTCCTGGGAGGGTGGCTGGCCTCGATCCTGACCGTGATCCTGGCCCTGGTGCTGGCGGTGGCGATCACCTTCCTCGCCGACCCCGTGGTGGTACGGCTGCACCAGCGGGCGCACCTGCCCAAGTCGATCGCCGTGCTGCTTACCCTTCTGGCGGGCTTGGCCCTGGTGGCCGCGATCCTGTTCCTGGTCGGCGGGCCCCTGGTGGGGGAGGCCCGCTCCCTGGCCGGCCACGTACCCCACCTGCTGCACCGGATCAACGGGATCATCGGCCAGCTGCGCACCCAGCTCGACCAGCACGGCGTCCACCTGGGCAAGGGCGGGATTATCCCGAACAACCTCACCTCCTACATCCCGGGGGCGACCGGGATTCTGCTCCACGGGATCACCAGCACCGTCACCGTGGCCGTGGACGTCTTCGTCGCCCTGGTGATCTCGTTCTGGCTGCTCAAGGACGGCCGCGCCCTGCGCCGCCAGTTCCTGGAGCTGCTGCCGGCCCGGGTGCGCAGCGAGTTGACCTTCGGCCTGGACGCCTTCGCCGTGGTGGTGGGCGGCTACGTCCGGGCCCAGCTGCTGATGGCGCTGCTGGTGGCGGTCCTGGCCGGCGCCGGCACCGCCGCCCTGGGGGTGCCCTTTCCCCTGGTGATCGCAGTCGCCACCTTCGCCTTCGAGCTGATCCCCCTGGTCGGGCCCTTCGCCGGGGGCGCGGTGGCGGTGTTCCTGGCTCTGACCAAGAGCCCGCTCCTGGCTCTGTTCACGGTGATCCTCTTCCTGGCCATCCACGTGGTCGAGGGCTACCTGCTGGCGCCCCGGATCCAGGCCAAGTTCGTCCGCCTGCATCCGCTGGTGGCGCTGCTGGCCCTGTTCGCCGGGATCGAGGCGGCGGGCTTCCTCGGGGCGCTGTTCGCGGTCCCGGTAGCCAGCCTGATCGCGGTCTTCATCCGGGCTGCGGTTCTGGATTGGCGCCACAACCGGCCCGAGCTGTTCGGGGCCCGGGCGGCGGGGGTGGCGGCCGCGGGCGGAGCCCCGGGGAGGCGGGTCCTGCGGGAGTTCACTCCCATCCACCGCGACCTCTGGAACTGGGTCAAACGCCGGGGCCGGCCCAAGGGCTGAGGCCGCTAGCGGGTGGGGTGAGTCTCATCCTCGGGGCGGGCCAGGTCGTCGAGCACGTCCAGCATCCGGGACGAAAGCTCCGGCCCCAGGGACTCGAACATCGCCCGTAGGGTGGCTTCCTGGAGGCGGTCTAGGCTGCGCCGGCTCTCCTCCCCCAGAGGGGTCAGGCAGAGCCGCTCCTGGTCCGGACCGGTCACCACCCGCTCGATCAGCCCCTTGGTCACCAGCCCGTCCATGGCGTCGGAGTTGGCCTCCGGCCCCGGGACCTCTATACCGTCGAGCGGGAAGTTGCTGAACACCCGGAACTGGTCCATGGTCAGGTCCAGCAGTTGCAACCGCCTCTCCATGGCCACGTGGCGGCCCGCCTCGGCCTCGTAGCGGCGGCGAATCCGCAGCCAGGTGGTCGCCAGTTCCTCGGGATCGGGGTTGCTCATGGCGAGGGCACTCCTCAAGGCCGGTACCGTCCGCGGCCCAAGTCGAGGTGATCGGCCTCTGCCAGCCACTGAAGTCGATGCCACCAGCCCGCGCCCGAGCGGTGGAGTAAGCCGATCGCCTTCGATTGGGAAAGATCTCACATCAGGTTCAACGGACGCCGTCGGCATCGGGGTCGGAGCAAATACGTCGGGTGGGACCCGCGAGGGCGGCTGTCCGCGGCTTGAGCGCCGCCCTCTTCGAGATCCCCAGGCCAGCAACTGACCGCCATGGCTAGGCTGGACCCATGGTTCAGACCGAAGAGCCGGAGCGCACCCCGCCGCCGCCATCTCCTGGTATCCCCGTCCCCCATCCCCCTCCCGATGAGCCCCCCGAAGGGGA
>JBOHUM010000019.1:0-2625 GCA_050734515.1 Candidatus Dormibacteria bacterium
GCAGGGCCTCCATCGTCACCCGCACCGCGTGCACCGAGACGTTCATCGCGGCGATCACGGCGCCGCTGCCGTCGTGGAGCGGTACCGCCACCGAGCGCAGCCCGTCCTCCAGCTCCTGGTCGACCGCCGCGTAGCCGGCCAGGCGGACGCGATCCAGGACCCGGCGCAGGTCGACGACGCGGGTGACGGTGTGGGAGGTGAGCGGGGCCAGGTGGATCCGGGACAGGTAGCGCTCCAGTTCGGCCGGCGCCAGGCCGGCCAGCAGCACCCGGCCCATGGAGGTGGCATAGGCGGGGAAGCGGGTCCCCACCGAGATGGCCACGGTCATGATCCGGGAGGTGGGGGCCCGGAGCACGTAGACCACGTCGGGGCCGTCCAGCACCGAGATCGAGCTGGACTCGTGGACCACGTTCATCAGGTGCTCCAGGTGGGGCTGGGCCACCTCGGTCAGGGTCAGGCCCGAGAGGTAGGCGTAGCCCAGCTCTAGCACCCGGGGCCGGAGCGAGAAGTAGCGGCCGTCGCTGCGGGCGTAGCCGAGGTCGACCAGGGTCAGGAGGAAGCGCCGGGCAGTGGCCCGGGAGAGACCGGTGAGCCGGGCCACCTGGCTGAGCTGCAGCCGCTGCCGGTCGTGGCCGAAGGCCCGGATCACGGCCAGCCCCCGGTCCAGGGACTGAACGAAACCGGCGCTCCGCTCCGGCTCCCGGTCCCCAGCCGAGTCGGGCTCGGCGCCCTCAGCCATCCGCCCGGTCCTCGCCGAGCACCCGGTCAGCCACCTGGAAGGCGGCGTTGGCCAGGGGCACCCCGCAGTAGACCGCGGTCTGGAGCAGGCACTCCACCACCTCAGCCCGGGTGAGGTCGCCACCGGCGGCGCGCAGGTGCATCTCCAGCTCCTCGAAGCGGCCCTGGGCCACCAGCAGGGCGATGGTCAGCAGCCGCCGGCTGCGCCGGTCGAGCTGGGGCCGGCTCCAGACCTCGCCCCAGGCGAAGCGGGTGATCAGGTCCTGGAAGTCGCGGGTGACCGGGTTGGCCTGGGCCAGGGCCCGGTCCACGTGGCGGTCGCCCAGCACCTGGCGGCGGGCCCGGGCGCCCCGCCCGGAGGGAGCCCCCAGGAGGTGGTCGGTGACGGCGTCGGCGAAGACCTGGGGCTGCTCCACGTTGGCGAGATGGGAGGCCCCCGCCAGGATGCGCAGCCCGGCCCCGGGCAGGCCCTGCCACAGGGCCAGGGTGGCGGCCGCGGGCACCGCCGGGTCCTCGGCCCCGGCCACGACCAGGCAGGAGGCGCCCACCCGGCTCAGTCCGGGGCCGAGGTCGGCTGCGGCCAGCGCCTCGCAGCAGCGGGCATAGCCCTCCCCATCCACCTCGTCCAGCAGCGCCCCCACCTGGGCGGCGCGGTCGGGGAAGCGTCCCCGGAAGTCGGCGCTCAACCAGCGCTCCAAAAGCCGGGGCCGCAGCGCCGCAAGGCCCTCTTGGCGCACCAGCTGGGCACGCTCCAGCCAGCTCGAGGCGGGCGGAAAGCTGGCCGCGGTGCACGCCGCCACCAGGCTCTCGACCCGCTGGGGCGAATGGGCGGCCAGCCAGAGCCCGACCATCCCCCCCAGGGAGAGCCCGCAGACGGAGAAACGCTCCACCCCCAGCCGCTCCAGCAGCCCCAGGGCGTCCCCGCCCAGGCGCTCCAGGGTGTAGGCGCCCTCCCCGACCAGGGACTGGCCGTGGCCGGGGAGCTCGTAGCGGATCACCCGGAAGTAGCGGGACCACACCTCCACCTGCGGCTCCCAGAGCGCGGTCGTGGTCCCCAAGGAGTTGGCCAGCAGCAGAGCGGGCCCCTGGCGCGGGCCCTCATCGAGGTAGGCGACCCCCTCGGTCCGGCCGCGAGTGGGGCTCATCCCAGGCCGCGCTCGTCGGCCAGCGCCAGCGCCCGGTCGATCAGCCGGGAGGCATCCCCCAGATGTCGGGCGGGGCTGAGCAGCTGGTCGAGCTCGACCTCGGAGATCTCGCCCGAGCTGTCCAGCTCCTGCTCCAGCCGTCGGCGGCGGCCGGCGGCTGGCTCCTGGGCGATCTCCGCCGCCAGCCCCAGGGCCCGCTCCCGTCCCAGCCGGAGGGTGAGCGCCGCCGCCAGCCCCTCGGCGATCGCCTCCCCGGCGAAGCGCTCAAGGTTGGCCGCCATCCGCGCGCCGTCGACCTCCAGGCCCTCCAGGAGCCGGACCAGGCGCTGCGCCGCCCCCCCGGTGAGCCGCAGCAGCTCTCCCAGGGTGGTGGAGTCCCCCTGCCAGCTCCCGGCTCCCCGGTCCAGCTCCGGAGTCATGGCGGCGAGCAGGCTGGCGGCCAGGCCCGGGACCCGCTGCCAGGCGGCCCGGATCATCACCGCCTGGCCGGCGTTGCGCTTGTGGGGCATGGCCGAGGACGGGCTCTCGGCGCCGCCCTCACGCAGCTCACCGAGCTCGGCCTGGGAGAGCAGGAGCACGTCCGTGGCTATCTTGGCGCAGACCCCCGCGGCCAGAGCCAGCTCGAAGCCCACCTGGGCCATCCGGGCCCGGTCCGCGTGCCAGGGCAGCGCCGGCAGCCCCAGGCCCAGCCGGGTGGCCAGGGCCTGGGAGACCGCTTCGGCCGCCGGTCCCAGGCCAGCCT
>JBOHUM010000020.1:0-2317 GCA_050734515.1 Candidatus Dormibacteria bacterium
CCCAGCGCCTGGTCCGATTAGCCGAACACGGTCGTGGGCCAGGTCGACCCGTCCGGCTGCCGTGGCAGGAGCGACGAGGAGCCGGTAGCGGAGCGCGGGGAGCGCAGGGAGTCGCCTCCCCAGTCACCATGGCTGCGTGGCCCGGGTGCCGGGCGACAATCTACGAGATGGAAGGCGGCAAGGGGGGGCGGCCCAGGCCCGCTGGGGGCAACCCGCGAAGTCTGATAGACAAGTCATTGTTCGCGACCTAGGGTTGGGGTAGGTCGGGCCGCGACCTAATCTACGGGACCATTTGAGATCAGGAAGGTGTGTGCCAGCAGTGGGAGTTGAACCCACACGAGCTTGCGCTCAACGGTTTTTGAGTTCTCAGCAGGCCACTTCGGATCTCCCGCCGTCGCCATGTTCGATCTCGAATGGGGCCGATTAGGTCGGATCTAGTCGGATTAGATACGACTGTCTTGTGGGTCACAATGTGGGTCACCAGGTGCTCTCACCCCGGGGTCGCGAGCAGGCGCTCCAGCCGGTCCGTAGCGTCGTCCCGGAGGGTGGGCAGGATGCCCGCATAGGTGCTGGCAGTCAGTGCCACGCTGGCGTGGCCGAGCATGTGGCTCACCGTGGCCAGGTCGACGCCACCGGCCAACATCAGGGAGCCGAAGAGGTGCCGCAGGTGGTGGAAGCGCAGCCGTGGCAGCCCGGCGCGGTCCAGTGCCGTCTGAAACTGGCGGGTGACCGTGGATCCCATCATCGGCTGGCCCATGGCGGTGGTGAAGCAGAGGTCCGGGATGGAAGGCTGCCACCGGGGACCGGCTGCGAGCTGGGCCTCCAACTGGAGCCTGCGCTCGGACTGCAACGCCGCGATGGCGGGGCCGGATAAGCGCAGCGTCCGACGGCTGTGCTCGGACTTGGGCTCGACCAGCCGGGACTCGCGCTGGAGCCGCTGCAGGCTGCTGCCGACGGTGAGCTGGCGGCCCTCCAGGTCGACATCGCTCCAGCGGAGTCCTAAGACCTCGCCGGCGCGCATGCCCGTGTGGAGGGTAAGCACCACCAAGTTGGCGATCGGGGTCTCGCGGGCGGCGTTCAGGACCCGGTTCACCTCCGAGGGTGGCAGCGTCCTGGGGCTCGGGCGTGGCACTCGCGGGGGATCTGCCAGCTTGGCCACGTTGCGGCTCACATCTCCCCAGCGCTCGGCGTCACCCAGGGCGGTCCGGAGGACAGTGCGAGCGTGGGCACAGGTCCGCGGGCTGAGGCCGCGGTCGGCCAATCTGGAGAGCATCGCGCCCACCTGGGCAGGGGTCAGCTTGGCGAGCCGGACGTGGCCCAACTCCGGGATCACCTGGTGCCGGATCAGGCCGGCATAGCGGAGGTGCGTTGCGGGTCTGACCCGTGGCCGCACGGATTCCAACCAGCTCTCCAAGAACGCGGCCAGCGTGGTGCGCTGATCGACGCGGGGGAGCCCGTCGGCCACTCGCTTCAGTTCGATCCGAAGCTTGGCGACCGCCTCCTGGCGCGTCCTGCCAAAGACCGACCGCTGCTGGCGCCTGCCATCCTTGTACCCGTCATCGGTCCGGGCCTCCCAGCGTCGGTCGGTGACCACGGCGACGGTGCCGTCGGCCCGGATCCGCTCGCGCCTCACATTCCGCTGGCGGATGTTGCCCTCGCCAGCTCCACGCCGCTTCGTCGTGCTCATGAAGCTCTACCTCCCGAATATGACGGCCAGCGCCGCCCCGATTGCCACCTGCAGGGCCAGCGGGACACTGCTCGACCCCTCATCGCCTCGCTCCCTTCCGTCGCTGCTGGACGGCCATGGCCCCGCCGATCAGCAGGGCCGCGATCAGTAGCTCCAGCACTCGCAGCGGCCAGCCGGAGTCGACCCAGGCGCTGGCCAGGAGCGCCAGGGCGACCACCCAGATCACGCAACTCCAGCAGCTGCGCATCACTTGGACTTGCCCCGGCGCTTCTTGGAGCCGGGGCCTCGCGGCGCAGCCCCCCAGCCCATCGCCTTGAGCCGCTCGGTCTCGGAACGGGTGCGCTCGACCTCAGCGAGCTCCGAGGCCAGCTGCTCGGCGCGCACGGCGTCATCTGCGGGAAGGGGGGCTTCGCCCGCCGTTCTCCCTATCGCGGGCCGTAGCAGGCCAAGCTTCGGGTCGCGAGCGAGCTGGACCCAGCGCCGCGCGTTGTAGATGCTGGTATGGAACCTTATCAGTAACTCGATTGTTAACGAAGTCCACTTGAGGTGGCGCTGATGATTCCGCCGACGACAACGATCACTAAGATCGCAGCAGCGATCATCGTGTAATAGCGATGTCGCAGCAAGAGC
>JBOHUM010000021.1:0-7428 GCA_050734515.1 Candidatus Dormibacteria bacterium
CCTGCCTCCAACTGGTTCAGGACCAGCACCCGCCTCTGCTCAGCTGAGTTCAAAACGATCTTGTCCTTCATGGCCGGACACGATCCCTGAACCGTTAGCGGCGGTCAGATTCGCTGAACTACAACAGACCCTGGCAGGATCGTTGACGGGCCGTGCCCCGCTCATGTAGCCTAGTAACCTTACGGCAGGCTCCTTGCTCTATGAGAGGGGTGTGCGGATGAGACACGGTAGGGTCTTGGGGCTGGCGGTGGTGCTCGCGTTTATCGGCTTGTGTGCCCCTTTGGCGACTACCGGAGTTTTGGCCGCACCGAACGTCACGGTCCCACCCCCACCTAGCGGTTGCGGCTGGACCTACTGGTCCGGTAGCGCCCAGACTAGCCTCCTCACGGACTGGGTTGGGATCTCAGACGCCGAAGTCCACATTGATGTCTGCCACTACTCCGACGGTGTACCGCCGATACATATTCAGTGCGTCGGTTACGGTAGTTGCACTCTTCTCCAGGGCCCAGAGTGGCTCTACAATGGCAGCAATCACACAACGGCTTACGTTGAGATTGAGGTGGATCGCCTCGGGGTAGTGGAGACGACCGAGTGTTCGGTCAAGTTCTACACCTCGTCCAGTAGCAATTGGATAGGAGAGAACTGTACCTAAAGATGGAGAACATCAATTGGGTCGGGGGGCTCCTTGGTTTCGTGGGTTTCGCATTTTTGTTAGCGGTCGCGCTGATGCTCATGCTCCTCGCACGGCGGCTGAGCCATCATCGGCGGTCCGGGGGGAACTGGCCCGGCTGAGCTAGCCGGAGCCGTCCACCTCGGCAGCATTCCGACCTCAGGGCTCTGGAGACGTTGGAGCCGCCTGTCGAGACGCCCATGGTCATCCTTGCCCGTCTCAGCTCAGGGGAGTAGGGGGCGTCGAGACCCCTGACGAGCCCGGCGAGGGGTCTCGGTGGAGGGGCGGTCAGACGCTGTTATCAGGAGCAAAAAAGGGGAAGAAACGTGTGAAAAAACCTTGCAAGGGATGCGCTTCCTGCCAGCGTTATACCAAAAGAAGCGCTGCTATTGAGATCAAAAGTGAGTAAACTTGCACGACTTCACATATAACTTGTTTGGTAAGGAAGAGGTCGCGGGTTCAATCCCCGCCCTGGGCTCCGCTCCGATCGGTACGAAGATGGCAGCAGCGGACGGGTAGTGCTACCGGAAGGCGAGCCTGCCGAATCCGAGGGTCCATGAGGAAGCCGGCATCCTGGGCGCCGGGCGGGGAGTTGGAGACTGCGGCCGGGGGCTTGCGGAGGGCGCTGGCCTGCCCGCTTCTGGCCTGCCCGCTTAAGGAGTAGTGGGCAGTGGGGTCGCCGGCTACCTGCTGGCACCGGCCCAGTGCTCCTGAGGGCCGGGTCCCGCCGAGGTTGCCGGTTCAAGCGGGCTGGGGCAGAGGCTGAGCCGCGTCCCTGAGGTGCGCTCAGCCGGCCATGCTAGCCTCCGCTCCGCGATGAGCGACCGCGTTGCCAATCAGGACCGCTTCGACCTGGTGGTCATCGGCTCCGGCCCGGCGGGGGAGAAGGGAGCCGCCCAGGCCGCCTACCACGGGCATCGGGTGGCGGTGGTCGAGCGTCGCGAGGCGCCCCGGCCGGGGGCGGTCGCCGTGGTGGGGGGGGTCCCGGTCAAGGCGCTGCGCGACACCGCCGTCTACCTGAGCGGCTGGTCCCGGCGCGACACCTACGGGGTGGGCATCAGCCTGGCGCCGGACCTGGTCATGGACCGGCTCCGAGCGCGGACTGCCGACGTGGTGGCGACCATGGCCAAGGCGATGCGGGACAACCTGCTCCGCCACGGGGTGGAGCTGGTGGCCGGCGAGGCCCGGCTGGGGCCAGGGCGGACCGTGATTGTTCGCGACCGCGAGGGCCAGGAGCGGGTGCTCCAGGCCCAGGTGGTGCTGGTGGCGACCGGGTCCCATCCCCACCACCCTGCGGAGGTGCCCTTCTCCGACCCCGACGTCCACGACTCCGAGACCGTTCTGGAGCTTGAGCGTCTGCCCGAGCGGATGATGGTGGTGGGCGGCGGGCCGGTGGGCTCCGAGTACGCCTCCATCTTCGCCTCCCTCGGGGTCCTGATCACCTTGGTGGACCGGGGCCGGCGCCTGCTGCCCCTACTCGACGCCGAGATGTCCCAGGCCCTGGCGGAGAGCCTGGTGCGCTCGCGGGTCCGCCTGCTCCTGGGGGCCCAGGTGGACTCGGTGGGGCGGGATCAGGAAGGGCTGCGGGTGGTGGTCGACGGGGAGACGCTTCGTCCGCAGGTTGTGCTCCACGCCGTGGGCCGGGCGGGGAACGTGGAGGGGCTGGATCTGGAGGCGGCCGGGGTGGTGGTCGAGGCCCGGGGCCGGGTCCGGGTCGATGGCAACTTTCAGACCACCTCACCCGGCGTGTACGCCGCCGGCGACGTGATCGGACCGCCGGGCCTGGCCTCGGTGGCCATGGAGCAGGCCCGGGTGGCCATGTGCCGGGCGTTCGGGATCCGCTTCAAGGAGGCGGTCGACCCGGTGGTCCCCACCGGGATCTACACCCTGCCCGAGTCGGCGATGGTGGGACTGAGCGAGGAGGCCGCCCGGGCCGCGGGGGAGGACGTGGAGACGGGAAGGGCCCTATTCGCCGCCAACGCCCGGGCCCGGATCGCCGGCTCCACCGAGGGCCTGCTCAAGCTGGTCTTCCGCGCCGGCGACCGCCGCCTGCTGGGCGCCCACATCGTGGGCGAGGAGGCGACCGAGTTGATCCACGTCGCCCAGGCGCTGCTCCACCGAGAGGGCACCGTCGACGAGTTCATCGACACCACCTTCAACTTCCCCACCCGCGCCGACGCCTACAAGTACGCCGCCTACGATGGCCTGCAGCGCCTCGACCAGCGGCTGGGGCGGTCCCCGGCGACAACGACGGCGGCGCCGCCGCAGCCCTGACCGTCTGCCTGGGCCAGGGGTCGCTCCGGCCCGAGGGAGGAGCCAGGCCCGGCCCGGCTGGCGGCAGAGCCACCCCCCAGCCACTTTGACCGACTCCGGGGATCTGGGTATACTCTGCGGAGCCTGGCTTGGCCAGGCGTTTTTGTCTGGAGCTTCACAGTGCCGGCGACCATCATCACCCTGCAGTGCGGCGAGTGCCGCGAGCGCAACTACACGACCCAGAAGAACAAGCGCAACGACCCCGACCGCCTCGAGCTGCGCAAGTACTGTCGGCGCTGCCGCCGTCACACCGCGCATCGCGAGACCAAGTAGAAGTGGCGCCGGAGCTCGAAGGGGCGTAGCTCAGCTGGTAGAGCAGCGGTCTCCAAAACCGCAGGTCGCGCGTTCGAATCGTGCCGCCCCTGCAGAGACGAAGGACAGCCGCGATGGATCAGGATCTTGCCGATGGCGCCCCGGACGACCGGACCGGGTCCGGCGAGGGGGGCTACCTACGCGAGGTCTGGAACGAATTAAGGAAGACGGTTTGGCCCACCTGGCCGGAGCTGCGACAGATGACCGGGGTGGTGATCGTCACCGTGGTGCTGCTGGGCGCCTTCTTAGGCCTGCTCGACTACGGCTTCACCGTGGCCCTCAAGCCGCTGTACACCAGCCAGCCCGCGGCGACCACCACCCCGACGCCAACCCCGGCCGTCTCGCCCACGCCCACGCCGACACCCTCGGCCTCGGGCTCGCCCAACGCGAGCCCCAGCCCCTAGGTTGCACAATCATGCGATTGGGAGCCCCCAAGTGAGCGCCACCAAAGCCAGAAGCACCGAAGCCGCCAGCTGGTACGTGATCCACGCCTACTCCGGCCACGAGGAGAAGGTCAAGGCCAACCTCCTCAAGCGCGTGGAGTCGATGGACATGCACGACCAGATCTTCGAGGTCATGGTCCCGACCGAGGACGTTCTCGAGATCAAGGACGGCCAGCGTCGCCATGTCGCCAAGCGGATCTTCCCCGGCTACATCCTGGTCCAGATGGTGATGTCGGACGAGTCCTGGTACGTGGTCCGCAACACCCCCGGCGTTACCAGCTTCGTGGGCTCGGGGAGCCGGCCGGTGCCGTTGCAGGAGTCCGAGGTGCGCTCGATCCAGCGCACCATCGACCCCACCACGGGCCCCGCCAAGGTCACCGTGGAGTTCAAGCTGGGAGACTCGGTGCGGGTGGTGGACGGGCCCTTCACCGACTTCCACGGCAAGGTGAGCGAGATCAACCCCGATAAGGGCAAGCTCAAGGTGATGGTGAACATGTTCGGCCGCGAGACCCCGGTCGAGCTCGACCTGCTCCAGGTCGAGCGGCTGCGCTAGGGAAGCGCCATGGGCAAGAAGAAGGTCAAGGCGGTGCTCCGCCTCAACCTCGAGGCGGGCAAGGCCACGCCCGCCTACCCCATCGGCCCGGCCCTGGGCCAGCACCAGGTCAACATCATGGAGTTCTGCCGGGCCTACAACGAGCAGACCGCGGCCCAGGAGGGGATGGTGATCCCGGCCGAGATCACCATCTTCGAGGACCGTACCTTCACCTTTGTCACCAAGACCCCGCCCGCGGCGGACCTGATCAAGCGGGCCCTGGGGATCGAGAAGGGGTCCTCCAAGCCCCCGCGCGAGGAGGTGGGTCAGATCAGCCGGGACCAGGTCCTGGAGATCGCCCGCACCAAGCTGGTGGACCTCAACGCCACTGACCTGGAGGCGGCGGCGCGGATGGTCGAAGGGACCGCCCGCTCCATGGGGGTGGCGGTCGGCGACTGAGCCGCTGGATCGGCAGCTGTGGGAGGGCGCCGCCGGCGCCCGCTGGGACCACGGGAGGTATCTGAGATGGCAGTACGAGGCAAGAAGTACCGGGCAGCGCTGAAGCTGCTCGAGGGCCAGGAGCTCTACGAGCCCCGCGAGGGTGTCCGGCTGGTCAAGGCGGTCAACACCTCCAGCTTCCCGGGCACGGTGGAGCTGCACGTGCGCCTGGGGGTCGACCCCCGGCACGCCGACCAGATGGTCCGCAGCAGCGTGGTCCTGCCCCACGGCACCGGCAAGGTGCGCCGGATCGTGGTCTTCGCCCAGGGGGAGAAGGAGCGGGAGGCCCGCGATGCCGGGGTGGAGGTGGTGGGCGGCGAGGACCTGGTGAAGCGGGTCCAGGACGGCTTCCTCGACTTCGACGTCGCCCTGGCCACGCCGGACCTGATGGGAGCGGTGGGCCGGCTGGGCAAGATCCTCGGGCCCCGGGGCCTGATGCCCAACCCGCGGGCAGGGACGGTCACCTTCGACATCGCCCGGGCGATCCGCGACGTCCAGGCGGGGCGAGTGGAGTTCCGCGTCGACCGCTACGGAATCGTCCACGCGCCGGTGGGCAAGACCAGCTTCGAGGACGAGGACCTCTTCCAGAACCTGGCGGCGCTGTTGGAATCGATCGTCAAGGCCAAGCCCAGCGCCGCCAAGGGCACCTACATCCGGGCATGCTTCCTGGCGCCCTCGATGGGCCCCAGCGTCCGGCTCGATCCGGCGGCCGCTGGCCGCCTCACCGCCGCCTGAGCCGAGCGCCCCTATACTGGGTGCCGGAACCGCGTCGTTCCATGCGCGCCCTAGACCGCGGGGGCAGTTGCTGCTTAATCGAGCACCCCGCGCAGGCCGCCGGTCGAGCCACTCCTGGCGGGGCGGCTCCGCTCGGGCCTGGGCTGGGGTCAACCGAGCCGCAGTGGGAGCCAGGATGAGCGACGAGACGCGGCGGGGGGCGGCCACCATTCCCCAGGCCAAGCAGGAGGCGGTGGCCGAGCTGTCGGCCAAGCTGGCCCGGATGCGCAGTGCCGTGCTCAGCGACTATCGGGGCCTGAGCGTGGCCCAGATGGAGGAGCTGCGGGCCTCGCTGCGCTCGGCCGGGGTCGAGTTTCTGGTGCTGAAGAACACCCTGGCCCGGCGGGCCGGCAGCGAGGCCGGGGTCGAGGCCCTCAATGCCCAGCTGGCGGGCCCCTGCGCTCTGGCGATCAGTTATGAGGACATCTCCGCGCCCGCCCGGCTCCTAGTGGAGTACGCCCGGGTCAACCGGCGCACCGAGATGGTCCGGGGTGGTTTTGCCGAGGGGCAGGTGCTGAGCCAGGCCCAGGTGCGCCAGCTCGCCGAGCTGCCCTCGCGCGAGGTTCTGATGGCGCAGCTGCTGGCGGTGCTGGAGGCGCCGGTGTCGCAGCTGGCGGCCCTGCTGGAGGCGCCCATCCAGGCGCTCCTGGGCCTGATCGAGGCCAAGGCCGCCGAGGCGCCGGAGCCGGCGCCCAACAGTCGAGCCAACGAGTAGTCGCAAGGAGGAGATCTGTGGCCAAGGTGACGGTGGAGGACTTCGTCGAGGCGCTGGGCGAGTGGACGGTGCTCGACCTGGTCAACGCCAAGCAGGCGATCGAGGAGAAGTACGGCATCACCGCCGCCGCGCCGGTGGCGGTGGCGGCCGCGCCCAGCGCTGGGGGAGCAGCGGAGGCGGTCGCCGAGGAGCAGACCGAGTTCGCGGTGGTGCTGACCGCCGCCGGTGATCAGAAGATCGCCGTGATCAAGGCGGTGCGCGAGATCACCGGTCTGGGCCTGAAGGAGGCCAAGGATGTGGTCGACAGCGCCCCCAAGGCGGTCAAGGAGGGGGTTGCCCGCGAGGAGGCGGACGCGGTCGCCAAGAAGCTCCAGGAGGCCGGCGCCAGCGCCGAGGTCAAGTAGCTCCGGGCCCGCTGTCGCTGCCCCGCCGGGGGTCCTGGTCGCGGTCGCGGCGGGGGGTCTGGCTGAGTTCGCGCGCGGGTTTGGGGCGGCCGAGATTGTGGTAGGATCTTAGCCCCGCCACCCGTGAAGTTTGCCGTACTTCCGCGCTTGCCTGGAGAACTTTAGCCCATGCCCTCAGTTCGTGCTGCCTTGCCCGCCGCGCCCCCGCGTCTCAGCTACGGCACCATCCCCGAGATGCTGGAGGTGGGCAACCTGATCGAGACCCAGCTGAACTCCTTCCGCTGGTTCGTCGAGGAGGGCCTGCGGGAGCTCTTCGACGAGATCAACCCGATCACCGACTACACGGGCAAGAACTTCGAGCTGAAGTTCCTCGACTACGAGTTCGGCCAGCCCAAGTTCTCGGTCGAGGAGTGCCGCAACCGCGACATGACCTACGCCGCGCCGCTTCGGATCAAGACCCGCCTCACTATTAAGGAGACGGGGGAGATCAAGGAGTCAGAGGTCTACATGGGCGACTTCGCCATGATGACCGACGAGGGGACGTTCATCGTGAACGGCACCGAGCGCGTGGTCGTGTCTCAGCTCGTCCGCTCGCCGGGCGTGTACTTCACGGCCGCCGAGGACCCGAACACGGGCCGCAAGCTGTTCGGCGCCAAGCTCATCCCCAACCGCGGCGCGTGGCTCGAGATCGAAACCTCGGCCAAGGACCTCCTGACGGTCAAGATCGACCGCAAGCGCAAGGTCCCGGTGACCGTGCTGCTCAAGGC
>JBOHUM010000022.1:0-16963 GCA_050734515.1 Candidatus Dormibacteria bacterium
CCAGCGCCGGTCTGCGGGGCTTGGGCGACCAGTCGACGCAGGAGCTGGTGTTCAGCAGCCTGGAGACGGTGGCGCGGCTGGAGGCTCGACTCCAGCTGCTGGGCCAGGCCTATGAGATCGCCGAGCGCGACTGGGCCTCGGCACTAGCCCCAGGGCCGGAGCCGGACCTGGCGCTGGAGGTGGGGTCGCTCGTCAGCACCGGCTAGCTCGGGTGGCTTACTTCTTGGCGGGCTGGTAGTAGGGATTGCTCCCCAGGGCATGGTCGGTGGTGTCGATCACGTTTTGGATCTCGGAGAAGCGCTCCAGGATCGCCGTCCGCACCCCCTGGGAGAGCGTCACCTCGGCCAGGCCGCAGCCCTGGCAGCCACCGCCCATCTGGACGTAGGCGACTCCCTCGGCCACCTCCAGCAGGCTGATGTAGCCGCCGTGGGCAGCGACAGCGGGGTTGATCTCCTCGTCCAGCAGGCGCTGGATGCCGCCCGCTAGCGGGTCGGCGTCCGGATCGTAGGCGGTCTCCAGGCTCAGCGCGCCACTGACGTCGTCGGCGTCGACCTGGGCGCCGATCACGTGCCGGGCCAGCAGCCGCGGGGTGACGAAGACGACGTCCTCGGCGCCCTGGACCAGGATCTCGTCGGGCTTGGGTTCGCCCGACTCGACCAGGGCGAACGTGAAGGCGAGTCGGTCACCGCGGAGCCCGGCGGGCGTCACCGACACCCATGCTTCCGGGTGCCCTGCGCGCGCCCGGAACTCCCGGATGCGTTGCGCGGCGGCCGGGCTCAACCGCAGCTCCGGCAGTGGCCCCGGCGGGGCTTGGCCGATTCGTGGCTGGTCCATCTCGCCTAGTGTGACGGGGTGTCGTCCCGGGTGCTCCTGATACTGCCCTCCCGCACCTACCGGGCCCGCGCCTTCCTCGAAGCCTGCCGGGTCCTGGGGGTGGAGGTGGTGGTGGCGGGCGAGAGCGGCTCCACGCTTGGCCACCTGCATCCCGAGCAGGAGCTGCTCATCGACCCGGGCCGGCCGCGGGAGGCGGCTGAGAGGGCGCAGCGCCGGGCGCGCCGGCACCCCTTCCGGGCGGTGATCCCGGCCGACGAGGCCGGGGTGCTGGCGGCGGCCGAGATCGCGGCCCGGCTCAAGCTGCCCGGCAACCCACCGGGGGCGGTGGCGGCGACCCGCGACAAGCTCCGCCTGCGCCAAGCCCTAGCCGGTTCCGGGCTGACCCAGCCCGCCTGGACCGCTTGGGAGGAGGGCCACGAGCCGGCCTTTGACCGATTCCCCTGCGTGGTCAAGCCGCTGGACCAGGCGGCAAGCCGGGGCGTTGTCCGGGCCGACGACCGCGACGATCTGGAGCGGGCCGGGCGGCGGGTCCGGGCCCTGCTCCGCCAGGATCCGGCCTGCGCTCCGGCCCCGGGGCAGGCCACCCTGCTGATCGAGGAGTTCATCCCCGGTCCGGAGGTGGCCCTGGAGGGGCTCTTCTGGGAGCACCAGCTCCGCCGCCTGGCGGTCTATGACAAGCCCGAGCCGCTGGACGGGCCCTTCTTCGAGGAGTCGATCTACACCGTGCCCTCAGAACTGGCGGCGGATCTCCAGGGGCGGCTCTGGGACCTGGTCGAACGGGCGGTCACGGTCCTCGGCCTCGGCTTCGGGGCCATCCATGCCGAGCTGCGCCTGGGGCCCCCGGGGCCGGTGCTGGTCGACCTCGCCTCCCGCTCTATCGGTGGGCGCTGCTCCCGGGTCCTGACCTTTGCCTGTGGGCTGAGCCTGGAGGCGCTGATCGTCCAGGCGGCCCTGGGCGCCCCGGTTCCGGACCTGAGCCTGGCTCCCGGCTGCCAGGGGGTGCTGATGCTGCCCAGCCCTCGCTCGGGGCGGCTGCGGGCGGTGCCCGGGCGGGCGGCGGCGGCTACCCTGCCGGGCGTAAGCGGAATCGAGCTGACGATTCCCCTGGGCGGCCCGATCGTGCCCTGGCCCGAAGGCGACCGCTACCTGGGCTTCGTCTTCGCCAGCGGCGCCAGCTCCGCGGATGTGGTCGCGACCCTCCGTCGCGCCCAGCAAGAGTTGGGCATCGCGATCGAACCCTGACCGCCACCAGGGCACCCCGGCGGCCGGGGTCGGGGGGACTAGCTGCAGGTGAGCGTCGCCGCGGCCTCCCCCGCCTCCCCAGTCAGCCGCCCTCAGCTGCTGGACCAGCTGTGCCGCGGGGTGCTCGCCCTGGCCGAGTCCCAGGCCTGGCAGCGCTGGCTGCGCTCCAGCCGCCGCTTCCACCACTACAGCTTCCCCAATCAGGTGCTGATCCTGAGCCAACGTCCCGACGCCACCTGGGTGACCGGCTACCGCTCCTGGCTGAAGCTCGGGCGCCAGGTGCGCCGAGGGGAGCGGGGCATCCGCATCCTGGCCCCCTGCCTGGTCGCAGCACCCGTCTCGGCCGAGGCCGTCCAGGACCCACCGCCGCCCTCGCTGCGCGGCTTTCGGGTGGCCCGGGTCTTCGACGTCAGCCAGACCGAGGGCCCCGAGCTGCCCCAGCCGGTCCAGCTGGTCGGGGGTGGGGGCGCCGACAGCCAGCTGGGGCGGCTGGCGGCGCGGGCGGTCGAAATCGGCTTCGCACTCGAGTTCACTCCGCTCTGGGGTGCGCGCAATGGCGACTGCTCGCATGCGCTGCGCCGCATCCGGGTCAGTTCCCACCTGCCTGCACGCCATCAGGCCAAGACCCTGGCCCATGAGCTGGCCCACGCCTGCCTGCATGGCAGCGACTTTCGGGGCAGTCGGGCTCTCGCCGAGCTGGAGGCGGAGAGCGTCGCCTTCCTGGTCTGCGCCGAACTCGGCATCGACAGCTCCGCCTACAGCTTTGGCTACGTCGCCACCTGGTCCGGAGGAGGGGCCCAGGCCTCCCAGGTGATCTCGGCGACCGGTGGCCGAGTCCTCGCCGGGGCGGCGGCGGTGCTGGGGTCGGCCCACCTCGCCTGACCTCGCTGGCGGTGGCCTGCGCCACCATGGGGACGATGCAGGATGACTCGGCTCCTGGGTCCACAGGTAGGGCAAGCTCCCGCGTTTGGCGGAGAACACGGCGCTGGGCGGTGCGGGTGGCGCTGGCGGTTGCGCTGCTCGCGGTGGTCCTGGTGCTGGCTGCCACGGCCTTCGAACTGTCCCTGCCTGGGGTCGGCGACGCCCGCCGCCGAGCCGCGAATCTCGCTGCCCAGCACCGAGAGGTGCTGCTCCGGTCACCGGTGCCCCACCGATTGGCAAGCGCGCTGGTCGCGGTCGAGGACGAGAATTTCTATGCCAATCCGTTTGTGGATGTGTTCGCCGGTGTCCTACGCGCCGGCCTATCCACGCTGACGACCCGAGGAGACCCGGGCGGCAGCACCATCGAACAGCAACTCTGCAAGCAGCTCTATCCGCAGGGCCGGGACACGCTGGCGTCGCTGCGCGAGCTGGGTATGGGGCTGAAGCTAGCCCTGACTCAGTCTCGCGCCGAGGTCCTGAGCATGTACTTCAACGTCGTCTACTTCGGCAACCGATACTGGGGGATCAAGGCTGCCGCCAAGGGATACTTCGGAACCACACCACAGCGGCTGAGCTGGGGGCAGGCCGCCCTGCTGGCGGGGCTGCCCCAGGCCCCGACCGCCTACGACCCCTACCGGCACCCGCGGCTTGCCAAGCGGCGCCAGCTCCACGTCCTCGACCAGTTGGTCGCGAACCACTATCTAAGCCGCGCCGCCGCCAGCGCCAGCTATCGCGCTCCGCTGCACCTGGTGCGCGGCCACTCCTAGGAGCGCGCTACCCCGCCGTCCTGTGCCTGCGGTGCACATCACCGACTGTGCCCAGGAGTGGCCGGTAGGCTCTAAGCGGGATCGGCTGGGCGTACCGCACTCGATCATCGAGCGCCTCGACGAAATTCTCAGTGAGCAGGACGCGTTTCCCCGCTACCGCGGTCGCAAACTCCGTAAGTCAGACTGTCCCGCGAACGCGATTCCGGTGAGCGCCTGGTCGGGGATCTGGTGCTCTGCGCCAGGACAGCTCTGTTGGACACCATCCTCGGTTGGCGGGGCACCGCACGCCCATCACCGCCGTTTGTTTGCTGACCTCACGGAGGCGGCGGAGGGCGCTGGCACGCATCTGGCGCCCTGCGGCGGTGTTCCGAGTGGGCTGACGCACGGGCCGCGCGAAAGCGGCGGAGGGAACGGCGGGAGGACGACTCTGACGCTGGGGCTGCCCTGGAGATGTCCCGATCTCCGGCTGTTCTCACGGCGTGGGAGGCGGCGTCGGGTGCTCCCGCCAGGGCGCCCTTCCAGCCGGGCCGACAGCGCTACGGTGAGTGGGCCGAGCCGGGCGAAAGTGCGTCGTGTCAATTTTCAACTGTCCTACGACGCCAGATGGTGGATTTGGGTGTCGCGTCTATTTAATTGGCCGATACGACACCAAAGCCGCTAATCAGCTGCTGGGCCCGCCGCTCGTCCTTCACGGCCCGGGCGGCGGCGAACTCCACCGAGAGCGACTTGGTGACGCTGAGGACCAGATCGTGGTAGGCGATCCGCTCCCCGTTCCCGTTGACCCATCGGCGGATGAGGAGCCTCGGCGACCTCCATGTCGTGGCCGATCGCGTTTGGGCCGTCCCGCTCAGGTAGCTGAGTCGGGAAGCTTGGGCGCCGCTCGCCACTACAGGGCGGCGGTGCGACGATGGTGGCGGACGAGCTCGCCGAGCCCGGCGCCGGAGGCGACCTCCTGAACGCGCCCGGTCTCGTTGGCGAAGACCAGGACGAGGGTGTCGATGCCCCCCCGGTCATCCTCAGAGATGACCCGGACGGTCTCGATGGCTTCACCCTCTGTGTAGAACTCGCCGAGGCGGTTGCCGCTGCCCCGCTCCCAGACTTCGTACATCTCGCGGTTCACTCTAACCTGCCGGGCTCCTCCGGGAGCGGGTGGACCTAGACGACGTATTCCCGCAGTTGTCCGGGCGTGGCACCGTACAGATCGACGTGCCGGCCCTGCTTCCGGATGGCCCCATCGTCGGCCTCCACCTCGTCTGGCACCTCCAGCTCGGCGATCCACTCCCCGAGCCGGACACTGCGCGCGTACTCAGCAGCCAGCTCGCGAGTGGTGAGGGTCGAAACGCCGTCCCAGGCCCGAATCAGGGCGGCGTCGGCTCGCCGGGGCAGCCGCCTGCCCAGCGCCCGATGCGACACGAAGTCGGCGTCGGTGGGAGGGTTGCTTCGGACCACGCGATAGAGGCGGCGCACTGAGCCGAGAAGCCTACGCCAGCACCGGCCCAGGATCTCCACCTTCGCGGTCCCCGACGGCTGGGGCACCCCGCGGTCGGCGAGGCCGACCACCGTCCGCAGCTTGGCGACCACCGCTGCGTGGCTCCGGCCGTAGGCCGCCTGACGGGTGCCGTCCCGCAGGCGCACCGGACCCATCCAGCGGCCGTCGGCGCGCCGGCCGATCGACCCCTCCGAGTTGCCCCGGCGGCCCCGGGCGGCCTGGCGCTCCACCCCCGGCACCTCCCAAAGCGGACTGCTGTCAGCCTACCCCGGTGGGCTAAAAATGGGTGTCAAACTGGGTGTCAAGTTCCGAACGCGCCAGAGAGTGATGAGCAGAAATCTTTGACAAATAAGGTGCCGAGGGACAGAATCGAACTGTCGACACCGGGTTTTTCAGACCCGTGCTCTACCAACTGAGCTACCTCGGCCCGATGCAGTCAGCCCAGTACCCCCGAGTGGCGTTGCAAGGGTGCTGCCGAGGGGCTCGCAGACGCCAGCCCAGTCTACAGGTCGGCGCCCTGATTCCGCGAACTTGAGCGCCCCGGGTTAGCGTCCAAGGACGTGGTGTACGAGACTCTGACGGCGGTGGGCCCTGCAGAGAACAGGGGCATCAGGAACGACGCGTTCCTGATCAGCGGCGAAGGCCCAGTCCCGTCGCCCGGCTCGGCGCCCTCGAAGGCTGATGCTACCCGCGGGCTTGGCTGCCCCGCACCTGCACTCGCGTCCGACTCCGCTGCGTAGCCTTGGTGGAGGGGCTTCTGAGCTGGTCCCCCGAGATCGGAGCGGCCCTCACGGCGCTGTCATGATCACTTGACTGGCGTGTGACAGAGATCCGGGCGCCCCGCCTTAGCCTGACGATGATGGTCGTCCGTGCCCAGAAGGATCTGGCGGCGCTACCCGGCGCGCCCGCCCTGCGATCTCGGCGGGAGGTCGGATCGCCGCTGGCCTTGGTCCGCCTGCCCGCAGCGGAGCCCGACGGTGGGCCGGGTGCCCCCAGGCGGCGATCCACGCGATCTCGGAGGTCAGACCTTCCGACCGGTTTCGACCTGCCCGAGCACGAGCTGCTACGGGCGACGGTTACCGCTTCGCCCACGGCCCTGGCCGCGGTGGACGCCGCCGGGCTGGTGGTGCTGTGGAACCCGGCCGCGGAGCGGCTCTTCGGCTGGACCGCGGACGAGGTACTGGGCCGGCAGCTGCCCAACGTCGATCCCGGCATGCGCGCCGGGCATGCCCGCCTGCGCGATCGCGCCCTGGCGGGCGACGAGGTCTTGGAGCAGGAGGTGCGCCGGCGCCACCGTGACGGGCACGCCCTGGACGTCCTGCTTTCCACGGTGGCGGTCTGCGACTCTCAGGGAAGGGTGATCGCGGCCCTGGGGGCATACCAGGACATCAGCGCCCGCAAGGCTGCTGAGGCCGAGTTGATCCGGCAGGCGCGGATGGACGACCTGACCGGGCTGCTCAACCGCCGGGGCCTCCTGGAGCGCATGGGTCGGGTCAAGGTGGGCCGCCAGCGGGTGGCCGTGCTCGTGATCGACCTCGATCACTTCAAGCAGGTCAACGATCTCTTCGGGCACGGCGTCGCGGACCAGGTGCTGCGCGCCTTTGCCCGGCGCCTGAGCAGCTCGATTCGGGCCAGCGACGTGGCGGCTCGCCTCGAAGGTGCCGCCTTTGGAGCGCTGCTCACCGGTGTCGCTCCCGGCTCGCTCAAGGCGACGGTCAGACGCCTGTTCGCCTCCCTGAGCCAGTCCTACACCGTGGACGGCCAGGAGGTGCCGGTGAAGGTGACCGGCGGAGTGGCGGCCCTCGGTACCGGCGACGACCCCGTCGATCTCCTGCGCCGGGCCGGCGTGGCCATGCGCCGGGCCAAGCAGGTCTCCCCGGGCGGTTTTCAGATGCTGGACGAGGTGCTCGACCGTGCCTTCCTGGAACGCGTGGAGCTGGCCTCCGGGCTGCTCCACGCCGCGGACCGGGGACAGCTCCGCCTCCACTTCCAACCGATCGTGGCCGCCGGCTCGAAGAAGGTGGTGGGCTTCGAGGCCCTGGTTCGCTGGCAGCACCCGGAGCGGGGACTGATCGGCCCTGACGAGTTCATCCCCCTGGCCGAGGAGACGGGGAGCATCTTCAGTGTCGGCCGCTGGGTGGTACTCAACGCCTGTAAGGCGCTGCGGAGTTGGACCGACGCCAGCCCCGCGGCGGCCGGGCTGACCATGGCGGTCAACGTGTCCATGGCCAGGCTCCAGGACCAGTCCCTGGTGGGTGATGTGCGCCGGGCGCTGCTGGACAGTGGGCTGCAGGCCGGGCGCCTCTGCCTCGAGGTCACGGAGAGCTTCCTCAGCAGCGATCCCGGCTCCGCCGCCCTGGTGCTGGCCCAGCTCCGGGACCTGGGGGTGCGGCTGGCCATCGACGACTTCGGCACCGGCAACTCGTCGCTGACCGCCCTGCGGCGATTCCCGTTCCAGGTGCTCAAGATCGACCGTTCCTTCGTGAGCGGGATCGGCGTCCGCCCAGAAGACACCACCATCGTCGGCGCGACCATCGCCCTGGCCCACGGCCTCTCCCTGACGGTGGTGGCCGAGGGGGTGGAGACCCGGCGGCAGGCCGACTTCCTGATCCGCGAGGGTTGTGAGGAACTACAGGGTTACCTGTTCGGCCGCCCCGAGCCTGCCGGCGAGAGCAGCCCGCCCTGGCCGGTGCCGCCTGGGCCGGCGGCGGAGGCCCTGGTGGTCAGGCCGCGGGCGGCGAGGGTCTGATGGACTTCGTCACGGTCCTGGCCCTCATCTGCATCGGCTTGTCGGTGGGGCTGATCGTGCTGGCGGTGACGGTGATCCGCGTCCGCCGCCAACTGCATGAGACGGTCAGCGCCGCAGAGCTAAATTCCCGGCTCGCCCGCTACGACCAGACCGCCACCCGCCCTGTCCCACCTGACCCCTGGTCCGACGCCCTCGAGGTGGTGGCGCGCACCGTGCCGACCAAAGATCCGGACGACCCCTGACCGTCGCCACTCCCTGGGTCATAAGGACCACCCGGAAAGGTCGGCGCAGCGCCTACGTCACAGCAAAATGGCCAGAAACATGCGCAGCTTGATGGCAGGCACGCCGCAAGGCGAATGCAATCGCAAGCCCCACTCCAGCGCATCTGCGTCCAGGTCCGGCGCACCATCCGTGGATGGGCGCGACCGGTTGGGGAGAGTGCGTGCTGTGCAGGCCTCAGGAACGGTAGGCTAGGGGCGTGATCGGTCGCGTCGGGCGGGCCCCGCTGGCGGCGGCGGCGTTGGCGCTGTTCGTGATTGCGCTCGCCCTCTCCTGGACTCAGGGGGCACGACACCTCGACCTGCAAGCGCTGGCTATGGTGCTGGCGCTGTTGGCCCTGCTGCTGGCCGCGGTGGTCGCGCGCGGCTCGCAGGGGAGGCAGCGTTCCTAGGCGAGGCGCTCCAGGATCATCGCCATCCCCATCCCCCCGCCGACGCACATGGTCTCCAGGCCCAGGGTCCCGTCCTGGGTGCGGAGCCCGTTGAGCAGGGTGCAGGTGATGCGGGCTCCGGTCATGCCGAACGGGTGCCCCAGGGCGATCGAGCCCCCGAAGTGGTTTAGCCGTTCCTCCATCGGGTCCAGGCCGATGCCCCGAGCGGAGGGGATCACCTGCGCGGCGAAGGCCTCGTTGATCTCGACCAGGTCCATGTCCGCCAGGGTCAGGCCAGTTCGCTCGAAGAGCCTGGCGGTGGCCGGGATCGGACCCAGCCCCATGTACTCCGGCTCCAGGGCCGCCACCGAGGTGGCCACGATCCGAGCCAAGGGCTCGATCCCCAGCTGGCGGGCGCGCTCCAAGGACATCACGATCAGGGCCGCCGCGCCGTCATTGAGCGGGCAGGAGTTGCCCGCGGTCACCCGGCCGTTCTCCTTGAAGACCGGCTTGAGGGTGGCCAGCACCTCCACCGTGGTGTTGGGACGAGGCCCGTCGTCCCGATCCGCCCGGCCTCCTGCCGGCAGCGCCACCGGCACGATCTCGCGTGCGAAGAACCCCTCGTCCTGGGCCGCCACCGCCCGGTTCTGACTGCGGGCCGCGAACTGGTCCATCTCCTCCCGGGTGATGCCTTCCCGCTCGGCAACGTTCTCGGCGGTCAGGCCCATGGGCAGGTAGAGGTCGGGGAGTCCCTCGGCGTTGCCGGGGAGGAGCCGGGGGTTGCGGGCCTCGGGCGGGTCGGAGGTGCCCTGGCCGTAGCGGCTGACGGTCTCCACCCCGACCGAAGCGAAGACCTCACCCTCGCCGCAGCGGATGGCGTGAAAAGCCATCCGGGTGGTCTGCAGTGAGGAGCTGCAGTAGCGGGTCAGGGTGGTGCCGGGAGCCCCCACCCCGGCCAGGATGCTGATCGCCCGCCCCAGGTTGAAGCCGGACTCGCCCCCGGGTAGGCCGCAGCCACAGATCACGTCCTCGACAGCGGCCACGGGCAGTTGCGGAAGCTGGGCCAGAACCTGCCCCAGAACCTGAGCGCCCAGATCGTCGGGTCGGCAGTCCACCAGCGAGCCCTTGCCCGCCCGGCCGATCGGGGAGCGCCCCGCGGCCACGATCACTGCCTCCGGCATCGGCTTCTCCTCACTGGTCCGGGCGCCATCCGCCACTATGGCGCCTCGGCCCGAGCGCGGTGGATTTTGGCCCTGTGGTACCCTGGGTGAGCCCGTCGCCTCTTGTGATGGACCGTTCGCCGCCGCTACCCTCGCGAGCCGGCCGATCGATATGGCCACGCGAGGAGGGCCGCAGCGCGCGGCACGGGAGATTGCAGATGCCGATTGGAACCATCAAGTCGATCAACGAGCGCGGGTTCGGGTTCTTGGCCGCCGAGGACGGTGTGGAGTACTTCTTCCACCGCTCCAGCGTCGAGGGCGGGGCGTTCGAGTCCCTGACCCGGGGATCGCAGGTCGAGTTTGAGATCGAGCCCAGCACCAGAGGGCCTCGGGCAGGGCGCGTCCGCGCCGCCTGATGGTCGCGCAGGCCGTCGCTAAGCCGCCGGTCCAGCGCCCCTTTCGCCGGCTTCATCCCGACCTCCCCGCTGCCAGAAACTCGCTCTACGACCCCTGGCAGTGCGGATTCCTGCACGACGGGCGGCGACGGACGTGCCTCTTCGACGTCCGGGACGCCCAGCGGGCGATGCGCGCGCTGGGCTTCCACGCCGACCTCTGGTCGCCGCTGAGCGAGGCCAGGATCGGCCACGACGAGTTCTCTCGCCACGTGGTCGCGGTGCACCAGGCGCTCTCGGTGCACGCCGACACCGCCGAGGCCCGGCGGCGTTCGATGGTGCCGTCGGCGGTGCGGATCGTCCAGAACTACCTGGGCTGGGCCGACCGCGTCTGCTCCCACGGCACCGGGGTGGTGGAGACTGACGACCGCCGCCGTCCCATCCCCTGACCCCAAGGCGGACCCGGGGCCGCCGGCATTGATCACCGGGATCGGGTCCGGTCGCCATCTGGTTTGATACGGGCGGACGTCAGCACTCAGGAGGAATGGAGTGGTGGGATACGTCAAGGGCTTCACGCACGGCTTGATGGTGGGAATGGCGCTGGGGGTCCTGACCGCTCCCGCCCCCGGCCCCGAGACCCGCGACCGCTTGCGTCGCCGGGCGCAGGGGACGGTGGAGATGTCGCGGCAGGTGTCCCGCACCGTCCGCCAGGGCTGGCGCAGCGCCCAGCCGGTGCTGGATCGGGCTGCCCAGACCGCCTCGGGCATGGCCCGGGTGGTGCAGCCGGTGGCTCAGGAGGCGGGAGGGCGCTTCGTCGAGCTGGTGGGCCGTGGGGAGCGCAACTCGGCACCGACGACCGGGGCCGGACCGGGTCCGAACGGGGTCGGCGGCCCCGACTGATGGCCGCCGATGAGCGCACCCCCGGCGAGCGGATCCGGGCGTTCGCCGATGTCGTCGACGACGTGATCCTGCGTCCTTTGCGTCGCTACCTGCGCGGCTTCCGGGTGGGGCTGGCACTGGGCGCGATCTTGGGGGCGATGATGGCCCCGGGGCCGGGGGAGCAGACCCGGGCGCGCCTGCTGCGGATCTGGCGCACCCTGGCCCGGCGGGCCCCGGGGGGAGTCTGAGCCGACTCAGTCCCGGTAGCCGGCCCCGGCCACGATCTGCTCCTCCCCGTCCCCGGGGAAGCCAGCGGCCGCCTGCTCGTAATCGGCCATGAACGAGGTGCCGCAACCGCAGGCGTTGCGGGCGTTGGGGTTGGCCAGCCGGAAGCCCCGGCCCCGGTGGCTGTCCTCGAAGTCCAGCACCGACCCGGCGATCAGGGGCAGGCCGTCCTGCTGGACCACGACCCGCACCCCGTCGAAGTCGGTGAGGATGTCGTCGGCCTGGGCCCCGTCCTCTAGGTCGAAGAAGAGCTTGAATCCCCGGCAGCCGCCCAGGCGGACGTCAATGCGGAACACGGAGTCGGGCCGGGCGCTGCGGCCCTGCCAGTCGCGGATCTCCTCGATCGCGTCACGGGTGGCGAGGACCTGCTCGGACATGACCCCATCTTAGGCCCCGGAGATCCGCCGATCACTCGGGTAGCCTTGGGGGTCGATGCAACTGAGCCAACTCTGGCGCTACCCCATGAAGTCGCTGGCGGGGGAGCCCCTGGAGCACTCCCAGCTGGGGTCGAGCGGCCTGCCTGGCGACCGGCGCGTGGCCGCCTTCGAGCCCGAGGCGGCCCAACCCGACAAGCCGGTCAGTGCCCGCCAGCGCCCCGCCCTGCTCAAGTTCCGAGCGCGCAGCGCCGGCGCCTCGGTCGAGGTCTGGGGCGGCGATGGGCCCTGGGCTCCCTGGGACCTCCCCGAGGTGGCAGCCCAGCTGGGCGCCGCCTGCCACACCCGGCTGGAGCTGCGGGCGGTGCCCGAGGGTGCCTTCGACGACTCGCCCATCCTCATCCTCCACCTGGCCACCGTCCGCGCCTTGGGCGAGGAGCTGGGCAGGGCGGTGGACCCCAGGCGCTTTCGCGCCAACCTCTACCTCGACGGTCCCGGCCTGGGGGCGTACGAGGAGCCAGGACTGCTGGGCCGCCGGCTGCGGGTGGGGAGGGCGGTGCTGGAGGTCGCCGCGGTCTGTCCCCGCTGCACCATCCCCACCCGAGACCCCGACACCTGGGCGGTCTGGCCCCAGCTGCTGCGCCACCTGGTCCAGACCCGGGACGAGGTCGCCGGGGCGTACTGCCGCATCGTCAGCCCCGGAGAGGTGGGCGTCGGCGACCCGGCCGTCCTTGAGTGAGTCGGGGGCCGGGCCCCGGGTGGGGCTGGCCAGCCCGGACCTGCTGCTGGCATCTCGGGTCCGCACGGCGCTCGGCTCCCTGGCCTCGGCGACCCTGGAGGTGGTGGATCCAGCGGTCCCGGCGGCGCCCTGGGCCCTGCTCCTGATCGACCTCAACCGGGGCGCGGCGCGGCAGCTGCAGTGGCTGCGCCAGCTGGCTCCGGGGGAGGCCACCCGAGTGATCTGCTTCGGCCCCCATACTGAGCTGGCGGCGCTCGGTCCCGAGGCGCGGGCGGCCGGGGCCGATCGCTGCGTCGCCAACAGCCACCTGGCCCAGGCGCTGGCCAGCTGGGCGCGGCACCAGGGATCGGCAGGGTCCGCCCGGGGAGGTGGCAGATGAGCTCCGACGACCTTCACCGCCACGCCCAGGAGCTGGCTCCCAGCCTGAGCCGCGATCGCCGCCACCTGCACCGCCACCCCGAGCTGTCGGGGGCCGAGGTGGAAACTGCCCGGTTCATCGAGAGCCGGCTGCGCCAGCTGAACCTCGAGCCGCGACTGCTCCTGGAGGACACCGCCGTGGTCGCTGAGCTGGGCGGTCCCCGGGCAGGGGGCAAGACGGTGCTGCTCCGCGCCGACACCGACGCCCTGCCCGTCCAGGAACGTGGTGAGGGTCGCGACTACCGATCCCAGGTTCCGGGAGTCATGCACGCCTGTGGCCACGACGGCCACGTCGCCATCGCCCTGGCGACGGCGGAGCTGCTGCTCCGCCACCGGGAGCGGCTGGGAGGCCGGGTGCGGCTGGTGTTCCAGCCGGCCGAGGAGACCGCCGGGGGCGCGGAGCGGCTGATCCAGGCCGGGGTGACCGACTCGCCTGCGGTAGATGCGGCCCTCGGCCTTCACCTCTGGGGCGGGCAGCCGGTGGGGCGAGTGGGGGTCCGCGACGGGGTGATCTTCGCCAGCGCTGACGAGTTCGCCCTGGAGGTCCGCGGCCGCGGCGGCCACGGGGCCCTGCCCCACCAGGCCCTGGACCCGGTGCCGATCGCCAGCCTGATCGTGCTCGGGCTGCAGCTCCTGGTCTCCAGGGAGACCAACCCCAGCGACACGGCGGTGGTGACGGTGGGTCAGGTCCAGGCGGGCCAGGCCTTCAACATCATCCCCGAGGCGGCCATCCTCAAGGGGACGGTGCGGGCCTTCACCGATTCGGACCGGGAGCGACTCCTGTCCCGGATCGAGGAGCTGGCCCGGGGGATCGCCTCTGGCTTCGGTGCCCAGGTGGAGATGCGCCTGGGGGCGGGCTGCCCGCCGGTGGTCTGCGACCCCGGGGTGGCCGCGGTGGTGCGCTGGGCGGTGGCCCAGTCTCCCGGGGCCGAGGCCACCGACCCCGAGCCCCTGACCGTGGGCGATGACGTGGCCCTCTTCCTGCGCCGGGCCCCGGGCTGCTACTTCCTGCTGGGCGCGGGCGACGCCGCCTCGGGCCAAACCGCCCCCCACCACCACCCCGAGTTCGACATCGACGAGCGCTGCCTGCCCCTGGGGGCCGAGGTGCTGGCCCGCTCGGTCCTGGCCCTGCTCAATCCCGCCGGCTCCAGGGTCTGAGCGTGCTCTTCAACCCGCCCCCCGCCATTTGCGATCATTGCCGCGCGGCCACCGAATGGATCCTGGTCGATGGCCCCGAGCGTGTTCTGGTGCTCGCCGACGGGCGGGAGCTGACCCGCCGGGGCCGGGTCTGCGTCTGCGGCCGCTGCGGGCACACGGTGCCCCGCTCGCGAGAGAACGCCCAGTAGCCTGGAGCCGGAGATGACCGAGACCACCGCCACTGCGACCAGCCAGCCCCGGGTGGGCCCGGTGCGGGTGCGCGACGCCACCAAGGCCGCCCCCCGGCAGCTGGTCCGCTTCGCCTTCTACCGGGTGCTGCCCGAGTGGCGCCGGTTGGAGCCCCAGCTCCGGCGCCAGCAGCGCGCCGAGCTGGCCGCGGTCCTGCGCCGCCACGCCCAGGGGATGATCCTGCGCACCTACAGCCTGGTGGGCACCAGGGGTGACGCCGACCTGATGATCTGGGCGGTGAGCGAGGCCGCGGAGCAGCTGCAGGCGCTCTTCGCCGATTTCAACGCCAGCTCCCTCGCCGGCTACCTGGTGTGCTCCCACAGCTACACCTCGATGACCAAGCGCTCGACCTACGTGGACCGGGAACACCCCAACCGGGGATCGGGTCGCGACCGCCTGGTGCTGGCCCCGGGCAGCCGCCGCTTCCTGTTCGTCTACCCCTTCGTCAAGACCCGCGCTTGGTGGTCGCTGCCCAGCCAGGAGCGGCAGCGGATGATGGAGGAGCACATCCGCCTCGGCCACCAGTTCCCCACCGTCAAGATCAACACCACCTACTCCTTCGGCCTGGACGACCAGGAGTTCGTGGTCGCCTTCGAGAGCGACAGCGCCGCCGACTTCCTCGACTGCGTCCAGGCGCTGCGGGACACCGAGGCCTCGTCCTACACCCTGCGGGATGTGCCCAGCTTCACCTGCGTCAACAGCGGCATCGAGGAGATGCTGGAGGCCCTGGGCTGAGTCCGGTCCCACCCTGCAGGGGACGGGCCAGGCCCGGAAGGGGCTAGCCGGGGTGCGCGAGACCCTCCCCCAGATCTTCCTCATCGCCCGCCCCCAGCTCGACCTGGAGGGGATGCGGGCATATCTGGAGGCGGTCGGGGGTAGCCCCTGGCTGGATCGGCGTCTGGAGGAGACCGGGGGCCAGCCCAATCCCGGAGAGCTGCTCACCGAGTTCAGCGGCCGCGCCTGCTACCGCAGCTGGGAGCCGGGGCTTAACCCCAACGTCACCCGGGTGCGCAGCGATCCCCGAGGCTACCTGGAGAACATCCTCAAGAGCGCCCACGGCAGCGTCTTGGAGCACGCCAGCTACACCTTCGCCCTCCGCGACGTCAGCCGGGTGGCAACCCATGAGATCGTCCGCCACCGGGCCGGAGCCGCCTACAGCCAGGAGAGCCTGCGCTACGTCCGCCTGGTGGACATCGGCCTGCGGCTGCCCCCGGCGCTGGAGCCGCTGCGGCGCCAGTGCGTGGAGCTGGTGGAGCGCCTGGAGGAGTTCCAGGTCGAGGCCGCCCGGACGCTCCGTCTCGACGAGGGCGGCGTGCCCTTCCACGTCAAGAAGGAGGTCACCTCGGCCCTGCGCCGGCTGGCCCCGATCGGGGTCAGCACTGACCTGATCATGACCATGAACCTGCGCACCCTGCGTCACGTGGTCGAGATGCGCACCGACTCGGGCGCCGAGGAGGAGTTGCGGCTGATCTTCGGGCGCATCGGCGAGCTGATGCAGGCCGAGGCGCCGGACGTCTTCCAGGACTTCGAGCGCCTCGAGGACGGGTCCTGGAAGCCGCGCTACTCCAAGGTTTAGAGGCGGCCGTCCAGCTCTGCGGCGGCCTGGATCAGCTCCACCAGGCCCGGCCGGGCTCCGTCGTCGGGGTTGCGGAACTTGACGTGGCGCATGCGCTTGCCAGTTCCCTCCAGCAGGTGGTGGGGATCCGGTAGCGCGCTGCCGTGGGTGAAGCCGAGGCTGACGTGCCAGCTGGCCACCGCCAGGTAGGCGAGCGGTTGGCGCATCTGGAAGGAGTAGACGCCCCAGGGGTTGAGTGCCTCAGCAGGCGCGCCACCACCTCCGCCAGAGGGCGCGGCCGGCCCGCCAGGCTGGCCCGGAGTGCGGCCGCCGCCGCGGGGTCGACCCCGGTTTCGGGCTCAGGCACCGGCGCTGCCGCTGGGCTTGGGGACGTCCGGGGGCTGGGGGACCGGCCCCGACGGGGCCAGCTCGGCCAGGATCGCCAGGGCCAGGCGCCGGGCGGAGTCCTCGGTCAGCTCCAGCGCCACCCGGGCCTGGGGCCCGACCTCCTGGTTGAGGAAGTCGAGGTTGAGGGTGTGCAGGTAGGGCGCGTGGCTGGGATGGTCGCGGTAGACGCTGGCGGTCTGGAGCGGGAACCACCCCTGGCCACCCTTGCCGCTGCCCGCCAGGGGGACGATCTCGGTCTGGTAGGTGCACACGGGTGACGCCTCAGCCGCCCAGGTGGCGGCCGAAGAAGTCCCAGATCCGCTCCCAGCCCTGGGTGGCGGCCTCAGGCCGGTAACTGGGCCGGTCGCTGGCGAAGAAGCCGTGGCCCGCACCCTGGTAGGTGTGGAACTCGAACTGCTTGCCGGCGGCCCGGAGCAAACCGTCCAGCTCGGCTACCTCGACGGGGGAGGGATGTTGGTCCTCGGCGCCGAAGAGGCCGAGCAGGGGGCAGCCGAGGTCGCCGACCCGGTCGGTCAGGGGCGTGATCTTGAGGGGCATCCCCTCGGGCGGCGTGCCCACCACGAAGGCTCCGTAGCAGTCGACTGCCGCCTCCAGGGGCAGGCTGCAGGCGGCCAGGAACGACTGGCGGCCGCCCGAGCAGTAGCCGATCGTGGCCACCCGTCCGTTGCTGGCATCCAGGGAGCGCAGGTGTTGGGCGGCTCCGCCGACATCGCCCAC
>JBOHUM010000023.1:0-1695 GCA_050734515.1 Candidatus Dormibacteria bacterium
GGAAGGCCAGGGTCTCGGGGAAGTTGTGGCCGGTGTCGACGTGGAGAACGGCGAAGGGCATCCGGCCGGGCCTAAACGCCTTGTCGGCCAGGTGGAGCAGCAAGGCCGAGTCCTTGCCGCCGCTGAACAGCAGGGCGGGCCGCGAGCACTCCTTGGCCACCTCGCGGAGCACGAAGACGGCGTGCGACTCCAGCACCGCCAGGTGGTCCTGGAGTCGGCTCGAGGAGGGCGCGACGGCGGCGGCTGGCAACGGGATTGACTCCTGGCTGGTCCGACCACCCACCCCGCCCGGCCCGGCAACTGCCCGAGCCGCAAATCTCGGCCTACGGGTAGGATTTCGCTACAGCTTAAGGCCCACCTCGGGGGCCGGAGGTCTTCGAATAGGCGAAGGCAGGAGGAGGCGCCCGTGCACGAGCTGGCTTCCCCGGTGCAGCCGGCGGATCTGCCCGACCTGGCGACGCGGCTGGAGGCCCAGGGAGCAGATGCGGTACTGGCCTGGACGGTGGCGCAGTTCGGCGGCGACCTGGCCCTGGCCTGCTCCTTCCAGGACTGCGTGATCGTGGACCTGGCGGTACGCCATGCCCCCCGGCTGGAGGTGGTCTTCCTCGACAGCGGGTCCCACTTCCCCGAGACCCTGGAGTACGTGGAGGAGGTGCGCGCCCGCTACCGCCTCAACCTGAGCGTGACCCAGCCTGGGCCCGAGGCCGAGGCCTGGCCCTGCGGGACGGAGGAGTGCTGCCGCTGGCGCAAGGTCGAGCCCCTGGCCCTGGCGCTGCGGGGCAAGGGCGCCTGGGTCACCGGGCTCAAGCGCTGCGACGGCGCCACCCGCGCCTCGATCCAGGTGCTGGAGTGGGACCAGAATCGGGGCATGGTCAAGGTGAACCCCCTGGCGGCCTGGTCGGATGCCGAGGTGGAGGCGTACGCCCTGGAGCACGGGCTGCCCAGCCACCCCCTCAGCTCCCGAGGCTACCCCTCGATCGGCTGCGCCCCGACCACCCTCCCGGTGGCGGCGGGAGCCGATCCCCGCTCCGGTAGGTGGGCCGGGACCGACAAGGCGGAGTGCGGCCTGCACGCCTGAGCGGCGCCAAGCCTCGCCTGGCAACGGGGCCGGCTCGGACACCGTCGTTGCCCGCAGTCCATGGGCCCGGGCCTGGCCCCGAAGCCGGCTCCCGGTGCAATACTTGCCAACCGCAGTGAGGGGGGCAGCGCTGGCCATGTCGGCGGCGCTTCTCGGCCTCACCTGGGTGGCGGCGCCCGGGGCTCAGGTGGTGGCGAGCGGGGCTGGTGCCGCCCTGGCTCCGGTATCCAGCGGCGTCTGGTTCACCGACAGCGCGGGCCGCTTCCGGGATCGATTCCCCAGCCGGCCGGAGCTGCAGCAGCTCCCGGGGTCGCTGGCCAGCATGCGCTTCACCCTCTATCTCGCCCTGGTCAAGAAGCCGCAGCCACTCGAGGTCGCCGCCGAGAGGATCACACCGGCCCTGCCGAGCAGCGCACGCTCCACCACCATGCACGCCGCTGTGGGGTCCTTCGGGCTGAGCTCCGGGTTCACCCTGAGCCCGGGCTGGGACAAGCCGGTTGAGTACCGCGGGCACCCGGCCCGGAAGGCCACCCTCTCCAAGGGGACTCTGGGCACCTACACGCTGCTGGTCTTCATGCCCAACGGCGGCGAGCTCTACCTGCTTTTCGCCCCCCGCG
>JBOHUM010000024.1:0-9471 GCA_050734515.1 Candidatus Dormibacteria bacterium
CGCCAGCGCAGCTCCCAGACACAAGGCCCTCAGCCAGGGGTCCTCGGAGCCCAGGCTGAGCAGCAGGACGGCGGCGACCCAGCAGGCCAGCGCCCGGGGGTGGATCGCTCAGGCCCCCGGCGGTCGGGGTGGGGGAGGAGCGCTGCCGCTACTGGGCACATAGCGCCAACCCAGGGCCTGCCCCGGACGAAGGCTGACACCGCTGATCCCAGTGCTGGCCGACCGCCAGGGTCCGCGGCCACTCCATATGAAGAGCGCCCAGTAGGGCTGGCCGCTGCTCAGGCACTGGGCGTAGGACCGCGGGTCGTGGTCGATCTGGCACACCGCCAACCCGAAGCTGAACTGCTGAGTCGCGAACTCGATTCCGCTGCGGCGCAGCACCGCCACGCCGCTGATCCGCGGGGCATGGAACGAGACGCAGCTGTCGTCCGCACGGTGGTTGCCCAGCTCGACCACCACCTCGACCCGATGCCCGGCCCCGCAGGACCGCTCCCCCTGCGTCTGGGGGCGGGTGGACCCGCAGCCCACCGCCGCTAGCGCCAAAAGCGAGGCCAGTAACGCGCTGGCCGCTGGAGACGGTGCCATCGCCTCACCTCCGGGCGGACCTCTGGTACCACCGCGCCAGAGGTGGACCTGCCGCCGGAGGCCGACCTTCCCGTTGCGCGCGGGGGTTGCTACGACCTCCGCGGGCCGGTCTCCTGGCTTGCGGATCGAGGCCTGACAGCCGCCTTCCCGGGATTCCTCCCAGTGGCATCCTGGCTGGGGCTCCCCGCTCACAGTTGCGCGACAGCTCCGGACTAGGGGCGCCAGCCCCGCACCGGATTCCCGTTTGCCCGCCGAGGTTTGTTCGCTTGTGGGCCAATCGTACGGCGCGGGGGGCGGCAAGGGAGGCCCGCCGAGCCAAGGGGAGGGCTCAGCCCCCCGGCGGGGGGTGGTTGACCGCGGTGGGGAGGTGGCGACCCAGCCAGCGCGCATACCCGACCAGAGCCGCCGCCACCGCCGCCCAGAGCAGCCACATCCCGGGACGGAGGAATGAGCCCAGCACCAGGCCCCCGGCAGCGGGGCCGACGAGCAGGCCCGCTGACCAGGAGAGGTTGAAGGCGGCCATGTAGCGCCCCCGAGTGGCGGCGGGAGCCAGGTCCGCCACCAAGGGACCGATCGTGGCGGCCAGCAGGCACTCCCCGACGCCAAAGATGCTGGCATAGACACCCAGCAGCCAGGCGGCGGGAGCGCCGTGGCCCAGGCTGGCCAGCTCACCCACCAACCAGGCCACTGTCCAGGCGGCCGCGCTGAGGCCCAGGGTCTGGGAGCGCCGCAGGCGGCGGACCGCCCTGGCGAGCGGCAGCTGGGCGACGACGATCAGGGCGGTGTTGACCGCCAGGATCAAGCCCAGCCAAACCGTGTGCACCCCAAGGAATACGCGTGCGTACAGCGGGACCGAGGTGTCCAGCTGCGCATAGGTGGAGAGCACCACCAGGGCGTTGAACCCCACCAGGGCCAGGAAGACGCGATCGTGAAGGACGGCGCCATAGCTGGGTGGGGTTGCCTCCCGCCGGGGACGCTGATGCCCCGAAGGTACTCGGAGGGCGAGCAGCACGCCAAAGGCGATGAAGGAGGCGGCGTTGAGCAGGTAGATCAGGGTGAAGCGCGTGGCGGAGGACCCCGCAACCAGCACCCCGCCCACGACCGCGCCGCAGCCGATGCCCAGGTTGGTGGCGGCGTACTGGAGCGCCGCCGCCGCAGAGCGCTGGGTGCGGGTGGTGATCGCCGCCACCAGCGCCGCGAAGGCGGGGTAGAAGCAGCCGGTGCCAGCGCCGATCAGGAGCATCGCCAGCACCGCCTCTTGCCAGCTGAGGGCGAAGCCCAGCACCGTGAAGCCGGCGGCCTGGAGGATTAGGCCCGCCAGCATCATGATCCGGGGCCCGACCCGATCCACCAGGCTCCCGCCCGCGACTCCCAGCAGCAGCGAGGCCAGAGCCGACATGGAGAGGACTGCCCCGACCACGGCGATGGCCAGGTGGCGCACCACGTGCAGGTAGATCGACCCGAAGGGAAGCACCAGCCCTGTCCCCAGCGAGGAGATGGCCATCCCGACCAGGACCGTCCAGACGCTGGCCGGCAGCTCGGGCCTCAGGCCGGCCAGGTAGCGGCTGGCGGTGGCGCCCGGTCCGGTGACCCCGGAAGCCGGGGGAAGGGTTGGTTCAGGCGAGAGACGGCACCTCGAGGTTTGAGGGCAGGCAAGCGGCTAGGGCTCCGTGGCGCGACGCCTTGGCTCGGGCTGGAAGGCCTGCACCGGGAACCGCCACAGTATCAGCAGCTCCGGAGCCGACTCCCCGCGCGCTGCAGCTCGACCGGTCCGCATCAGCGTCGCCGGCCTGGTCCCGGGCCGTCGGCTTGATGCGTCGTCGCGCAGATGATGGCACCAAAGCCGTCCGCGTAGGGCACGGACAGCCTGCGGCCATGCTGCCTGGCATGGAGTCCAAGGGCGCTGGCCGCTCTGCGATGACCTCGCGCGAATCACGGCCTTGCGTCGTTGACGCGATCGACCAGCGAGACTGGTGGCAGGGCCAGCGCCTCCGGGGGGCGGGCCGCGGGACAGAGCGCGAACACGGTTCTGGTTACGGCACCGCGGCCCTACCGGGCTAAGTCCTGTGACAATGCCGCGAGGAGCCGTGGGTGGCGAGTAGCGGGCTGTGGAGACGATAGGATGTGGACGAAATGAACCTAGGGCGTCGGGCCAGGGGCCTCATTGGCCTGGGCCTCGCCTTGATCCTACTGCTCATACTGTGGCCGTTGGTGGGCGTGGCCATGCTCCTCCTGCTCTTTCTCGCCGGTGGACTCCGATACGTCGCACGCGCTCGCCGCCGCCCTCGACGGTAGATGCGATCGGCAAGGCCCGTGGATTAGTCGGAGCCGCGGCGGAGTCTCAGCTGGTAGCGAGGTGGGTTGATCCGGGGTCGGCCTGGCGGCTGGGATCACCACAGGCGGTAGCGAGTCGCACGAATGGCCACGATTCACCCTCACGGGCGATGGCGGCCAACCCGGGGCGGTCTAGGATCAGCCCAGGATGGCTGCGGCCGGAGGTGACTCGCGAAGGGATCGTGATGGACCGTCTGCTTGGGGGGCGCGACCATCGGTTGCGTCTGCGGTGAGACACCGAGCGATTCCGGCCCTGCTGCTCGCGGCGTCATTGCCCGGCCTCGCGCTCTCGGCGTGCGCGGCGCGCCCGGTCGCCCCCAGCTCGCCTCGCGACGGCGCGGTCCGCTTCGCGGAGCCACCCGCCACCCCTCCCCAATACATCTCGCCCCTGGCTGCTGCCCCGTGGTACTCCACTGCCAACGTGGCGCAGTTCTCACAGCTCATGTGGAGACCACTCTTCTGGTTCGGCGACCACGGCCAGCCCAAGTTCAACCCCAGGCTGAGCATCGGCAATTCGCCAACTTGGTCTGACCACAACCGTGTCGCCACCGTGACCCTGAAACACTGGATCTGGTCCGATGGCCAGCCGATCACCTCTCGCGACGTGATCTTCTGGATGAACTTGCTCGAGGCCGCCGTCTCACCCGCGGCGGGCAGCGTCGGATCGGCCAACGAGCCAGGGCCCGGGTGGGGTCCGTTCGTTCCAGGTGGCTTCCCCGGCACCGTCGCCCGCTACGCGGCTACCGGGCCCTACACCGTGGTGTTCCACCTGAAAGAGGCCTACGACCCTACGTGGTTCCTCTACAACGAGCTGAGCCAGATCACACCCTTGCCCAAGGCTTCCTGGGATCGGCTGGTGGCCGGGGGCCCGGTCGGCAACTATGACGAGCAGGGGGTTGGAACCGCGACCAGCGGAGCCCTAGGGGTGGCCGAGTTCATCAATCTTCAGTCAGAGAAGATTGACACTTATGCCAATAACCCTCTGTGGAAGGTGGTCAGCGGGCCGTTTGTGTTGGTCAGATACACGACCGCCGGGTTCGTCAAGATGGTTCCAAACAGCAGGTATTCCGGTCCTGACAAGGCCGCGATCGGGGCCTTCGAGGAAGTGCCTTTCAGGACCGACACCGCAGAGTTCAACGAGGTCCAGGCTGGGCAGGTGACGATCGGCTACATCCCCGCTCAGGACCTAAGCCAAAAGAGGTACCTTCTCAATCACGGCTGGTCGTTCAGCCCCTGGTACAGCTTTGGGATCGCGTACCTCCTCTACAACTTCACCGAGCCCACCGCAGGCCCCATCTTCAAGCAGCTGTACTTTCGCCAGGCCCTCCAAAGCCTGGTCAACCAAGCCGCGTACATCAGGAAGTTCCTGGATGGCTACGGGCTGATCACCAATGGGCCAGTGCCCACCTATCCCAAGGATAACGGGGAGCTGACCGAGCTGGAGTCGACGGGGCAGGTGTATCCCTATGACCCCGCCAAGGCCGTGACCCTCCTGGAGGCCCACGGCTGGGACGTGGTGCCGAGCGGGACGACGACCTGTACCAGACCAGGAGTGCGATCCGATGAGTGCGGGGTTGGCATCCCCGCTGGTGCGCAGCAAGCCTTCCGCCTGCTCTACGACAGCGGCTCGATCGCCGCCACCGACGAGGTGGAGGCTATGGTGTCGGCCGCCGCGGCGGCCGGGATCCGGCTGTATTTCCCAAGTTACAGCTATAGCCCTATTCCACCCCTCATGGGCTACTTCCCGTGCAGCACCGCCTCACCCTGCGCGAACTGGGACATGAGCGGGTTGCCGGCGTCCAGTTTTAACTTTGCTCCCGACTACCTACCCACCGGTGAGCCACTGTTCGAGGGTGGGGCTTACGCAAATATCGGGGATTACAGCGACCCCATTGCGGATCACCTGATCGAGCGCACCATCAGGGCAGCGACGTCGGGGGAGGAGCATCGCGCCCTGGATGCCTACGAGAACTACGTGGCCAAGCATTTGCCCATGCTCTGGCTGCCGTCCCCGCCTTACCAGTTGACGGTCTTCCGGCGAGGCCTCCGTGGGGTAGTTCCCCAGAGCGTCTTCGAAGAGATCTACCCCGAGGACTACCGCTTCACGTCCGGGTAGGCAAGGCGGGCGCGAAGGCCCGACGTTCTGCTGCCGCCGGCGGGAAACGAGGGCGAGCTGGGTGAACCACACCTAGTCGGCGGCGCGCTTGTAAACCTGGACGTGAACGCCGTCCTCGCCGACGGACCTGTTCGTGGTGAGGCTGAGCTTGATGCGGTCGATCCCGTCCGGGAAGAGACGCTTGCCGCGTCCGAGGACTGTGGGGAAGATCATCAGCCGCAACTCGTCGATCATGTCGTGCTCGAGAAGCGTCTTTACGAGCGTTCCGCTGCCGGCGACCAGGATGTTCCCCTCGGTCTCGTCCCGCAGCTTTCTCAGCTCTGCGACGACGTCCTCCGAGATCAAGGTCGTGTTCTCCCAGGTCGGGTTGGTAAGCGTGGTCGAGACAAGGACCTTGCGGCCCTTGTTGATCTTGTCGGCAAAGTCACCGTCGCGCGATGGCCACGCCCCGGCGAAGCCCTCGTAGGTCTTGCGGCCGAACAGCTGAATCTCAGCGTCATTCAGCTCCTCCATCTTGAACCGCCCGCCCTCGTCACCGCGGTCGTACTCGAAGGTCCAGCCGCCGTGTTCGTATCCCTCTGCTCCGCCCGGGTCCTCGAAGACCCCGTCTACAGACATAAACTCGGTCACCACAATCCGGCCCATCCATACTCCTCTGCGTGTTCGCTTCCTAATTGCGGAGCGGGGTCAATTCGGGCCGGGATCCAGCCTCACTCCGAGCTACGCCGTGCCGGCGACTCCAAGTAGCCAGTCAGGTTGTCGAGCATCTCGGTCGTGCCTTCCTGGCGCAGCTTGGGTGCCTCCGGCCCGTCGATCCCATCCAAGAACGCACCCTGCTCGGTGAACCTGAGGGCTGTGCCCTCCCTGCTCGGGGCGAACTCGATTGTAGTCACCGAGACGGATATACGAACGTCGTTGGCGTACATCTCGTAGCTGTACACGATTCGTGTGTCGGGGACGATGTCGTAGTAGAGAGCGTCGTAACGGTAGGTGGTGCCTTGCCACTTGTGGCCAAAGCGTTCCCGCCCTCCGACCCTGAACTCGAACTCCTCGGCGCCGGCTTCGCCTTCGATCGATTCGAGGTCGCCGGTGTCACCCCAGCTTTCCTTGGCTTCAGCCGAGGCGAAAGCAGCGAAGACTCGCGAGGGAGTCGCCGGGTAGGTGCGCTTGATCGTGAATGTGTCGTGGATGACGGAGTGCCCGGTCATGGTTGCTCCTTACGTTGACTGGGGTTGCCGGTCCTGTGCGTCGGCGGTGGCTGTCAGGTACCGACCAAGGCGGTCAAGGCGCCGTTCGGCCAGCGTCCTCCGGTCTGCGGCCCACGACTCGACCGAACGCAGCGCAGCTGTGTTGATGCGGCAAGTCCGAGTGCGTCCTACCTTTTGGGTCCAGACCAGGCCGCTGGCTTCGAGCACGTGGACGTGCTGCACAACGGCGGCGAGCGAGATGGAGAGCGGCTTGGCGAGCTCGGTCACCGATGTCGGTCCTTGGATGAGCCGGTCCACCATGGCACGGCGCCCGGGGTCGGCGAGAGCTTGGAAGACCCGGTCCAACTCGGGCGCTTGGTGAAGCATGTGCTTCAGCATGGCAACGCCGCCCGGAATAGTCAAGCGACTACTTCAGTGGCAGTCGCTGCTACGGAAGTGCAGGGCTGGCGCCCCGGTGTCCAGCCAAGCGGACGCCCGACCTTCTCATCCCGCAGCAGTGGGCGTTGGAGGTAAAGCTCGACCGGCCGTTCGGAGACAACGGCCTGGAGGCGGAGAACTGGTCCGTGAACTGCTCCACCGCCGGGGCCGGACGGGGATCCTCAATCGTGAAACGCCAACTCCAGGCTAATCGGGGCAAGACCAGTCCGAGTCGGTCTGGGTGAGACCGGCTTGCAAGTCACGGATGATGGTGCCGAGTTGGCCTGAAGCGAGGAGCCCGGGGCCTAATGGGCCTGACGAGTTTTTACCGATAGGCGGGAGGGCGCGCAGGGCGGCGCGAACCTCTGCCGACATGTGGTGGAGTTGCCAGCGGATCTCGTCTTCGACGGCTTCTGGACGGTCGGGATCCGCAAGGCCCACGGCTTTGACGGCATAAGCGGCGGCACCTAGTGCGTGCGCGCCCATATGGCAGATGGCGACGGCCTGACCGGCGGCTCGGGCAGCGGCCGCTGCGGCGGGAGCCTTTTCATCACCAGCACCGACGCCACCGGCAAACCGACGACGAATCTCCTCGGCAGTGTTTAACTCTCCCCGGGCGAACGCCCGGGTCCGGGCGATGAGAGCCCGAGGGCGGTCATCATCTGGAGCCTCAGCCTCAAATAGCCCCTGAACCCGCTCTCCGCAATCCGCGGCCCATGCGGCGACAAGACGCCGGTCGGCCTCGCTGAGCGTCTGTGGAGATCTCACCAGGGGATCATCCCAGTAATCCCAGGCAGCTGGCCGATGCGTCGTTTCGAGGGCAGGTGCAGCAGCCCGTGCAGGAGTCCGGCCCGATTCGGATGAGGCCCTTCACCTTGTTGATGAGCTTGCGCAGCTCTTCGCTCTGGCGGCAAAAAAGAACGCTAATACTAGGTACCGCAAGGAATTACTCGCGAAGCTCGAGCAACAGTGATCGACGCGTGGAGCGCTACTGGCAACTGATTGGGATCATCAACGACTGGCCGGAACAGCCAAGCCTCATGCCAGCTTACGATTGGCTCATTGCGGCCTTGCAGGCGCACACCTAACGCCGAAGCGAAGCCCTTATCCCCGGCGCCTACGTCTTCGCCCCGTTATCCGGAGTTTAGAGGCTGGGACCCCTTGAGTGGCCAGGTGACTCTGTGCCGATAATGTCACGCAGGCACGGTTTCGAGTCGGCCCTTCTCAGTTCCGGACCTCTGATGTGCCCAGCAGCGAGGCCAACGCGCGCGCAGCTGCCTACGCGTGGGCGTTGAGCCAGGACACGACAGCCGCTACGGTGTCGGGATCCAAGAAGGCATCGGGCGCGTTGTACCTGGGCATCACCTCAGCCTGCGTCAGCTCTCCTCGCGGCCTCGGCTCGTGCTTGAGAATATGGTTGGCGTTCTCGGGAAAGAGGAAGCTGACGTCCTCCTGCCCCTCGGCCGCGCGCTCCAGGGCCGCCCCATCGGCCTGCCAGTCAACTTGAAGATCCTTCTTGCCAATGACCACGAGGGTGGGGATGTTCACGTCCTTAAGTGGCGCGGCTGCATCCGCGGTCCAGAGTTCCCTCGCGAAGGGCAGGTTGGCGGGGCTCTCCAGGGCTTGCACCAGCATCCTTACGCCCTCAGGTAGAGCCGGATCGGGCACGGCGGGCTCGCTTGCCAGGAACCTGGCCACGGCAGCGTCGTAGAGCCCAAGGAGGTTCTCGCCGTCGGGGACGCTCCCGGCTTGGGCCGCAAGCTGCGCCCGCGCGACGGCACCGACCGCGCGTCCGGGAGGCCCCGTCAACACGAGGCCGGCAAGAGGGATCGCCGGACTGTGGAGCTGGTAGTGGAGAGCGTGAAGGGTCCCTTCGCTATGGCCGAGGGCGAAGATTCGGTCGTGGCGAACATGCTCCTGGTCCGCAAGGGTGCGTACCGCCCCGGCGAGCTCGTGGACGTGGCTCTGCATCGTGATGGTGCCGATCAGGAGGGGGATCGTCTCGGAGACATGGGGGCCCGAGGCACGCTTGTCGTAGCGGAGCGATGCGAACCCGGCGCCGGCGAGGGCTTCGGCGAGGAGGCGACCGCTTCCATTGGGTCCGGGGAGAAGAGGAGAGTTCCAGTCGCGGTCGGTCGGGCCGCTGCCGGCCACCAAGACCACTCCCGGGAAGGGACCGTAGCCCTCAGGCGTCACCAAGGTGCCGTAGACCGTGGTGGCCCCGAGTGGCCAGCTGACGTCCAGGCTCTGCCAGTCGAGAGCGGTCATCAGGCATTGCCTCCTTGTGCTTGACGGTGGGTCCGCAGCGGCGCCAACCCCGCGACACCCGCGCCCGTGTCCGACGCATATTCACCACCTCCTCAGCGGCTATGAGCCACGGTTCGAACTCGGCGACATCTGGGCAGTAGGCGAGAGCGGAACGGGGAGCTTCCAGGTGAACCTCGCCCGAGGTCTGGTGGCGGAGGCCGGCCAGGATCTCGAGGAGGGTGGTCTTCCCGGCGCCGCTGGGTCCAATCAGGCCATAGAGCGCCCCGGTAGGCACCTGCAGATCAACGCCGGACAGGGCGCGCGTGGTGCCGTAGGCCTTGGCGAGTCCCGTGGTGGCGATGGAGCTGGCCAGCGAGATCTCCCCACCGCGAGATAGACGATCCCCGCCCACGGGGAGATCACCACACAGAGCACTGAGTCAAGTCCCACGGAGTGGTGTAAAAGGCGGCGGGACTTAGGGGCAGATTCATCAGGCCGCCAACCCAGCAGTGAGGGGGTTGGTGAGGAAGTCCTGGTTGGCGGGGTCGAGCCGGGCCATGGACT
>JBOHUM010000025.1:0-1789 GCA_050734515.1 Candidatus Dormibacteria bacterium
CCAGGTAGGTGTGCTCCACGAAGAGGGCGTCGTCATCGGTGAAGTGGGCGCCGAAGGCGGTGGTGAGGAGGCGAGCCCACAGCCGGCGCTTGAGCTGCACCTCCGGGATGGAGCTGGCGGCGCTCCACATGTCCGCCAGGGTCGCCCGCTCCAAGGCGTGGCCCGGGCTGCTAGCGCCAATCCGCCTGTCGATCTCCCGGGGAGTCGGCCTGATCGCGGCCTCGGTGGCCAGGATCGCCTCCAGCCAGACACAGAGCGCTTCCGGATCCGGCTGGAGCGGATCGACCTCGTGGCGCGCGACTTCCTCCAGGCTGCCTTCAGGACCGACGCGGTAGCAGAGCCAGTCGGCGCCGTCGGTGAGGATGCCCACGTAGCGCTGGCCGAGGCGCTCAGTCCGGGCGGTCACGTACCCCCCAAGCTGATCGACCCACTCCGAGAGGTCGGACCGGCGGAGGTCCTTCTTCACCTCGATCACGGTGAAGCCGACCTCGACATCGATGCGCCGCCGGTCCCCGACCTGGGCCTCCAGTTGCACCTGGAGGTCGTCGGCACAGAGATTCAGCCCGCCATGCAGGAGGAGATCGCGAATCCCGCCCTGGACGTCGGCCTCAGTACGGGTGGCAGTGCGGGTGGCGAGATCACGCACGAGAGCTTTCAAGTCGAGGGCGGCTCCCGTCACGGCGTCAGTATCGTGAAGCGAATCCTCTCCTGTCCCAGTGTCCACGGTGGATATACTCGTCCGGTCAGGCTGCGGTGGGGAGGGTGGCCGATTCCCAGCCGGGGCTCGTCGGAGGATCGAGTCCGGTGGCCGACTTCGACTTCTGAGGCGAGCGCGTGCCGGGTGGTTGCCTTTGCCCTGGGGGGACTGTCGGCCGCGACCCTGCCCGTCGCCCGCGGAGTGGCTGACCGAGCACCCCTACCGCGCACGACCTGAGCGACTTCGTCAACAGGTGGAGCTGGCGACTCCAGGCTCGACCGAGCGTGGGTCCCTGCGCACGGAGCTATGGGGAAGAGCCGACGCCGAGTGGCATCCCCTCGACCGAATACCCGAACACCCTCCCAGATTGACCCCGGTGTCGCGTGACCCGCGCGAAGGCGTCCGCGCCCTGTGACGTAGTGGCTACTTCGGGTCGATGGTCGCTCGAGGGAGCCTAGCCTCCCGAGTTGAGGCAGCCGGCCAGAAGTCCCCGCCCGGGCTGCCCTGCTTTCGGGAGGCGCACATGTCTCTGACATCCAACCTCAAGGACTCCACGAGCCCGCTGGTCCGCTACTTGGGAGAGCACTTCCCAGACGCCAGGGCTGCGAGTGCCCGGTGGCGCGCTGACGTAGGTGACGTAGAGACGGCACTCCCGCCGGGCATCGTCGACCGTGGGTACCCGTATGGTGCAAATGTCAACCTAAAAAGGACCCACCTCGATCGCGTAAAAGTGACCCACCCATGCGCGGGCGGGGACTGTGGCTGGTGGCTTGAGAGGTCGAGGACCTGGGGGTCAGGGGCGAGGGTTTGCGGCCCTCCTGGGCGTTCCTGTGGGCAGGAATTTGGCGCCGTCGGGTGCCGCGGCGCTGCTCTTTAGATCAGCGGCGGCTGGAGTGGATCCCCGGCGGGTGGCCAGACTCTGGCGGAAGCGGTAGGACTGGCCTTGGAACTCAAGCAGGTGGCAGCGGTGGGTGAGCCGGTCGAGGAGCGCGGCCACCAGGCGGGAGTCGCCGCTGAAGACCTTGGGCCAGTCGGCGAACTCCAAGTTGGTGGTAATCGCCAGGGCACCTCTTGTGTAGCGGTGAGCGAGCA
>JBOHUM010000026.1:0-3984 GCA_050734515.1 Candidatus Dormibacteria bacterium
CTACGGGCGGATGCAGTTCAGGCCTGGCGGGCCAGCAGGCGCTCGGCGTTGCCCTGGAGGATCTGAGTCCGCTCCGGCTCGGGGATGGCCGCCTGCCGGATGGTGGCCAGCTCCTCGACCGGCCAGAGCTCGCCCCCCTGGGGCCCGAAGGGGAAGTCGGTGCCGAAAAGGATGTGCTCCGGGCCGAAGAAATCGAGGGCACAGGTGAGCGCCGCGGCCGAGCCGTTGCTGACGCTGTCGTTGTAGAAGCGACGCAACTGCTCCAGGACCGGGATGCGCAGCCCTGAGCTCTGGTCGGCCATCCCCAGCCGGGAGTACTCGCCCACCATGCGCTCGGCGAAGGCCTCGATGCGCTTGGCGTAGTAGGGCACCATCCCTCCCATGTGATGGGTGACGAAGCGCAGGTCGGGGTGGCGCTCCAAGACTCCGCCCAGCACCAGCCGGATCATGGCCACGGTGGTGTCGAAGGGCCAGGCCACCATCCGGTCGAGCAGGTCGCGGCGGATCCAGGCGTGGGAGGGGGCGTGCTGAGGGTGAATCCAGATCGGCAGCCGCAACTGGCTGGCGCGCGCGTAGAGGGGCTCCAGGGCGGGGTCGTCCAGGGGGGCGCCCTCGACGTTGGAGAAGATCAGCACCCCCTTGAGCTGGAGCTGGCCCTGGAGCCGCTCCAGCTCCTCGAGCATGACCTCGTCGACCAGGGGCAGCACCCCCACGCCGACGAAGCGCTGGGGGTGGGTGGCGGCGAACTCGGCGATGGTGTCGTTGGCCAGGCGGGTGAGCCGGTGGACGTCGTCCCGTGCCATCCCCAGCCAGACCGGGGGCCGGGCCAGGACCAGGACCTGGACATCGAAGCCGTGCTCGTCCATGTAGCGCAGGCGCCGCGTCGGGTCGCGCAGGTAGGGGCTCTGCTCTCGCAGCGCCTGCAGCTCCGACCCCGGCCGCACCGCCCCCACCGCCTCGATCAGGGCTTCAGGAAACACGTGCGAGTAGGCGTCGATGACCACCAAACACCCCTCCAATTGGCCGCTCGCCGCACCCCCAGCGGCTTGACGCCAGCGTGGCGCCCGATCTGCCTATGATATTACCTTCGATCGTAGGGAGCAGGCTCCCCGCAAAGTGGTCGCCTGGAGGGAAGCGGCGGTAGGCGGAGACCAGAGCTGGCGAGCGCGAGGCGCCCGGCACCGGGTGAGCGCGCGGACCCCGGCAGATGCCGGGGCTCCCTGCCGCGCCCGCCCGCTCCACCCCAAGCCATGAAGCAGTCCCACCGCAGCGTCGCCGACGAGCTGGTCCGCCTCGGGTTCTCGACCTACGAGGCAAGGACCTACATCGGCCTGCTCCTAGAGGCGGGCAGCACCGGCTACCGGATCTCCAACGAGACCGGCGTGCCCCAGCCCAAGGTCTACGAGACCCTGCGCCGGCTGGTGGAGCGAGGCGCCGCCGTGCAGATCCAGCAGCGCCCCGCCCAATACGCGGCGGTCCCTCCCGCAGAGCTGCTGGGGCGCCTGGAGCGGGACTTCAGCCGCCGCCTGGCGCGGGCCCGCAGCCGTCTGGAGGGCCTGCCCCGGGGCGGCGACCGGGTGCCGGCGCTCAAGGTCTCGCGCTTGGACAGCCTGCCCGCGGGCCTGGAGCGGGCCCGTGAGGCGATCGAGGAGGCCTCGACCCGGGTCTACCTGCATGCCCGCCGGGACGAGCTCAAGCCCCTGGCGGGGGCGGTGGAGGCGGCCTCCGCTCGGGGGGTGGAGTTCGTGCTCCTGCACTTCGGGGCCCTGCCCTTCGCCCCGCCCCCGGGACGGGTGGTGCGCCACGCCAGCACCGACGGCACCCTCTACTCGTCCCGAGGGGTGCGCCACCTGGCAGTGGTGGTCGACTCCCGCTTCGCCCTCTGGTTGCTGGCCCGGGAGGGCCAGGATGACCAGGGTTTCTGGGCCGACAGCCCGCTGCTGGCCAGCCTGGTCAAGACCTACATTCGCCACGACCTGTTCGTGCAGCGGATCTACGCCGACTTCCCCAGCGAGCTGGAGGCGGAGTACGGTCCGGGGCTGCTCAGCCTTACCGACTTCTCGGCCGAGGACAGCAGCGAAGAGCTGGCGGCCCTCACCGGCTGAGCCGCCGCCCAGGTCTGGGAGCGGCCGCGGCTCGGATACCTACCGATGTAGGTAGCCTGGCCGGCGCCGGGAGCCACCGATCCGACCAAGGGAGGGAATGAACTGGAGCCGTTGGACGGGGTCGTTCCGTTCCCCGCGGAGTTCGCCGCCCGCTACCGGGCGCGCGGCTACTGGGAGGACCGCACCCTGGACCAGGTCTTCCGCGAGGCCTTCTCCCGGCACGCCTCCCGGCCGGCGCTGGAGGCGGGCGCACGGCGGCTGACCTACGCCGAGCTGGGGGCGGCCGCCGGGAGGCTGGCGGGCTGGCTCTTCCAGCGCGGACTGCGGCCCCGGGAGCGGGTGGTGCTCCACCTGCCCAACTGCTGGGAGTTCGTCGTCCTCCACTTCGCGCTGCAGCGCGTGGGAGCGATCCCGGTGATGGCGCTGGCCGCCCATCGCCGTTATGAGATCGACCACTACCTGGGCCTGACCGAGGCGGTCGCTTACTTCGGCACCGACCCCGCCCTGGCCGCCGAGCTGTCGGAGCGCCACCCCAGCCTGCGCCTGGTGGCGATGCGGGAGCAGCTGGCCGGGGCCGAGGGCCCGGAGCCCCCCGGGCTGGCGATCGACCCCGACGACCCCTGCCTGCTGCTCCTCTCCGGGGGCACCACCGGCATCCCCAAGCTGATCCCCCGCACTCACAACGACTACGTCTACAACACCAAGGCGGCTTGCGCCGCGCAGGGGATATCGGCCTCCAGCGTCCAGCTCTGCGTCCTGCCCCTGGCGCACAACATGCCCCTGGCCTGCCCCGGGGTGCAGGGCCTGCTGCTCCATGGAGGCCGGGTGGTGCTGGCGCCGAGCAGCCGCGCCCGGGACGTGCTGCCGCTGGTGGCCGAGCACGCCGTCACCCACCTGGCGGCGGTCCCTGCCCTCTACATCCGCTGGCTGGCGGATCCGGCGCTGCCCGGCTGCGACCTCAGCTCGGTCCGCCTGCTCCAGTCCGGCGGCCAGCGGCTCCAGCCCGAGGTCCGCCGCCAGCTGGCCCGGGCCTTCCCCAACGGCTTCGTCCAGGAGAACTTCGGCATGAGCGAGGGGACCCTCTTCTTCACCCGCCCCGACGACCCCGAGGAGGTGCGCCTGGAGACGGTGGGAACCCCGGTCAGCGCCGACGACGAGGTGCGGCTCACCGACGAGGAGGGGGCGGAGGTGGGCCCGGGCGAGGTGGGCGAGCTGACGGTGCGCGGGCCCTACACCCTGCGGGGTTACTACCGGGCCGCGGACTACAACCAGCGGGTCTTCACCCCCGACGGCTTCTACCGCTCCGGTGACCTGATGCGCCGCCATCTCTCGGGCGCCTACCTGGTCGAGGGGCGGATCAAGGACCTGGTCAACCGGGGCGGCGAGAAGATCAGTGCCGAGGAGGTGGAGAACCTGATCCTGACCCACCCGGCGGTGCGCAACGTAGCCTGCGTACCCCTGCCGGACCCGGTCCTGGGGGAGCGGATGTGCGCCTGCGTCATCCCCCGGGTCGGGGCCCAGCTGACCCTGGAGGAGCTGGGCCAGCACCTGCTCGGGCTGGGAGTGGCCAAGTTCAAGCTCCCCGAGCGCCTGGAGCTGCTGGCCGACTTCCCCCTCTCAGCCTTCGGCAAGGTCTCCAAGAAGGCGCTGACCCAGCGCTTTGCCGAGCCCGGGCTGCCGATGTCGGAGCGGTCCTAGCCCGGGCGGCCGGTCCCGTCCAGGAGGCGAGCAGCATTCTCGTAGAGGATCTTGCGCTTGACCTCCTCGGCGAGCGGGATCGCCTCGAAGTCGCGCAGCCAGCGGGCGGCGGACATCACCGGGGCGTCGGTGCCGAAGACCACCCGGTCGGGGAAGATCGAGCGGGCGTAGCGCCAGACCA
>JBOHUM010000027.1:0-4865 GCA_050734515.1 Candidatus Dormibacteria bacterium
CCTGCCGTCGCCACCAGGGCGTCGCGGGGATCGGCGCGGGGCAGGTAGGCGCCCACCCGCAGCTGGGCCGGGGAGTCGGTGGGCAGGTCCTTGGCGCTGTGCACTGCCCCGTCGACTTCGCCGCGGAGCAGCGCCCGCTCCAGGCTGGAGGTGAACCATCCCTGGCCCGGGAGGTCGGGCGGCTCGAGGTCGGGGCTGAGGTCGCCCTCGGAGTTCACCACCACCGCCTGGAACTGCTGCTCGGGGAAGCCAGCCCTGAGCGCGGAGATCACCAGCTCGGTCTGGGCCAGGGCCAGGGCGCTGCCCCGGGTGGCTAGACCGATCAATCGCGGCCCGCTCCCTCCCCCGCCTTCAAGCCGAAGGCCTGCTCCAGGAGCTGGCGCCGCCCGGGGTCGTCGCCGTGCTGGCGCAGGAAGGCAATCGGGTGGTGGAGGAGCTTGGCCGCGATCGCCTGGGTGAGCCGCTCCAGGTGGGCGCGCTCCTCCGGGGTCAGGGGCCGCATCCGCGCCAGGGTCCGCTGCAGCTCGCCCTGGCGCACCAGCTCGGCGCGGTCCACCAGGGCCGTGATCAGAGGCACCGCCGAGCGCCGCCCCAGCTCCTCCTCCAGCTGCTCCACCGCCCGCTCCACCACCGCCTCCGCCGCCGGCCGGTGACGCTCCCGCTGGGCCAGGTTGTGCTCCACCACCTCCCCCAGCTGGTCCAGGTCGAGCAGTTCCAGGCCCTCGACGGTTGCAGCCTCGGGCTCGACGTCGCGAGGCACCGCCAGATCCAGTACCAAGAGCCGCCCGCCCGGCCCCTGCGCCTGGCGGGTCCGCTCCAGGAGCTCACGGCTCAGGACCCGCTCCTCGCTGCTGGTGCTGGAGACCACCAGGCTCACCTGGGGAGCGATCCCTGGCAGTCGGGAGATGTCGACCAGTTCGGCGCCCAGCGCCTGAGCCAGGTTGGCCGCCTTGGGGCCGCGCCGAGCGACCCAGATCGGCGCCATTCCCGCCCGGTGGAGCAGGCGCGCGGTGGCGCCGCCGACGCTGCCCGCGCCCACCACCACCGCCCCCAAGCCGCGGCACGGTCCCAGGTGCTGGCGGGCGGCCTGGGCCGCGGCGTGGGCGTAGCCCACCGCCTGCCGGGAGATGCCGGTCGAGCTGCGCACCAGCTTGGCGGTCTCGACCGCCCGGCGCATGACCAGGTCCAGCTGGGCGTCGATGGTGCCCGCCTCCTGGGCCAGGCGGTGGGCCCGCTTGAACTGGGCCAGGACCTGAGCCTCGCCGAGCACCAGGCTGTCCAGGCCGCTGGCGACCCGGAAGGCGTGCCGGATCCCGGCCGTGCCCGGGTGGCTGTAGATCAGGTCGGCGAAGACCGGCTCCGGGTTCAGGTAGTGGAAGAAGCGGATCGTGGCCTGGTGGGTCTGGCGGTCGTCGGCGGTGGTCAGATAGAACTCGGTGCGGTTGCAGGTGCTGAGGCACACCGCCCCGGTCAGGCCAGCGTGGCCGACCAGGGCCCGCAGCGCCTCCACGATCTGGGCCTGATCCAGGTGGAGCTGCTCACGGACCGGCAGCGGCGCCAGATGGTGGCTCAAGCCGGTGGCGAGAAATGGCAATCCGAAGTCGAGTATAGCCTCGGGGGATGAGAACTCCGGGTCCGCCCCGGGGAGCCGCCCCGGCGCGCCTCGATAGGATGGCAAGGTGGAGCCAACCCTCCCGGGGCCATTGCAGCCGGCCCCCGCCCCGAGTTCGAGCGCCAACGTCGGGGCCCGGCGAGCCGGGCAGCAACGGCGCCGAGGACGAGAGCGCGGCCTGGGCGGTCCCGGCGCCAGCCTGCTGCCCCGGCTGGGCCCCAGCTCCCCGGCCTTCGCCGCCTTCCACAACCCATTGGAGCTGGCCGGCTCCCAGAACGGCGCCGCGGCCCTGGCCGCGGCTCTGGAGCTGGAGCACACCCCGCTGGAGCAGCTCACCTTCGTCGCCCTCGACTGCGAGACCACGGGCCACTTCCCCCACCGCATCGTCGAGCTGGGGGCGGTGCGCTTTCATCTGGTCGAGGAGGGGCGAGAGGGGAGCCCCCGGGTCTCGCTGGAGAGCCTGGTCCACACCGTCGACCACATCAACCCCTTCGCTCGCCGGGTCCACGGCATCCATCGCTCGATGCTCAGCGGCGCCCCCACCCTGGCCCAGGTCACCACCGCCTTCGACGCCCTCTCCCAGGGCGCGGTGCTGGTCGAGCACAGCGCCGACGCCTTCGACACCCGGCTGGTCTCGCGGGCCCTGGGCCGGCCCCTGCCCAAGCTCCATCTGGACACCTCGCGGATCGCGGGGTTCCTCTTCCAGCTCCGGGACACGATCGGGCTGGAGCGCCTCTGCGAGCGACTCGGGGTGGGTCACCGCAGTCCCCACTTCGCCCTGGCGGACGCCGAGGCCACCGCCGACTGCTTCGTGGCCCTGGCGCGGCTCGGGCAGGGGGAGTTCGGTTGGCGCACCCTGGGTGACTTGGCCGCGGTGGGCATGCCCCCACCGCCCCGGCTGGAGCCGCGGCCTCCCCGGCGCGGCACCGGTGCCGAGCACAGGCAGGAGAGCCCGGAGAAGCCCACCAGGAGGCGCCGGCGCGGGAGTCGGGGTCGGCGCAGCGGGGCCCCCGCCCCGTCCCCGCTCGCGGACGACCAGGCGGCGCCGGGCTGAGCTGAGACTGCAAATCGCGCCCTACGCGGGCGCCGCGGTCCCAGGTTGGCAAGTGCACCGATCCGACTTCCGCATCCCCGGTCTAGCCTGAATCGCAGAGCGGCCGGAGATCGGAGGGATAGCTGCTTGCCCGGCGGAGTTAGCGAACCAGGTGATTGGCGATCCGGCAGGTATCGCCCGGCAAGCTTGTCAGTCCCCGTCGGCTGGCCTGGCTGGTGCCGTTCTGCGTGGCCACCTCCCTGCTCCTGGTCGACAGCTGGCTCTGGCCGGAGGTGCTGGCGGCCGGCCCGGTGACCGGGCTGAGGCAGCTGCAGGGCGGCAACATCCCCGACTACGTCACCTGGCTCACTGTGGGCTTGCCTGCCTTCGGCGTGACCGCTGCTCTGGCCGTCCGCTAACTCGGCACTGGGGCGTCTCGACCGGGCCGGGCCATGCGATCCAACAGCCTCCACGAGTGGCACCCGCTGGCGCCGGCGACGAACGCCCGCATTCCTCAATTGTCCCGGCCGCCAGCGTCTTGACAGCAGCAAGTCGGTCAGAAGCAGCCGATTGATATGCCGTTCCAGCAGCATCCAGGATGGCCTCGAGGAGGGTGGAGTTCATCTGGAATCCAGGGTGCTAAGCGATCTTCGAGCAGGCCCACTGCGGCTTGGCCGACTCGTCCGCGTGTCCCCATCGGGACTGGCGAGCTGGCGTTCGAGGGCGGCAAATGCCGAGATGATCTCTGGTACCTCGTAGGCGCGGTTGCGCCGTCCAATGTTTGCCTGTCTCAAGATATTGGCCGAGAGTAGGCGCTGGACCGCCTCGTTGGCGGGGTTGAACGTCGTGCCCAGGAGTCGAGCCGCACTGTCGACGGTCAGGACAGGGGCCCCAGCAAGGATGTGGAGGATGCGGTCGGTGGCTGAGTTCGCCCGCACACGTCCAAGGCGGTTATGCCAGGACTTCTCGAGCTCGGACACTCGGGTCTCGAAGGTCAGCGCATCCTGGACGGATCTGGTGCATGCTCCACCGAAGCGAGAGATCCAGGTATTCAACCCCTCGATCGCCTTAGGGGAACTGGCCGAGCCAACGTAGCGGTAGATCGTTAGTCCGTCGATGTAGCTGCGTGCCAGTGTGGCAAGCACGAGCGACACGGGCGGGAGAACCCGATGGGCCAGTCCCCGACGACGAAGCACCATGTGGATGAGGGCCCGTCCAGCGCGCCCGTTGCCGTCCACGAACGGGTGGATGGTCTCGAACTGGGCATGGGCAATGGCGGCTTGTGCGACTGCGGGGAGCGCGTCGTCGTTGCAAAACTCGCAGAGATCGTCGATGAGCCTCGGCACGTATTCAGGAGGAGGCGGGACGAACGCTGCAGAGCAAGGGTTGTAGTCGCTGCCTCCGATCCAGTTCTGCTCCTCCCGGAATCGGCCGCCGTGCACTTCAAGCCTCGTACCCGCCAGGAGACGGCCGTGCAGCGCCACCAAGAGGCCCTTCGTGATGGCGTCGCCCGAGCGAACCTGATCGATTGCGAAGACCATGGCATCGATGTTGTTGAGTACCTCGTTCGCCACCACGTCGGATGTCGTCTCGGACAGCCCGCGAACTACCTCTGCATGGAGCAACCGTCGTGCTCCGATCTCGAGCCCCTCGATCCTCGAAGAGGCGACGGCTTCCGCCCGGAGGAGGATGCGGGCGAGGGCCTCGGTATCCACGAGTGCAGTCGCCTCAGCATTGAGGTGCGCGATGGCCGCTTCGGCATCGGCAACGTCAGCGGCGACCGACCCGTCAAGCGTGATCTTGCGACCGACCAGGGGATCGGGAACGTAGGCTTCATAGTGGCAGGGACGAGTGTGCCTCCTGGGAAGCCCGCTCCCCCCAAGAGTGCTCTGCCAACGGCGTTTCAAAACCTTAGACATGGACTCTCCGTATTTCAGGTAAGCATACAACCTCAAATAAGGACGTGAGCACCGCGTTGCCTCGCCTCCACCGTGTGCCGGCTGGCCCGACCCCGGGCCGAGCGGCGCTCAAACGTCGCCGGCCAGCCGCCTCGCCTGCTCCGCCGCCTGCAGCGGCTCCAGGACCAACTCCAGCTCCCCCGCCAGCACCCGAGGGAGCTGGTAGAGCTTGAGGTCAATGCGATGGTCGGTGACCCGCGCCTCGGAGAAGTTGTAGGTGCGCACCTTCTCGCTGCGGTCGCCATGGCCCACCATCGAGCGC